>JACONH010000006.1:1755-93197 GCA_014323835.1 Alphaproteobacteria bacterium GM202ARS2
ACAGTCGTCGTTACCCGACAGCGTTGTTAAGGGAGCAACGCCAGCATCACCGCTATAACGTTCATTATAGAGGTCAATCATATCATCATTTGTCAAACCATTGGGATTGACGTTGTTACGTTCCAATGTCAGCTCCACCGATGAGTGTATGGCTTCGCCAGATACATACAAGCGTCCTCGCTTGCCAAGCGGTGCTTCAAAGCCCAACTCCGCCCCTGAGAACACACGGGTTGCACCGCCCACCGCATAGTTACCGCCAATCACACCAAACGTATTATCCAAGAAGCCCCGCTCGCGAGTCCGCCTTTCACCCGGTTTTTTAACATCTCTTGCCCTTGGCGCGGGTTCATCTCGGATAATCACATCATAATCGCCTTCATACGTCCTCTCAGCTGCAACCGCATAAGACGCACTCATCCACACAACCCCTAAAACAACCAGCAAAACTCGTATCATAATCGTTTTAACCTCTAAACAGACCCGCACGATATACATGGCACTTGTCATTCGCACTATACCCTATATCACCTGTTAAGGTAACCTAAAATGCGTAGCGCACCCCAAAGCGCGCCCCTACCCCCAAGTCATTGCTGAAGCTATACGAAACACCCGCACCTTCGTTTTGATTGGCTTCATCAATAAACGTATCCGCAAGGGTGCTGACGAATTCGCCACTGCCATACAGCGTTAGATTGTCCCCTATACGCATGGTGCCATAGAGGGACACCCCCAGTATGGGCCCTATCAAACCGCCAACCAGCCCCGTGGTGTAGCGTTCATCCCGACCGAATCGGCGCGCCACATTGACCCCGGGAAAGATGATAAAGTCATCGCTGTTGTCTCTGCCTGCCCCCCGTTCCAACCGCCGCAGCGTATCGCCTTTATCATCATAGAATGCCTTCAGCATATACAGCCCAAGATTAACCACCCAACCCTGCACCCGCGCATCAGCACCCAACCCCACCAGCACGCGATCCACCTCGCTGGTAAAAGACCCGCCGTTCCTCTCACGCACATAAGCCACATAAGCACGAGTCGCCCTATCCACATCGCTATTCCCCATGGGCGATATCAGCGGCGTTATATCCTCACGGGTTTTTTGATAGACGACTTCTGCCTTCCACACCCACGAGCCCACCGGCACCGCCAGCTCAAGGGCATAGGCACTGAGCGGTGCAAGATCAATCTGCTCATCATCGATACCTCCATCAGCCATAAGACGAGCATTCTCGTAATAAAACGCGCTCAAGCGTCCTTTATACAACGTCAGCCCCACTGTGCCCCAACTAGGGCGATAGAGCAGACGCATCGCATACTGGCGATGGTCTTCAACGTCACGTTCACCGCCAAATTCTTCGATGACATCGGACAGCAACGAATCAATCTCGGTGTTGATAAAGAAATGCCCCTGTAGTTCCACGTTCGGCGTGATAAACCACGCCAAAGACGCACTATCCTGTGGCACGAGAAAATTCTTTTTCTTAAAATCCACCGCATTGTTGCCATAACGCAACGGCAACAAGATACTCACCGGTGAAAACAAATCGAATTGCCCCCACACGTGTTGCCTTCTGCCCACATGCACCAGCACCCCATCCGTCGGTGCGTAATGCACAAACGCTTCAGCAATGTCGGTGTCGATGCTGATAACCTTCAGCGAGCGTTCGGCAGGAAAGCCCAACCGCTGTAAGACTCTATCTTGCGCGCCATCGGCACACAGTGCGCGTTCTTCGTCATTGTCAGCGCGCGCCCCACACATCGCCCGTAAGTTTGCTTCGCTGGTAAACAGCTTGCGGCGTTGCTCCAGCTCGATGGACGAGCGTTTCGCCTCGAAAGCCAACACAAAAAGACCACCATCATCGGCAAAAGGCAGCTCGAAGCCACCCTCAACGCCAACAAACGTCCGCTCGACTTCACCGACACTATAATAGCCCCCCACATCACCAAAAAAATAATCGCTGAAAGGACGCGCCCGCTTCACCGACACGCCGCCCTCGTCCTCGTCCCTGCTGATAACGACATCATAATCTTCAACGCCCCCCGCATAAGACGACCCCGCAAACAACCCTACCACCACAAAAAGACTGCGGCTCAAAAACCATCGAAAAATAATCACGAGTGCAAGAAAGCAAAAAGAGTCCTACCGCCCCCCCCTATCGCCCACTTCTGTCGGCTTTTCGCCCTCTCGTCAACGTAACGTCGAACAAAAACCAAGAAAAGTCAAGTTATCTTGTCTTTTTTGTCTCGCAGCCGTCCCAACAGTGCTGGCAAAAACAGCACACTCACAAAGAACGCCATCACCAAACCAAAAATGGTAAAAGACGCAAAACGCTGCAAAATAACCAGCTCCGACAAGCTCAGCACCGCCAAGCCACAACAAAACAAGCCGCTCGTCCACGCAATAGGATAAGCCGTCACAGTCAGGGCATGCTGACGTGCTTCATCGACGCTAGCCCCCTGTTTGCGTTTATGGCGATAATGGTGCAACAAGTGTATCGTATCATCCACCGACAGCCCCAGCGTGATACCAGCAATCAGCACTGTCGCAAAATCATAGGGATAGCCAAGCCACGACACAAGACCCAAAGTCGATGCCAAAGGCAAAAGGTTGGCTATGAATCCCGCACCGCCCAAACGAAAACCAAACTGCAACGAAAACAACACGGCTATCAGAAAAAGAGTCAAAAGCAAACTTTCTACCTGTGTTTTCAAAACGTAATCATTCAACGTATGAATATAAACGCCAAAACCCGTAACAATAAAATCATCGGTTTTCCTGCGTGTCTGTTCTTCCACCTGCGAGATAAGTGTCGCCAGTTCGTTCGATTCGAGGGACGGCGTCTGCAAGCTCACCCGTGCTTTGCGATAGTCGAAGTCCATATAATCTGCCAACACATCGCGGGTTGATTCGCTACGAGAAAACTCGAGAAACAGCAGCTCCTGCCCGAGTTGCTCGTCATCGCTCGGCAGAGACGCTTTGCCACTAAAGGCACGGTGCACCATCTCCACCGGTATCAAGTAGCTCTCTACGTCATGGACGAGAGGGAGGTCTCGATAGGTCTCGTTCAGACGTTCAATGCCTTGTAGAGCCTTAATGGTGCGGTAGGCTTCGACTTCGTCTCTTGCGAGGACGACATCGACTCGCCCCGAGCCGCCCAGATTTTTGTCCACGAGGTCGAATCCCTGTCGCAAGCGGCTCTCTTTTTCGAAGAAGACCGACAAGAAGCTGGTTTCCGTATAAATCATGCTCAAGCCTGAGACCATGAAAACGCCCACGAAGGCAAACGCCCGCACCCAACGGCGTGCTTTTTGTCCGACAGTCTGCTCTTTGAGCCAATCTATCCATCTATGACTTCGGCTTTGCTGTTGCTGATGCGGCACCTGCCCCTCGATGAGCCACAACCCGCACCACATAACAATAACAATCGTAGGATAAGCCCACAGAATCGACACAAACGAATCGATACCAAAGGTTTGCAGCGGCACAATCGCGCTCAAAACAAAACTGCCCAGACCAATAGCCGACGTTAAACTTGCCGATAGACACGGCAACCACGTCTCTTGCACCATCGTGCGAAAACGCTCCTGTGGCTCGAGGTGTGCCAGTCCCGACCAACGAGACAAAATATGTAAGCCATCAGCAATAGCGATGACCGCAACCAACACCGGTATCATCAGGCTAACTGCCGTCATGACGTGGCCAAAGATGACCATCCAGCCCAAAGAAGACAGAACCGCAGCACAGGTGCATGCCGCCATCAATAGTGTCCGTCGCCACGACCCGCCACAAGCCCAGAATAAGAAGACCAGCAAGACCAGAGCCGCGAAGCTCAACAGCATGACTAAATCCCGTGCCGTCGCCTGATCGAGGGCTCGTTTGAGAGCAGCATCGCCTACGTAATAGGCGTTGTCCGTCAAGCCGTGCTCAGCGATAAGGTCGTCTATCTTGCCGGCGATACGTTCACGCAACACACCTTGGCGATGCGAGTCCAAACGTAAACTCAACGCCACCATTGTCTCGTCTGCCGATAACAGCTTGTGCGCATACGGCGACTCGCCAAAAACACGGCGATAATCCGCCATATCTTTAATAAAGCCGCGCTGATAGGCATCCTGAAACGAACGGATTTCCAACGACTCGCCGCTATCGATAATGACAGTCCCATAGATGGGCGACTCGATGCTGGAGACACCTTCAATGCCTTTCAACGCGGTTTCGAAACGATACAGCCGCTGCCAACGTTCTTCTTCGAACAGGGGCCCATCCAACTGCAGTAAGACAAGCAAGACCTCGCCGCCCTGAAACTCTTGCGAGAACATATCGAACTGCACCCGGCGAGGATCGTCCTCTCGCAACCACGTATCGTTGTCAAAGCGGATGCCTGATACCTGGCCCCCGACCACCAGAACAGCAGATAGCCATAAACCTAAGAGCCCCAAACTATATGAACGATTCATTTTTACTCATCCCTCCTTAAAAACGATAAACGAGACTGGTTCTCGCCCCATACTCTCTATCAGTTGACCGACGGAAAATACCATAGTGAAACGTATCCACCCCTTGGCTCTCATTCAAAAAACCATCGGAAAGATACTTGAGCGAATCGATGCCCACAGTCACCGTCCAGTTGTCGCCGATGGTGGCAGAAAAATACGCGGCGACACCCTCAGCCAGCCCCACCAAGCCGCCGGTAACACCGACTTGATAACGGTCTTCATCGCCGAAACGATAACCCAAATGGATAATAGGCACAACATCGAAGCGGTCTTGCTCCAACCCCAAGGCGCGGTTCGATAGACGCAAAAGACGCGTCCCCGACGAGCCCAAATCCGTCAACGAAAACGATATGACACAATTGACATCAAAGCTGCTCAGACGAGCATCGACGCCGATTCCAAGATACATCTGTCGTGCCTCAACATAAAGGCGCCCACCATTATGCTGCAACGCTTCTTCCAGATACTCGATATAGAGAGGCAGCTGCTCCCCCCAAAACACATTGAGAATAGTGTCTCGGCTCGAATAGCTGAAAGCAGGAAAGTGCACCGACGTCTTTTGATAGACCGCCTCCATCTTCCATATCCAGACTCCCATGGGCACAGCTGCTTCGAAAGCCACTTGTTGCACCCGCGGCAAATCGATAGAACGCTCGACATTATAGATGACGTCATCGCCAATCGTATCGACCTGAATCTGTCCACCACCACCATACTCGAAGCCAATGCGTCCATCATAATACGTAAGCCCGAATGTGCCCCGCTCCCCATAATAGAGCACGCGCACAGCATACTGGTGGTGCGACTCGATATCGTCCTCCTTCGCCGGGCGGAGCGACAACACAGTAATCTCCTCGTTGCCCTCTAAAGGGGCATAGACGACATCTGAAGATGAACCCGCCGCCAACGACAACAACGGATCAACACGGATGCGATGAAAATAATGCGCCTCAATGTTCCAACGCTCGCCAAGAAAAAAACCCACAGACACACCATCCTGCGGCACAACAAAATTAATCTTATCCGACACCGGCAACGGCTGCTGAGTCGTCAACGGCAAAACCAAATTCAACGGCGAAATCAAATCAAACTGCCCCCAAATCACACGGCGACGACCCACAACAAACACAACCCCAGAAATGTCATACTGCACAAACGCATCGGCAAAATCCGTGTCCACATCGCTGAAACGAGCACGTTGCGGCGGAATATGGACGTTCTCTTCCGCCAAATTCAGCGTTATGGGCCCCAACAACGTCCGCTCAAATTCAACACCACTATAAGAATGATAACCCGACATATAAACACGCCCATCGCTAAATGGCACCTCAAAACCTAATAAAACCGATGCACTCTCCCGACGATAGCCTGAACCTTGCTGATACGAACTCCCAGACGTACCAAAAACATACTGAGACCAATCATCATACCATGCCTTCTGATTACGACCCTCCCGCGCCATCCCCCGCATCGACGACAACGGGTCAGACGACGACTCGCCATCAATCACAATATCATAGCCATAATCGTCAACGGCACTCGCCGCGTCGTCTTCGATAACAACGCCATAGCTGTCATACGCATCGACAGATTCAGCCCAAGCCGAATTGCCCGATACCAATACCAAAATTGCCCCTACCCAGAAACGTTGCTCCCGCATCCGCGTTCTTTTTTCAGCCATCCATCTGTGCCCTCGATAGCAGTGTCGTCTTTGAGTTACATTTGCAAGCCCTTGAATCCCACTAGTTTCTCGTCTATTTCACTGGTAAAGTCGATATCCGTCTTGGTGATAATGCTCGTTCCACCACTCTGGTGATTCTCCATGACAGCTTCCACCACGGTATACATCCCATCGATTTTGCGAATGTTCCTATTATGGAGCGTTTTTAACTTTTCGCCGCCCTTGCCATAAAAGACGATTCGGGCAGGCACCATGACAGACAACAACACATGCACCTCTAGTTTGGTATAATCATCATCACTTTTTGTCGGTGTGCTTTCGATGATAGCGACTTTGTCATTTTTTTCTTTAATGACATGTTTGTCTCGTTCGACTTTACGCCCGGCGACATCGCCATTGGTGAAGTCGGAGCCAACAAAGCTCTTGTTTTGCTCTTCGCTACTGAGACGCTTAATCGAACGAAAGGCTGGCAGATAAATCCACTGGGAGGGGTGCGTTTCCTTGTCGAGAGTCTCGCTCAACAAGGCGGTGCCGCGCACGCTGGCAGGCTCGTAAAATTTAACCAGAGTCTTCGAGCGCTCAGGAAAAATTTTATGCCGCAACGTAAAGAAGCGAGTCCGCTCGCGCCCTTCGGCATCCTTAATGACGAGTTCAACGTCAGCTTGCTGATTTTTATGTAAGCGTCCCTGATCATAGACGGCTTGCATGATGGGTTCGCCATCTCCCTGTGCCAGCCCTTGCGTTGGCACCATGGCACCAACAAGCACAACACACCACAAAAATACAAGACCCATGCCCCTCGATTCCGTTGTCCAATTTTGCTTGCTCATATTCTTACAGTCCTTACGCCCGAATCAGCGGCACGTTACCGCCACCAGCGACACCCTTGTCGTTACCGTTGTCTTTACTTCCGTTGCCCGCCGCTTTCGGTAGTTTAACATCTGCAACCGGATTAACAAGATATTTTGACCACCGCTCGACGCTATCGACAAAACGCCCAATGGTGTCTTCCAGCACCGACAAGTCGAGGCCGACCGCCGACAACTGTAACGTCATGACCACGTTGTCCTCGCCGGGATTGAGACTGAGGGTTGCCCCTTCCGTCTCCGTCCAACGATAGTTGGCTTCCATCAGACGCCGTAAGACTTTTTCTTTGTTCTCAGCGGGCAACTCTTGCACAAAACTGAAAAGATAAAGAAAATCTTGACGAGATTCATAGAGCAACAACAACGTAATCGTATCATCGAATTGCAATAAACAGCCGTCATTATCGTCAAAGTACAGCTCATCAAGCCCAATGGACTTGCCAAGTTCTGCCAACAAGACATCTATCGGACGATTCTTACGTTCAGCCATGTTTTTTATCTCCCAATACCACGCAGGCTCGCGTAGCTTCTTGAACGTATACGTGTCCACTCCGCCACGTTCGTGCCACATTTCATAAGGTAAAACACCTTACATAGAAATAATACAAAATGTTTTATATCATAACTCCTTACAAACGTACAATCTGCAACAGATTAATTTCTTAAATCTCTAATACTCGGGATAGGATACTGATGATGTCTGCTTGATGAGATTCGCTCAACATACCAAAAACACGAATAATATCCAGCACCATACAAGAATCCTTTTGACAAAGAAAAAATGACCCCTCCTCTTTCGTAGAAGCAGTTCTCCCCAGCAGAGGTGAAAGAGCCATGATACTTTTCACAGGTATACACAGATAAAGCATTGGTTGTACACCAACCGCACGTTGCTTTTCTCTGATTGTAATCTCTACTGTAAGGTCACCCTTCCTACGTTGGTACACAAGTTGCGGATAAGAAAGAGTAAGCCTGTAAAAAGCTAAACCATTCAAACGTTCTTTTATGGGCTCACTGCGCTCGATTTGGTAATCTCGATGATGAGACAACAAGTCTGTCTGCTTCAAATTCATAAGTTGTTGCAATAACAGCTCTAAATCATTTTTCTCAACAAACCCCCACCGATAAAAATAATAAAGATACTCCGACAGCTCATAAAATGATTTTTTTATGCCCCTGTAACCCACAAAAGTAACATCAGGAATAGTACTAAAAGACTGCCGTCCTTCCTCTTCATCATAGCTTATTTGCCATTCGATGTATGTGTTCGATGTAAAGCAATCTCGTTTTGTTGCCACTGGTCGTCCATACTGGTACGGTTCGTCTCTTTTTTTAACCCGTACTTTCCCTGTGGGTGTGGTCAAAGGCAGGCGTATCTCTATTTTGCGTTCGACTTCATGTATATGTGCTCGCATGGCATTCCCCTAGCAGTGCAAAGAAGTATTCGTTTATTTTTTGTTTATTCGCGTCTGGGAGACGATACTGAGAAAGGTGAGACTTTAAGTACGGATGGTGTTGCAGAGCATCTGATAGAAAGTATCCTCTATATCGAGAATACAAGTTATTCTGTATCATAACATCGCAGTTGCCAAAATAGTACGGGATACGACTGAGATTTCTTTTGAATACATCGACATAAATATAATAATTGAGTTTATTTTTATCGATAACGACTGCGTTGTGGCTATATTTTTTCACAAAAGTCTTATTTCTCTTGAGCGCGTTGATATCTCGCATTGTCCAAAAGAAAAGAGGATTTTTGCCAAGACATTTTTTTTTCTTTGGATATTTATCTATATACTGGTCAATGAATTCATAGCGATTCAGGCACAAAGTTCCACCACCCTGAATTTTGAATACAAAGTTTTTGATATCCTCATAAGTCATCCCTTCAGCATGGCGCTTATAAAGGGCGATGATGATAGGAAAATGCGTTGTTTTCGATGCTTCCGCAAAGCACGCGCTACTTACGATTCGCCCATCCATCAATCGATAGTTACGCATGAATTCTTTTATTGATTGAAAATTGGCTTTTTTAATGATATACGACAAAGGATGCAAAACACAGACAATGTCTGCTCTGAGCTTATTATAGGCTAGAAGAAAAGACATCCCCAAATCTCTGCACCTCAAATCGTCATCTATCTCGAAGGCAGCCTGTTTGATACGACGGCGAATAAGCGAGGTTCTGTCATTGTACGGTGGATTGCCAACAATGACCAAATTGGCATCCTCTGGAATATGAAATGTCTTCCTGTCAACGCGTTGCAAGGCATTTCGATGAAAAAATGATACGTGCCTGTGATATTTCTGTGCCATCTGTACAGCGACAGCGTCACTATCACACCCTATAACTGTGCATGTACCCCACTGACTTAAAAACGAACCATAACCACAAGCATTGTCAAGAATGAACGAGTCTTTTTTGATGTGGTTCTTAACCAAAGCTCGTCCAATCTCAACGATTTCGTCAGGCGTGTAATAACCTCCCCGATTGACCCGTTCTTTGTAATCAAGATGTTTCTGGTGACCAGCATGAAACCCGAATAAGTCAGTCGCATTTGCCATTGTTCTATCATTGAATACAAACCTCTGGATGTACATTTAAGGTAATGTGTCAAGCCATGTCAACAAATTGTTGTATATCTATAGCACGACCTTAACTACATCTAGTTGTCAAGGCTATCCTTCAATTCTAGTTCGTGGCTCTCTGTAGAGTCCGCTCCGTAGGCTCAGGTGCTTGCAGTCCTAAGTTATCCATTAAGGCTTTATCGTCATCGCAGTCGTTATTATCGGTGGTGAGAAGTTTATCGCCGAAGAAAATCGAGTTTGCTCCTGCGTAAAAGCATAGTGCCTGTGCTTCTGAGCTGAGTGCAGCCCGTCCTGCCGACAGGCGCACCCGTGTCTGCGGCATGACGATGCGTGTTGCCGCGCACATCCGCACCATATCGAACGGATCAATAGGCGGTTGGTCTTCTAGGGGCGTGCCTTCTACCGCAACAAGAGCATTAATCGGCACACTTTCTGGGTGGGGCTGTAAGCTGCTCAACACAACGAGCAGTTCGGCTCGGTCTTGGAGACTTTCGCCCATGCCGATGATACCGCCGCAACACAGCTGGACTCCGCTGGCTCGCACATGGGCAAGGGTGCGCAGACGGTCTTCATAGCGCCGCGTCGTAATAATCCGCTCATAAAAAGAGGGTCCCGAATCCAAATTATGATTATAGGCGGTCAGACCCGCCTGTGCTAACCGCTGTGCTTGTTTTTGCGTCAGCATGCCGAGAGTCACGCATGCTTCCATGCCAAGTGCGCGCACCGCCCGCACCATCGCCAGCACCGCGTCGAAGTCTTTGCCATCTTTAACGCTCCGCCAAGCACTACCCATACAAAATCGCGTTGCCCCCCGTTGGCGTGCCTTTTTTGCTGCTGCTTTGACCGCCTGCACGTCCATCAGTTTGTCGGCTTTCACATGCGTGCGGTAGCGTGCCGACTGCGGACAATAGGCACAATCTTCGGGGCAACCGCCACTCTTAATACTCAGCAGGTTCGCCAGCTGGACATCATCACGCACATGGTGAGCACGATGCACCGACCGAGCCTTGTCCAACAACGCCAATAAAGGTGACGATAACAACGCAACCACTTCCTCTTGCTGCCAGTCATGGCGTATAAAAGAAGAAGGGGAGACGGACGAACCAGAGGAGGAAAGAGAACGGGGTGTTACCATAGCCCCGCCACTATACCTGAAATTATGTCGTCGATGCAAGCCACCTCCTACCCTCTTTCCCTTTTGCTTCTGAATCAAAGGCAAGCCCGCGTGGCTGATGCCCACGCGACCGACAAAGCCATGACCTCCCTCCAGCTCATGGAGAACGCCGCCCAGCACGTAGCCCGCCATGCCGAACGCATGCTCATGACCACAACAAAAAAGAAAGTCCTCGTCCTCACAGGCCCCGGCAACAACGGCGGCGACGGCTTCGCTACCGCACGACTCCTACAGAAAAATCACGATGTCACGTGCATCGCCGCAACGACGTCCTTACGTGGCGATGCTGCCACGATGGCAAAAAAATGGCAGGGCACCACGTTACCCCTATCCGCTATGGAATCGTACCGCCCGTTGCTTGCCGACAGCCTTATCATCGATGGGTTGTTTGGCACCGGCTTGACTCGTGACCTTACAGGCGACTATCAGCGTCTTATCGCGCTACTTGCGGACACACAAAGCACCATTCTTGCTATCGATATACCCAGCGGTATCGACAGCGATAGCGGGTGCGTGCTCGGCTCTGCCATTCATGCCCAAAGCACTATAACGTTTTTTGCCCGCAAGCCTTGCCACCTTCTCCAGCCCGGCAAAGCACACAGCGGTTCTGTCCATGTTGTCGATATAACCGCCAAGCCCGCCTTACATTCTGCCTGTCTGCGTCATGCTTGCACACAAGCCCCCACTATCCTTCGTAACCATCCGTTGCTGTGGCGCGACTCTTTCCCACGTCCGCAACCACAAGACCATAAATACAGCCGCGGCGTGTGTGCCTTCTATGGCGCATCGTTACTCGGTGCCCATGCCCTGGCAACAAACAGTGCCCTACACAGCGGATGCGGTATGGTTATCGCCACGACTCCCTCTGGTACGCCCTCTGGCATGCCCCCCCACATGGTATCGCCTTGCGTTGTCGTCCGAGAAAATGCCGACTGGCTTGAGCTCTTGCGAGATACCCGCATCAAAGCTTACGCTATGGGGCATGGCATGATGATTAGTGCTTCCTATCAAAAACTGCTCGTCGAGAGTTTGGCTATTCTGCGGGAACGCAACGATAAGCCTGTGCTGATTCTCGATGGCGGCGCACTGCAAGCCTTCATCGTTAACAAGCTGGCGCACACCTATCCCTCGCTACAGGTGATTTTGACCCCACACCACGGCGAAGCACAACGGTGCTTCCCCGACATTGCCCTCGACAATAAGTGCCTCGCAGCACAAACAATGGCACGCCAAACCCAAGCCATTGTCGTGCTGAAAGGTAACGACACCGTTATCGCTCATGCCACTCAGGACACCGCCGCCGACTCCCTTTTTCCTGTCGTCATCAATGATCATGCGCCTTCTTCTCTTGCGGCGGCGGGGAGCGGCGATGTGCTTGTCGGCATCCTTGCGAGCTTCTGCGCGGCAATGCCTGCCCCCCTTACGTGGCAAGCCTGCTTAGCGGGCGTCTATCTCCATGGGGAAGCCGCCTATCTCGCCCAGCGTCGTAACCCGCACGTTCCGCTTGTCGCCAGCATGCTCCCACGTTTTCTCCGTCAAGCCCTTGCTCGATGCGCGCCAACACATTACAACGTGTAAGAGCCTCACCGAAACTCCCCAACACGCGGGTGTGGCGGAATTGGTAGACGCGCTGGCTTTAGGTGCCAGTGACTTCGGTCGTAGGGGTTCAAATCCCTTCACCCGCACCACCACCGACCATCATCATGACCATAGACGCCCTCAGCAAACAAGACCTCAATATCACAAAAGACGAGACAAGTAGCAAGACTCATCACCACTTCACGATACGTCTGCCCTCAGCCCGCTTTTATTCTGCCGTAGACGAGCAACTGCAACGTCACCAGAAAACCGCGACCATTAAAGGTTTTCGACGCGGCAAAGTGCCTCTAGACGTCATCAAACAACGCTACCAAAACAGCAGCGAACAAGACGTTCTACGTGCCATCCTCAGTCGCGCCGTCGATGTCATCCTGCAAGACAACAAACTGCACCCTTTGACGACTCCGCAAATCAAAGCGGTGCCGCCGCAACGCCAGAGTGACGACCTCACCGCGACGATAACGATTCTGACTGCCCACGTCCCCGCCATTGATTACGGCTCTGTTGCTATCAAACGCTATCGCGCTGAGCCCAGCGAACAAGACATCGATAAAGCCCTTGCTCAACTGAAGCACGTCTACAGGCGTTTTGAGCCTATCACTGAAACCCGCCCCCCCAAACTTAACGAACGTGTCACCCTCAGCTACACGGCTACTTCGAAGGCCTCTCCCCAAGATTCCTCGCAAGATAACGGCAAAACCCAGAAAGGCACCTGGAACGTGGACATGGTTCCGCCACAACAGGCGGCATCCCCCCTCCACCGCGCCCTGATTGAGGCTCTGCCTCGTCACAAAAAAGGCGACACCTTCACCGTAGAGACGCGTCTCGACCCGCAACAACCCGACACCGTGCACATCACCGCGACCATCGATGATATCAGTCAAGGAAGCCCCCTCAGTGAACAAGACATGTTGACGACTTTCAAAGCCAAAGACCAGAAAGACCTTCGTAACACCTTGCGTCTCGAGCTGCAAAAACAAGCCGATGAGCTCAGTGCCCAAAACGTACGGCGAGACCTGTGGCAAGCCCTTAACCGCACTGTGTCCATTGATTTGCCCGATGAGTATCTGCAACAAGCGCGCTCGTCAAACAGCGAGTCAGACGAAAAAGCCGCCATAGATACCGATAGTTTGCGTCTCTATGCCTTATCTCGTCACATTGCCACGCAAAATCAGCTGTTTCCCACCGCGGATGCTATCGAGCCCCAGATGCAAGCCTTGCTCAAAGCCATCGAGAGCGACAAAAACCAAGATAAAAAAAGCCTTACGCCCGATGAGCGCGAACGCCTCTATCATCGTCTGCATGCCTCCATGACGCAAAATAATATAGACGCCTTCTTGTTGACAAAAGTCCACGTTCAAGACCACACTGTGCCTTTCAATCAACTGTTCGAGAAGGATGCCTCCGCTGAGACGTCCGCCCCAGACAAAAAGTCATCTCTTATCACGTAAACTAACCTCTGCCCTATCTTTAATCAGGAGACTCCTCGATGCCTTCCATGAACACCCTTGTTCCTATGGTCGTTGAACAAACCCCTCGTGGGGAACGCGCCTACGACATCTTTTCTCGTCTACTCAAAGACCGTATTATTTTTGTAACGGGCCCCATTCACAGCGAGATGGCAAGCCTTATCTGTGCCCAGCTGCTCTTTCTTGAGTCAGAGAATCCTCGTAAAGACATTTCCTTTTATATCAATTCGCCCGGCGGCGAGATTAACGCGGGGCTTGCCATTTACGATACGATGAATTACATCCACCCCGATGTCAGCACCGTGTGTATTGGTCTGGCTGCGAGCATGGCATCCTTGCTGTTGGCGGCAGGCACACCCAACAAGCGTTATTGTCTACCGCATGCGCGCTTGATGGTGCACCAGCCCTCCGGCGGTTTCAGAGGGCAAGCTGCCGATATCGAAATCCACGCTCGAGAAATTATTTCGCTACGCGCCAAGCTGAACCAGCTGTATGTCAAACACACCAAAACACCGATTGCGGACATCGAAAAAGCCCTCGACCGCGATACGTTTCTGTCACCAGAAGAAGCCATCGATTTTGGCTTAATCGATAAAGTCATGGAGAAACGCCCGCCCCTTGCGCCCCTCGTCCACGAAGACGACACCAACAAACAAGAAAAATAGCGCGGCGCACATGTGGCAGTGCTTACGTCATTTTCTGCGTCCTCGCACGCCCCTTTTATTGACACCGGGCCCCCTCAGCACGTCCCCTTACGTGCGCGCAAAAATGCGAGTCGATTATCCCTCGAGAGACGCAACCTTCAGCGCGCTTACCACTCGCATCATAACAGACGTGCGTGCTCTGGTAAACGGCAACGACAAAACCGTTGTCGCCCTTCTACCCGGTAGCGGCACATACGCCATCGAAGCGATGCTCCGCAGCTCGGTCGCCACCAACGACCACGTTCTTATCATCGATAACGGTGCCTACGGCGCACGCATAGCGGACATCGCCGCTCAAGCTCAGCTAGCACACACCCGACAAAAGCATGACCCCTACGTTTCCCTCGACCTCAGTGCCATCGAAGAGGCTCTCAAAAGCAACAAAGCCATAACCCATATAGCGATGACCTATTGCGAGACCTCGAGCGGTATGCTCAATCCTTATGAGTCTGTTTTGCAGCTTGGCTGTCGTTACGGCAAGACGTTGCTTGTCGATGCGATGAGTGCTTTCGGGGCTTTGCCTCTTTCTCTGCCCCGAGGCACGCACGCTGGTCGTCTTGTCATTGCTGCGTCTGCCAATAAATGCCTAGAAGGTGCACCAGGCCTTGCCTTTGTTATTGCCAACCCGCAAGCCCTACAAGCAACCAGCACCTCTTTGTCTCTTGACGTGCAGGCACAATACGCCTTCATGCAAAAAACCCAGCAGTTTCGTTTCACGCCCCCCGTGCAAGTGGTCGCTGCCTGTGCCGAAGCCCTCCGCCGCCACAAAGCCGAAGGCGGCGTGGACGCCCGCCATAAACGCTATCAAAAAAATGCCCACATTCTTATCGACGGCATGCAAAACCTCGGCTTTGCCACCGTGCTTCAGGATAAGGATCTCTCGCCAATTATCGTCAGCTTTCATCGCCCGCCAGCCCTCGATTTCCAAGCCTTCTACCATGCTCTCTGGAAAAGAGGCTTCGCCATTTATCCCGGCAAACTGCTCGACATCGATAGCTTTCGGGTCGGCTGTATCGGCCACGTCTTTCCTCGCGACATGCACCGCTTTCTGCGTGCCGTCAAGGCAAGTCGCAAGGCTCTTGCAAAAAAGCCTTAAAACGCTGCGCAAGACGCGGCGCTGGCACACTCGGTCGTCCCAACGGACTCATCGAGCCCGCCGCAATAGACATGTAAATCATAACCGGCCCCTTGATGCTCTGCCTCGCCTGCCACGCCTCCCGCAAGCCAACCAAGCTATCGCAACAATACGCAGCACGGTAGCCACAGGCTAAAGCAATGTCACAAAAATCAACGTGCGCCGACACCGTGCGCTGACCCCCCGTAGAGTCGTGACAGCCATTATCCAACAGAACATGCGTATAACGTTGCGGCTGATAAGCACCAATGGTTGCAAAGCTGCCCAGCTTCATCAAGGCTGCTCCATCGCCGTCCAACACAACAACGTGGCGCGGGCAACATAGAGCGACTCCTAAAGCAAAGCCACTAGCACAACCCATCGCACCGATTTGGTAAAAATGCCCCGAATGATCCCCCAGTTCAAAGAGCTCGCGGCAACACTTGCCCGTTGTTGCAATCAAAGGTATCGATTCCGCAACAATGCTACGTATGCACCTCAAGCTATCGGCGCGACTGACCGGCGTTTTCGGGTGCTGTCTTTTGTCTACATAGATGCCGCGCCCGTCTGGCTTGGGCAACGGACGTTCGTTCAAGCCATCGTCTCGCACCGCACCCTTCTGCATAATCAAAGCCCACGGCGTGCTGTGCCGACGGTAGTGCGCATCCGCTTGCTCCAACACCTCAGCTATCGCCGATTCGCTCTGCGGAAACAGCGCATGCGGTATCGCCATTAAGCGCAACAAGTCCCCCGTCATACGCCCCATCAAACGATGCTGCGGCTCGACATTCTGCTGATTTTCACCACGCCACGTCGTAACCAAAAGAAACGGAATACGAAAAGGGGCTGCCAACGACGTCAACGGATTGACCGCATTACCCAGACCCGAATTTTGGCACATCACAACACTGGGTGCCCCCGCCAGAGTCGCCCCACTCGCAAGAGCAACAGCCTCGCCCTCGCTACTGGCACCCACATACTGCAGCCGCTCGTCCGATATCGCACCATTAATCAAAGGCGTCAAATACGAACACGGCACACCACAAAAAAAACGGTAACCATGCGCCATCGAACAAGAAAAAAAGGCTTCAGAACTAATCATTCTTCCCGCTATGTATCTCGGTGTGCTTCCCCTAAGTCATGGACATCATCGATATCCAACCACGGTAGCGGCGTATAAAAAACACGCACCGCCTTGCCCTTTTGCATAAGACGGCGGAACAATAACGGCAAGTCAGCGCGCTCATCTTGGAGCACATGGCTCTGGTGCATAGCCTCAAGCTCCTCGACAATCCACTGTTTACCTTTTTCGCTACAACAAGCAACGCCTATCCACTCGCCATCGCCCTGCGTGATACTTGTTTTCTCCTCGATACCCGTCAATTCGATCGTCTCCCACTGGTGAAAATAATTGCGCCGATAGCTCTGCGTTGCCTTAACGATATCGCGCTTGTTATCCTGTCGCCTATACGTCTGCGTGTTTTCTGTTGCTCCTTTCGGGCTGACGGCTAAAACGATATCGCCTTGGCAATCCAACAAGTCATCCAACAAGGCGCGGCGAAAGAGAATATCGCCATAACATATAACACACGAGCCTTTTTTGTGGCGCAGCATGCTCCTTGCACAATACAGCGACCATGCCTCGCCGTAGCGGTCATAGGCATCGTTATCGAAGAATTGTGCGCCTTCGAACAGCACGTGCTCTTTGCCGTAGCCGCGCACGACTCCCACCTGTTTGGCACCACACTGGGTTAGGACGGACACCAGTCTTTTCAAGAGAGGACGCCCCTTAACATCGAGCATCGCTTTCGGTAGGGTGCCCGTCAGGGACTCTAGCCCCCGTCCTCGTGCCGCAGCTAAAATGACAGCACGCAAGTGCGCGCTATGGCGATTCCTGAGATAGCGTTTTTCCGCCTGTTGCAGCTCGTGATTGCCCGTCAAACGAAACAGCTCATCCACCGGCGCAATGGCTCTTTCCAGTCGTGCCGGCGTGCCATGCTCCTGAACATGCGCGCACGTCTTCTGCATGGCACGAACACTCGCTCGAAGTAAGTGATTCGCCCAAATCGCCACAGAAATACCCGCGCGGCGATACGAATCCAACGGCGTCTTGATATACTTTGTCGGCACAATGACCAGCGGACAGCGGTTCTGCCATCGCTCGGCAAACTCGAGAACCTCACCAGCATCATGGCGACGAGAATGAATCAAAATAGCATCCGCGCCCGCATCGACGTAACGTTCGGCTCGCTTTAAGGCTTCGCCCATGCCCCAACCCGCAATCAAGGCTTCCACTCGAGCAACAACAACAAAAGCATCATCGCTCTTCGAGTCCTGTGCCGCCTTAATCTTACCACAAAACTCCTCCACATCCGCCAAAGGATGATGGTCACCAATAAATGAGTTCGTCTTCGGAAACAACTTGTCCTCCAGACACACCCCCGCAACATCGCGTTGACAGAGCTTACGCACCAGCCTGCGGACGTTATTGAAGTTACCATAACCCGTATCGCCATCCAGCAAAATGGGCAGACGACTAGCATCCGCCATGAATTCGAGACATTCGAGCACCTGCGTCCATGAAGCTTCATTGCTGTCCCGCACGCCCATGGCTGCCGACAACGTCAAGCCTGAAGCCCAAATGCCTTGAAATCCGCCCTCCTCGACAATTTTTGCCGACATACCATCATGAGCCTCCATAAGAAAAGCCAGCTCAGCCGACTCAAGCATCTGCCGTAGCCGTCGAGCACGGGATAACCGCTCGCCTTTCCTCGACACGCTATCCAATGGCGCAACTTTACCGTCTTTACGTGCATCTTTGAGGGCATCTTTGCGTGTTTGGACGTTGCTCTGTTGTGTTTTGTTTTCCATAGTAGCCCTCACGGGACGATAGCAGGGAGTAGCGGCTCATCTTGGTCGGCTTTAATTTTATCGACGGCGGCGCGCACGTAGGCGGTCAAATCTGCCAGCCCCCCCGTTGTGGTATCCACCGCCCGATATTGGCTCCGCCGAAGAGCCAATTCGCTAGCCTTACCATCGAGAAAAACATCGATGATACGCCACTGCTCGCCAAAACGCCGCATAGCATAATCGAGACGAACAGGGTCGCCGTCCTTACGATCAAGACGAGAGTTAACACGAGCACGGTCAACACTATCGCCAAGAAAAAACGAATCGACGATGCTAAAGCGAACGCCGCCCTTTTCCGAAGCAAAGTTGGACGCATAGGTTGCCGCCGAAAAATCGGTAAAAACCTTCACAAACGTCTCCTGTTGCTCGACGGTGCCCTGTTGCCAAATGCGCCCCGCCGCAACGGATGCCATCAAAGGAAAATGAAAAGCACGCTGTAACACACTTTCTATATGGGTCAAACGTCCCTTAAAACCTAAGCTCTGCCCTTTCTTCATAATCAAGCGCAGACCATCGTAAAGCCCGCCTACGACCGCTCGTGCTGGACGCAACGATTGCTTCTCCTCATCGATCGTCAATCCCCCCGCATAAACAGGCATGGGCAAAGCGACCAAGCAAAAAAGCACAAAAAATCTTAAAAAGCCAAAAATAATAAAACGATTGTTCATCATACTCTGTATAATCCTAATGCGGACATCCTATCACATCACAATGATAGTGACGTCTTGCCTCGACACGAGTGTTAATGGGTAGACCTCATCGGCGTTCTCACTCTATCATACGTGTTCTATCTTATCCATATTTTGCTCTTACTTTCTTATATCCAATGCTTCGTTATCTCCGTGTTGTTGTCTGGCTTGCTCTTTTTTGTCGCCGTTACGCGCTGATTATCTTTCTCAGCACAGCACTCGGCACAGTGTTTGCTGTGGACTATATCGCCAACAACCTCAAGCTCAATACATCGACGACGGACATGTTGGCACCGCACCTAGATTTTCGTGTCAACAGTGAGCGTCTCAAAAATGTTTTTCCTGCCACTCGCGATACGCTGGTTGTCATTGTCGAAGCCGACAGCGAAGCCATCGCCTATGAAGGCTCCACGTACCTTCATCGGGCGTTATCCACCCGTAGTGACTTGTTCCGCAATGTCTTTAGTGCTGCCCATGAAGACTATTTTATCGAGAATGGCTTGCTGTTCCAAGACCTCGATCGTCTACAGCTCTACAATGAAAATCTTGTAGACGCTCAGCCCTTCATTGCCACCTTTGCTGGCGATAAGACCTTGCGTGGTTTGTTTGCTGCTCTCGAGCTGTTCAGCCGCGAGCGCGAGCGTCTACCAGAAGACAAAAAAGAGTTGCTCTATGACATTCAAGAGTTCATTGCGCGCACCATCGAAGCCATCAAAGACAACAAAAAGCCGCCTGCCGTGCCCTGGAGCGATATTTTCGGTCGCTCGCCCGACTCGGGGGCAAAACGTTTTCTTCTAGTCACCGACCCGGTGCTTGATTTTGCCTCCCTAGCACCCGCAGCCAAAGTTATCGACTTTGTGCGCCAACAAGTTGACTTGATTAACAAGCGTTACGCCTTAAGCCTAACGGTTAATTTCAGTGGCAATGTTGCCCTCGAGGAAGAAGAAAAGGCAAGCGTCATCAGCGGCGCCACCTACGCCGGCCTTCTGGCTATGGTGCTGGTGGGCTTCCTCGTCATACGGGGCTTACACTCGTGGCGACTGGCGTTGTCGGTTTTGCTCGCCTTGCTGTTCGGCTTGATTATGACAACAGCCTTCGCCACCGCCGCCATTGGCCATCTCAATTTAATCTCAACAGCCTTTGCCGTCTTGTTCATCGGCATCGGCGTCGATTTCGGTATTCAAATATGTTCCCGCTACCTCGAAATCACGTTGCGTAAAAAGGATCCCGATATTTACATCGATGAGCGTCTCGGAGAAGCCATCCGCTCTCTCGGTGTGCCTCTCGGCCTTGCTGCTCTTGCTGGTTCAGGCGGCTTTTTTGCCTTTGCCCCTACCGACTACGCCGGCATGTCCGAGTTGGGTATCATCGCCGGCGGCGGACTCATCATTGCTTTCTTGACAAACTTTACGCTCCTACCCGCCCTGTTGTCCACGTTCTGTCGCCGAGTCCACATCCAGCAAACCCCTTTCTATGGCGATGAAGAAAGTCACTTTACCCCTATTGCCTGGCTTAAGCGTTTTCCCATTGCCATTACGGCTTTGGGCGTTACCTTTTTGGCGTGGTCGTCTTTCCATGCACCCACGTATCAGACCAACTTTGACCCGTTTGCTCTTTATGATCCCGACTCGCCGTCGGTGCGTGCCACAACCCGGCTCCTACAAGAGCGCGAATCGCAGCTGTATGCCATACGTATTCTTGCCAACGGACTGGCACAAGCAAAACGAATCAAAAAACAACTACAAGACGACCCTCAAGTCGGCACCGTCTTTGCCATCGATGAATTCCTCCCCACCAATATTGCCGAAAAAGCAAAGGTCATCGACGATATGGCTTTCTTTTTGTTACCTTCGTTGCAAGGCGGTGACAGGGCGCACACCATCAACCCCGAAAGACGGCGCGCTGCCGCGCAATCGTGGCGCAGTCACCTCACCGAAGAGGACAACCCTCGTTTGAAAGAAGCCCTCGACTGGCTCATCGAAGACGACAGCAACGCCACCGAAAGAATCGAGTATGCTTTGTTGCGGGGCTTGCCTCTGCAAATGAAAATTCTCGAAAGAGCCTTACAGCCGACCCTCGTCGGCAAACGAACCATCTCTATCGAGGACTTACCCATCTCGTTGCGCAAACTGACCCTCAACATTAACAGGCAAAACATCGTAACGGTTCTGCCCGCCCGTGATGTCCGTAATGACCCGCAAGCTCTCGAGGATTTTGTCGATTCGGTGCGCAGCAAAATCCCCCAAGCAACGGGCGCCCCCGTCATCGTCATCGAAGGCAAACGAGAAGTGCTCCGTGCCTTTTTCGAAGCCGGCGTTCTTGCCCTCGTTTTTGTTTTTATTCTGCTCCTCATCTCGCTACGTAACATCGAAGACAGCATCCTCGCTTTTGTGCCTCTGCTTGCTGCTGCGGTCATGACTCTTGCGGTTGCGGTCTGGCTCGATTTGCCCCTCAATTTTGCCAATATTATTGCCCTGCCCTTGCTGTTTAGCCTCGGGGTCTCCTACGGCATATACTTGCTCTGGCAGGAACGCCAAAGCGACACCCTCTATGCCCTGATGGTCAGTTCGACGCCTCGTGCTATTCTCTACAGTGCTTTAACGACCATGGCTGGTTTTGGCTCTCTTGCGATTTCGTCCCATCGCGGCACCGCCAGCATGGGGCTGATGCTCCTGATTTCGCTTCTTGCGGTTCTCATCAATAGCCTGATTTTCTTACCTGCCGTGCTCCAGATTCGGCAAAATGTACGCCAATGGCTCGACAACAAAGCGTAAAAGCCCTTATTCTCGCCGCTGGCATGGGGCAGCGTCTCAAACGTGACCACCCCAAAATTCTGCTGACCCTCGGACAGCACACCTTGTTGCACCGCCACGCTGTTTTGCTCGAGCACCACGGCATCGGCTCGCTCACCATCGTTGGCGGCTATCACTACGAACAGTTATGCCAAGCCTGTCGCCATCTGCCCACCAGCCTTGCTATCCATACGCTCGACAACAAAAGCTATGAACAAGGCAGTCTTGTGTCGTTGCATTGTGCTGTGCCGCTCCTTAAGAGCCTACAAAGCCACGAGCACGTGCTTTTGATGGACGGGGATGTCCTCTATGACGAGCGTCTGCTCGGGGCGTTGCTGGCTTGTCCGCACCCCTGTTGCTTTTTGCGTGACCTCGATGGCGGAGACGATGAGGAAGCCGTCAAAATAACCACCCACAAACAGCGTATCACCGATGTAAGCAAAACCATCGCGGCAACGACTGTTTATGATACCATGGGCGAATCGGTCGGTTTCTTTCTTCTCGATGGCAAGCGGGCGCGCAAACTGGTTGCCCTCACCGAGCAATTCATGCACCGCCAACAGCTGGATGCGCCGCACGAAGAGGCTATGCGTGCCTTGGCTCTAGAAGAAGACGCATCAGCTCTGACCACATGTGATATAACCGGGCTTCCTTGGCTCGAGATTGACTTTCCCGATGACCTTCGCCGCGCCCGCACCGCCATTCTTCCGCACCTGTTACCCCTGCCCTCATGACTCTTACGCTAGCCAATAAAACAGCCTTTGTGACTGGCGGTGCCGGCTTTGTGGGCTCGGCGGTGGTGCGCGCCCTTCTACAGCAAGGCTGTGCGGTGCGGGCTTTGCTGCGTCAACCAACGCTCCCGCCCAATCTGCACGGACTCGACATCGAACCCATCCATGCGGATTTGCTGTCCTGCGATTACCAGAAAGCCCTACGAGGCTGTCATGCCGTCTTCCACGTTGCTGCCGACTACCGCCTGTGGGCAAAAGACCCACACCAGCTCTACCGCACCAACGTAGACGGCACACGACGGCTGATGCTCGCCTGCCTGCAAGCCAACATCGAACGCATCGTCTATACCAGCTCGGTGGCAACACTGGGTAACGTCCCCGGCGGTGCCGCCGATGAAGAAACACCCGTCACCTACGACGCCATGATTGGCGATTACAAAAAATCGAAATTTCTGGCGGAAAGTGTGGTTGCCCAACTTGCCCTGAGCGAGTCGTTGCCTGTGGTTATCACCAACCCCTCAGCCCCCATAGGGCCGCGGGATATCCGCCCGACACCCACCGGCAGAATGATTGTCGAGGCGGCGGCGGGGCGCGTGCCTGTCTACGTCGATAGCGGTTTGAATGTCGTCCATGTGGATGATGTCGCTGAAGGGCACCTGCTTGCCTATAAGAAAGGGACGCTGGGTAGACGTTATATTCTCGGGGGCGATAATCTGCGGCTGAAAGCTATTTTTCACACGGCAGCCAAGCTGAACGGCAAACGCCCGCCTTTGATGCCGATTCCTCGTGCGCCGCTGGTGCCCTTCGCCTACCTCAGCGAATTCATCGCCCAGTGGCGCAAAGACGGCTATGAGCCGTTGCTGACTGTCAGCGGGATTAAACTCGCCAAAAAACGCATGTTCTTCTCGAGCAAACGAGCACAAAAAGAACTCGATTATCAACCCAAACCTGCCCACACCGCCATCCAAGATGCCGTTACGTGGTTCAAAGAGAACGGGTATCTGTGATGATGAAAAGGTTTTTCTATCATAATCATAGAGTCTTAGTGGTGCCCACAGCGGCAGTATCTCCTTTACTTGTCGATTATATTAGCACATTAACAACTATTATAGTAATTCTAGTGATTCTCGGATTGTTGGAATGGAATAAAAAGAAGTTTGAAGAAAAAGAACTGAAAAAACAAAAGACGCTAGCAGATAGAAATCGATATTTTTGTCGAGAGATGGTGGAAAGCCTCCTAGAAAAAGCAAGCAAACGGCTGAGATGGGAAGAACAAGAACGTATATCCGTCTATTTACTCCTCCGTGACGATGATAATCACTTCGAACTGGTAGCAAGATACTCAGAACACCCCATACATAGCCTTCCTTCGAGTAGGGAAAAGTATGATTTTCGCCACGCTAAAAAGGGGACTCTCATCGGTGTTTTAGGAAAAGTTTGGGGTGAAACAGGCTACTACGCGGACAACCAGTTCCCTGACTTTAGCAAAAATGGCGGTAAAGATTGGAAGAATTACGTCCGTAGCACATACAAACTGACACAAAAAACAATCGATAGCTTCCGCATGCACCCCAGAGAAATATTCGCACACATCATACGAAGTAAACAAAAAAACCCATAGGGGTTATGGTCTTCGAGAGCGAAAGAGAAAAATTTTTGGATGAAAAAAAGATAAAAAACGATTATAAAAGGAAGAAGTGGGATACTGGTATAAGTGACCTTCTCGAACTCTACAGGAGAAACACGTTATGGCATCAATAAAAGACATTGCGGTGTATCTTTGTCAGCGTAGCCAATATCCGGACGACCTGTCCTACGCCCGCATAACCAAAATGATTTATCTCGCTGATTGGGAATCGGCACAACAAAAGGGAAAACAAATGACTAATATCAAATGGTTATACAATCATTATGGTCCCTATGTACCCGACGTTATTGAGACCATCTATAATGACAAGGAGTGCTTTAAGGTAACGGAGACACAAAACGCCTTTGGCGCGCCTAAGCGTATCGTTAGCTTGAAAAATACGAAATACCAGCCCAAACTTACCGAAGATAAGGGAGATGAAAAAGGTGAGAGAACAATCCTCGATGACATCATCGAAGAGTGCGATAAATTATCCTGGTATCAATTCATCGATAAAGTCTATTCCACATACCCCATTCGTGAAAAAAAACGCTATGAGTATTTGAACTTGAAAGAGCTGGCACAACAGAAAGATAAAAAGTGGCTTGGATTATTCCGTCTCAATACCCATTAAACAGCTGGGCTTGTTTGTTTGCGTATGGGATGAAAAAAGCGTCGTCTGCGGCTTGCAAAAAATAGGAATTGTTTCACGTGAAACATTGTGACAAAAAAAGCAATTGTTTCACGTGAAACATTGTGAAAAGAAATTGTTTCACGGGAAACATTTTGAAAAAAAGCGGGTGTGATGACACTCATTGATAGGGGTTGCACGAGCGATGAAAAACGCCTATATCATCTGTGTGGTGTTGCCTTTTTATCCATTTGACGCGAAGCGTATTCTATGGTTTACAAAGGAAAGCGATTCTGGTAACCCTGTGGTGTTATTTGCCTCTGATTGATGTGCGTTTATGTCTTCTCCCCAGCATATGTCTTCGTCCGCTCCTCTTCCTGTGCAGAAGGGGCGTAAAATTAACGTCATTCTTGCTCAGCCCCGTGGCTTTTGTGCCGGTGTTGAGCGTGCCATCGAGATTGTCGAGCGTGCCATTGCTCTTTATGGGCCGCCGGTTTATGTCCGTCACGAGATTGTGCACAACAAGCGTGTCGTCGAGAGTCTGCGGGCAAAAGGTGCTGTTTTCGTTGAAGAATTAGATGAAATCCCCGAGGGGGGTGTCACCATCTTCAGCGCGCATGGTGTTGCGGAAAAAGTCGAAAATGCTGCTCATCTCAGAGAGCTGCCTGTTCTCGATGCCACCTGTCCTTTGGTGGCAAAAGTCCACAAAGAGGGGCAACGTTATGCCCGAGATGGCTATGATGTCGTGCTGATTGGCCACGAGGGGCACCCCGAAGTCGAAGGCACCATGGGCAGAATTCATGGCACTGTTTATCTGGTGTCGACCCCTGAGGATGCGATGAACCTGAAGGTCAAGGATCCGAAGAAGCTGGCTTACATTAGTCAAACCACCTTGTCTGTGGATGATACCCGCGAGGTCATTCAAGCCCTGAAAAAGCGTTTTCCTCATATCATTGGTCCTGATGTCAAAGATATTTGCTATGCGACTCAGAATCGTCAATCGGCGGTGCGGGCGATTGTCCAGCAGATTGATTTGCTTTTGGTGGTGGGGGCACACAACAGCTCGAATTCCAATCGACTGAAAGAAATTGGCTCTGAAAGTGGCGTGCAGACCCATCTTATCGAGGACATCAACAGCTTTGACCCGACGTGGCTCGATGGTGTTCAGACCATTGGCATTACTTCTGGTGCGTCTACGCCTGACGAGTTGGTGCAAGAGCTGATTGATTTGTTGCGTCATCACCACGACATCGACATCCGCACCCTCGAAGGTGAAGAAGAAAACGTCGTTTTCAAGCTGCCCAGCGAGTTACGGGCGGTCAATACGCCTGTGCCTCAATAACGGCTTATGGCTATCCCTTTTCTGCAACAGGCAAAGATTGGCACGTACATTCTCAAGCAGAAGTTACGTGGCGTTGAGCGCTATCCTCTTGTTTTGATGCTCGAGCCGTTGTTCCGTTGCAACCTTGCCTGTGCTGGCTGTGGCAAAATTGATTATCCCAAAGAGATTCTGCAGCAACGCATGTCGGTGCAACAATGCCTCGATTCCGTCGATGAGTGCGGTGCGCCGGTCGTCTCCATTCCCGGCGGCGAGCCCCTCCTCCATAAAGAAATCGGCGACATCGTCCGCGGCATCGTCAAAAGACGCAAGTTCGTCTATCTGTGCACCAACGCCTTGCTCCTAGAAAAGAAGCTGCATCTGTTCGAGCCTAGTCCGTATCTGGCTTTTTCTATTCACCTTGACGGCGACAGGGAAATTCACGACCATGCTGTCTGTCAGGACGGCGTCTTCGATAGAGTCCTGCAAGCCATAGACACCGCCAAAAAACAAGGTTTTAGGGTTAACGTCAATTGCACCCTCTTCGATGGCACCGACCCCAAAAGAACCGCAACATTCTTCGACCACGTAACTCGGCTTGGGGTTGACGGCATCACCGTGTCGCCTGGCTATGCCTACGAGCGTGCGCCCGACCAAGAGCACTTCTTACAAAGAGACAAAACCCGCCGTCTTTTCCGTTCGATTTTCCAACACGGAAAGACCAGCCCCCAGCGGTGGCCCCTCAGTCATTCTAGTTTGTATCTTGATTTTCTTGCTGGCAATCAAACATACCACTGCACGCCGTGGGGCAATCCGACCCGCAACATTTTTGGCTGGCAGAGACCGTGCTATCTGCTCGGCGAGGGCTACGTCCAGACCTTCAAGGAGCTGATGGAGGAGACCGATTGGGAGCTTTACGGCACAGGCAAATACGAGAAATGTGCTAACTGTATGGCGCATTGTGGCTACGAAGCCTCTGCGGTCGAGGATGCTTTTGCCAGTCCTATCAAGGCTTTGCGTGTTGCTTTACGCAAAACACCCAAGCACACGGGGGCTATGGCAGCAGACATCGATTTAGCGAGCCAGCGTCCTGCCGAGTTCGTTTTTGAAAGTCACGTCCAGAAGATGCTACAGGAGATTGAGCAAGAGACTCGTCACTCATCGCCGCCGATACCGCCGCCGAAGGCATCGTCTTCAAAAGAGAGCGCCTTGCGCGACACGGCGTAAAGACGCAGAAGCCCGCGCCATGTGTCGCCACAGGCTGAACACAGCCCCCCAATGGGAAGGGCGCATCACAACGGACATCAGAGCCCCCCAACGATAAGAGCCATCCGCATCGATAATCGTGTAGAGCGTCGACGGGATTTCCGTTGCGACTTCATCGACGACGGCTCGAATAGCCATGAAGGGCACACCTTGTTTGTGTGCGCCGCGGGCGGCGATGTGGCTCTCCATGTCGACACACAGGGCGTTGTGCCTCAGACCGAGTTCTTGCTTGGCTTTGATTCCTGGCACCAGCACGTCGCTGCCCAGCAAGCGTCCCGTCTGCACAAAGGGCAACCCGCGGGTGCGGTCTTGGAGCCTCGCGAGCCAACGGGCATCACTCGCGTATGACGTGCCATCTTGTTGGACGACGCAGCTGGCGAGCACCACGTCGCCGACCTTGAGATTCTCTTGCAATCCGCCGCACACCCCAAAGCTGAGCAGAGCATCACATTTTTGTGCCAGCAAAGAGCGCACCCCTGCTTGTGCGCCTTCCAGCACTGCCCCGCTAACAGCCAGACACACGTTGTCGGCGTGGCGTCCCAGACAGGGACGTTCTCGAGTGAAACCAATGATGACGCCCGGGTTCTTAAAGGCTTGTGTCATTAGATGCCATAACCCACAAGGCCACGATTGCTTTTGGTTAATCTTTGATAGCGAGCAAGAGCCCAAATCGGAAAATACGCACAATAGCCGTGGTAGCGTAAATAAAAGACTCGAGGAAAGCCTACGGCGGTGTAATGATTCTCCTGCCAGAAGCCATTTTTTTCTCTTGGCGCATCGATGAGCCACTGTATGCCTTTTTTGACGTTGTGGCTTTTGGTCTCGCCGGCAGCCATCAGTGCCATGACAGCCCATGCGGTTTGTGACGGGGTGCTGGCTTTGGCTTCATCGCTGCGGTGTTCGTGCCAATAGCTTGCGCCATCTTCGCCCCATCCGCCATCGCTCCGCTGACGCGCCTTGAGCCACTGGACGGCTTTACGCACGTAAGGGCTCGTCATGTCCTCGCCCACAGCCTGCAGAGCCGCCAACGTCGACCACGTGCCATAAATATAGTTGGTGCCCCACCGCCCAAACCACGAGCCATCCTTTTCCTGCTCGCCCTTAATATAAGCCAGCCCACGTTTGATGACCTCATCATCCTTCGTATACCCACGCTGGGCAAGAAAACCAAGACAGCGCGCCGAGACATCCACAGTAGGCGGATCACGCAACGCACCATGGTCAGCAAAAGGTATGTGATCCAGATACCTGTGCATATTATCCGCATCAAAAGCACCCCAGCCACCATTGCGACTTTGCATGCCAATAATCCAGCGTTCCGCTCGCTTGATACAGGGCTCGAATTCCTCACGGGCACTTCGGTCTAAAGCCATGCCAACCACTGCCGTATCATCGACATCGGGATAATAGTCATTTTCATACTGAAATGCCCACCCACCAACGCCAAGATCTTTGCGGCGGTGCGTCCAATCGCCCCTTTGTTCGAGCACTTCACGTTGACGCAGCCACGTCATCGCCTCGTGCATACGCTTGTCCGTTGCCGGTGTCGACTCGAGAAGACTCAGCAAAGAAAGACCACTATCCCAAATCGGCGATACACAGGGCTGACAGTAAGACTCCTTGCCTCTATCAATCACCAAATCATCTATGGCAGTAAGAGCCTCTCGAAACACCTTCGACGGCTTGTCTTCATACGCCTTAAGAGCCATAACATAATACACCATGGCTGGGAAAATAGCACCCAGCCCATGACGTCCGTTGCGCCTTTGCTCACACCACGTCATGGCACGTTTGATAGCGTATCGCCGCAACATCTTTGGAATAAGGGGCTCCAAGACTCGCAACGTTTTATCCGCCGCAAGAAAAAATGCCCCCTGCCAGCTGCCCCGATGATTGCTGACAGAACAGGCTGAATCATGGTCAGGACTCCTCAGCTCATCGAGATGCACCTTGCGAGGATTCTTGCCACACGGCTTAAAAGCCATAACCACCAGCAAAGGCATAATGACAGTGCGCGACCAATAGGAAACCTTGCTGAGATGAAACGGCATCCATGACGGCAACAACGTCAGCTCGACCGGCATCACCGGCACCGCCCGCCACGGCAACAAGCCGAACAACGCCAAAAATATACGGGTAAAGACATTACAGCGAGCCAACCCGCCGCGGGCAAGAATAGCTTTGCGGGCTTTTTGCATGTGCGGTGCTTCAATATCATCCCCCAACAGCTTGAGAGCAAAATACGCCTTGACGCTCGAACTGATATCCATCTTGCCATCATGAAACAGGGGCCAGCCGCCATCATCGCGCGACTGCAAGCGGCGGATACACACACCGATACGCGCCTCCAATTCAGGCTGCACACGCCCAAGATAGTGGTCGAGAATAATATACTCGGCAGATATGCTAACATCGGCTTCCAACGGAAACACCCAATGCCCATCATCCTTTTGATTATGCCACAAACGTTGAGTCGTTTCCTGTAAGACAGATTCTAATGTTTCACGCATGACGTTCCTCTGATGACCGCGTTGTCTCTCCATCAATCAGCCTTTAAGCACGTTGTGTGCCGCGTTCTGTCCTGAAGCAAGCGCACCCTCGATAGTCGCTGGCAAACCCGTATCCGTCCAATCGCCAGCCAAAAAAAGATTGCCCAACGCCGTAGACGCACCATGACGTCTCCTCTGATTGGACGGACTTTGCAGAAAAGTCGCCTTCTTCTCACAAATAAACGCATAGGCAGGCACTCTAGCACCATCGAGAGAAAAAGTCAAAGCCACCTCTCGCCACAACCGCTTTGCCGTCTCTGCCTTATCAGCATACAAGGCGGGCGGTGCCGCACTCACCGTCACCGAGATATGGTCTCGATGAACAAAAATCCAATGCCCCACACCCCCCCATAAGCCAATCATCTTATGACGCCCTCTTACATTCGGCGGTGGCGGCGGCAACCCCACACCAAAATGGACGTTAACAATCGCACAAGCACCTTCAGGTACACGTCCCGCCAATCCCTCAACCAAGCCCACTGCCGTATCGGGCGGCACCGCAACAATCACCGCGTCCTCCTCATCCACGGGCTCAGTCTTGTCTGCTAGACACACGCCCTTTATGCGTCCATCCTGTGCCGCCAAAGCCCGCACCCGCTTCGACAGCAAAAGCCTTACCCCCTTCTGTTGCAACCATCGAACCGCCGGCGCAACGAACGTTGACGACAAGTTCGTTCTCGGATGACAAGCACGACAGAATCGCCCGCCACGCAAAAGCGTGCGACGCACCATCGCCCACAACAAACGCGCACTGGCAACATCCGCCGACGCATTCAAAACACTCACCGCCAAAGGCTCAATCAACTTACGAAACAACGGCGTATCAACATCAAAGCAATCAGCAACCCTATCCTTATCCCGACTAGCAAACAAACGCCATAAAGCAAGGTAATCCCTCGGGCGTATATCAGAAAAACCTCGCCCCATCCACCACGGCACCCGACCATCATTGAGACGTAAACTGTGAAAACGTTGCTGTGCCACGTCAAAAAACGTAAAAACGCTTGTCCCATCAATGACGAGTTCCTGTGTCGCATCTATCGACTCAAGATAGTCGCGCGTATGGTGATTGCCGCTAAGGAGCAGATGACTACCATTATCGATAGTCATACCGAGATTCTTATCGTAGAAAGAGCGACAACGTCCGCCAAAATGCGGCGCGCCTTCGTAAAGGGTGACGTCTCTGCCCCTTTGTGTCAGATACACCGCCGCCCCTAAGCCCGCCAAGCCACCACCGATAATGTGGACACGCCCAGATGATGACATCAGCGTAACAGAAAATAGGAGCGCAAAGCAAAAATGAACAACTTCAGCGTGCCCGCTTTCGGCAACGGAGTCATATCCTGCCAGCCGCGCACCACCAGACGTATCAACAAATCATGATAAACATGGCGCATCATCCGCGCCGGACGCAACGCACGCAGACGACAACGCTGATAAAACATATCGCTACGAGCAAAAGCCTTCAAAGCAACCGATGCCACATCGTCACAAATAAGCGAGATACGCACACCGCCAGCGAGCACATCTTTTGGCTTCAACATTTTACCGCCATGTTCCATCATCAGTTCCTTAGGCAGATAGACTCGCCCGCGGGTAGCGTCCTCCGCCAAGTCCCGCAAAATGTTCGTCAACTGAAATGCCTCCCCCAAAGCAAGTGCATGGTTCTGTGCCTGCTTCGACGAATCGCCAAAAATAAGAGTCGATAACAAGCCCACCGCACCTGCCACTCGCCGACAATACAAATGAAGAGTCTTCCAATCAGGCCCACACAAAGGCCCCGATACGTCCATCTCCATACCCTCGATGATGGCAATGAACTCCTCCTTCGGCAACCCATACGCCCGAATCGGCTTACTCAACATCGTCGTAATGGGGTGCGTGCTTTTGCCCCGATACATGTCTTCGATGCGTTTGCGCCACTCCTGCAACCCCTTGAGACGCTTAGCCTTCGTTGTATCACTGCTATCGGCAATATCATCCACGTCTCGGCAGAAAGCATACAGAGCATACATGGCATGCCGCCGCTCCAGCGGTAACATCCGCATGCCCCAATAAAACGAACTGCCCGCGCGGCGCACGCCCTCAATAATATGCTCGTGCGTCTGCTCTGCGCTTTTTTTAATCTTCGATGGTTTCTTTTGCATGTTACTTAAACCTCGCTGATACTTTGCGGGCACCTTACTTACGCCTATCTATAATGAATTGGGCGATGTGGCACATGGTCTGTCCCTTTTTACCAAAACGCGCCATCTGTGCAATAGCCTCATCGATAAGCTCTTGGGCTTTTGCTTTTGCCCCATCCAGTCCAAGCAAAGCCACGAAGGTCGCTTTAGCGGCATCTTTATCTTTTCCAGCCCTTTTTCCCAGCGTTTTTTCATCGCCCGTCTCATCGAGAATATCATCGGCAATCTGAAAAGCCAAGCCAATGGCACGAGCATACGCCTCTAGAGCGCGCCTATCCGCCTGCTTAGCATCCGCAAGGATGCCGCCGCTGACGCAAGAAAAAAAGAGTAACGCACCGGTTTTCATCTCCTGCATCGAGGTTATCTCGGCAGAAGCAAGCGTGCCATTCTGTGCAACAATATCTGCCATTTGTCCTCCGACCATGCCTTGCGCGCCGCTCTTCCGAGCAAGGGACTCTATCAGGCGACAACGCACCAGCGCATCAGGATGAGTCTTGTCTTGTGCCAAAATCTCGAAGGCAAGAGTCAACAACGCATCACCAACAAGAATAGCTGTCGCCTCGTCATAGCGTTTATGACACGTGACCCGCCCCCGCCGCAAATCATCGTCATCCATCGACGGCAAGTCGTCATGCACCAAAGAATAACTATGCACCAATTCCACCGCCGCTGCAACCCGCAAAGCATACGCACGAGGCACATCAAACAAAGCCGATGACGACAAAACAAGAAAACCCCGCAAGCCCTTACCCCCGCCCTCAAGAACATACGCCATCGCCTCATAAAGACGCCTCTCGCCGCCCCCACCCTTCAGCATAGGTGCCACATGCTCACGCATACACTGAAACACCGCCGCCGATGAAGACGATAACCCACGCTGCAAGTCAGTCACGTGAACTCTCCTTAGGACGTTCCTCTTCGAAAGGTTCGATAGCCACCACTTTATCGCCCTGCAAGCGCACCTTATCGATTCGCTCTTTTGCCTGTGCCAGATGCCCACGACAACGATTGACCAACGCAACGCCGCGCTCGTAGGCACCCACCGCATCATCGAGCATCACCGTGCCACTCTCTAGTTGTGCCACCACCTCCTCCAAAGCCACCATCGCCTCCTCGAAGGTCATCTCTTGCACCGACTTGCCCGACCCCCCCGACTCCCTATAATTATCCACCATGACGACTACGCCTCCATCAACGCTCTTACATGCGCACCGACACTTTCTGCCAAAGCCTCGACATTGTAACCGCCTTCCAAAGACGACACAAGCCGACCATGACAGCACGTTCGTGCCAATGCCACCAGCATAGCACTCAAGCGGGCAAAATCATCGGTTTCCACCTGCGTATTCGCCAAAGGATCCTGTCGGTGCGCATCGAAGCCTGCCGACACCACAATCAGCTGCGGCATGAAGTCACGCACCTGCACCAACAGACGTTCCCATACCGCAAGAAACATCGCCCCATCGGTGCCCGCCTTCAGCGGATGATTGATAATGTTGCCCACACCCTTTTCTGACTCGGCACCCGAAAAAGGATACAGCGGCGATTCATGAGTCGATACAAATAAAATCCGTGGGTCATGCTCAACAGCCCGCTGCGTGCCGTTGCCATGGTGCACATCAAAATCGAGGATAGCCATACGCGCTAAGCCATACGCCTCAAGAGCATGATAGGCTGCAACCGCCACATTATTGAACAAGCAAAAGCCCATGGCTTTGTCGGGCTCGGCATGGTGCCCGGGCGGACGCACAGCACAAAAAGCATTCTCACAGGTGCCGTCCATAACCGCATCCACCGCCAAACACACCGCACCAACGGCATGGCGCGCCGCCAAAACGCTCGATGGCGCTATCACCGTATCCGAATCAAGAAAATAATGCCCCCTAGTCGGCACAGACGACTCAACATAATCAATATAAGCCCTATCGTGCACAAGACGTAACGTGCTATCATCCACAGCGGGCGGCTCACGGCGAAGCAACCCAGAAAATGCACGACCCTCTAAAACAGCATGAATTGCCTCAACGCGAGCCTTACATTCTGGATGATGCTGACCCGTATCGTGCAATAAAAAGATGGGATGAAAACAATACAGAGTCGTCACAATGCTCCAGAACCTCGAACGTAGCTTACAACACATAGCGAAGCAGATACCTTTTGTCCGCACATACGGGCGCGCATATCAGGCGCGGGCTTATGGCTTCCTGCAAGACCTTGTGCCTTTGATCCGCAAGCACGACCGCCTCGTCTTCTTGGGCACACTCGCAACATTTGTAGCATGGATTACTCTCTTTTCTCAAGAAGAGCGTCCATCGGCGCCCCCTTCCAGTCTCGTCCATGTTGCCGAAGTGCAACGGCGAAGCGCACAAGAAACCATTTCCTTCCTCGGAACATTCGTCAGTCGCTATAGCGGCGTCATTGCCTCACGCATCGCCGGACCTGTCGAAAGCATGCCTATCGATGTCGGCGACCGAGTCGCAAAAGGAGACGTCCTTATCCATATTACGCCTCGCCAAATGAAAGCAATGGAACGTCTTGCCGCCGCCCAAGTCGCCGAAGCCCAAGCAGCCCTGAAAAGCTCAATCTCGAGCCTCGCCCTCAGCCAACGGAAGCTGGGGCGACTCAACGAACTGAAAGGCTCCGCCGCCTTTTCTTCCGCACGACAAGAAGACGCCCAACTGGAACAGGAACGCATGCAAAGCACTCTCGATGAAGCCGAAGCCCGACTCCTGCGGGCAGAAGCCCAACACGAATCCGCAAAACTCGACCTCGAATGGAGCCAACTACAAGCACCCTACAGCGGAGTCATTACCGAAAGACACACCCAAGCCGGCGCTTGGCTCAAAGTCGGCGACCCCATCGTCTCAATGACCAACGACAGCCACATCGAAATCGAAGTCCACATACCAACACAATACGCCACCAACATCACCGAAGACATGACCCTCTCTTATGGCAGGGGACAGGCAGGTAACCCCGACTATGCCCGTAACCCAGCGTCTTTGCGTGCTTTGCTCCCGCAAGAAAACAGCCTGACCCGCACCCGCACCGCTCGTCTTGTGCCGCAACCCATGCCCGCCCATATCACCGTCGGCGAAACCGTCAACGTCTACGTACCCACAAGCCCAAAAAACGATGCCCTCCTTATTCCCAAAGATGCTCTTTTGTTTAACAACAACACCTACATGGTGTTTGTCGTCAATGATAAACAGCAAGCCACCCCCCGCACCATCACCATCGGCGACGCGCAAGACCAATACTACGAGGTCACCAGTGGCTTACAAGAACATGAGCTGGTTGTTGTGCGCGGCAACGAGCGTCTGCGTCCCGGCCAACCCGTCCACATCCAAAACACCACCGCCCGCAAAGAGCAACCATGAACCTTATCAAGCTTGCTGTTACCAAGCCCACCGCTATTCTTGCTGTCGTCATTGTTATCATGATAAGCGGCATGCTGGCGTTACAGCGTATTCCTATTCAGCTTATCCCTGACGTTACCAAGCCTATCATCATTATCAGCACCATCTGGCCCGGGGCGTCCCCTGCCGAAATTGAGCGGGAAATCACCATTCCGCAAGAAGAAAAGCTCAAAGGATTAAGTGGCTTAACACGTATCATTAGCCGCTCGCAATATGGCGAAAGCGAAATCGAACTGGAATTCGCCATCGGACAAGACCCACAAGAAATGCTCTTGCTTGTCTCCAATCGCCTCGACCAAGTCGAAAGCTATCCCCTAGAAGCCGACAAGCCCCAGCTGAAACGCTCACGGAGCGAAGATTCAGCCATTGCCTGGTTCATCTTGACTCGCACCGAAGGCAACCGCACACCCATCGACCATTATGGTGATCTCGCCAAAGACCTCATCCAAGACCGCTTCGAGCGCGTCCCCGGCGTTGCACGCTCCAATGTCTACGGCGGAAGCGAAAAAGAACTGCGAATCACCATCAATCCAAACATCATGGCACAACATCAAATCACTATTCCCCAGCTGTTAGCGACTCTCCGCAACAATAACATTGCGGTAACCAGCGGCGACGTCGATGAAGCCAAACGGCGCTATCTCGTGCGTATCGAAGGTGAGCTGAATTCGCCCCAAGCCCTCGAAGCCGTCATTGTCAGGAGCGTCCAGACCCGAGCCGACGTAACACCCCAACGTATCCGTCTGGGCGATATTGCCACCATCGACTACGCTTGGAAGACCACGTATACCCGTATCCGCGCCCTCGGCAAGTCCGCCATCGCCATTAACGCCACTCGAGAAAGCGGTAGCAATGTTATCACCATCATGGAACAGCTCAAAACCCAGCTGGCAGACATCAACGACAATTACCTTGCCGAGCAACAGCTGCACCTGCAACAAGTCTATGACGAGACCATCTACATCGAGTCTGCCATCGATCTCGTCATTCAAAACATTTACGTGGGTGGCACTCTTGCCATTTTGATTCTTTTTCTATTTTTACGTTCCATTCCCACAACGCTGATTGCTGCCATTGCTATTCCCGTCTCGGTGGTCGGGTCTTTTGTCGCTATGGCTGCCTTAGGACGTAGTTTGAACGTCATTTCTCTTGCTGGTATCGCCTTTGCCGTCGGCATGGTTGTCGATGCCACCATTGTTGTTCTCGATAACATTTTCCGTCTACGACAAGAAAAAATGAACGCGCACGATGCCGCCTATCATGGGGCTAAAAACGTCTGGGCTGCCGTCTTTGTGTCTGCCCTCACCACTGTCATTGTCTTTCTTCCTATTCTGCTTATCGACCTTGAGGTGGGGCAACTCTTCCGTGATATTGCCGTTGCTATATCTGTGTCAGTCATTCTTTCTCTCTTTGTATCGATTACGCTTGTGCCTTTGGTTGCCCAACGTCTGCTCAGGGGACAGACTATCACGACTCCTTTGCGTCTTCCTCGTTTGGAGCAGCTCGCCCAGCGTTTTGTCCATGCTATCCTGAGTTTCACCCGCTCTGTTGCTCGTAATCGCAACAAAGCCCTGCGTGTCGCAACCTCCATCACCGTGGCATCGCTGATATTTTCGTGGGTCATGCTCCCGAAACTCGACTATCTGCCTGAAGGCAACCGCAACCTTATTTTTGGTATTCTTCTGCCACCGCCCGGCTACAACCTTGAGACAGTCACCACCATTGCCCGCGGCATCGAGGACTCTATTCGGCATCTTTTTGTCACCGAAACGGGCCCTGAGCCAACCGCGGAAGGTCTACCGAAAATGAGTAACTTTTTCTTTGTTGCTCTGCCATCCTTAACGTTCATGGGGGCGCGCAGCCAAGAGCCTGCCCGTGTCAAAGAGCTTATCCCTGTGCTAAGCGGTCTTGCCTTTGCTGAACCCGGCATGTTTGGCTTGATTAACCAGCCCTCCCTCTTCGGCAGAGGCATCGGCCAGGGACGTGCCGTCGATATCAATATTAGTGGCCCCGATATACAAGACATTCTTGCCACCGCCCAGAAGGCAGCCTTTCTGACAAGTCAAGCCCTACCCTTTAAGGACGGCACACAGATGCGCCCCCAACCCGGCTTAGAACTGGGCGCACCAGAAATACGCATGACACCCAGAAGCGTCAATCTAACCGATATCGGCATGACCCACAGAGATTTTGCCGACACCATACGTAGCTTCCACGATGGCGTGCGCGTCGATGAAATCACCGTCGACGGCAAACAAATGGACTTAACCCTCAGAGCCGCCGAACAGGCGTTACAGCACACACAAAACATAAAAGCCCTCCCCATTGTAACCACAGATGGCATTATCCCTGCGGGCAGTCTTGCCGATGTTGTTGCCACCGCAGGTCCCACCGAGATTCGCCGTCTCGAGCAACGACGGTCTATCACGTTACAGATTCGTCCGCCACCGACAATGCCCCTCGAGCAAGCCATCGATACCCTCAAGGCCGGCGTCATTACCCCCATAAAAGAACAAGGATTGCCCGCACAAACCTCCCTCAGCATCGCTGGCACCGCTGACGAACTGACAAAAACGTGGCAAACAATCGTCTTCGACCTGATTCTTGCCTTGGTTATCGTTTATCTGGCAATGGCGGTTCTCTTCGAGAACTTCTTCTACCCCCTTATCATTATGCTATCCGTGCCTGTTGCTATGGCAGGCGGCGTCGCTGGTTTGGCTCTGTTGAATATTTTCACCTTCCAACCCCTCGATATGCTGACGTTACTCGGCTTCGTTATTCTCACCGGCATTGTCGTCAATAATGCCATTCTGCTCGTTCATCAGACCCTGCACCATATCCATGACGATGCCATGTCTATCGCACAAGCGGTCGAAACCTCGGTGCGTAATCGCATACGCCCCATATTCATGTCGACTCTGACCAGTTTGTTCGGTATGCTTCCTCTTGTGGTTTTTCCGGGGGCTGGCTCTGAACTGTATCGTGGCCTCGGCTCGGTCGTTCTCGGTGGGCTGGCTCTGTCTTCTCTGTTGACGCTACTGATTGTGCCACCCGTGCTGTCTGTTTTCGTCAATGCCATCGAGTCGCAAAAACGTATGCCCAACCTCAAACCAAAATCACCATGACGACAGGCGTTCTTCTCTGCGGACACGGCACACGCCATCGCAAAGGCCTCGATGAATTCGAGCGACTGTGCCAGCTGCTCGACCAGCGGTTAACCGAACTGCCAACAACATACGGCTACCTCGAGTTCGCACGTCCCATTATCCGCGATGGCCTAGACCAGTTACGCAAGCAAGGATGCACAACAGTCCATGCCTTGCCCGCTATGCTCTTTGCCGCCGGCCACGTCAAAAATGATATTCCCAGTATCCTGAATGCCTACCAGAAAGACCACCCCGAGATGCGTATCACGCTGGCGCGTGAGTTAGCCTTAACCCCCAAAATGTTGGCAGCCGCCGCCGCCCGCGCCCAAGAAGCCCTTGCCACCTCCTCGATACCCGCAGAAGAAACCCTGCTCCTGGTTGTCGGACGCGGCGCCTCCGACCCCGACGCCAACGGCAACATCGCTAAAATCGCACGTATGCTCTGTGAAGGACTCGGATGCGGATGGGCTGAAGTCGCCTACTCAGGTCTTACGTTTCCTCTCGTCCAGCCCGCCCTCGAAAGACTCGTGCTGTTGCCCTTCCAACAAATTGTCGTTGTGCCGTATTTTCTCTTCGATGGCGTGCTCGTCCAGCGTATCTACGAGCAAACCGATAGCGTAGCAGCACAACACCCTAAGATCACCTTCCTCAAAGCCCCCTACCTCAGTTTTCATCCTGCCGTCATCGATACGTTTCTCGAGCGTCTTGCCGAAATTCACACACCAGAAAACTCGATGAATTGCCAGCTGTGTAAGTATCGTAGCCAAATTGTCGGCTTCGAAGACGATGTCGGACGCGCGCAAGAAAGCCACCATCACCACGTCGAAGGCGGTGGCGGAAATGGCCACACGCATGACCACACGCACGAGCATACGCATCCCCCTTATCCGCAAGCCAATCACCCCCTAGGGCCCCGTTCCCTCAAAGCAGAGACACGGCAACGATGACGGCTTACGTTAAGAGTCCCGTTGCCATTGACTCTCTTTCTCATCGGCGTCTGCACCGTCATGTTCCTTCTGATTTATCACCTGAGTGGCAGCACGTAACTATCCGTCTCATGCAAGCCTGCGGGATGACCGACATCATCGATGATTTGCGTTGGCACGAGTCGTTTGTGTCCGCCGCCCGCACCGCCCTTAATAAGCAATGCTTGCTCCTAACCGATAGCCAGATGGTTGCCTGCGGTATCAACCGCGACCGCCTTCATCCTAAGCGGGTTATCAGTCTTATTGGCTCGCCTGAGGCCTATCGCTTAGCCGAGACTCATAAGACGACCCGCGCCGCGGCTCTGGTCGATGTGTGGCAACAGCAGTATCCTTGGCACAATCAACTGATAGCCATTGGCAACGCACCCACGTGCTTGTTTCGTCTTCTGGACGTGCTTGCCGAGTCGCCCCCACAGCATGACCCTGCTGCGATTATAGCTTTTCCTGTCGGCTTTGTCGGGGCAGCACGTGCCAAACAGCAGCTGCATGATACGCTCGGCACAAGGATACCCTACCTTACGTTGCTAGGCACCCGCGGCGGCAGTGCGTTGACTGTGGCAACCATTCATGCGTTGCTCTCTTTGTCTGCCTCGTCATGACGAGCACCCCTCAGCCTTGGCTGACAGTTGTTGGCATTACCCTCGAGGGTTTTGCCGCGTTGCATCCTCGCGCCCGCAAAGCCCTAGAGACGGCAACAAGCATACGGGCAAGCGCGCGCCAGATTGAACTGCTCCCTGCCAGTCTGCATGCCCGCTGCCAGACATGGAATGTCCCCCTCACGGACGATATCCGCGCCCTTGCCAAAAAGCGTCCACCCCAAACATGTGTGCTGGCGACAGGGGATCCGTTGGCTTATGGCATTGCCACCACGTTGCTCCGTCATATTCCCCTCGAGGATATGATGATTCTACCGCAGCTGTCGTCTTTTGCCAGTGCCCGCGCCCGCCTAGGCTGGAGCGTGCAAGAAACCACCCATGTATCGTTACATGGACGCAACCCGCAACATCTCTATGCCCAACTTGCCCCAAAGAACAAGCTACTGACCCTGTGCGACAAACATAGTCTCGCCCTTGTCCTGACTGCCCTTAAGCAGTGTTGCCTCGCTCATAGTCGTCTAACTTGTCTTGCCAACCTCGACAGCCCAGAGGAATCGGTGCGCACTTTCACGGCACAGAAAGCACCCAGCGGTATTCCCCCCTTGAGTCTGCTTGCTATTGATTGTGCCGAGTCGTTTTCGCCGTCGCCACCTGTCGCGTTACTATCGAGCCCCGCGGCTTTGCCCGACGATGCCTTTCACCACGATGGCACCATCACAAAGCAAAGTATCCGTAGCCTGACGCTCATGGCTCTTATGCCTTTGGCGCGTCAGACCCTGTGGGATATCGGCAGTGGGTGCGGCACTGTTGCTCTCGAGTGGGCACGTCTTGTGCCTCTCGGCAGCAGCTTTGCCATCGAGCGCGACAAAAAACGCTGCCAATACATCAAAAAAAATAAGGACTCCCTACACATCGACAACGTCCATCTCATCGAGGGGCAAGCCCCTGAGGCTTTTGCTTCGTTGCCCCGCCCTGATGCCATCTTTTTTGGCGGTGGTATCGCACAGGCAACTCTGACGCGGGCGTGGCAACACCTTGCCCCACAAGGACGCATGGTCGCCAACGCCGTCACCCTCGAAAGTCAACACACGTTGCTACAAGCCCATCAACGTTACGGCGGCACCCTCGAGCAATGGCATCACGCTCCTTGCCATAAGATCAGCCCCAGCTATCATGCCTTTCACCCGCAACGGAGCCTCGTTCAATGGCGCGCCCACAAACCATAAAGCCGACACTCTACGCTATCAGCGTCGGGCCCGGCGAGCCCAAGCTGATGACCATGCAAGCCATCGAGCGTCTACAACAAACGCCCGTCGTCGCTTGGCTACAAAACCCACAGGGACATAGCCGCGCTTATGCCGCCGCACAGCCCTACATTCAAAGCCACCAACAACAACGTCCCTACACCCTATCGATGCAGGCATCACCACAAAGCAAAAGCACAACCTACGATGCCATCGCAACAAGCCTCAAACAAGAACTCGACAACGGCAAAGACGTTGCCTTCCTTGTGCTCGGCGATGTTACCCTCTATGCCAGCTTCCATGCCCTTGCTTTGAGACTACAAGGGGCGTATCCCATCGTCATGCTACCCGGCATCAGTGCCATCTCAGCGGGGGCTACATATCTTGGTCTGTCTCTTGCCCAACAAACCGATAATCTCCACATTCTCACGCCCCCCATCGAGCAAGAGCAGCTAACCACCCTCACCTCGCAAGGCAACACCGTCGTTGTTATGAAGCCCTGTGGTCATTTATCCGCGATTAGAGCTTGTATAGAGCATGACCCTGCCCTCGATGCGGTGCTGATAGACAACATAACGCTACCGACTCAGCGGGTTGTGCCTCTCGATTCCTATAAGGAGGATACTGCTCCCTATTTTTCTATGCTCCTCCTCCATCGCAAAAAAGGTGTGTCATGACTGATACGACCGCCATTATTGCTACGCACCGTCATAGCCTGAAGCACGCCCGCGCTATCCAGCGCGCCCTGCCCTTAAGCGTTCTTTTTGCCCCACGCGCCTTGTGTGCTGAACCTGCAAGCCCGCCTATGACTCCTTATGACAACCTCACCGAGCTGTTGACCTCGTTATTCCGCCAGTCCTCTGCGGTTGTGGGCTTATGTGCAACATCCCTGCTTGTGCGTGTTCTTGCTCCCCTGATAGCCAAAACCAAAGAGCCACCCCCTCTGATAGCGGTCAGCGGCGATGGTCGTCACGTCATTCCTCTGCTTGCCGTCCACAGTGGCGGCAATCGACTGGCACGCACCATTGCCTCTGCCCTCAACACCGAAGCTGCGGTTACAACAGCCAGCGACAACGTATTCCAGCTGGCTCTCGATGACCCCCCCGACGGCTGGCAGCTGGCAAGTAAAAAACACTATAAATCCATTGTCAGTCGTCTGCTCAATGGCGAAGCCGCGCGCCTGTGCAACCCACCCTCGTGGCTCCACAGCGATACGCTCACCGTCGAGTCGCAAGCCCCCCTTACGCTGAAGAGTTCGCTGCGTCCACCAACCGAAGATGCCAACACCCTGCACTACATTCCGCAACGTCTGGCTCTCGGTATCGGTTGTGTCCGCAATGTATCCAGCTCTGCCATGCTCGAGTCTGTCCGTAAGCACTTGCATACCCATAATCTTGCCATAGAAGCGGTTGCGGTTCTTGCCTCAATCACGGTGAAACATGACGAAAAAGCCCTCCATGACCTCAGCACACACTTAGGCGTGCCGTTACGTCTGTTCTCTGCCGAGCAACTGCTCACCACCACACCCCAGCTACGCAATCCCTCGCAACAGGTTTTTGCCACTGTCGGCTGTTACGGTGTTGCCGAAGGTTCTGCTCTACTTGCTGCGGGTGCGCGCAGTCGCCTCATTGTCCCCAAACACGTGGATGGCTCGATAACCTTAGCTCTTGCTCTTGCCCGTAAGCCTCTGATACCTAGAAAAGGGGGCAACCACATCGCTATTATCGGCACGGGGCCTGGTCGCCCCGCCATGATGACGCAAGAAGCCCAACAGCAGCTTCTTGCTGCCGAGCATGTTGTCGGCTATCGCCTCTATCTTGAGCTCGCCGCACCGTTGCTGACAGGCAAGACCCTCCATCCCTTCGATATTGGTCAAGAACAAGAGCGCGCGCGCCACGCCCTTGATTTGGCGACTCACCACCATGCTCGTGTCGCGTTACTATCCTCTGGCGACCCTGCCCTCTATGCTATGGCTGGCCTTGTTTTCCAGTGTCTCGATGAATGTGCCTATAAGACACCCACCCGTCCGCCGCCTTCTATCAGCGTCCACCCCGGCGTGTCCGCCATGCACGCCGCAAGTGCCAGAGCTGGTGCCATGCTCGCCCACGACTGCTGTGCCATATCCCTCTCAGACCTGTTAACGCCAGCAGACATCATCGAAAAAAGATTAGAACACGCTGCTCGTGGTGACTTTGTCATTGCCCTGTATAACCCCCGCGCCCGCAATCGCCGCACAATGCTAACAAAAGCACACAAACTGCTCCTACGCCACCGAGCCGAGACAACCCCCATCATCATTGCCCGACATTTGTATCGTGATAAAGAAGACATCACCATCTCGACTCTGAAGGACATGATGCGCTATGCCATCGATATGTATACGATTATTCTCATCGGTTCATCGCAGTCTCGCGTCCGCCACATCGGCACCCAACCCTACGTGTATACGCCCCGCGGCTACGTCTTAGAGGATACGTCATGACTGTCCATTTTATCGGTGCAGGGCCCGGCGCGGGCGACTTAATCACCGTCCGTGCCCAGCGGTTACTGCAACGCTGTCAAACATGCTTGTATGCTGGCTCGCTCGTGGAGGATGCCCTCAGCCATTCGGGCGCGCCAGCCAGCCAACAGATTGATACCTCCAGCCTAACCCTCGATGCTATCATCGGTCATATGGTTACCGCACACAACAAAGGACATGACATCGCCCGCCTGCACTCAGGTGACACCAGCCTTTATGGCGCTATCCACGAACAAATCCAAGAGCTTGCTACACGCAACATTCCTTACGATATCACCCCCGGCGTTACCAGTTTTGCCGCGACCGCAGCCTGTCTGGCAACCAGTCTGACTCTGCCGCACCACAGCCAAAGCGTTGTTCTCACGCGTTATCCCGGCAAAGCCTCACCGATACCCGAGACGGAATCCCTCATTCACTTTGCTCGAAGCCAATGCACCCTTATCATTCACCTATCTATCCGCCAACTCAAAGCCATCTGCCGCGAGCTGGCACCCCTTTACGGCGATGATTGTCCCACTGTTGTCGCTTATCGAGTCAGCTGGCCGCAACAAAAGATTATTCGTGCCACTCTCAAGACGATTGTCGATGCCGTCAAACCCTACAAATTGACGCGCCATGCCCTGATTATCGTCAGCCCCGTCTTAGACACAACACCCACCCATAGAAGTGGACTCTATGACCCGCACCACCAACACATCAAACGCCCCAGAAAGCTCCCCTTATGACGACAGCAACCATCTCGGTTATCGTGCCTTTCTATAACGAAGCCGACAACCTACCCACCTTCCACGACAGATTGAGCCGCGTCATCGAGTCGCTGACAAAACGCTATCCCTACACATGGGAAATCGTCTACGTCGATGATGGCAGTAACGACAATGCCCTTGATTGGCTCCAGCGTCAGCAAAAGAAGGATAGACGTATCACACTCGTCCAGTTGTCCCGTAATTTTGGCAAAGAAGCTGCCCTCAGTGCCGGGGCAGACCTCTGCCAAGGCGATGCCGCCATTTTCATCGATGCCGACCTACAAGACCCCCCTGAACTTATTCCACAGCTCATCGAGCCTTGGCACAACAAACAAGCCGACATCGTCTACGCCAGACGTCTCTCACGCAAAGGCGAGTCGTGGCTGAAAAAAGTATCCGCCGCTCTCTTCTATAAAGTGCTCGGCAGGCTCACCCACATCACGATTCCGCCCAATACCGGCGACTTTCGACTCATGAGCCGCGAGACCCTCGACCAACTCAACAAACTACGAGAACACCACCGATTCATGAAAGGACTCTTCGCTTGGGTCGGCTACCGACAAAAAGAAGTCCTCTACCACAGAGAAGCACGACACCTCGGACGCTCCAAGTGGAACTATCGCGCCTTATGGCGCCTCTCCCTAGAAGGCATCACCAGCTTCTCGACAATGCCTCTAACACTGGCAACCTACTTAGGGCTGATTGCCGTCATCGGCGCACTCATCTATGCCGCACTGATTATCTACCAAACCCTCATGTATGGCACCGATGTACCCGGCTATCCCTCCCTCATGGTCACCATCTTATTCATGGGCGGCGCACAAATGCTCACCATCGGAATCCTCGGCGCCTACATCGGCAGAATATTCAACGAAGTCAAACAACGCCCCCTTTACCTCGTCAAAACCCACCAGCGTGCCACACAAAAAATGACAAAAAAGAAACCATGATACCACACAACCTCACAGCTCTTACGGCTTATGCCCTCGTCCTGCACATAACTGTCTGGACTCTTGTGCCTTTTTTCACCAACGCCAACGTTCCCCTCGATATTATTCTCAACAACCCGCCCAGCGATACCCTCGCGTGGGGCTATGCCCATCACCCGCCCCTTCTTGCTTGGCTGTTTACATTGTGGCGCGCCCTCACACCGCACAGCGACCTGTTCGTCTATCTGCTCAGCCAACTGTGTGTTGTCACCTCAATGGTCGCTATCTGGCAACTGGCAAAACAGATAACCACACCCCTGAATGCTTGTCTTGCCGTTCTATTTGTGCAAGGAAGCCTCTATCACACCTACCTCAGCCCCGAATTCAACCACAACGTTATTCTCTTACCCCTATGGTCGTTGGCTATTCTTGCCTTCTACCATGCCCTCCACAGTAACAGTTGGCGCGCATGGGCTGCTTGGTCTGTCGCTATCCTCGCGACCATGCTCGCCAAATACACGTCCGCTTTGCTGATACTAGCTATGCTCGCGGTGCTCAGCTTTCCCCCCTACCGCCATCATCTCCGCAACCCACGTTTGTACGCCGCCGCCAGCATCGCCTTCCTGCTTTTTCTACCCCATATCTTCTGGCTCGTAGACAATCACTTCTCGACAGTTCACTACGCCCTTGCCCGCGGGAGCACCCCCACCCTTGTATGGTACGAAGCAGTGTTATCACCCCTACGCTTTGTGCTCGCTCAGTTCCTCCACGTTACCCCCATGCTCCTTTTCTGGCTTGCCTTAGGATGTCCCCGCCCGCAAGCCCTCACACATGCTCTAACAAAAGAGCAACGCTATTTCCTTTTACCTTTGATAATTATGCCTTTTGTGCTTGCCACATTTGCTTCATGGCTGTTGTCTCTCCAGCTACGCACCCAGTGGGGCACGCCCTTCTTGTTGCTCCTACCTGTGCTTATTGTCTTAGCCATCCGTCTGCCCGATAGGATACCCTCCCGCTCTTTTCTTGCGGTCTGGCTTGCCCTTCTTGTTACCACCGCCGCCGCCTACCCCTTGGCTGCCTACGCCAAGCCTTACCTCACCCACACCATTAAACGTAGCCAATTTCCCGGTAAGCAACTCAGCGACCACATTCATCAGCTTTGGCACGAGCAATCAGCGACCCCCTTACCCATTATCATTGGTGATCGGTGGGTCGCCGGATTGGTGCGTTATTACACGCGAAAAAATCCGCCTCATCTCTTTGTTCCTCCTCTATCACCCCACCAACGTAGTCTTGCTACCGAAGGTGCTATCATCCTCACCTTAGCCCCACAAGATCCCTCACAACCGCGTGACGATTGCCCGCGACCGCACACGTTTGCGTTGACACCTGATACGGTCGTTCCCGTATCCCCCCTTATCTTTCATGGGATTATCGTCCCTCCCCATACGTCATGTTTGCCTTCTCTCGTATCAACCCGTTAAACCTCACACCTCAGTCTTTTGTTGTCTTCGCACTGATAACGCATGTTGTCGTGTGGACGAGCGTGCGTCTTTTGTCCGAGCACCATTTACACGATGATGCCATCCAGTTGTATTTTGACTCGGCATACCTGCAATGGGGTTACGCCTATTCTTCCAGTCATCCGCCGTTGCTTGCTTGGCTCTTTCATATCTGGCATAGCCTCATACCCCCCAGCCATGCCGGGACGTATCTATTAAGCCAGATCTGCGTTATCGGCGCGTGCCTCGCTATCTGGCAATTGAGTCGACACATTCTGCGCACCCCCGACTTAGCCTGTCTATCCGTCTTACTTATGGCAGCTATCCTCCCGCACAGTTATCTGACTCCGAAATTCAACCACAACGTCATTTTGCTACCCCTATGGTCGTTGGCTATCCTTGCCTTCTACTATGCTCTTCACCGCAACAGTTGGCGAGCGTGGACCGCTTGGTCTGTCGCTATCCTTGCTACCATGCTCGCCAAATACACGTCTCTGTTTCTGGTGCTTGCTATGCTTGCGGTGCTTGTATGTGTGCCTGCTTATCGCCATCATTTACGCAACCCGCGTCTCTACGTTGCGACAACGAGCGCGCTGGTGCTTTTTCTACCGCACGTTTTTTGGGTCATCGACAACGAGTTCACATCCGTCCACTATGCTCTTGACCGCGCGTCATCGACAGCGTCCGCCTATTTTTCTACTATCGGCACACAGGTGCGTCTTCTTCTTTCACCCTTTGCTAACATGGCGCCGCTGGTTATTTTTTGGTGGGCAGCGGGACGTCCAACGTTTATCAGCCATAGGCGTGCCTTCTTTCGCAATAATCCCCAGCACCTCTTTTTGCTGATTATCACTGTCGTCCCTTTTATCGCTCTTTTTGTCCTCTCGGTTCTTTTACAGTGGCGGGTACGCACTCAATGGACGATGCCCTTCTTTTTGTGTGTGCCAATCGTGCTTATCAGCCTTACGAGTCTTACCCATAAAGCCTTGCCTATACATCTGTGGCGACGGTTGGCAACCGTCTGGCTGGTGGTTACATGTGTTCTGGCATCGATTCATGCCGGCGAATTTTTCCTCAAGCCTTATGTCCGTTCCGTCCCCCATACGCAACAGCTGCCGACAGAGCACCTGGCAACCATCCTGCATGAACGTTGGCATCGAGCCTTTGCACGCCCTGTTGCTTATGTCGCCAGCGACGTCCGCACCAGTGGTGCCGTTGCTTTTTATGGTGTCGACCATCCGACTCCGTTACGCCTGCCGTTGAGCCCGCCCAATAAGCAGTTGCTCCGTGACAACGGCGGCATCGTCATAAAACGAGGCACATCTCGAGCGCGCACCAACAATCTGTGTGTCTCCATGCGCGGAGTCATAACCCTTAAGGCTCTTTGGGCACACGACACAACGTATACGTATGCTTATGCCTTCATCCCCCCGCCTGAGTTGGGTCTTTGTCCCAAGCCCTGAGAGTCGAGCCAAGCCATCGCCTCAGCCGTTGACACCACCGTGGGCGGTTGCGGTTTGGGCGGGGCGTCAATCATCACCACCGACAAACCTAAGTCCCGTGCCGCATCGATTTTTGCCCGCGTCATGTCCCCCCCACTATTACGACTAACAACAGCAGAAACCAGGTGAGTCTGCAACAAGGCGCGTTCATCTTCGTAGCTAAAGGGGCCACGGGCGCGCACAAGGGTGCATGTCGGACCCGGCAGCACCGTTGGCTCGTCAATGACTCGTATGAGCCAACGACACGTGATACCTTGAAAGTAAGCCATATCTCGCCGTCCGATACTCAAGAAGACGCAATGCCATTGAGCTGTATTTTCGGCTACGTGGCGCGCTGCCGTCGCGCTGTCCTTCGCCCTCAGCCAGTTATCGCGAGGCGTTGCTGTCCATGCTGGCCGCCAACATGCCACTCGTGCGATGTTCAATGACGCACAAGCCTCAGCGGCGTGTCGTTTCATCTGTTGGGCATAGGGATGAGTCGCATCAATGACCGCAGCGATGGTGTGTTTCTTAAGGTAAGCTCGTAGTCCCTCGATGCCACCAAAGCCCCCGCGGCGATAGGCTATGCCGTGCGTCTCAGGCTCTTGCGTTGCACCAGCAAGAGACAAAATCACGTCTTCTTCACCTCGTTGCCTTAAGGCACAACATAGGTCGCGTGCTTGCGTACTCCCGCCCAAAACGAGCACTTTTGCTTTCATGGCTTCATGCGGGTATCGGCGACCACAGTGCCGACTCTATCGATGATGATGACTCGCACGTCCCGCCGCAAACGGCGCACCAAACGGCGAGCCGCCTGAGTGGCAATAACCGGGGCAACCGCTATAGAGGCACGCTGAGCACGTTCCAACAGGTCGCCTGCCGATTGTGCGCCGCGAAGTATCTGTGTGTGCCGCCGCGGTAGGCATGCCAGCAGAGAAGCCATATCGAGAGGAAAACGCTTCACGTGCAAATCTTGCGCGCCCAGTGCCACCTTCGACACTTTGGCAAAGCCACCGCACAGCGTAAAACTGCTAAATGAACGAGGAGCAAGCCCTTTCAGAACGCCCCCCAGCAAATCGCCCATATCCAGCACCGATTCTGGCACAAAACCGTACTGCGCACAAAGAACGTGCTCGGACGTCTTGCCCGTTGCTGCCGCCAAATGGCGATGGCCTGCTGCCAGTGCAACATCGATGCCCTGCCGAATGGCGTGCAACCATGCCGAACACGAATACGGCACGACGATGCCTCGTGTGCCGAGCACCGACAAGCCACCGACAATACCCAGTCGCCCATTCCACGTATCCTGAGCCAATTTTTTGCCGTTGTCGATGGCGACCTCGATGCGCCATGCACCCTGCCATGTTTCTGTTTCTGCCCCTAAAGCACGCACCATCATCAAGCGAGGCACAGGATTAATCGCTGCCTCACCCACCATAAGCGGCAAACCCTGCCTCGAAACAACGCCCACACCTTCGCCAGCAGCGAAGGTAACGCCACGTCCATGTGGTCTATGCCGTAGCCGCACCCGAACAATCGCACCATCGGTAACGTCAGGGTCATCGCCGGCATCTTTTTTGACGCATGCCCATACGCCGTCTCGCTTGGTGCCCCCATCCAAGACAGCAAAGGCGGCGCGCCCGCCCCCCGGTAAAGTCACAGTAACCTGCTGCGGCACAGAGCCTTCCCTATACGTGGCAGCCGCCGCCATGACGCACGCCGTCGCACAACTGCCCGTAGACCAGCCCCGCCGTAATGTTTGCTCCGTAGACATCCTATACATCCTCAACAACGACGCAATACCACCGAAAAAAAACGCAAACCCTCTTCATTGCGTTCTTGACATTCTACCAACTGGTTGCCACTGTTCGCACAGTAGATACGCAAATCCTTCGGGGCAGATTCATCGGTCGTCAACACCTCAAGGGTATCGCCAACCGCCAATGACGACAGGGCTTTATGAGCCTTTAACACTGGCAAAGGACAACGCAAACCCTTAACATCCAAAATGGTCGTACAAGCCCTAGACATAACCTTATACAAACGTCCCATTGATAGTTACCATCGAAATCCTATATCACTATAACATTCATAACAATCCCTGAATAGGACACCGCTATGCTTCGAAAAACGTTCGCTTGTGCTTTTTTTCTTGCCCTTATCTTTTCCACCGCCGCTAAGGCAGAAAGCGACACGACTGTCACTGTTGCCAGTCTGCAGTTTGGCACTGTGAATTGGCTTCTCGATGTTATTCAACACCATCGTTTAGACAAGAAATACGGCATTACCCTAGAGATTCTGCCTGTCGCCAGCAAAAACGCCGCGGCGGTCGCCCTACAAGGCGAGGCCGCTCATATTATTGTCGGCGATTGGTTCTGGGTCTCGCGGCAACGCAGTGCCGGCCAATCTTTTCAGTTTTATCCCTACTCTACCGCCTCTGGTGGATTGATTCTCCAACCTGACAGCTCGTTTCGCTCGCTGGAGGACTTGCGCGGGAAAAAAATCGGCATCGCCGGCGGAAAAATCGATAAAAGCTGGCTCATCATGCAAGCCTACAGCATCCAAAAAACCAACAGCAACATCGAAGACTCGATAGAAACCGTCTATGGCGCACCGCCGCTACTGAATGCCCTGCTCGAGCAAAAGAAAATAGACGGCGTGCTGACCTTCTGGCACTATCAAGCCAAACTCCGTGCCAAAAACTATCCGACAGTGCTCGGCATCCGACACATCCTCACAGAACTGAATGTCCGACCCAACGTGCCCATCAACGGATGGATCTTCAACCAAAAATGGGCAGAAGACAACCCTCGTCTCATCAACGGATTCCTCAACGCCGCAAAAGACGCAGCCCACATCATGAAGACCTCCGACAAAGAATGGACAAGATTAAAACGAAAAGACATCATCAAAGAAGACGATGATGCCATCCTCGACCAACTGAAAAAAGGCTATCAAGATGGCATACCCGAACAATTCACAACAGAAGACGCACGGTCGGCAGAAAAACTGTTTCAACTTGTCGGCAAACTGGGCGGGAGCACTCTAATCGGCAAAAGCCATACCATGGCACCCAACACCTTCCGAGAGTGACGAGATGCCTCCCCAACATGCCTCCGCGCCCCTGACCCACAACGTTTTTTTTCTGCGCACCATGACCCTCAGTGCCATGCTGGCAACGTGGCTTATATGCGCCCACTGGGCACAGGTAGAACACCTGCCCACACCAGCAGAAGTCTTCGCCGCCATCATCGACCAGACACAAAGCGGCGAACTCTTTTACCACGTCACCATCACGCTCCTTCGGGTTCTCGTTTCATTTTTCCTTGCCCTCTTTATCGGGGCTGCTATCGGCATCGCCATGGGACGCAACCAACGCATCAACGCCGCCCTCGATGATATGCTTATCATCTTTCTAAATATTCCAGCCCTCGTCGTTATTATCCTCTGCTACATCTGGTTCGGCTTGAATGAAGTCGCCGCCATCACAGCCGTTGCCATCAACAAAATACCTCTTGTGGTCACCATCATGCGAGAAGCGGCTCGAACTATCGACCAAAAACTGATTGATGTCGCACAAGTCTATCGCTTGTCTACCGCCAAAAAACTGACAAAAGTCTATCTACCGCAACTTTATCCGTCCTTCATGGCTGCTTCTCGCTCTGGGCTGTCGCTGATTTGGAAAATCGTCCTCGTTGTCGAGCTGCTCGGACGCTCCAACGGGGTCGGTTTCAAACTGCACAGCTACTTTCAGCTCTTCGATATTGCCAGCATCCTCGCTTACACAAGCGTCTTCGTTGCTATCGTCCTGATCATCGATGTCGCCATCATCCGCCCCACCGAAAAATACGCCAACCGATGGCGCCTCACCTGAGTGTCACATGAGTCTGTACGTCCACATCAAAGACAAAAGATACCGCGGCTCCAATGGCTATGACCACACTGTCATCGGTGATGTCACGTTTCGTGCGCCTGACCGCCAATTCACGTGCATTGCGGGGCCCTCAGGCTGTGGCAAAACGACAATTCTCAATATTATTGCCGGCTTAGAGCCTTGCCCACAAGCCACCATCCAATTCAATGACGAGAGCATTGACAAAACCAATGTCGCCTACGTTTTCCAAGAACCACGTCTGATGCCGTGGCTGTCTGTTCTCGATAACATTACGCTGGTGACCGATAACACGCCGCAACGGCGCGAGCAAGCCATGACTATTCTGCGAACCATTGGTCTTGATGATGTCTCGCATGAGTTTCCTAATCGTCTTTCTGGTGGCATGCAACGGCGGGTCGCCCTCGCACGAGCCTTCATCACGCAGCCGCAAATGATGCTGATGGATGAGCCTTTTGTCTCTCTCGACCCCAAGCTCGCCCAAAACATTAGAAAAAATTTACTCGACATTTGGAACAAAACGCCTTCTAATATTGTCTTTATTACCCACGACCTTAACGAAGCCCTTTTTCTTGCCGACCGTATTCTCTTTATCGGACAAAAGCCTGCCAAGATTCTTCTCGACTACAGCGTAACCCTACCAAGACCGCGTAAAAATATTCCCTATGCTGAGATTGAGGCACTCAAAGATACCCTTCTTTCCCAGCACCCGCATCTTTTTAAGCCCATCCGTAGACACGTTGAGCCATGACAGCCCCGTTGACTCCCCCGACTATCCCGAAGACGCGCCAAGAGGCGCGCCTTGCCGCGCAAACCATCAAAAAGCGGGCCGAAAAACAATGGGCAGAGCACAGCCCCTCAATCAAAAAGAACATCAAACAAGGACGCCAATTCATCATCAAAAACCAGCAAACATGGCAGTCGCCGCCCTTCATCGTCGGCGCCATCGCCACTCTTTCTGTTCTCTGGATCCTTTCTGGAAGCAAAGAACCGCTAACAAAGCTGTCAACAGAAGTCATTATTCCCTCGGTCACCACCGAATTATCGCGCGCCCTGCCCCATAGACCCAAAATCATCCTACGAGGACAAACCGAAGCCTCACGGCGAGTCAACATACGCGCCCGCACCAACGGCAACGTCTCGCAAGTGCTCCACGAGAAAGGACAACCCATCTTCGAAGACGACACCATCCTCACCATCGATATCGAAGACCTAGAAGAAAAAAAACAAGAAGCCGAAGCACGCCTGCAAGAAGCCGACATACAATACCAAGCGTCAGAAAGACTAATATCGAGAGGGCACCGCTCACAAGTCAATGACGCCCAAATCAAAACACGCTATCGAGCCGCTCTGGCAGCCCTTTCTACCATTGATAACGAAATACGACACAAAACCCTCAGCGCGCCCTTCGATGGAGTCTTGGCGACACGCACCGCAGAAATCGGCAGCTACCTCAAACAAGGCGACGACGTCGCCATGATCGTGGACCTCCATCCCTTGCTCATCACGGCAGAGGTCAGCGAAAACGACCGACAAAATCTACACCTAGACACCCCGGTTACCGCCATCCTCAGCGATGATACCCAACTCGAAGGCGCCATCACGTATATTGCCCCTTCCGCAAACCCCAACACCCGCACATTCCGCATCGAAGCCGACGCCGATAACCCCGAACAGACTCTGCCCGAAGGGCTCTCGGCAGAAATACACATCCTCAAAGACGAGACCCTCGCTCACCTCATTAAGCCCTCGACCCTGAACATCGACGATAAAGGAATCATCGGCATCAAAGCCGTCAACGACAAAAACCAAATCGTCTTCTACCCCATCACCATTATCGACGAAAGCCCAGAAGGCTTATGGGTGACAGGCCCACCAAGCACAATCACGGTCGTCACAGTAGGACAGGATTTTGTTATTCCTGGTCAAACAGTGCGTGCTTTTCCTGCTGAGCGCGCCTCGCCGCTTGCCGAGAACAGCCCATGACGTCTTCTTTGGTCGAGCGTTGTATTACTTCTGCCCGTGCGGTCATAACCACGCTGATTTTTCTTATCATCTCAGGTATCGTCGCCTTTAACACGATTCCCAGAGAAGCCGAACCCGACGTCACGGTGCCGACTGTGTATGTCTCCCTCTTTCACTTCGGTATCTCGCCAGAAGACGCAGAAAGACTGCTGGTGCGACCGATGGAGCAAGAACTCAACAGCGTCGATGGTTTGAAAGAAATGCGCGCCACCGCCTTCGAAAATGGCGGCAACGTCATCCTCGAATTCAATCCCGAAGTTGATATCGAAGATGCCCTCGCCGACGTAAGAGCAAAAGTCGATATCGCAAAAAGTGAGCTGCCAGAAGACGCCGAAGAACCCACCGTCAAAGAAGTTAACCTCAGCTTGTTCCCTATCCTCGTCATTACCCTCTCAGGGGCCCTCACCGAGCGGAGCCTGCTGGCGATAGCCACCGACCTGCAACAAAAGCTGCGTGCCTTGCCACGAGTCCTCAAAGCCGAAATCACCGGCAAAAGAAAACGACAAGTCGATATCATCGTCGACCCCCTCAAAATACAAAGCTATGGGCTGACCTCACGAGATGTCATCGCAACCCTTAGCCGCTCCAACGCCCTTGTCGCCAGCGGCACCCTCGAAGCCGATAAAGGGTCCTTCGCCGTCAAAGTCCCAGGGCTCATCGAAACAGCAACAGAATTTCTCAACATACCCGTCAAAACCGATACCAACGCAACCATCACCATAGGCGATATCGCCGAAGTCCGACAAGGATTCGAAGATGCACAATCCTACGCCAGAATCAACGGAAAAAGAGCCCTCGCCATCGAAATATCAAAGAGAACAGGCGAAAATATTATCCAAACCATCGACGACGTCAAAAAACTCGTCGAAAAAGAACAAAAAGCATGGCCAGAAAACATCCATGTCATTTACACACAAAACAAAGCAACACGCATCCAAGACATGCTCAGCGAGCTCATCAACAGCGTCATCCTCGCGGTTTTGCTCGTCATCATGATCATCATGCTCACCCTCGGCACAAGAGCATCCATGCTCGTCTGTGTCTCCATACCAGGCGCGTTCTTCACCGGGCTCTTCGTCCTATCCCTCCTCGATGTCACCTTAAACATAATCGTTCTGTTTTCCCTCATCCTGACCGTGGGGATGCTCGTCGATGGAGTCATCGTCGTAACAGAACATGCCGACAGAATGATGAACCTGGGCCACTCGAAGAAAGAAGCCTACGCCGAAGCCTCCAAACGCATGGCAACACCGGTTATTGTGTCCACGCTCACGACCCTGACGGCTTTTGCCCCTCTTCTTTTCTGGCCCGGCACCGTCGGTGAATTTATGGTTTTTCTCCCCCTGACTCTCATTATCGTTTTAACGGCTTCTCTCGTTATGGCGTTACTGTTTGTGCCGACCATCGGCGCTTATATCGGCAAGCCCGGTGCCCTGAGTCCACAAGCCCTCCAGACCCTAGAAGCCGGCGAAAAAGGAAACTTCAATAATCTGTCACCAACGGCAAATGCCTATCTCAAAATCATGCGCTTCTGTCTCAAGCAACCGCACCATATTGTTTTTGCCACAATCGGCGCCTTGTTCGTCACATTTTTCATTTATGCTACTTTCGGTCGGGGAGTCGAATTTTTCCCCGATGTCGAGCCTGACTCTGCCGTCATTCAAGTCCACGCCCGAGGAAATCTGTCCATCACCGAAAAAGACCAAATCATGCGTAGCGTCGAAAACAGAATACGGGACGTAGAAGGAATTAAAACGTTCTATACACGCACAGGTAAAGGCGGCGACGGCGGTAGCGACAAAGCTGAAGATATTATCGGCTCTATCTTCGTTGACTTCGAAAACTGGCAGTATCGACCAAAAGCATACGTCATTCTCAATGAAGCCAAAGAACGCCTAAAAGACATGCACGGAATCGTTGTCGAAATCACCTCACCAAAAGCAGGCCCCCCTGTCGGCAAAGACATCCAAATTCGACTCAACTCTATCAATCCGCAAGCTCTTGCCGTGGTCGCCCATCAGGTCATCCAAATTTTCAAAAGCACACCTGATCTTATCAATATAGATGAAGGGCTTGCCATCCCAGGAATCGAATGGACCATCAACGTCAATAGGAGCGAAGCAGAACGATTCGGCGCCGATGTCGCATCCATCGGACAAGTCGTGCAACTGGTCACCAGAGGGCTTGAAATTACCGATTACCGCCCTGACGACAGCTTCGATGAAATTGAGATGCGCATCCGCTATCCCGAAGCCTACCGTAACACCAGAGAGCTTGATCGCTTATTTATAACGACGCCGCGGGGTGCCATCCCACTGAGCCATTTAGCAGAACGCACCGCAGAAAAAAAAGTCGGCACACTACGGCGCGCCAACACTATCCGCTCTATCACGATTAAAGCCGACGTGCGAGAAGGGCTCCTCGCCGACGACAAAGTCAAAAACATTAAACAAAAAGTGCAATCGCTCACCATTCCCGATAACGTCAACATCCAATTCAAGGGCGAAGACGAAGAACAAGCCAAAGCCGCCGCCTTCCTCAGCAAAGCCTTTTCCGCAGCACTGTTTTCTATCATGATTATTCTGATCGCACAGTTCAACTCGTTCTTCAGCACCTTCCTGATTTTGACCACCATCATTATGTCAACCATTGGCGTGCTACTCGGCTTACTTGCCCTCGACTTAGCCTTCAGTATCGTTATGAGCGGAATCGGAGTCATTGCTCTCGCAGGCATTGTCGTCAATAACAACATTATTCTCATCGATACATGGCGACGAATCCGAGAAACATGTAAAGACCCACAAGAAGCCATCCTCCGCACAGGTATTCAAAGGTTACGCCCGGTTATCCTAACAACAGTTACAACCATTTTTGGCTTGCTCCCCGTCATGTTCGGCATCAATATCGACTTCATTAATCGTGATGTCTCGCAAGGCGCGCCTTCATCACAGTTCTGGCAACAGCTGTCCACAGGAATCGTGTTTGGTCTGGCTTTTTCAACCATCCTGACTCTTGTTGTCACGCCTAGTGCCTTGATGCTGTTCTCTCGCTGGCAGGACATGACCAAAAAACAGCGTTACCGGCTCGTGGTACACGGGCCCTATAACTTCCTCACCGCAAGTATCCGCCGCCTGAACGCCAGCAGACTAAAAGGAAGCCAAAAAATATAAGAGCCCAGCACAATCATCACAGCCAGCCAAAACCACGGCGTTGCCAAAAGCACAATCATGCCCACCAATAAAAACAAAACAATAAATAACGGCATACCCTTAATCGACGGAAAAGGTAACGGCGTTACCATAAACAACGTACACGCCAGCAAAACACTTATGCAAATGTAGGGTGAAATCACGGTGTCATAATGAAAAGAGACCATCATCGGCAACAAACAAAAGAGGGCTGCCAGCGGCGCAGGCAGACCCTTAAAATAATGCCCTTTCGGTAACAAAGAAAAAACCTGATCACTCGTATCGGATGTCACGTTAAAATTGACCAGTCGTAATGTCACACCTGAGACGTAGATCATGACCCACAACCAACCTAAGTTGACATCAGCCAGAGCCCACAGGAAGATAATCAGTGCGGGTGCCACACCGAAGCTGATGACATCGGCAAAAGAGTCCAACTCCAGCCCGAACGCGTTATCGAGTCCCAACAACCGCGCAATTTTGCCGTCGAAAAAATCGAGCAGAGCCGCAATCAACAGCAAAATAACGGCGGTCTGCCAATGGCTTTCGACGGCGTATAAAATCGCCGCCATACCGCACCATAATCCGGTCATTGTTACCATGTTTGGTATCATCCGCACGACAAAGCGCATCGTTACCCTCACGTTTTAGGTTGAGCCGAAGGGGCGGCACTTTTTGCTTTCAGGGGCAAAGACGCAAGAATAGTTTCGCCTGCCACCGCACGCTGTCCTTCTCTGACGTGCACTTTTGCCTGCACAGGCATATAGATATCGACGCGAGAGCCAAAACGAATCAAGCCAAAACGTTGGCCACAATCAACATCATCATCAACATCGACATCGCAACGAATACGCCGCGCAAGGAGACCCGCGACCTGCACGACAACACAAAACACCCCATCGCTACGGCAAATATCAAGAACAACACGCTCATTCTGAACAGAAGCACGCTCCAACATCGCATTCAAAAATGTACCAGGAACATGAGTCTTGCTCTTAACAATACCACGAAAGGGCATTCGATTGACGTGAACGTCAAAAACATTCATAAAAACGCTGATACGATTCATCTCTTGTTCGCCACAGGACGACTCGGACGGCGGCGGGCAACGCAACACCGATACAATCAAGCCATCCGCACTGCTGACAATCGCATCCTCCTCGTCCTGCTGCGAAGGGGCAACACGCTCAGGATCACGAAAAAAATAAAAACACCAAGCCGTCAATAAAATGCCTAAAAAGCCTAAAGATTCCGAAAAAAGTGAAAGAAAAAAAGAAACGCCCGCAAAAGACAAAACAAAAACCCAGCCATCAGGATGAACCGGCACCATAATGCTACGGAAAAGCGCACTGATAGACTCAAAAAGGCCCTTGCGCTGTAACTCGTCTATCAACGATGTCTTTTCTTTGTTTTGGTTATTCTGTTCACTCGCCATGCCGATGTAACGCCTCCGCTGCGAAAAAATAAAACTGCCGTATTCCAAAAGAACGCATGATAATCTATACTCTCCTACCTATAGAATCAAGTGTCCGCTTGGTGAAACCCCCGCCTAAAATGCACCCCATAATTCACCCCCCTAATTGACTATGACACCAAAAATTTCTGTCACCAAGCCGATTGTCGTTCTTAATGGCGATGAGATGGCTCGAGTCGTCTGGTCTCTCATCGAAGAGCAGCTCATCCTTCCTTTTCTTGATGTGCCGATTGTGTCCTATGACCTCAGTATTCAGCAACGTGACTCCAGCAATGACAGCGTAACGCACGAAGCAGCCCGTGCTATTGCTCAACATAACGTGGGCATCAAGTGTGCGACAATTACCGCCAATATGGACAGAAAGCAGGAGTTCGGTTTGAAGAGCCTTCATCCTTCTCCCAACGGCACAATCCGTAATGCTTTGAATGGCACTGTCTTTCGAGAGCCCATTGTCTGTCCGGGCATTACCGGGCCCATACCTGCCTGGAAAAAGCCTATCGTCATTGCCAGGCATGCCTACGCCGACCAATACAGGGCGCAAGAAATACGCGTAGAAAAAGCCGCTCGCTCACAGCTCACGATAACCGAGCAAGCCAACACGCACACACAAACGTTGCATGACCACCCAGGGCCAGGGGTCGCGATGGCGATGTATAACGACGACGCCAGCATCATGAATTTTGCCCGTACGTGTTTTTGTTACGCCTTAGAGCGCAAGCTCGATGTCTATTTTGCGACAAAAGACACCATTATGAAGACCTACGATGGACAGTTCCGCACTCTTTTTCAGCACGTCTACGACAACGAGTTCGTTCTTCCTTTTAGCGATGCGGGTCTCAACTATCACTATCGTTTGATTGACGACATGGTCGCCATGGCTGTGCGCAGTAGCGGCGGCTTTCTCTGGGCATGTAAAAACTATGATGGTGACGTTATGTCCGACCTTGTCGCACAAGGGTTTGGCTCCCTCGGCATGATGACGTCGGTGTTGCTCACGGCAGACGGCAAAACCATGGAAAGTGAAGCCGCCCACGGCACGGTTACTCGCCATTTTCGCATGCACCAGAAAGGCATGGAGACATCGACCAATCCCATTGCGTCAATTTTTGCTTGGAGCAGGGGCCTTGCCTTTCGAGCAAAACTCGATGAAAACACGCCCCTTCAACAGTTCTGCCAACGTCTCGAAACCACATGCCTCGAGCTCCTCGAGGAAGGCATCATGACAAAAGACTTAGCTCTCCTCAAAGGGCCCTCACAACGGTGGCTGACAACACGAGAATTCATCGACGCCATTGCGACTCGCCTCGCACATGCCTAAAAGCGATAGCCGATACCAAAGTGCGTGCGATTATCCGACCATTTGAAGCGGTAGCCGCTCATAGCTGCTATCGCACCTGTGCTCTGCCTATAGAGAACACGGCGGTAATCAAGACGAATGAACCACCGACCCATGCCATAGTCGACACCACCGCCAAAGCGGATGCCGTTCTCCCAAGAGGATAATGTCACGCTATCAGCGTCATCGGTAAACGTGCTGTCAAAGCGGGTGCGTTGCCATCCGCCCCGCAAAAAGACGAGCCACGCTTCGTCTTTATAACCAAAAAGCACGTCACTGCCATACTGCAGATGAACATCCATGTCGACTGTTACGTCTCCTTCTTGGGCTTGCACTTCGGCGTCATAGACGCCGATATCGCTCTCTAAGGCAAAATAGAGATAATAAAATCCTCTTGGCAGTAGGACTCGATAGCCGAGAAATCCGCCGCCAGACACACCTGTTGGCGTCTCGTCAAAGTCCTGTCCGCCGGCATAGCTATCCACTTGAGGAAAAGCAAATCCGCCATAACCGCCCACATAAAAACCCTGCGGATACGTTTTGTCTGCCTCTGAGAGCCTGAAGCGTTCTGTTGCCGATACATCGGAAGCCATAAGCCCTACAATGACGAGCCCCACCCCGCTCAGATACACACTCAGTTTCTTTATCATCGCAACCCTCCAGTCGGTTTTGTTAATAGGTTCCCTGTTCCAGTTCCAAGAGCACGCCGCAGAAGTCTTGCGGATGCAAGAAAGCCACGTTATGCCCGTGTGCGCCTTTTTTGACGGCTTTGTCGCCGCCTAACACCCGTAAGCCTTCTTCTGTGATTGGCTGCAAGGCTTGTGTAACATCGCCGACGCTGAGGCACAGATGGTGGAGTCCGCCCTTAGGATTCTTGTCGAGAAACTTTTGAATAGGCGAGTCCTTGCCTAAGGGCGACATCAGTTCTATCTTTGTATTTGCCAGTTCAATGAAGACGACTCGCACCCCATGTTCGGGGTAATCTTGTGCTTCTGAGACTTTTGCCCCCAAAGCATCCCGGTATCGTTCTCGTGCTACCTGCAAATCGGGCACAACGATGGCTACGTGGTTTAAGCGTTCAATCATGGGGCTATCCTTATTCCGTTGGTTACCTATTCGTCCGCACAACAGTAACATCGATGAGCGGTTTCATGTCCATCATCTTTTTAATATACCTACGTATACAGGACGTGGCAATGCGTTCGATTTCGGCATCATCCTCCCTTTGTTGGTCAGAGGCTCTATCGAGCTGTACCGCCAGAAGACTCCGCAGGCTTTTGTGGTGCTCGGCACAGTCATCTTCATGAAAGAGGGTTTGTGTTTTCAGGATAATATCGCCACACAGAAATCCCTGTGCATCGAGAACACACGTGAGCATAACCATGCCTTGCTGGGCAATATGGCGGCGCGCGGCAACGACGCCGCCACGTAGCGCAATGGTTTTCTGCCCATATATGCCGAGTCTGCCACTGTGGACGTTGCCGACAATCTGTGCGCCCTGCTCTTGCAAGCGCAACACCGCACCATTAGCCATAAAAGGGGCGGTTTGATATTGGCACGACCGTGCCAACTCTCGCTGTGCCTGCAAGTGTTGATACTCGCCATGAACAGGCACAACCACTTGCGGGGCAACCCAGCCATACATCCGTTGAACGTCCTCTTTTGACGGATGCCCTGAAACATGGACAAATTCCTGTTCTGCCGTTATGACATCGATGCCTTGTGCCAGAAGCCCGTTGTATACGCGCCCAATGGCTTTTTCGTTGCCGGGAATGACTCGGGACGAAAAAATCACGACATCGCCCCTGTCGAGACTCACGGTAGGGTGGCTTGCCTGCGCAATACGACTCAAAGCCGCGCGGGGTTCACCTTGTGAGCCCGTGCACAAATAGACGACATCTTCGCGATCCATACGTGCACCATCGTCGGCAGAAACAAACGGAATCTCATCGATACAGCCGTTGCGCAAAGCAGCAAAATAATAGCGTTCCATCGACCGCCCCACCAAAACAGGCATGCGCCCATGAGCAAGAGCTGCCTGAGCGATACTCTCCATACGCAAGGCATTGGAAGCAAAAAACGTCAAAGCCAGGCGATGCTTCTTGCCCTTATAGCGAGCAAAAAGGGCCATCAAAGCCTCGCGTAATTGACCTTCGCTACTTTGTCCTTGTTTTTTTTCCTCCATGACATTGGTGGAATCGCACATCAAAGCCAACACTTTTTTCTCTTGTGCAAAATCTCGTAGTGACGTTTCCATCTCTTGCCCGCACCGCAACGGGTCTGGATCATCATACCAATCACCGCTATGGACGATACGTCCACAGGGCGTATCAATACCAAGGGCACAGCTGTGCGGAATAGAATGGACGACTCCTATCATCCGCACTTTGAAGCAACCAACAGTCCATTCTTCCCCAATGTCAACGACATTGAGGGGCACCTCTTTGTGTAAGCCCTTGTCTTTGAGCTTGGCATGAATCAAAGTTGCCGTCAGAGGTGTTGCCCACAGCGGACACTTCAGTCGTTGCCATAAATACGGCAGGGCCCCGATATGATCTTCATGCCCATGGGTTAAGACAATTCCCTGCAAATGTTCAGCCTGCTCTTCCAGAGCAGCGATATCGGGCACAACAATATCGATTCCCGGGGTTGTGTCGTCACCGAAGGAGACTCCCATATCGACAGCGAGCCATTGTCCCTGACAGCCATAGAGAGCGCAGTTCATGCCAATTTCGCCGACACCACCGAGAGGCACAAACAGCACCTCGTCATCTTTTGGTCGGGGAAGGGGTTGCGTTGGTTGTTTTTTGATCATGGTGCATTATCCTGATATAAATAAGCCAGCCCCTTTAAGGTCAAAGTGGGCAGATACTCGTCGAACAAGCCTTTTTGTTGAGCGAACATGACGGCGGCGCCGCCACAAGCAACGACCTTAAGGCTTTTTTGTTGTTGTCTGAAGCGTGCGATCATGCCCTCGAGCATGCTGACATAGCCCCAGTATAGCCCCGAGCGCAAGGCATCTTCTGTCGTATCCCCAATCAGCGCAATGGTCTCTCGCTGAAAGGAGACCTCATTTAAGCGTGCCGCCTTCTGAGCCAGACTCGCCATCGACACCGCAAAGCCAGGGGCAATGGCACCGCCAATATAACGCCCATGCTTGTCGACAACATCGAATGTTGTCGCTGTGCCTAAATCCACCGCCATAGACGCACCCCCCTGATCTCGCTGTAAGGCAACCGCATTGGCTAACCTATCACCACCCGCCTGCTCAGGACGAGGCAAAACAAGCTCAGGTAACCCCTTCATCCTAGCAGAAACAACCAACGGAGACACCGACAAATAACGCTGACAAAAATCAACCATAGGCCCCTCGCTCAACGGCACAACATTGGCAAGAATAACACCCTTTATCTCTTTCAATTTATGCCCATGAGACGTCAACAGACCACCGATAAGCGCACCATACTCGTCACCGCTACGGGACTCGACAGTCTGCCACCGCCATTGCGCGATGATTGTCGTGCCGCGACAAAGCGCACAGACCGTTTCACTATTACCAATATCGATAGCTAAAAACATGGATTTGCCTCTTCTTAGGTCACATCGCCTGCTGCTATGAGTCGCTCTTTTTGGTGCGAGCCGAGCCGCAAACGTCCGTCTTCTGCTACACCGAGAAATGTTCCCGAGTATACCTTGTCCCGTAGCCGCACTCGAATAGAACATCCCAATCGATAGGCATGCGTCATCCACTCTCGATAGATACCGTCGCCACGGGTCTGCCCGCTCTGCCAACGTTTATAGCGTTGCCAAAAAAAGAAACAGAAACGTTCGATGACTTGCTCTCTTCGACAAAGGAAGCCGTTGTGCCATAAAGACGTTGTCCGTGCCAGTTTCGGTGCGTGGCACACATTGACGCCGACTCCCAAGACGACCGCGTCCCTTGTCGCTTCCAACAAGAGGCCGGCAACCTTGCGTCCACCAAGAAGAACATCATTGGGCCACTTGCACTCTAGCAAAGGATAGCGCCGTGAGCAAACCCGCACAGACCTCAATGTATCGATAAGAGCAAGACCGGCAAGAAAACTCAACTGGGGATAATCGGCTACTTCTCTGGTGGGACGCAACACCATCGAGCAGTGAACATTGCCCGCCAACGATATCCATCGTCTGCCGAGTCGCCCCCGTCCCCTTTTTTGTTGTTCTGCCACAATGACGAGCCCTTCTCTGCCGTTACGCTGTGCCCACGTTAAGGCTTGCTGATTGGTGCTTGCGACACAACGCATCCACGTACACCACATCCCTTCTCGCATCCGCCCCCTTAATTGAGCGCGGATGGCCATAGCGACAAAACAACATCCCAAAAACGACGCGGCGCCAAAACAAACAACACCGTAAACAGAGCCGTAAGAAAAACAATCAGACGATTATCAATATGAATACGCCCATCAAGGGCACCTTCCTGCGGCGTATCCATATACATGACCTTGATGATACGCAGATAATACCCCGCGGCGACGACAGTCATCAAGGCAGCCCACACCACCAAAAGAACGTGCCCCTGTTCGATGGCAGCAAAAAAGACATACAGCTTAGCAAAAAAGCCAGCAAAAGGCGGCAAACCAATCAAAGAAAACATGAAAATGGCAAGAGCCAAAGCATAGCCGCCATGACTTGTCGACAAGCCCGCTAAATCAGAAATAAGGCTAATTTGCCGCTGCTTGCGCGCAAGAGACAACAGAAGAGCAAACACACCGAGCATCGTTATAAAATAAATCAGCATATAAACGAATACCGCCTCAAAGCCGTAGCCACGCCACGCCACAGTAGCAATAAGAGCAAAGCCCATCTGGCTAATGCCGCTATAGGCAAGCAAACGCTTGATATCGGTTTGTCGTAAGCCCGCAAGCGACCCCACCGTCATCGACAAAGCAGCAAGGGCAAACAGAAATGTCTCGAGATGTGCCAGCTGGCTACGCAAAGGAATTTCGAGGAGACGCAGAAAAACAATCACACCGACAACTTTCGACACGGTAGCGATGAAAGCCAACACCCGCATGCTCGAGCCTTGATAGACATCGGGGGCCCAAACATGGAAAGGGGCGGCGGTCATTTTGAAGGCAAGGGCCGATAACACCAACAGTGTGGCGACACGCAAAGCAACGCCGGCGTGTTGCCCTCCGTCACTGGTCAACGCGGCAACAACGTCATAAGAAAGCGAACCACTTAAACCATAAAAAACGCTGATGCCATAAAGAAACAACAACGAAGCAATACCACCGAGCATAAAAAACTTCATGCCTGCTTCGACACATCGAAGGCGGGCTCGGCGAATAGCCACCAACACGTACAGACATAAAGCCTGCAGTTCCATGCCCAAATACAACACGAGAAAGTTGGCTGCCGAGACCATGATCATCATACCCAGAGCAGCAAGGAGCATAAGAACATTGAATTCCATATCATAAGACTTGACCCGTCTCTCCGGATGGTGAGCCAACACCAAAATAATGGCGGTGCCTACCAGCACCAGCGAGCGACACACCTGTGCAAACGAGTCATTGACGAACAAAGCTTGGAAAGGAGCGACACTGGCATCCTGCCACGTGAAGATGAGAGCTGCTTGCGCGCCCAACAAGGCGAGCACCGCGTGCATGTGACTGCTTGTCGGCGTCTCGGTGCGTGCGAAGACTCCTTTCAGTAACAAAAAGAGAGCACCACTTGCCACAATGATTTCCGGCAAAAGGGCAATATAATCGGCTTGTTGAAACATCATGCACCCCCTGCCTTTGCCCGTAGAGTATCCAACAGCGGCGCCATCTGCGCGCTACTGCCTTGTAGCGTATCGAGATAGAGCATCGGCATAAGCCCCAAAAGCACCACCAGCGTAGCGAATATGACCAGCAAGCTCCGCTCCGTCCACGTCAGAGGCGCTAGCGTTGCGACTTTGTCACCTTGTTTGCCAAAAAAGATACGGCGATAAAAAACCAGCATATAAACTGCCGACAAGACGACTCCGCTGGCGGCGGCGACAGCCCACGTGCTGTGTTGGGCTGTCCACAAGCCATGTAAAACCATGAATTCACCGACAAAACCACTTGTGCCCGGCAACGCAACCGACCCCAACGTATACACCATCATCGCAACAGAAAAAAGCGGCAAAACACGAGCCACACCACCATAAACCGCAAAATCACGACTACCCACACGATGATAAAGAAAACCGATGCCCATAAATAAGGCTGCCGACAAAAGACCATGACTTATCATCTGCATCATCGCGCCCTGAAGCCCCTGCACAGTGAAAGAAAAAATCCCCAACGTCACGTAGCCCATGTGTGCCACAGACGAATAGGCTATCAGACGTTTCATGTCCTCCTGCTGCCAAGCCACCATCGAGGCATAAATAATAGCAATGACGCTCAAAGCATACATGAAGGGCGCAAAATAGACGCTCGCATCAGGGAAAAGGGGCAAAGAAAAACGGATAAAACCATAAGCACCCAACTTCAAGAGAATACCAGCCAACATCATCGAGCCCGCAGCAGGTGCCTCGACATGAGCCAACGGCAACCAACTATGGAACGGCCAAATCGGCAACTTGACCGCAAAAGATGCAAAAAAGGCTAGCCATAACAGCATCTGTAACGATGGCTCAACGCCCGCGCGCTCAATCAAAATGATATCGGTGCTACCGGTTTCATGATAGAGCACCACCAAAGCAACGAACATCAACAGCGAGCCTGCCAGCGTATACAGGAAAAACTTCAAGCTGGCATAGACACGTTCCTTTCCGCCCCAGACGCCAATAATGAAGAACATCGGCAGTAAGACGCCCTCAAAGAAAATATAAAACGGCACGAGATCCAACGACAACAATGCCCCAGTGACAAAACATTCCAGCACCATGAAAGCAGCCATATACTCTTTGACTCGGTGCGTCAGCCCGCCACTACACATCAGCGCGGCGAGGGTCAACCCTGAAGTCAACAGCACCAGCCCCAGCGATATGCCATCGACTCCGAGATGATAGCGTATACCAAAAGGCGCGAACCATAGGACGTTCTCGACAAACTGGTAGCCCTGTTTCTCGGCATCGAAGACGAACAACAATGCCAAAGCCAAAAGAGCATGTCCCCCCGCACCCCAAAACGCCAAATAACGGCTATTAAGGGCAACACGCTCAGGCTGACCCAACGTCACCATGATAAGAACAGCACTCACTAAAGGAAAAAAAATGAGGGCAGACAGAATAGGAAAATCAACGAAAGTCATACCAGCACACTACATCATGGAGGCAAGGAAAAGAGTGACCAGGCAGCCCCTCGCCACAGGACGAAAACGACCGCTGCAGCAATCATCATGAAAGCATAGACGAAGAGTCTGCCGTCATGCCACAGAGCGACACGACGGGCAAATCGTTGCACGGTGTGTGCCACGCCATCGGGACCCAAGCCGTCAATCATATCCTTTTCTATGGTGGACGCGCTTTCTCTTGCCAGTCCCCGCACAAAAGCAATGATAGAGACCTTATACAACTGATCCATGCCCCATCCCCTTTGTAGCAAGCCATGTCCGCTCGCGACCCACGTCCGTAAGGTGTGCCACACGTTGCCATAAAACCCATACATGAGAAGGGCGACCTGCATCGACAAAACACTGACCACGACCGGTAACGGCAACCACTCTGCTGGCACACCGTCTAGGAGTTTATCCATCAAGGCTTTATGGGGTGCAAGACTGTTGCCCCAGAAGGCTATGTTGTCGCCGACAAACCAGTCTCGCCACCATGCGCCAGCCATAACAGCAAAGAGCGCTAAGACCATCATCGGCATCATCATGACCATAGGCGATTCCCGCGCTATGTCTGTGCTCTCTTGCTGGCTTGCCGGCAAGTGGAAAGTCATCAGCATCATACGCATACTATAATAAGCAGTTGCTATCGCAGCGAGAAAAAGACAGGCAAATCCGAAGGAGGCAACGACATTTTGTCCGCCCCACGCCAGCTCGATAATCATGTCTTTCGAGTAGTAGCCCGAGAAAAAAGGCAAACCCGCAAGGGCAATACAGCCTATCCACATGGCACTACAGGTTGCTGGCATCTGTTTTGCCAGTCCGCCCATCTGACGCATATCTTGCTGGTGGTGCAAGGCGTATATGACTGAACCCGCCCCTAAGAACAACAATGCCTTGAAGAAGGCGTGCGTGACCAGATGAAAAAGAGCTGCCGACCATGCCGACAGGCCCAAAGCCACCACCATATAGCCCAGCTGTGAGCACGTCGACCAAGCGATGGTGCGTTTAATATCGTATTGCACCGCCGCACACAACGAAGCGAGAAGAGCCGTCAACCCACCGACCACCACCATGATATCGAGAATAAGCGCATCTGAAGCAAAAATGGGCGACAAGCGCGCAATCATGAAGACACCAGCTGTCACCATTGTCGCAGCATGAATAAGAGCCGAGACTGGCGTTGGTCCCTCCATAGCATCGGCGAGCCAAATATGCAGTCCCCATTGTGCTGACTTTGCCATAGCCCCGACAAATAACAAGGCACAGGCAAGGGATAACCCATCGAGGCGATAACCCGCCACCTCGATAAAAGTCAGAGACGGACGCACACCCAACAACACGTCCATGTCGAGACTGCCATACAGCACCGCCAAAAGAATGAGCCCTAAAATGAAGCTGAAGTCGCCCACTCGGTTAACAACAAACGCCTTCATAGCAGCATTATTGGCAGCCGCGCGGTCGTGGTCGTAGCCAATCAGCAGATACGAGCACAAACCGACGCCCTCCCAGCCAACGAACAGCATAAGAGCATTATCCGCTGAGACCAAAAGCTGCATCGAGAACGTAAACAACGCCATATAACAAAAAAAACGGAGCATGGTCTCGTCTTTGCGCATATAGCCTAAGGAATAGACGCAAATCCACGCGGCAATAAACGAGACCAGAGCTAACATCAAGACCGACAACGAATCGATACGCAGCTGCCACGCCACCTGTAGCCCGCCCGATTGGAACCAGTCGGCAAGAAACACATGCACCACCTCCCCCGTTTGATGATAACCAACGGCCATTATCAGCGCGCTGATTGCCGACAGAAGCAACAAAGCACAGACAATAATCGCACCAAGACGATGGCGTGCCCGCGCACCATCGCGTTGCTCCCGAAAGCCAACGCTATACATCGCAAACGCAACAAAAGACGCAAGACACGGCAAAAATACCGTCATAACCGACAAGACCTTAAGGGTTTCAGCGTTCATGACGTTTTGTGCTCTTCTCGTTTATCGCTATCTTTCAAGGTATTCATATCCTCGACTCGAATGTTGCCGTCGCTCAAACGAAACAAGGCAACAATTAAAGCCAGACCTATCGCAGCCTCAGCTGCCGCCACCGTCAAAATGAACAGCCCAGCGACATGCCCGAACAAATCACTTTTGAAATGAGCAAACGCAGCAAAATTCAAAATCACCGCCAACATCGACAGCTCCATGCACAACATCATAAAGATGATTTGTCGCCGATTAATCATCATGCCCCACAGACCAATCACAAAGAGAACCGTCGATACAATAAAATAATGGTCTACGCCTAAGGTATGCTGCCACGCGCTCATTGTGTTCCTTCGCCTCTTTTAACATCAACGAGTCGCACCCGCCGTTTTTTTGCAACCGACGCCTGTGCCGCAGCATCCTGTCCTTTGACGCCCGGCAAACGCCGATGAGTCAAAAGAATAGCCCCGAGCATCGCCGCTAACAAAATCAAGCCCGCCAACTGAAACATCGGTGCATAACGCGTATACAGCACGCCACCTAATGCCTCCGTATTGGATACCGCCTGCAACGACTCCGAAATCGGCGTTGCCGTCTGCTCGCTGGTGGTGAAAACAGCAAACAGCACCAACTCCACGAGTAACACCACAGCAACCAATAACGCCAACGGCAAAGCATGATAACGCTGACCACGTTGGGCTGACTCTGAAGCACCACCGACCATCATGACCATGAACAAGAACAAGACGGCAATCGCGCCCACATAGACGATAACCAACAAGACCGCCAAAAATTCGGCATTCAATAAAATCAGCAAGCCCGCCCCATTAAAAAAGACGACAATCAAAGACAGCACGCTCGTAACCGGTTCACGCACCAGCACGACAGCCAAAGCCGCCACCAGCGCAACAAAACTCATGATATAAAAGAGGACAGAGACAGCCATAATCTCAGCGATAGCGCGCCTCCTGCTTGAGTCGTTGCTCGATTTGTTGCTCCCACCTGTCGCCATTATCGAGCAGACGTTGCTTATCATAAATCAGCTCTTCTCGTGTCTCAGTGGCATACTCGAAGTGCGGCCCCTCGACAATAGCATCAACCGGACAGGACTCTTCACATAAACCGCAGTAAATGCACTTTGTCATATCGATATCGTAGCGCGTCGTCCGTCTCGAGCCATCTTTCTGTTCTTCTGCCTCGATGGTAATCGCTTGAGCCGGGCACACCGCCTCACAAAGCTTACAAGCAATGCACCGTTCTTCCCCCGAAGGGTAACGACGCAAGGCATGCTCGCCACGAAAACGAGACGACAACGCACCCTTCTCATAAGGATAATCAAGAGTCACCCGCGGCTGAAACATATAACGCAACGTCAAAGCCATGCCCCGCAATAAATCCCACATCAAAAAGGAGACCATACGATACAAAAATCGCCGCATCACACAACCCCCCTATGCTCACCGAAAGTCACCCACGCAGCGACCAAAATCAACCACACCAACGATAGAGGCAGAAAGACCTTCCAACCCAGACGCATCAGCTGGTCATAGCGGTAACGCGGGAAGCTTGCCCGCACCCACAAAAAAACGAACAGGACAAGCACGATTTTGCCGATAAGCCAAATCGGCTCAGGCACCCACGTAAAAGGCGCTATCGCCAAAGGCGGCAACCATCCGCCAAAAAACAGAAGCACCAACAAAGCACTCATCAAAATCATGTTGGCATACTCGCCCATAAAGAACAGCCCAAACGTCATACCGCTATACTCGACATGATAGCCAGCAACAAGTTCGGCTTCTGCCTCGGGCAAGTCAAAGGGCGCGCGGTTGGTTTCTGCCAAACTCGATATGAAGAAGACCACCATCATCGGAAACAACGGCACACAAAACCAGAGATCCTGCTGAGCGGCGACCAACTGCGACAGGTTCAAGCTTTTACCCAACAACAAGACGCTCACCAGCACGAAGCCAATCGCCACCTCATAAGAAATCATCTGTGCGGCAGAGCGTAATGCCCCCAACAAAGCATAGCGTGATTGACTCGCCCAACCAGCAATAATGACGCCATAAACACCCAAAGAGGATATCGCCAAAACGTACAGCACGCCTACGTGAATATCGGCAAGAACCAAGCCATCGCCGAAAGGAATAACCGCCCAAGCCATTAACGCCAACGCAAACGTCAGGAGCGGAGCAAGAATGAACAAGCCGCGATGGGACGTCGTCGGCACAATCGTCTCTTTTGTTATCATTTTGATGCCATCGGCAACCGGCTGCAACAAGCCAAAGGGGCCCACCACATTGGGTCCTCGCCGCAGCTGCATGGCAGCCATGACTTTGCGTTCATACCACGTCAGCAACGCAACCGAAATCAGCAACGCTATCATGCCCCCTAAAGTCACCGCAACGAGCAGAAGCCACTCATAGAGTATCGTCATTTTGCTTTCTCCTTTGTTGCGACAGCGCCGCCCAGTTCGCTGACACATCGCCCCATCGTCTGTGAAGCACGAGCAATAACGTTGCTCTGATAGTAATTCACCAGTGGACTGTGCAAGGGCGTATCGTTGAGCACGTCGCTGTGCCCATTTTGCCTATAGCTGAGCTCAATTTTTTCCTTTTTTGCGGCAATGTTTCCGATTTTTTCTGCAAAGAGGGGATAGGCTTTTTGCATGGCTCGGCGCGCATCGCGTTGGCTTTGATAGGCCCAAGTCTGTCCCAATCGATTTGCCATGTCTGTAAGGACACGCCAATCTTCTTTTGCTTGTCCCAACGGTGGCACCGCCGGCAAGCCTCGCTGTAAGCGTCCTTCCATATTCATATAGAGGGCATCTTTCTCGCTGTAGGCGGGCACAGGCACAATCACATCTGCCGCCGATGCGCCCCGCTCGCCATGGTGCCCCTGATAGATAACAAACGGTTTTTTGAGCGTTTCTTCGTCCACATCATCTTCGCCAAGTAACCACAGCACATCGATGCTCCCTTGTCGGGCACGCTCTTCGATGCCTTTTCTTGCCTCCCCGCCTTGGCTCGGCACGAATCCCACGTCCATACCGCCCACCATCGAAGCGCGGGTATGGAGCACGTTAAAGCCGTTCCAATCGTCTCGAATGACGCCGAAAGCCTGCACCAGTGCCATGATATGATGCCAAATGGCTTCGCTATCGCTGCGTTGCAAGGCACCCATGCCAACAATAATCATCGGCTTTTTTGCTTGTTTGAATGCCTGTGCCACCCGATGACCACTGTCCGCCAGCTCGGTGAGACTATGCGGTGATTCGCCTACGTCCTCTATCTGCCAATGTGCGGGCAGCTTTGTGCCGACTCGAAAGGCGCGCCCTTGAAAACCACCCTGTAAATAGCGTTTACGTAAACGTGCTTCCACAAGAGCTGCCTCATAGCGAGGATACGCCCCTATCAACAAGCAAGCATCAGCTTCCTCGATACCCGCAATAGTCGTATTGAACAGATACTGCCAACGCTCCTGCCACGGCAGAAACGTCCCAAAAGGACGACAATCCCGATGCGGACAAGACACGCCATCCAACAGCTCTTTGAGCATGAACATCGATTCGCAGTCGCACAGCTCGCCCGCCAGTGCCGCTATCCTTGTGCCATCAGTTTGTTTAATTTTCTCAACACAAACGTCCTCTATGGTCTGCCAGTCGCTCGGACGCAGAACACCATCGCTGTGACGGAGCCACGGTCTATCGAGACGCTGCAACTTCAGCCCATCATAAGCAAAACGGGTTTTATCGGAAATCCACTCTTCGTTAATCGCATCGCAACGGCGAGGAAGCACACGCATGACTTCCGTACCGCGAGAATCGAGACGAATGTGACTGCCCACCGCATCCATAACATCGATGCTGTCGGTTTTACGCAGCTCCCACGAGCGTGCCTTAAAAGCATAGGGCTTAGACGTCAACGCACCCACCGGACACAAATCTATCATGTTGCCCGACAATTCGGACGTCAACGCTTTTTCGACGTAGGTGCCAATCTCGACATTTTCGCCGCGTCCGAGCGCGCCTAAGTCTTCGATGCCAGCGACTTCCGTTGCGAAACGCACGCAACGAGTGCAGTGAATACAGCGAGTCATCGAGCTCTTAATCAGGGGCCCAAAGGGCTTTTCTGCGACCGCACGTTTGTTCTCGTCAAAGCGACTATGAAAGCGTCCGTACGCCATCGCCTGATCTTGCAAATCACATTCGCCGCCTTGGTCGCAAATCGGACAATCGAGGGGGTGATTAATCAAAAGAAACTCCATAACACCATGGCGCGCCTTTTTAACCATCGGGCTATCGGTGCGGATGTCCATGCCCTCAGCCGCAGGCATGGCACAAGACGCTATCGGCTTAGGCGACGAGTCCAACTCAACAAGACACATGCGGCAATTGCCAGCAATCGCAAGACGCTCGTGATAGCAAAAATGCGGAATCTCGATGCCCTGCCTGCGACACGCCTCGAAAACCGTCAGCCCGTCGTCCACGTGGTAGTCTTGTCCGTCAATTCGAATACGCATCATTGTCTTGCACCTCAGCTGTTTTTTGGTGACGATGCGCCTGTCGCAGACGCTCTTCGATGTCACTTCGAAAGTGACGCAGTAAGCCTTGTATGGGCCAAGCCGCCGCTTCGCCAAAAGCACAAATGGTATGCCCCTCCACTTGGTGGGCGACCGATTCCAATAAATCCAAATCGGCAAGGGCGGCGTCGCCGCGCACCAGACGCTGCATGGTGCGCATAATCCAACCGCTTCCCTCGCGACAAGGCGTGCATTGTCCACAGGACTCACGCTTATAAAAAGCCGACAGCTGGGCGATAGCCGCAACAATGTCGGTGCGTTTATCCATCACAATCAGCGCGCCCGTCCCCAAACCTGAGCCCTGTTCCCGTAGCGCATCGAAATCCATACACACATCCGCACACAACGAAGCCGGCAACAACGGCACCGACGAGCCCCCCGGAATAACCGCGAGCAAATTGTCCCAGCCGCCACACACGCCGCCGCCATGTTTATCGATTAATTCCCGCATCGGTATGCCCATTTCTTCTTCGACATTACACGGCTTATTGACATGCCCGCTCAAACAAAAGATTTTTGTCCCCTCATTATTTTTACGCCCTAAGCCGGCGAACCACTTCGCCCCCCGAGCCATAATGGCAGGTAAAACCGCTATTGTCTCGACATTATTAATCGTAGTAGGACAACCATACAAGCCAACCGCGGCGGGAAAGGGCGGCTTCAGACGCGGCATCCCCTTGCGCCCCTCCAAGCTCTCTAAAAGGGCGGTCTCTTCGCCACATATGTAGGCACCCGCCCCACGATGCACATGAATCGCAACACCACACAACACGTCCGCTTGCTGGCATTGAGCAATGGCTTCTTCCAATAGGCGCGCTTCCTCAGCAAACTCGCCACGGATGTAAATATAGACCACCTCCGCCAACAACGCATGAGCAGCAATGACACACCCTTCCAAAAGTTTATGGGGTTCATAGCGTAAAATGTCTCTGTCCTTGCATGTGCCCGGTTCGCCCTCGTCGGCATTGACGACCAAATAGTGCGGACGCGCCCCTCGTGTCTTGGGCATAAACGACCACTTTATGCCGGTAGGAAAACCCGCCCCGCCCCGTCCACGCAACCCCGACTCTTTCACAGTATCAATAAGCCACGCCGACTCCTTTGTAACCACCCCCGCTGCCGTCTGCCAATCGCCGCGCGCACGCGCCGACGCCAACGACACGTCACCCTCACCAGAAAGGTTGGTGAATATTCTATCCTTAGGAGCCAACATGATTGTCCTCCCGTAGACTTCTCAGCAGTTTATCGACAGCCTCCTCATCGAGTCTGCCATGATAGACCCCATCCACTGTAACCAGCGGTGCGTCCACACAAGCCCCCAAACATTCTTGTTCCATCAAATAAACGTTGTCATCGGCACTGATGCCTTCCTCGTGTCGCACCCCCAGTCGAGCACGACAATGAGCCATCAACTTGTCGGCACCCCGCAACCAACAAGGCAACGACGTACACACCCCCACACAGTGTTTCGGCATCGGCTTGGTGTGAAACATCGTATGGAAAGTTACCACTTCATAGACTCGTATCGGTGCCATGTCGAGCAGGCGTGCGACATGATCCATCGCCGCCTTAGGCAACCATCCGCCACACAGCTGTTGAGCATGGTGTAGCAACGGCAACACCGCACTGTTTTGTCCCACAGACGGATATTTAGGCTGCAAACGCCGATACAGCGACTCTAGCTCGGTGGCAAAAGACTCAGGCAGCTGCTGATTCTCACTCATCGGTCGATTTCTCCAAAAACAACATCGAGGCTCCCCAACACCGCCGAGACATCCGCCAAAAAATGCCCCTTCGACATCGACTCTAACGCCTGCAAAAAAGCATAACTCGGCGCACGTATCTTACAACGATAAGGCCTATTGCTCCCATCGGCTATCAGATACACACCAAACTCTCCCTTAGGGGCTTCCACCGCCGTATACGTCTCACCCTTCGGCACATGGTAACCTTCGCTGTATAACTTAAAATGGTGAATCAAAGCCTCCATCGAGACCTTCATTTCTTCCCGACGCGGCGGGGCAACCTTGCCATCCTGCGTCATAACCGGCCCACTCGGCATCGCCTCAAGGCACTGCTCAATCAAACGTAAGCTCTGACGCATTTCCTCCACACGCACCAAATAACGGTCGAAGCAATCGCCCTTCTCCCCAACCGGAATATCGAAGTCAAGCTCGCCATAAGCATCATACGGCTGTGACTTACGCAAATCCCACGCAACCCCCGAAGCACGCAAACAGGGCCCACTGAATCCCCAACCCAACGCGTCTTGTGCCGACATAACGCCAATATCGACACTACGTTGACGGAAAATACGGTTATCGCTCAACAAACCCTCAAGGTCTTTCAGAGCCTTCGGGAATCGCTTACAGAAGGTCGCCATATCCTCCAACAAGTCTGGCGGCACATCACGAGCAACGCCGCCAGGACGAAAATAAGCCGCGTGCATACGAGACCCGGACACACGCTCGTAGAACTCCATCATGACCTCACGTTCCTCGAACATCCATAAAAAAGGCGTAATCGCACCAACATCCAAAGCATAAGTGGTCACATTCAAGGCATGATTCAAAATACGGGTGAGTTCGCTGAACAACACCCGTATGTATTGTGCCCGCGGCGGCACCGACAGCCCCAAGAGTCGTTCTACCGCCAACGCCCAGACGTGCTCTTGACACATGGGCGACACATAATCGAGGCGGTCAAAATAAGGCAACGCCTGCAAATACGTCTTATGCTCGATGAGCTTTTCCGTGCCGCGATGCAACAAGCCAATGTGCGGGTCAGCACGCTCGACAATCTCGCCATCCAACTGCAACACCAGACGCAAAACGCCGTGTGCCGCAGGATGCTGCGGGCCAAAATTCAGCGTATAAGACGAGGCAGGCACGATCACAACACCTCAATCCTCAGAGGACTGAGTCCCCGCACCCATTCGCTTCTGCCCGTCACCCTCCCACGGACTCAGAAAGTCAAAATCACGATACGCCTGAGCCAACTGCAACGGCTCATAGACAACCTTCTTTTGCTCCTCGTCATAGCGGACTTCCTTGTAGCCACTCAGCGGAAAATCCTTACGCAAAGGATGCCCCTGAAAGTCATAATCACTCAAAAGACGGCGCAAGTCGGGATGCTCGGTAAACAAAATACCGAACATATCCCACGCCTCTCGCTCATACCACAGCGCGCAAGGAAAAACAGTGCCAATACTCGGCACAGTGCCCTCCTCATCGACTCCGACTTTGACTCGCAGACGCATGTTTTGTGCCAAGCTCAACAGATGATAGACAACATCGAAGCGCGGCTTACGCCCGGGGTAATCGACTCCACCAATATCAACAAGCTGCTCGAAGCTACACCCCGAATCGTCTCGCAAAAACGTCATAAAACTCACAAGACTCTCTTCGCCGACAACAACAGTCAGTTCGTCTCTTTCCAGACAAACCTCGAGCACCCCCTTAGGAAAAGCGGTCTTTAGGCGGTGGGCAATATCATCGAGAAACGTACTCATACGGTGCGTCCTCCTTCGCCATGCCTGCGGATTTTTTTCTGCAAAACCATCAAGCCATACAACAAAGCCTCTGCGGTTGGCGGACAGCCCGGCACGTAGACATCCACAGGGACGATACGGTCGCATCCTCGCACCACCGAATACGAGTAATGATAATAGCCGCCGCCATTGGCACAGCTGCCCATAGACAACACCCAACGCGGCTCAGGCATCTGGTCATAGACTCGCCGCAAAGCAGGTGCCATCTTATTGGTCAACGTGCCCGCAACAATCATCACATCAGATTGACGCGGCGAAGGACGCAAGACAATACCGAATCGGTCATAATCATATCGGCTTGCTGCCGATTGCATCATTTCGACGGCACAACAGGCAAGGCCAAAGGTCATGGGCCAGAGAGAGCCCGTGCGCGCCCACGCCACAATCTGATCAAAACGAGCAACCACAAACCCCTTGTCCATCAGCACGTGACTCGCCCCTGGCTCTGTCCCTGCACTTGGCCCCGCGTTGCCAACATGCACCTCAGGACGGCGCAACCAGCCACGTTGCGAGACCCCCCGCTGGAGAGCTGTCTCTTTTGCCCCCTGAACCTTCGACCGAAAAACACGCATCATTCCCAATTCAACGCTCCCTTCTTCCACTCATAAATGAAGCCCACCGTCAACACCGCCAAAAAAATCATCATCGACACAAAACCAAAAACGCCCAAATCCGCCAACACCAACGCCCACGGAAAAAGAAAGGCTATCTCCAAATCGAAAATAATAAACAACAACGCAACCAAATAAAACCGCACATGAAACAAGCCGCTCATGTCGCCGCTCGGCTCAAAGCCACATTCATAAGGCGCATTCTTGTCCTTGTCCGGACGCTGCCGACCCAAAAGATACGACAGCGCCAACACACCAAAGCTTAAAGCAAAAGCCAAAAGTGTGACAATCACAATAGGGACATAGTCGGTAGCAATATCTGGCATCAGTCCAACGTTTCAGGTGTTGCCCCCTCCTCCTTTATGGTGTGTCTCACAGATAATCGATTTATAACAGAAATACAATTGGTGCGTGGCGGGAGTGACGGGACTCGAACCCGCGGCCTCCGGCGTGACAGGCCGGCGCTCTAACCAGCTGAGCTACACCCCCACAGTAACACGCACTGTCTTGCGTCATAACCCCCCTCCTTGCCGATAAAGCATCGGCACCCGTATCGTCAACGTCTCCTTAGCCATACCCTCAGGAAAAGGCTCGAAAGGGGCAGCATCCAAAATCGCCTGCCGGGCAGCATCAATAAATATCATCGATGTGCCTTGCTCCACAACAATATCCACGACACCACCTCTCTTGTCTAGCGTTACAAGAAGAATAATATCAGCTTCGAGAGAACGCCGCAAGGCTACACGAGGATAGACCTTATGCCTGTCAATAGAACGATACAACTCAGTCATATACGTCTCCTCCACCTGTGCTTGTTCTCTCGGTGCTGACAACGCCGACGGTTGCACGACTTCCTGCTCCTCCTCCACCTCCCTATCCTGTAAGCCCTGCTCAGGGGGTTCAGGCGCAACCACCTCCTGCGGCAACGACAACGACAGACGCAACGACGGCGGACGAGGTGCCTCTAAAGGCTCCTCAACCGTCCCATCGACAACACCAAAAAAAAGCAAAAACGCCCCATGCACAAGCACTGACACAACAAAACACAGGCCATACAGCCTCGCCCCACGGCGCTGCTCACTATCGATGGCATAAGATGACAACACCATGCGCCCGCCCTTACCCTTCAGGAGCACCATGCACCACCAACAACAAGGTGCGTGCCTGCGGGTGTTGTTGTAACGCCCGCAACAGCTGGTGCACCGCCCCGCTCGGCGCATCTCGGTGGGCCGAAAGAATACGCTCCCGTGCCGTCAACGTCGGCACAAATGCCTGCACCTCCTGCTGTGTCATCAAGGTACGCTCGCCGACACGCACGCGCCCGTCTTCATCGATAATCAGCACCACCCTGTCCTCTTGTGCCTTCGGCACAGGTTCATGCTCGAGCAACGTCATCGGCGCATCCTCACTATCGAGCGCAGGTGTGCGCAACTGACCGCTCAACATAAAAAAGATAAGCAATAAAAAAACGATGTTAACCATCGGCACCATGTCCACCACCATCGTGCGCTGCTTCGAAGCAAAAGGCACCATCTAATTCTCCTTCGTCTCAGCCGAATGAGACAACACAAAGCGCACACCTCCCACTCCCGCCTTGTCGAGATAATCCACCACCGTGATACTGTCCTGCACCCTCGTCATCGGATCACTTTCCAGCACAACAGTCATCGGCTTGTCCGCTCGCCCTTGCACCAGCCCGACAATCGCCTGATACGTATATTCTTGTTCCTGATAGAACAGCCGACCCTGCTTATCCAAAACAAACGTCATTGTCACTTTATCAGCCCTTTGCCCTTTTTTTTCGTCCGCATACATATCCATGACTCGCTCTTCAACGAAGACTGTCGCCACCATAAAGAAAATCAGCAACAAAAAGACAACATCGATAAGAGGGGCTAGCCCTATAGCGGGGCGCGCCTCTTGGTAAGCAAACATATCCTGAGCGGATACCTCACTGCCGATAGGTTGGCGCGCCGTCACGACGCACCTTCTCGTTCACTGAGCAACCATTTAATGTCGGCAACCACGTTGCCGATGCGACTCATGGTGCGTTCAATCATGCCAACAAACGTATGAAAGAAAAACAAAGACGGAATGGCAACAATCAAGCCTGCCGCTGTCGTGAGCAAAGCCGTCCATATACCGCCAGCAAAGACGGAGGGGTCAGCCCGCGCGCCTGCTTGTTCCAAAGCACTGAATGCCTCAATCATGCCAATGACTGTGCCCAATAAACCAATCAAGGGGGCTGCCTGTGCAATCAGTTCGAGCACCGACACGTACGAGCGCAATCGATGCACCTGCCCATAAGCGACTCGCTGCAAAGCCGACTCGACAGAATCCTCGTCGAGACGGTGCATATGGGCGCGCACCACAACCTCGAGAACACGAGCCAGAGGATGCCGATGTCCCGCAAGCGCACGCAACGCCTGCTCATTTTTGCCCGCCGCCAAAGACGTCTTTACGTCCTCGACAAAACGCCAGTCACGCAAGCCCATGCCATAAAAATGCACCGCCTTAAACAACACAACCGACACCGACAGCACCGACAAAAAAAACAGAATATACATAATGACACCGCCCCGTTGCCATACGTCAACCATATCTACCATTGTATCACGCTCGTTTACGTCCTTCTTGTCGTCTTAAAGCTAGGTTGCTACGTCAACAAGTCTTTTTTTGTTAAAAAATAATAAACATTATTTATCATCTTTGTTACTCACGAGACATGACTGTTAATTACTGACTCATGTTTACATGTCGCTACGTTCTCCATCTCTATCGCCCTTACCTGCGGACAATCCTCTGTCTTATTTGCATGCGTTCCGTAAAACATGGCGCGAGCTATGCTCATTGATGCCCAACCACCAGAGCATTGTTCTGCCGCACTGGAGTCGCCAAGAGTCGAAAGTCGACCCAGCCATCGATACGCTTCTGCATCCGCTGTCCCGTCACGATGTCATCCAAGACGAAGCGTTGCTTGTTGGGGATGCCCGTAAGCAGCTTTACGAGTCTTTTCGTTGTGACTTTCAAGGTAGCACGCAGCTCTACCGTCGTCGTCTTGCGACCCTCCTCGCCAGACGCGGGCATAACCTCCCTTTCAGTCGCGTGCAGCATATCAAGCGTGACTTCGACCACCAAATTCAAGCCATCTGTGAAACCTTCGAGAATCACATTAAAGATATTGTCTGCTACGCTGACAACAAGACTCACCCCCGAGCCAGCGACGTGCTGAGCGGAATCGAAATCAGCAACGCCTATAATCACTATCGTAGTGCCTTAAGCGTCATTCAGCACATTCTCTATACCATCACGCAGCACCAAGAACTAGAACACACAACAAAAAACAAGAACACATGACGAGGTATCGGTTACTTAAAAGAACAACAGGAGTGCTGATACTATGGCAATAATTCCATCTTCCTATGCTCGCGTGCCCATCAATAGTCAGGATGTGCGCGTCCATGCCAGTAACAGCGATGTTCTTGCTTTCAAGGTTAGGAAGAAAACAAGCATCCGCACCTTTCTTGGCCGAAAGATAGCCTTTATAACCAAGCGTTTTAGCAAACAGACAGGGTCGCCGCCGCCCCTACCGCCACGCGGTCAACAGCTGACATCGCGCCATCTGCTATCGCCGCGAGAAAGCCGTCAACACGTTGCCGAGCAGTTCGCCCAAAGCTTCAAAGATGCCGTCCTCCAGCAGCACCAACTGTTAAAAAGTTCCCTCAAGGACACGCCATCCGAGCTGCATCAACACAAGATGAAAGCCCTGCAAACATTCAGCCAACACACCCAACACATTGCCAAATCCTTCGAAAAAACCATCGAAGCCAACATCGAAAAAGCATCCCCCGTAACCGGACGCCTATCACGAAAAAACCTCAGCGGACGAGAAATCAGCAACGTCTACCAACAGTTCGAAAGTCACCTCACCGGTCTAAACACGCTGACAAACCAACTGCAGAGCGACATGATGGCTCTGAAGCAGAATAATCGTCAACACGTAGCCGAACAATTCGCCCAAAACTTCAAAGAAGCCGTTCTGCAACAACACCAACTGCTGAAAAAATCTCTCAAGCAGGCACCGCACGGGCTACGTGAACAAAAAAACCAAGCCCTACAAACATTTGCCGACCACATTCAACACATAACCCAATCGTTCCAAAAAACCATCGAAGAGACCATCGAGAAGCCCGCCACCACAGGACGCCCCGCAACACAAGAACTCAGCAAGCGCGACATCGATAGCGTCTATAAGCAATTCGCAAGCCACCTCAAAGAGCTCAATACCCTAACGACACAGCTGCGCGCCGACCTGCTGAAGCAATCACCCCAATTGCTTGATATTGACGACTCGGCTGCCGACTACGAGAAGGGTCCCTTCGATGAACAATTTGAGACCGAAGACAGCGATGACGACTACATGCCCCTCATCGATTATTTGCGTAGCGACAACGAAGACGGCTTTCAGGGTCTCAACCCTGCCACCAGAGAACAGGACTCCGCCCCCTCCCTTAGGGCGGCTCGACAGAAGACCCGCGTAGTCTCCGATAAATAAAGGGCGGCGGCGCGGCAGCCGCTTCGCTTTCCGCCAGCTGAAAAATATCCTTGTGGTGCGGCGACAAACTACACGCCGGGTCGGTTTCTGCCGCGTCCCCCAACAGAGCCATCGCTTGACAACGACATCCGCCCCAATCAATCTCGCGGCGCTCACACCCCTTACACAGCGGCGGCATCCACTCTGTGCCACGATACTTATTAAAAGCAGACGAATGCGACCAAATCCACCCCAAAGAATGCTCCATAACCGAATCGAATCGCAGATGCGTAATGCACTTAGCCGCATGACAGGGCAGACATTCCCCCGACGGTGCGACATACATGAATTGGCGTCCCCAACCGCCCATGCAGTTTTTCGGGCGTGTCGCATAATAATCAGGCACCACATAGTCGATTTCCAGTTGTCCCTTCAAGCGTTCCCGTGCCGATTCCACCACCTCAGTCGCCTTCTGCAATTGAGCATAAGTCGGCATGAAGGCGGCGCGATTCTCTAACGCCCAACCATAATACTGCACCTGAGCAATCTCGATGCGTTGCGCACCCAACCTAAGAGCCAACGCAATGAAATCGTCCACATGCTCGAGATTCTGTCGGTGCATCACCGCATTGATTGTCAACGGCAAGCCTACTTTGCCCACCAGTTTGGCGACCTCGATTTTTTTGCGGTGTCCGCCTTGGTAGCCCCCTATTCTGTCAGCGTTGCTCTCTTCCGTATCTTGAAAACTCACCTGTACGTGGTCGAGACCGCTCTCTTTGAGTTTGCCGAGTCGTCTCTCGTCCAGCAAGACTCCCGACGTAATCAAGTTGGTATACAGCCCCACCTGCGCGCAGTGGGCAACCAGTTCCTCCAAGTCTTTACGCACCGTCGGCTCGCCGCCCGAGAGATGCACTTGGTGCATGCCCAGTTCCGCCGCTTCGCTCAGCACCCGTAGCCAATCTTTTGTCGCCATTTCCTTGCTCCGCTCGTCCAGCTCAAGGGGATTCGAGCAATACGGGCATTGCAACGGGCAACGATGCGACAACTCCGCCAGCAAAGCCAACGGTCTGCCAATACCCATCGCCTGCAAAGCGGGCGAAACACCTGTTTCTTGCACCTGTGCCTGTGTCATGATGTCACCTCTTTCTTGTGTTGGGCTTGCGTGATTGCCTTACCAGCTTGCTGCAAAAAGCCTTTATCCAACAACCCTTGTAGCAACGCACAGACATCGCGTGCGATGGTGTCTCTCGGTGCCTGATAGACGTCTGCCAGTTCGTCTATGATGGTCTCGAGGGTTTTTTTGCCGTCCAGTTTTTGCAAAATCGCGACTGCCGTTTCATCGGGCTCGAGGAGACGTTCCGGTCCCTGAATGACCCACTGTTGGCGCGGCTTGTTGTATTGCAAACGCACAAAGGAGCACAAAGACAAAACGTCCTGTTCGTCAATGAAAGCGCGGGCGGTCATCGAAATCCTCGGGCATGAAAGCTCCTTCTGGCACGTAGCCACTGACATACGAGTGATACAAGGCATCGAGCATCACCCACAAAACGTCCGTCTTAAACTTGAGGGCGGCACAGACACTTTCCTGTTCCCTGCGGGTGCGGGCATGCCGCAACGCATAATCCAACACAAAGTCGGCATCTTCTGTCGCTTGGCTGAGACGCTTTTCAAAATACGCCAGCACATCTTCGTTGATAAACTCGTAGCTCTTGAGCATGCCACTGATGCGTTCCTTGTGAATGGACGGGGCGAATAACTCGGTCAAAGACGAGGTAATGCCTTCCAGCAGGGGGCGTTCTCGCACGAAGCGCACATACGCATCCACCGCAAAACGCGTTGCCGGGAGGATGCCTGCCGTCGATGAGACGTAATCGCGCATCAACCCCAAGCCATCGGTGAGACGATACCAGCGTTCGATTCCGCCTTCTTGTCCGTCTCGTCCTTCGTGGTCGAGGACGCGCTTGATCCAGATACGGCGCAACTCGGGGTCGCCCATTTTTGACATCAGGGCAACATCCTTGACCGGTATCATGACTTGATAATAATAGCGGTTCAACGCCCACGCCTGCACCTGCCCCTTGTTCAGCTTGCCCGTATGGAGCAAGTTATGAAAGCGATGCCTGTCGTGATAATAGCGTGCGCCGATTTCTCGTAGACAGGCTTCGAATTGGGTTGGGGTGTAGGGTTGCTCGTCATCATCGATACCCGCGACCGAGGGCATCATGGACGGCACATACGCGTTTGCCTCCTGACGGCGACGGGTGTGCGCTCGCATCTGAATGACGTTATTGGCGGATGCCCCTGAGCTCTTGGTCATAGCGCGACCTCCATACCATCGTAAGCGACTTCCCAGCCCTGTTGTTCTACGTGACGGCGCTCGGGCGAGTCCGTCAGTAAAATCGGGTTGGTGGTGTTAATATGTATCAGAATCTTTCTTTTGACATCGAGGTCTTGGAACGCGGCGAGGGTGCCTTTGTCGCCGCTTTGGCTCATGTGTCCCATGCGTGCGCCGGTTTTTGTGCCGAGCCCTGCTTTGACCATTTCATCGTCCTGCCACAATGTGCCATCGAAAAAGACGAGGGGTGCGCCTTTGAGACGCTGGGCGAGGCTGTCATCCATCGCCGCACAGCCCGGGATATAGTAAAGGGCTTGGTCTTCTGCGCCATCGACCCAGACTCGCAAGGCAATAGTGTCGCCTTCTTCTGTGCCGAAGTCGCCGCCTTTGCTGGTGTCTTCCAACCACAAGGCGATTTTGCCCGGCACTGCGAAGGCTTCTATCATCAAGCCATCGTGCTTGCCGTCATGACTGGCAACTGGGGTTGGCTCGCCTAAGACGAGGGGCTGACGGCGGACATAGTCGGGGTTGAGGACGTTAAAAATGCTGTTGGTGGCAAGAAAACCAAGAACACGCTGCGAGCCGTAGACGACAAGCGGTTGGCTTTCTCGTAGGACGAGCAAGCCCGCCACATGGTCTACATCGCCGTTGGTGAGAATGACGCCTTGAATGGGGCTATGACGGAGGGTGCCTTGTTTCGGGTGAAGGGCGGGGTTGGCTTTGATTTGCTCGCCCAAGTCGGGGGACGCATTAAGCAAAAACCAGTTTTCGCCATCGCTCGAGACTGCCAGAGAGGACTGGGTGCGGGGACGCACGCCGTTGGTGCTGGTGCGCACCGCTTGCGACACTGCACAATTGCAGTTCCACTGGGGCGAACCGCCGCCTGCTGCCGAACCTAACACCAAAACACGCATGATACGATACCTCGCTACGCAAACCGCTTCGCCCAAATCGCCCCCCCACGCCCTGTTCTAACAATGTAAGACCAACAGATGAACACACCATGAGATAAAAAATCACAGCTTATTCACAAACGCTCCTCCACAAAGACCCCCCCCACAAACACCGCACAGAAATCTAAGATACAAAGTCTCTAAGAAAAATGCGCGCTTTTGTTAGAGTTTGTCAAGGGGTGAAACACAACAACGCACCCCACATCGAAATTGTTTCACGTGAAACAATTTTTATTTATGGTACGTCGGAGGAAATACCTTGTGCTTTGCGGCGGCTGATGATGGCAATGCTATGCTCAGCTGGCACGTGCAAATGTTTGTGAAGAGGTTGCTGTTGGTGGCACAATGCACACAAAGCCACGAGATTGGCAAGACTGTTGTCATAGCGTTTGCGGTTTTTATGGTGAGCGTGTAAAGCCGCGCGATAGTCATGCAAGCTTACACCACATTGTTGGCATGTCCAATCAGCTTTATCACGCACGCGTCCTGATACTGCATGCCAATCATCGGTATATATATTCTCGGGCAACGTATGAGGGGTATGCAGTGATGCACAGTCACCTATAAAAGAATACGTATCAACCAGCTTTTTTATTTGTTCAGGGTCATTGCCAATGGCTTGAGCCAATCTCAATCTTCGACTTGAAGTATAAAATATTGAGTTGCATCCCTCATAATTCAATTTTTTAAGACAGTTGATACATGGTCGCAATGTGACCTCGAGCTCGTTGCCAACACGTTTCTTATCAGCTCTCCGAGGATGAATTTTGAATTGCCCATTGGGGTTAGTAACTTTGACATATCTGTCATTAAAAACTCCTCTTCTTTGCATGTCTGCAATTGTCTGACAATTTGTTAGGTGAATTGTGGGGCGTTTTTCCATATCTGATTTGATATCATCTAAAGTAACGACTCTACTCGATGACCATCGCTGTTCATCAACGTGGGTTATATTTGGCTCATAAATATGGACGACTATTGCCTCACCATCGAGAAACAACAAACCACCGATGATTCGCAATCTTTTTAAGTCTGCCTGCGTAAAATCGGTGATAGTAGGCTCTCTGCGCGGTCTATCTTTAATGCCTAGAAAAACAATGGGCGCGCCCGAGTTTTCTTCTTCCGCCCCTGTTCTCTTCACTGCCCTTTTTAACTTGGAATAATCAATTTTCATGGCAAAGCACCATATTCATAGCTACTATGAAAGCGATTGAGAATATCTTGGATTTTCTGAATACGCTCGCGTAAATCGGTCTTCACGGTAAATTCGACTCGCCGCGACTTTTTTGCATTTTCCTTATCTCTATCACCATAGATAAGACGACTAAATGATAAACCATGTGCCGTGACTTTTCCTGTAACCCAATCCTCATAATTGTCCTCAATTTTTTGGAGGCGCAAACAATAATCTAAAACATTTTTAGCACGTTGTTGCGACAAACCCATATTGCCAATATACGCCTCAGTTTTTGTGGCTTTTTTCCACAGTGAAGAGGTGTGACCTTCAATACGCACTTCATCGATTACATCGTTTTCATCCGAAAAATTATTTTTAAGTAATGCAATGTAACGAGGACAAAAATCATCGAGAATTACCTTAAATTCATCTTCGAGTTCGGCTTCGTTGTTCTTAAACAAAACTTCTGGCGAACGAAAACGGATAACTAGTGTCTCCGGCTCAATCTCCGCACCCCATCTTAATAAATCTTCTTCGAATTCCTCATAGAGCAACTCATAAATCTCTTTTTCTGTATTTCTCCATTCTTCAACAATGGCACGAACTTCATCCCAAGAGAGTCCCAGATTACGTTTTTTCTCTTGTTCTTCTTCGAGTTCGTCATGCAAAATCTTTATCTGCTTCTTTGCTTCACCTCTGAAGATGTCCGCTCTTTCTCTTTCTTTCTTGAGTAAAAGACCTAAGCTGTCGGCTCTTTCTGTTTCACGTTCTGTTTTCTTTTTTTGCTCTTCAAAAGCAAGACGAATCTTCCCTCTTTTTTCTTCTGAGGAGCTTAATCGGTTCTGCAAAATCTTTATCTGCTTCTTTGCTTCACTTAAGCTATTTATAGAATTAATAGCCTTATCTTTAGCTTCGAAAACTTCAAAGCTGTAGCTGACGACAATGAGCAAGAAAATCACCACCAACCCCGACATTAAATCGGCAATGGAAATCCAGCCCCCCTCATCTTTTTCTTGTCGTTGCAAAAATGCAGGCGTCTTTTTCATTTCGGTTTATCCATTAAAGCGGGTAGCAGTTGATGAAACTGCTGCAGAACAGCATGGAATTTCTCATAATCTTTTGCTGTTTTCTCTGCTATACGTCCCAAGTGGTCAGCTATCGTTTTTGTAGCTTCTTCCACCTCACCGTGTAATCCTCTCGCCCACGTTTCCTGCGACTCGTTAAGCTTTTGTGTCATTGCCTGCATTTGTTTGGAAAACTCATCTCCTAGACTCTCTAAATTTTCTGTCAGTTGCGTATTGATAGATTCAACATGGGTAGAAAGCTCACGCGTTAGTTGACCCATGTTTTCAGTAATCGCTCCAGTGACACCGCTCACTTCGCTACGTATCCCTTCTATCCATTCCTCTTGTGAATCGCCCAACTTTCTTGTCATTGCCTGCATCTGATCTGAAAATTCATCTCTCAGAGTTGTTAAATTTTGTTCCAATTGGGTATTAATCGATTGAACATGGTCTGCGAGTCCTTGCGTTAGAGCATCCATATTTTCTTTGAGCATAGGCATGACTTCAACGGCCTTGTCTCGTAGCTCAGCAAACGCTTCAAGAGAACCCGTTATCGTCTGCACAATATCGGCTAGACTCTTGATATTTTCGGGTATCGTCTTGGTCGCCTCCTCAACACTCTTAAGGGATTGGGCACTACCGTCAATGGCTTGGCGAGCTTCTTGCATCCCATCAATGGCCGCTTGCAACTGTTGCTGCATAGAGTCCATCTGCTCTTTATAATTTTCTTGCCACACAACCAACTGCTTAATTGCTTCACTGAGTGCCTTAAAATTATCACCTAACTGGTCATTAATCTTTTGATTGAAATCATCCATAACTTTCTGCAAAGCTTCAATGAGAGCATCTGCATTATTTTTCGCCATTTTTTGCATAAATCCCTTAAAGGTTCTCGTCTGTTCCTTTATCGCCTGATGTATTTCTTCCGCTCCCACGCCACCTTCCTCAATTTCAGGAGCAATAAATGGCGAGAACATTTTGCTGAGAAGTCCTGTTAGGAGACCCAAAATGCTCGTACCAAATGCAATTTTGAGTCCTTCAAGTAGAGCAGGAACGCTATCACCCACTGCCTTCGAATCAAATTTTAGGAGTCCAATAAAAATGCCGTAAAATGTCCCCAAAATGCCAATCGTCGTCAGAAGGACAGGCAAAATACGAAGAATAAAATTATAAATTCTTAAGAATCCGTCGTAAGCCTTCAAGAGTTTATTATTCCAATCAAAAGGCAGGCGCACGCCAGGCGACAATAAATTATCAATAACAGAATAATAATCGATGAAGGCAAAAATTAAAGCAACTGGAAACTGCAACCCAAAAAGCAAAAGAATAACGACAGAAAACCAGCAACTAATAGGATTATCAAATAGCGGACCCCACAGAGGAATACCAAGCCAGCGAATAACAAAAAAGCTTACTGTAGCAAGTGCCAGAATACGAAAAATGCTAAACATATCTAAAAAATGTTAAAGAAAATCAGTATAAAAAGGTTTTTTACAAAGTAAAGATATTTATTTTATCGGCACTCTAAAAGACCTCCGTCTTTGATAGAAACCTTCTTAGCACATCAAAATTGTTTCCCGTGAAACAATTTTTATTTTTGCATTTTCACCCCCCATTCTTTCGCAACACAACCCCCCACAACAGACACACAACATTAACACACCGGCAATAATTCCTCATGGAATCATCATGGAGTCAACATGCCCCTCTCCTTTCCAACCCTCCCCAAACAATACTACGACGTCAAAGACAGCCACAAAAACATACGTCTCAGCACGACAAATCAACTCGTCCATGACACTAGTAAAAGACAAAGCCTCACAAACCTCAGAGCCAGCATCAAAGGCAGAAAAGTCTACCACATCATCGGCGACAAAACACCCATCGAATCAAAAAGCCTCCTCAGCGAAAAAGAAACACGACTCTACATCAGCATCCAATTCAACAATAACCTAGAAGACGCCCTCCAAAAAAAATTCAGCACCTTCAATAAACGAATCGACGCATCACCCCTCGCAGACGCACAAAAACAAGCCCTCAATCAACGACTCACCGACCTCTTCACCGAAGCACAACAAACCATCGCCAAAACCGTCGACGCCAACCTCGACATCAACGTCCAACGACCCCCACAAGACACACCCCAACGCACACCGCAACGCACCCTGCAACACGCCGAAATAGCCAACATCAACACACCCCTCAACGGCGCAACCTTCTGCAAAACCCTCTTCGACTACAGCGAACAACTCAGCACAACCCTAGCACGCGCCGATGCCCTCACCAATGAAATACCCCCCGCCATACCCCCGAAAAAAAATCGCCCCCAAACAACCACCACCGCTACCACCTCCACACCTTCCAAGCCCCCCTTGCCCCCTAAGCCCTCTAAACCCCCTCTACCACCCAAGCCGCCTTCCAAGCCGCCCTTACCCCCCAAAACCTACCTACCCCCCGAAAACCGCCAACGCAAAAG
>JACONH010000007.1 GCA_014323835.1 Alphaproteobacteria bacterium GM202ARS2
GCTTCTGTCCCCCCTTTTTCCGCATCCGTTGCGGTTGAGACTCACCGCCCCCCACACGTCCCTCCACATTACCCCCCACACGTAACGCCTGTCCCACCGCCAACTTCGACGCATCCGACAAATCATTCGCCGCAATCAAATCCGCAATGGTCACCCCATGGCTACGAGCAATACCATAAGCCGTCTCACCTTTACGCACCGTATGCACCTTACCCTTACCCCTACCCCCACTTGCTACCCTACCTTTACGCCCCTGAGCCAGACGTAAAGTCTGTCCCGGCTTAATAACATAAGGCGGAGCAATACCATTCCACGCCGCCAAATCCGCAACCTTGACACCATGACGGCGAGACAAACTATACAACGTATCCCCCTTCTCAACACGAATACGACTACCTTCACTCGAGCTCTCCCCCGGGCCCTCTATCGCTGGCACAACAAACTCTTTTCCTGCCGACCTGCTGTCCTCCTGCATGCCATAAGCCATCTCGGTATCAGTGTCGGTGTCGTTCTCCTGCCAATAATCTACCCCCTCTTCTTCTCCCTCTCCTTCTCCTTCATCGCCATCACGGAACATACCCTCGATTAAGTCCTCATGGGACAGCTCCTCAAGGTAAGCTTCCTCGCCATAAATCAGCTGCTCGCACCCTGCCACGCTCCACGCCAGCACCAGCACGCAGAGCCCAACAAGCCCTCCTCGAGACAAATCCCCCGTCCTCCTACCTAACGTCTTACTTGTCATACGCAACGCTCCCCTTATGGTGGTATTACGAATCATGGCACACAAAACACGCTCATAAGGATAATGTGTCCATAGACGGGCGATGTGTCAAGTCAAGATGCAAAGGCGTAATCGTAATGTTGTTCTTAGCAATCTCGTCTAAGTCGCTGCCCTTTTCTGGCTTGATATGACTACCAACATTACCAACCCAAAAATACGGTCGTCCCCTCGGGTCGATTTTTTCTTCCAACAAGCCCCCCCCGCAGTGACGTCCCTGATAGGCTGTTACCATGCCCCGCACCTCGCCCTCATCACAGCACGGAAAATTGACGTTGAAAAAGACTCCGTCCTGCCAATCATGGCTCATCAGCCTATCGATGATTTTTGGCGTCCACAAATTCGCAATCCGCCAGTCATCTTCTTGCTGGTCGTAGTCCCGCAGTTGACTCAACGCAATCGCTGGAATCCCCAAAACAGTCGCTTCCATAGCCGCCGCCACTGTCCCCGAATACGTAACATCCTCGCCCAAATTCCCCCCCGCATTGAATCCCGACAAAATCAAATCGGGCTTTTTGTCTCGCAAGATGTGCTTGACCGCCAGAAGCACGCAATCAGTCGGTGTGCCATCCACCGCATACGTATGTGCGTCCAGCTGCCGCAACCGCAACGGTCGGTGCAACGTCAACGAGTGGGCGACGCCGCTACACTCGTGTTCGGGCGCGACAACCCACACCTCCGCACACAGCGGCGCCATGCACCGCTGCAAGGCTTTGATGCCCGGTGCATGAATACCATCATCATTGCACAGAAGCACCCGCGCCTTATCGCAGGGAGGCAGACTCGTCGACCTAGCCAGCATGCCCAATAAATGACAGCAAAAGCAACGCCACAATATTGAGAATCTTAATCATCGGATTCACAGCAGGGCCAGCAGTGTCCTTGTAAGGATCACCCACAGTATCACCGGTCACGGCAGCCTTGTGAGCCTCCGAGCCTTTGCCACCATGCGCGCCGTCCTCGATAAGTTTCTTGGCGTTATCCCAAGCCCCGCCCCCCGATGTCATCGACAAAGCCAAAAACAGCCCCGTCACAATAGAGCCCAACAACAAAGCACCCAATATCGTCAAGGCTTCCCGCTGCCCAACAAAAGTCGTAACCACACCATAAACAACCACCGGTGCAAGCACAGGCAACAAGGACGGCACAAGCATTTCTCGAATGGCAGCCTTGGTCAACAAGTCCACCGCCCGTCCATACAGCGGTTTCGCCTTTCCTTGCATGATTCCCTTGACCTCTTTGAATTGGCGGCGCACCTCAACAACCACCGCCCCCGCCGCACGTCCCACCGCCATCATGCTTAGGGATGAAAACAAATACGGCAGAAGACCACCAATAAACAGACCCACAACAACATACGGGTCAATCAAGTCAAAGGACAAATTCAAAGACGGAAAATAATGACTAACATCATGGGTATAAGCAGCAAACAGAACCAACGCCGCCAACCCCGCCGAGCCAATAGCATAGCCCTTCGTCACCGCCTTTGTCGTGTTACCCACCGCATCGAGAGCGTCGGTCACCTGTCGCACCTTCTGCGGCAAAGCCGCCATCTCGGCAATGCCGCCGGCATTATCGGTCACGGGCCCATAAGCATCGAGAGCCACCACCATACCCGCCAAAGCCAACATAGCGGTCGCCGCCAAAGCCACCCCATACAAACCACCGAGACCATAAGACACCAAAATGCCACCACAGATAATCACCACCGGCAACGCACACGCCTCCATAGACAACGCCAAACCCTGAATAATGTTGGTGGCATGCCCCGTCTGTGACGCTTGCGCGATAAGACGCACAGGACGATGCTGTAAGCCCGTATAGTAATCCGTCACCCACACAATCAACCCCGTCACCACAAGACCCGTCAAAGCACACAAGAACATCGTCATACCATTCAAGGCTTCACCATCAGCACCCAAAAATTGAATACGAGTCATCACGTCATGAAAGTCATGACTGGTAACCGACGTGCCATACGTGATAAACAAGCCATACGTAGCCGCAGCAATCAGCACAATGGAAATGCCCGCCGTAGCAATAAAGCCCTTATACAGAGCAGCCATGATCGACTGGCCATCGCCCAAACGAACAAAATACGTCCCTATCACCGATGCCACGATACACACCGCCCCCACCACCAGAGGATAAAGCATCATCAAAGCCCGAGACTCCGGCGTAGCAAAAAGAATCGAACCCAACAACATGGTGGCAACCAAGGTCACCACATACGTTTCGAAGAGGTCAGCAGCCATACCCGCACAATCGCCCACATTATCACCCACATTATCGGCAATGACGGCAGGATTACGCGGGTCATCCTCAGGAATCCCCGCCTCGATTTTACCCACCAGATCAGCCCCAACATCCGCGCCCTTGGTAAAGATTCCCCCACCCAAACGAGCAAAGATAGAAATCAACGATGCCCCGAATCCCAACGCCACCAGAGGCTCGAGAATGGCACGTAACCCTTCTGTGCTGGTGCTATCGTAGGTCAGCTGCAACAGATAATAGAAAACGACAATGCCCAACAAAGCAAGACCCACCACCAGTAAACCGGTGACCGCCCCCGAGCGGAAGGAAATCGACAAAGCATCCTGAAGGCTTTTTGTTGCTGCTTGTGCGGTGCGTAAGTTTGCCCGCACCGAGACATTCATGCCGATGTAGCCTGCCACGCCCGACAGAATCGCCCCGATAAAATAGCCCACTGCGACTGCGGTGCCGAGAAACCAGCCCAACAACAGCCCCAAGACGACACCCACTGCCGTAATGGTGCTATACTGGCGATTCAGATAAGCCCTTGCCCCCTCCTGAATCGCTCCCGCTATCTCCTGCATACGAGCATTGCCCGGGGCTGCCCGCAAAATAGACAAACCCGTCCCAACACCATAAACAACCGCCGTCAAGGCACATAACCCCATCAAAATATAAATCTGCGTGATGATATCCATCGTCTCTTCGCATCTCCTCTATGCACATAGTCCATGCCACTCCATTCCCTTCCTTATAACGTCATATTCAACCCGTGTCGATATCCCTCTTGCTTTATTGCCATCGCCTTGCCCTTTGCGTCATAAACCCGCACCCCCTGCCCTCCCTGCCCTCCCTGCCCTCCCTGCCCTTTATGAACAGTGCCAATACGGGTTATCGGCACACCACACGCCTCAGCAAGACTCGCCACCGCCCGCCGTTTCCCCCTCTCCGCCGTGAAAGCCAATTCATAATCATCCCCCCCACCCAGAGCCAACGTAAGCTGCTGCGGCACCGCCACAGCGCGAAAAGACTCCGACAACGGCAACGCCTCCGCCTCGATAGCCATCGCCACCTGAGACGCCCGACAAATATGCCCCAGCTCCGCCACCAAGCCATCAGAGATATCGATACAAGCACTCGCCACCCCACAGAGTTTCTGCCCCAACGCCACCCGCGGCTCAGGACACAACAGACGTTGCCGTAAAAACGCATCATCGCTCTTGCCCCGCACCGCAAGAGCAAGAGCAGCATCGCCCAGAGTGCCACTCACGTAAACATCATCGCCATCCCGTGCACCCGAGCGACAAAGAGGATTTTCACGACAAGACTCGCCCATCATCGTAACCGCAATGCTGGTCGCAGCAGCCCCAGCGATAAAGTCGCCACCCAGAAGCGACACGTTATATAGAGCTTGGTCGAGACGTAAGCCCTCAGCGAAAGCCCGTATCCACGCTTCAGGAGTCTTATCCCGCACCATAAGCACCATCACGTAAGCAATCGGCACGCCCCCCATCGCGGCAATATCCGACAGATTGACTCGCAACGCCTTACGCGCAACCGCCTCAGGCGGGTCGTCCGCAAAAAAATGCACCCCTGCCGTTAAGCCATCGCTCGCGACTAAACGACAGCACCGTGCCTGCTCCTCGCTAACCAAAGCAGCATCATCACGCCCCAAACAGATATCGCCACCAACCAACGGACGAAAATACGTCTCGATAAGGTCAAATTCACCCCGTTCCATGATTCGCCCCTCCTTCCGTCATCTTGTGGAAAAAAGCATTCAAAAAAGACACCTCCTTTTTGTCGCAGAAGCCATCGGCAACCGTCAGCCACGCCTTGATGAACTGCGGCGGCGGCAACGTGGCTTGTTCGGCATCATCGCCATAGAACCACTCCCATGCACCCAACAGCAAAAAAGCACGCACCACCAACACCATCTTCACCAAGGGCCAGTCCACGTGCAACAACGGCAGTAACCGAGCCTCAATGTCGGTGCGTTGCGCAATAACCCCACCACACAAAGAGCGAAAAAAAGACACCACATCCTTATCCGAGTCCGCCATATACCCCTCAACAAAAGCCTGCAACCACACCGCGTCATCCCTCGATGCGGACAACTCAACGTTGTCTACCTCTGTTTGCTCTGTCGCTTCCTGTAACGTCAGCCGTTGGTAGACCGCTTGCACCGCATAAGACCTTGCTTGCATGCGATAATCATACGTCTTCGTTAAACGTTTAGCCTTCGGGGGAACCTTCATGTGAGCCTTCGGGGGAGCGTTCACGTCTTCAGCCCCTGCAGTGCCATCATAGCCAGACACGTCCGCGCCGCTCGCGCGCCATAATCGAGGCGCGCCCGCGCTTGTGCCAATGTCGCCACAGTCAACACGCCAAAACCAACAGACGCATCAGCGCGACACGACACATCCATGACGCCCCGACAGCAACTCTCGCAAACATACCGATAATGGTCGGTCTCCCCCCGCACCACACAGCCCAACACCACATAACCATCATACACCCCCGTCTTAATCGCCCGACTCAACGCCATCGGCAACTCGAAAGCCCCCGGCACACGTATATACGTGGTCTCAATCCCCTTCTCATGAAGAACCTTGCTTGCCGACTCCTGTAGCCCTCGGGCAATCTCGTCATAAAAGTCTGCCGTTATCACCGCAACCCTTGCCATGACTACACCTTTACGTTGTCTAGAGATTGATAGCCGACAACTTTAAGTCCGTAACCATCGAGAGCATGCAGTATCGGCTTGCTTTGCGACAACAACACCATATTCGTAATACCCAACGCCCTGAGGATTTGCGCACCGATGCCATATTCCCGTAAGTCCATGCCTCCTTTTTGTCGCGCCCTCTGTTCCTGTGGCGGTGCCTCCCCTGCCTCATGCACCGAGACCTGTGGCTCGCCCCCTATCAAGATAATGACACCATAGCCTTTTTGCGTTATCCAGCGCATGGCTTTTTGTAAGGAACTCGGCTGATGGCGACTCTGTAAGGCAGCCAGCCCATCATAAAGCCCCTGCGAGCGATGCACCCGCACCGGTATCCCCTCACCCCCCTTAGCCATAAGACTATCGATATGTCCCTTGCCCTTTATCAAAGCCACATGCTCGCAGACCTGCGGCGCACTGGTATACACCTTCATCGTCCACACATCGTCATCGCACCCATGAAAGTCTCGTGTCGCCTGACACGTAACCAACGTTTCAAAACGCAACCGCCACGCTATCAACTCGGCAATGGTCGTCATCTTCAGGCGGTGGTGCGCGGCAAACTGCCGCAACGGCTCGCCCTTTGCCATAGTGCCATCGTCATTCATAATCTCGCAAATGACGCCACACGGACGCAAACCCGCAATACGTGCCAAGTCCACCGCTGCCTCAGTGTGTCCCGCCCGCACCAACACACCCCCCTCCCGCGCCACCAAAGGAAAAACATGCCCCGGAGTCACAATATCACCCGCACCCTTGCGCGGGTCAATCGCCGTCGCTATCGTGTGCGCCCTATCCGCAGCAGAAATGCCCGTCGTAATGCCCGCCGCAGCCTCAATCGACACCGTAAATGCCGTCTTATGACGAGAACGATTCACCGGCGACATCAAATGCAAACCCAAAGCATCAACTCGCTCGCTATCCAAAGCCAAACATATCAACCCCCGCCCATAACGCGCCATAAAGTTAATCACCTCAGCATTAACCGCCTCAGCCGCCACAACCAAATCGCCCTCGTTCTCCCGCGCCGCATCATCGGTGACAACAATCATCTCACCCGCCTTAAACGCCGCGATAATCGTCTCCATCGTGCTGCTACTCCCTGAAAGCTCAAGCCCCCCCTGTAAGCTCCCCCGTAAGCTCTTACGTCCCTGTCGCATAATCGTCCGCCTCCTCTCGTCGAGCATAGCGCGCCAGCATATCCACTTCAACATGGACGTTGTCATCAACCCGACAACCACCCAACAACGTCTCAGCCAACGTATGCGGCACAACCACCCACTCCACCTGTTGCTTGCCCCTATCCACTGCCGTTATCGTCAACGACACCCCATCGATAGCCACCGACCCCCGCACCACCATAAACACCATAAGCTCTTGCGGTAGGCGCGCCGTCATCCGTAGCGACGCGCCCTCCCGCTGCAAGCGACAAATCGTCCCCAGCCCATCCACATGCCCAAACATCAAATGCCCATCCACCGTATCACCCAGCCGCAACGCACCCTCAAGATGAATCCTTTGTCCCACGCGCCACGACCCCATCTGCGTGCGCGCCAACGTCTCCGCTGATGCCATCACCCAAAAACGCTTGCGCAACGAAGGCAACCCACAAGCACGGCGCATCACCGTTAAACAGACTCCCTGACAAGCAACGGACGCGCCCACCGCCATCGCCCGCCACGGCAACGAACCCTCAATCACCAGCCGCGCACCGCCCGGCTCCTTATCCAGAACCACAACCCGACCCAACGTTGACACAATACCACTAAACACGACTGTCTCCTTCAATGCCCCTTATCCGCCACTGTATCCTTCACTGTATCCTTCAGGGGACGATACGTCTCGATGCAATCTTGCCCCTTCTTATAGATAGGCACAGACAACCGATAATCTTGCAGAGTCTTCTCCTCGCCACGACAAAAGCCATCATAGCCACCCTCGCCCAAGACCTGCGGTGAACGAATCACAATCAACTCATCGACACAACCGCTCGCCATAAAATGCCCCACCGTCACCGCCCCGCCCTCCACCAAAAGACGTGTCAGTCCCCTTTCTGCCAAAGCCTCGAGAATCATCGGCACCGCAAAAGGCTTATCCCCTTCAAGGGTAATCATATCACATCCCTGCTCCGCCAAAGCCCCCAAAGCTTCAGTCCTGTTCTCATCCCGCCCGCTACCTGTGACCAACCACAGCGGACAATCCGCACACACCCGTAACATACGTGCCTGCAAAGGCATACGTCCCGCGCTATCAATCACAATCCGCACCAAGCGATGACGCAACCCATCGGCAACACCCGCCAATCGACACGTCAACATCGGGTCATCGCTCAACACCGTATCAATACCCACAAGAATACCATCATGGTGCAACCGCAACCAATGGCTATAGTCGAGAGCCGCCCGACAACTTAAAGTCGTGGGCTTGCCCCGCACCCGCGCCAGCTTGCCATCCCGAGACAACGCCATCTTCACCGTAACCCACGGACGCTTGTCCCGAATACGCTGACAATACCCCCGATACAGCCCCTCGGCTTGCTCCTGCAACACGCCCTCGTCAACCCGCAGTCCCGCCTGTCGCAACGCACGGATACCCTTGCCCTTGACTCGCGCATCCGGGTCACGCATCGCCACAACCACCCGTGCCACCCCCGCCGCAATAATCGCATCAACACAAGGGGGCGTCTGTCCATGGTGACAACACGGTTCAAGAGTCACGTAAAGCGTGCTTCCTTCAGCCTGTTTGCCCGCCTCAGCAAGAACCTGTGTTTCGGCATGGGGCCTGCCCCCCAACGCCGTGATTGCCGTCCATACGCCACCACTGGCTTTGCCACTGCCCCCGCCCCCCCCACCATCAGCTGCCAGCATAACCGCTCCCACCGACGGGTTAGGACAAACAAGACCCTGCCGAGATGCCGCAAGCTGCAACGCCCAATTCATAAAGCAATCATCACGATTTGTCCGAGTCACGTCTCTTCTCTAACTCAACCAAAAGATTCTGAAAGTCCGTCAACGCCGTAAAATCAAGGTAAACAGAAGCAAAACGCACATAAGCAACGTTGTCTAGGTCTTGCAAGCTGCTCATGACTTTTTCGCCAATAATGGCGCTGTCGATATCGTGTTCACCGCTTCTTTCTAAATCTCGTTGAATTGTGCTGACAATTTGCTCGATATGCTCGTTACTGACCGGGCGTTTGCGACACGCAATCGCTATAGAGCGATACAGCTTCTCCCGGTCGAAAGGTTGCAACCGCTGATTGCTCTTACGCACCTGCAAAGGACGCAACTGCACACGCTCGAAAGTGGTAAAGCGAGAGCCACACTTCGGACACATGCGCCGCCTGCGGATAGCCTGCCCACGCTCGCTGGCTCTCGAATCTTTGACGCTGGTATCATCGTAAGAACAAAAAGGGCAAAGCATAAAGAGGCATCACCTCAAAGAGCCGTCTGATAAATCGGGAACTTGGCACACAAGGCATTGACATCGGCAAGCACCTTTTTTTCCACTTCAGCATTGTCTTCCGGCGAACCCGCCTGCACAAGCCCATCCAACACATCGCCAATAAAGTGTCCCACCTGCTCAAAAGCCTTTTCATCGAAACCACGTGTGGTCGCCGCCGGCGTCCCCAGCCGTATACCCGACGTAACAAAAGGCTTCTGCGGGTCAAAAGGCACGCCATTTTTGTTACACGTGATACCCGCCCGCTCGAGGCTGGCTTCCACAACATTGCCCGTCAACCCCTTAGGCCGCAAGTCCACCAACATCAAATGCGTATCCGTCCCCCCCGTGATAATATCTAAACCGCGCTCCACCATCACCGCAGCAAGTGCCTTCGCATTAGCAACCACCTGCTTGATATACGCCACATACGCCGGCGTTAACGCCTCACCGAAAGCAACCGCCTTCGCCGCAATAACGTGCATCAGGGGGCCCCCCTGTAAGCCCGGAAACACCGCTGAGTTAATCTTCTTAGCCAAAGCCTCGTCATTGGTGAGAATGATACCCCCTCTGGGGCCTCGCAACGTCTTATGCGTTGTAGAGGTCACCACATGCGCGTGCGGTAACGGATCCGGGTGTTGCTTGGCTGCCACCAAACCCGCAAAGTGTGCCATATCCACCAAAAGATAGGCACCGACACTATCAGCAATGGCACGAAAACGAGCAAAATCGATGGGACGAGAATAAGCCGAACCCCCCGCAATAATCAAAGCAGGCTTGTGTTCCCGCGCCAGCGACTCGATTTCGTCATAATCAATCAAGTGCGTCTCTTTATGGACGCCATACTGGACGGCTTTGAACCACTTGCCCGACTCGTTAGGGGCAGCCCCATGAGTCAAATGGCCACCCGCCGCCAACGACATACCCAAAATCGTATCGCCCGGCTTCAGCAACGCCAGAAAAACCGCCTGATTCGCTTGCGAGCCCGAATGAACCTGAACATTGGCATACTGACAGCCAAACAAACGACAAAGACGCTCAATAGCATGACGCTCAATCTCGTCCACATAAGCACAACCGCCATAATACCGCTTGCCCGGATAGCCCTCCGCATACTTGTTGGTCAGCAACGTCCCCTGTGCCTGCATGACCGCCTTCGAGACAATGTTCTCGGAAGCAATCAACTCAATCTGCCCATTCTGTCGCTCATACTCGCGGGCAATCGCCCCCGTCACATCATTGTCCGCTTGTTGCAACGACCTGCTAAAAAAATCCGTCTGTGACATCTTCTCTCCCTTAGACCTCGTGTTATCACGTTTCGATTCCCTCGATTCGCCTCATGTGCCGTCCCCCCTCGAAGCTGCCACGCAAGAACTCCTGCAAGCAAGCCTTTGCCACCTCGACTCCCACAAGGCGTTCCCCTAAAGTAAGCACATTGGCATTATTATGCAACCGCGCATAGCGCGCCGCAACCACATCATGACAACACGCCGCCCGCACGCCACGATGACGATTCGCCGCCATGCACATGCCTAAACCACTGCCACATACAAGAACACCCCAACCCGCCTTGCCCGACTGCACATGCTCGGCAACACGATGGGCATAATCCCCATAGTCCACCGATTGCTCCGCACCATCCGTCCCCACATCAATCAACGCATAACCCTGCTCCTGCAGAAACGCACACAAAACACGCTTCAAACTATACCCCGCATGATCACACCCTATCGCAACAACCTTATCCATCCTCAACACCCACACCTCAAAAATGTTTCACGTGAAACAATTCCTATCCCCTCCCAAATGTTTCACGTGAAACAATTGCTTTTTTTTCACCCCCCAAAATGTTTCGCGCGAAACAATTGTTTTTTTTACCCCCAAAATTGTTTCTCGTGAAACAATTGCTTTTTTTTCACCCTCAAAATGTTTCACGTGAAACAATTGCTTTTTTTACCCCCCAATGTTTCACGTGAAACAATTGCTTTTTTTACCCCCCAATGTTTCACGTGAAACAATTCATTTTTTTACCCCCAAAATTGTTTCTCGTGAAACAATTCCTATTCTCTGCTCTCCTTATATAATCAAAAAAACATGGAATCACCATGTTTATTTCCGTTATACCATGCTTATGATGACGCGTGATTCTTTTCTTCAGTTAGCTGTGAGCCAGCGGGCAGAGCGAGTCAATGTGGTCTCGCAGGAGTCCATTGCGCAGTTTGCTTCTGTCAGCGGGGATAACAACCCGTTGCATACGGATTCGTCTTTTGCCGAGCAAACCATGTTCAAGGGCATTATTGCCCATGGTTTTTTGACGGCTTCCTTTATTTCAGCCGTCATCGGCAACGATTTGCCCGGTGCTGGCTGTGTCTATCTCAGCCAGCAGTTACGCTTTAAGGCACCCGTGCGGGCGGGCGACAGCGTGCGCACAGAGGTTACCATAACGGCTATCGATGCCGAGCGTCGGCGCGTCACGCTGGCGTGCGTCTGTTCGGTCGGCAAGCGGGTTGTTCTCGAGGGCGATGCCTTAATTTACGTGCCTCCCCTAAAGCCCTCTTCTTAAGGTGTCTATGCAGCCTGTGCTTCTGCGTGATGCCCCTCTTCCTGCCACGTTACGTGGCGGCGTTGTCGTCATGGGCAACTTCGATGGCATCCACCTCGCCCACCAGCTGTTGCTCGACAAAGCACGGCAAATCGCCACAGACGAAGGGCTTGCCCTGTTGATGCTCACCTTCGAGCCCCATGCGCGCCAGTTCTTCTCCAGCGAGCCCGCCCCCTTCCGCCTGATGACCCTCAGCACCAAACTCGCCTATCTCCGCAGCTTGAACGCCCAAGCAACCCAGCCAACCCCTCTTCGCGCGGTGGTGGCTTTGCGTTTCAATCATGCCCTCGCCTCCATGAGTCCCATCCAGTTCATCGAGCGGGTGCTCTGTCGGCATCTCGCTGCCAAGCATGTTCTATCGGGGCGTGACTTTCGTTTCGGCTTGCAACGGCAAGGCACCAGCGCGCTGCTCGCCCAGCAAACCGCCTTCCGCTATCACGCCCTCGACTCGGTTACCACCGCGGACGGACGCACCCCTATTTCGTCCTCGCTGGTGCGGGCGTGCTTACGGCAAGGCGATGTCGAAACCGCAACCAATTTACTGGGGCATCCGTGGCAGTGGCGCGGCCACGTCATCAAAGGCGACCAGCGCGGACGCACCATCGGCTTTGCCACCGCCAACTGCCGCGTGCCACCCCACCTTCTCCACCCCAAAGCCGGGGTCTATATCACACAAGCCTGCCTGCCAGCCCATTCTGCCCAGTGGTTGCCCGCCCTATCCAACTTTGGTGTCCGTCCCACCTTCGGCACACGCACACCCTTGCTTGAGACCCACATTCTCACCACAGAACAGCTTAATCTTTACGGCAAAGTGCTGTATACCCGTTTTATCCGCTTTGTGCGGGCAGAACGCACCTTCGAGTCTGTCGATGCTCTGCGCACCCAGCTGCATAAAGATTGTGCCTTGGCACGAGAGTTCTGGCAACAACACACTGAATAGATTAACAAAACACAAGCCTCTTCCAAGACGACCGCCATGTCCGCTGATTCGCCCTATCATCTGTTTCTGCCCCGCACCGCCTTTCCCATGAAAGCCCAACTGCCCCAGCGGGAACCCGAACGTCTCCAACGCTGGCAGAACTCCTCCTCGCCCTCCTCGCCCTCCTCATCCACCCCTTCAGGCAATCAAAAAACGTTCGTGCTCCATGATGGGCCGCCGTATGCCAACGGGCATCTCCATATGGGGCATGCCCTCAACAAGATTCTCAAGGACATCATCAACCGCAACAAAGCCATCGATGGTTATGCCACGCCGTTTATTCCCGGTTGGGATTGCCACGGGCTACCTATCGAGTGGCAAGTGGAACAAGACCTCAAAGCCCAAGGCATCGACAAAAAAGACATGGACGTGCTGACGTTCCGTCAGCACTGCCGCGCACACGCACAACGCTGGCTCGATATTCAAAAGGTAGCGTTTCAACGCCTCGGCGTTTCAGCCCAGTGGGATAACGCCTACGACACCATGTCGCCCGCCAACGAAGCCATGATCGCACAAGAGCTCAGCCGATTCTTGCTGGACGGCAGCCTGTATCGCGGCGTGCGTCCCGTCATGTGGTCTACTGCCGAGCAAACCGCTCTTGCCGATGCGGAAGTGGACTACAAAGAACACACCTCCACCACTGTGGTGGTGCGGTTTGCTGTTCAATCCTCGCCTATCCCTGAACTGGCAGATGCCAGCGCGCTGATTTGGACAACGACTCCGTGGACGCTCCCCAGCAATCGTGCCATCGCCTACGGCGAGGCTATCGACTATGTGGCGGTGCGGGTCGACTCCGTGCAAAAAGACAGCCTCGCCCGTGCCGGCGAGACGTTACTTCTTGCCGAAGCCCGCCTTGCTCTGTTGGAACAAGCTGGCATCGACACGTATACAGTGGTTGCTCGTTTGCCCGGTAAGCAGCTGGCTGGCACACAGGCGGCACATCCGTTGGTGCAAAAAGGCTATGACGCGGCGGTGCCGTTGTTGGCGGCAGACTTTGTCGATACCGAGACGGGCAGTGGTCTCGTCCATATTGCCCCTGGCCATGGCGAGGACGACTTTCATCTCGGCAGAAAGCACAACCTTGAAGTCACCGAGTTCGTCCAAGCCGACGGCTGTTTCGTCCCCGAACTGCCCTTGTTTGCGGGCATGCACGTCTTCAAAGCCAACGATGCGGTCATCGAAGCCTTACAGCACCAGCAAGCTTTGTTGCTGCGGGGACGGCTGCGGCATAGTTATCCTCATTCGTGGCGGTCAGGCGTGCCATTGATTTTTCGAGTCACACCCCAGTGGTTCATCAGCATGACTCACAACGGCTTACGGGACAAAGCCCTTGCTGCCATAGACAAGGTCGATTGGCATCCGCCAGCGGGCAAGACTCGGATAACGTCCATGGTGGCGGAACGTCCCGACTGGTGTATTTCTCGCCAACGGCTATGGGGCGTGCCTCTGGCGGTGTTCATGCACAAAGACAGCGGCGACGTGCTACGGGACAAGCACGTGGTCGCGCGCATCGTCCAAGCCATGCAGCAAGACGGCGCGGACGCATGGTTCGCACAGGATCCTCGCCGATTTCTTGCCCCCGACTATAGCCCTGACGACTTTACCTACAGCAACGATATCATCGATGTCTGGTTCGATTCGGGTGCGAGTCATGCTTATGTGTTGCGGGACAACCCCGCTCTTAAAGTGCCTGCCGATGTCTATCTGGAGGGTTCAGACCAGCATCGCGGCTGGTTTCAATCATCGTTGTTGCATAGCTGCGGCACACGTGGCACAGCCCCTTACGAGCATGTCGTCACCCATGGATTCGTTCTCGACCAGAAGGGCTACAAAATGTCTAAATCCCGCGGCAATGTGCTGGCACCGCAAGATGTCATGCAACGCTTCGGCGCGGATGTGTTACGGCTGTGGGTGGCGACCTCGGACTCGAGCAACGACTTGCGGATGGGCGATGCCGTCCTGCAAGGGCATGTGGATGCTTATCGACGGTTGCGGCATTGCCTGCGGTTTATTCTCGGCAACCTGCACCAACACCCCCCCAGCAAGACGAACGCCGCACCCGATTTGTCGGCTTATCCCTTAGAACGTCTTATGCTCCATAGTCTTGCGGACATGGAAGACGCCCGCACGGAGGCTCTTGCCGGCTATCGGCTGGTCGGCTTTTACAACCGAGTCGTCCATTTTTGTGCTCTTGATTTGTCGGCATTTTACTTTGACATCCGTAAAGACTGCCTGTATTGCGATTCCGCCCATAGCCCTAAACGACAAGCGACTCTGTTTGTGTTAGAGCAAATCTTCATGAGTCTGCTGCGGTGGCTGGCACCCGTGTTGTGCTTTACCTGCGATGAGGCGTGGGAGGTCTACTGCCAACAAAGCAACCGAGCGTATGAGCCTTTGCATGAGGGTATCGCAGCACGGGGCTTGCCTCCTGCGGATGCGGGCTGGCGCGATGAGGCTTTAAGCCAGACGTGGACGCACATTCGACAGGTGCGCGGGGTTGTGACGTCGGCTTTGGAGCGGGCGCGTGAGAAGAAGGTGATTGGCGCGAGTTTGGATGCTCATGTGGATGTGTATGTGTCTGAGGGTATGAACGTGGACGTGGATTGGGCGGAGGTGGCGATTGTGTCGTCATGCGCGTTGCATACCGGCGAAGCCCCGGCGGGCGCGCATCGGGTGGATGGTGTCGAGGGCGTTGCTTGTGTTGTGTCGCCGCATGGGGGCGTTAAGTGTCCGCGTTGCTGGCAGCGGCATGAGGGCGGTGAGGGTGCGTTGTGTGCGCGGTGTCAGGTGGCGGAGAGGGATTATGCTTTGGTTGGCGCATCATAGGGTTTTGGTTGGCGTGACGTTCGTGGCGGTGCTGGTGGCGGACGTGGCGAGCAAGCAGTGGATTCTGTCGCTGTTGGGCTGGGGCGAGTTCATCGATGTGGTGCCGCGGGTGCGGTTGGTGCTGGTGCTGAATACCGGCGTGAGCTTCGGCATGGCGGCGGATTGGGCAGTGCCGCCGTGGGTGCTGGGCGGGTTCGCCTGTGTCGTGGGGGTCGGGCTGTTGCTGTGGGCGACACAGCATGCACAGCTATGGCAGGCGGTGGGGCTGGCGTTGATTGCAGGGGGCGCGTGGGGCAACGGCTTAGACCGATTCTTCTATGGGGCGGTGGTGGATTTTTTGGATGTGGAACTATGGAACGGCTACCACTGGCCCGCGTTCAATGTGGCGGACTCGGCTATCACGTGCGGAGCCGTGCTCTATCTGGTGAGGGAACTATGGTTTGGGGAGCGGGCACAATCTAAGCTTTAATAACAAAGCACACCTTTTTTTATTCAGAGCTAAACAGTCCTTCTTTGACAAATATATTGTCAACTAACGCCAGCCTGCCTTTGCTCCCCGAATCAGACCATTTTTTTCCACTTCACTTATTATCCTTTCTTGGTCTTTCAGAGAGAACTTGGGAAACAGAATTTTCTTGAAATGGTCAAGATTTAACCCTGCCTGACCTTTTTTGTTATACGCGAGTTTCTTAACCTGCCTCTGAAAAAAAGTGCTCATCGTAAAGTAAAACATGAATTTTTGGAGAACCTTTTTTTCATCAGTACGTATTAAAAACACATGCTCATTCACGCAACAAACATATTTTTCGTCATCAAAATAAGCACATTTTCCCGTTCTAGCACCATCTTTACATACGAGAATATCACCTGTTTGAACGCGACCGCTACTCATAGTTTTGTAAAATTCACTCGACACAAACCTCATATCAGCCTTTTCAATTTCACCATTTTCGCCAATATGTGCACCTCCAAGGCTGGGTACACCTTCCATATTTTCTGACACACCGCCCTTCGGACGCTTGCCTGATTCCAACTTTGTCATATATGGAAACATAACCTCAAGGATGTTTTCTTCATGATGTAGTTTATACAAATCGGTAAAAATAGCATTTGAAAACTCATTACCTTCTTCATCCGTCCAATCCATTATATCTTTCAACTGAACAACCTTGATGTTATCCGAAAGACGCGATTTTATCGGGGGAATATCATGTTCGAGCATAGCTTTATAGATGTAACTGTTTACGTATTCATCCGACATAACATCCTCGTCACTATATAGGAACTTCTCTCTTCTTAATATTATCCCCTCACTACCCTTACGGTTACTGCATTCGTATCCTAAAAAATGTTTCTCTGCACTTGTCCCTCCTTTATCGGTTTGAACCAATACCACATTGTTGTTTTCCGCTACTGCATCCTTTATATCTTTCATCTTTACCAAATTCAGTGTTTTTTTTCGCTTCTTCAAAAACAATATCACCGTGTTAATCCCTGTGGATGGAAAAGCATTGCCACCAAGAATAACTATTCCTCGAATGAAAAAATTCTCAAAAACTAACCTTCTAGCGTGTTCATAAATTCCACTATTATTGAGAAATGATTTGGGTAACACGATGCTCGCAACTCCACCTGGTCTAATCAATTGCGCCATGCGTTCGACAAACAGCACTTCAATCTCATCACTTTTATCGCCAAGTTTATCAAATAGAGAGAAAAGTTTATGACCATCCCTTACGGTTGTCTTGAAACTCTTCACTGCATAGGGAGGATTCGCCACTAATATATCAAAAACAGGGTTCTCTTTTTCTCCTTTTTTTGCTTTCAATTTACCTGTGTAAGAATCGGTTGAAAAAGCGTCAATGCCCGACCCATGTACCACCGTAGCTTCGCCGTCTCCATTCAGAAACGATGAAAGTTTAGATGTCTTCGCTAATCTATAATCTCTTTCAATCCCATAGATAAAATTCCCTGCCCACGCAAATTCGTCCGCCAAATATCCTTTCAGCTTTTTCTCTTGAGTAGGTATCAAATCTGACAATTTCAGAGATTTGACTACTTGTTGAACAGCATCCATGCTTTCAATAATGAAGTGCCCACTTCCGCAAGCATAATCAATTATGTTAGGTAAAAAATCTGTTTCTTTTTTTCTTATTTTTTCCTGGATAATCTCAGCTACAGGAAGACTTCGAATCATAAACCTAACCAATGGTATTGGTGTGAAAAACTGTCCTGATTCCTGTTTGAAACCTGCATTCAATAATAGCTCAAAAAATTCTCCCAGAAATTGTTGCTTATGTGAATACCTAATTTTCCATCCCTGCAAGAGTTTTACCATCTCAATTACAACTCTGGCGTTTTCCTTAAATGACTCCTCATTGTAAACTTCGATAAAAGCAAACTCCTGATTTTTGTAAAGACGAAGTTCAGTGATTATTCTTTTTAATTTACTATCATCACGCAACTCCAAATCATCAGCACTATAGTCAGTTACATTCTTTTTCAGATAAAGCTTCATACCTTCCTTAAACAAGTCATTCAATCGACCTATAAGAATTTCGTCACTGTCACGCCCCTCAACCCATTGAAATTTAAGCTCTGTGTTTTCACTACAATTCTCATCGACAATCTTACACAAGAAAAGATTGAATATCTTATTGAACGCATTTCCCTTGTCTGAAATAACATTGTGCCTCAGAATTTCTAGAAACTGTGAATATATTCTCTTACCATCTTCCTGTTGCAATTGCTTCAGGTCCTTACACAATAGGGGCTTGGTTTTAATATTATACGTATTAACTTCTTTTTCAAATATGCCGTTGGGAAGAAATTGTTTGTTCCAACGCTCAGTAGCAGCTTTGACCGATTGAGTGTTTCTAATACTTTCATCAATCGGAACTATATTGTTCTTGTATTCAATTTGACCGTCGTTGTTTACCTCGGATGTGTATAAACAAAGATAATCAGCATTACGATCCTGTTGCCAGTATGAGAACAGTTGTCCCCCTTCCTTCTCAACCATAATTTGTGCTTCTTTATCAAATTCTGATTTAAACGTTTTGCACTCAATCATCAGATAAGGAGATTCATTATTTTTTTGCTTTACTAATATATCCAGCCTTCCCTTGTTGTTTTTTCCCAAAGCCCAATTCTTCTCCAACTCGATTCTGTCCGGAGAGTAGCCTTTCTCTAAAAGTCTGTTCACACACTCTAAAACAACAAAATTTTCATCATTTGAAAAATTTGTTGTGGTATGAGCATAAACCTTGATTTGTTTCGGATAGTTAATTGTTGATTGAGCTAGGGATACTACTATCTTGCAGTCGTGTTTCTCGTAATACTTTTCAAAGGTATGTGCCTGCTCCACAAAGCCAAGAGCCCCTAGCAATTGATGAATATTAACCATTAATTCGTCAACTCTTTATACATACTCCCTCTATATCGACTTTTTAATACTTTCTCATTTGTAGGGCAACAAGTATATATTTTCCTAAATTCCTATCCAGCCGTCATTACCTCGACAAAATCTTTTTCGATGCGGCTACGGAACGGCTCCCGCAACGTATGCCAGTCAAGCACATCCACTCGATACGGCAGTATACTCTCATCAAAAGCATCTTTCAGGGCGTTGATAACCTTCGCTTCTACCCTGCCCTCGCCTCGCAAGCACAAATCCACATCAGCATAACGCACCCGCACCAACCGCTTTGCCCGCGAGCCAAACGCATAAACCCGCACGCCCCGCGGCACATGACGCCTCAAAATAGCACGCACCAACGCAACGTATTCTGGCTCTAGCTCTATCGCCTCAGTCATCCCTGCTTTATCCTCGCCCGCAACGTCGCACAAACAAAACGCGCCTCCTGCAAAAAATCAGGCACCACAGAAAAAACCTCCTGTGCCTTGCCATCATCATACACATGACTCGTCTTATTACGTTTGTCCCGATACGCCAGCCACGCTTTGACTTCGCCCTTCACCAAGCCACGCACCAAAGACAGACGAATCAAACCCTGAAATGACAACTCCCGAACATCCTGCATATTCGCCTCCGTCATCTCAAGAAAACGCCTCAACATCCTGTGACTCACCTCATACGTATCCGTAAAAGCCTTAATCGACGCCGTCTGAGTCATACGCCTATTGTCAGGATTATTCTTTTCTTTTTCTGCCTGTGCCAAGAACAATTCCAACTGTGCAACGGCTTTCTCCAGAGGGCTAATGTCCAGTTCAACCATCCCACACCTACCGATAATCGTGCTTCTTTGCTTGCATGACCGCTTCATCGATAAAACGTTTATTACGCATCGGCTCATCGATGTCACGGAACACCACACGAGACCCACCCGTGCCGGTCATCTCCAACGTGCCATAGCCCAAAATACGACCCATAACCGATTGATTGATGTCCACCGTCTCCACCTTAGACAAACGCATCTCGTCCGTCTCCCGACGAATTAAGCCCTCCTTGTAAATGACACGATGATCCGTCAAGCCCATATGCACCGTCAACCAACGAATAAAAGAATGTAGAAACTCCCATACACCCCACCCCACCAAAAATAAACCACCATAAGAAATAACCCATTCACTCACTAACACCATGCCCACGTCCCCCCTCAATAAAGGCGAAAAAACACCAGACACAAACAAAATATCCAAAACGATGCCCGCACAAACAAACAGACTCGGCGTCAACCACAACGCCCAACCGCTCAATGAATGAAGAGCAACAATCTTCTCTTCACTGGTGACAACTTCTTCAATATAACCCACAACACACCTCTCAATCGTTAAAATCCCCCCTTGCAATGCGAACAAGATACATTAGTATACCACAAAGACGTAACCTCAAACTGAAAAACACGTCTGACCTCTTTGACCCCACTTTTACATGACCATGCGTTTTCCTCTTTCTTTTCTCGTTCTTGTGCTTGCCGTTGTCTCTCTTGGCAGTTGCGGCAAAGAGATGCGCCAAGCCGTTGGCATCGATAAACCCGAAATCGACAGCGACGTGACTCGCGTGCCGCCCCTGACTCTGCCGCCCGAGTTTACGCTCCGTCCGCCCAAAGACGGCTCTGCGCCGACAGCCAAACAAATCAAACGGAGCCAACGCGCACAAAAACGCCCCAAAAGAGCCGCGCGACGCTCCGCAACAGAAAAACAACAGCAACGCCGCAGCACCATACCCACCTACCGAGACGCCGACACACAACACATCCCGCAAGATTGCAAAAAAGTCGTCCTCGACTCCAACGGACAATACGTCTGTGAAGACTCATGAACGCTGCGTATTTACGTGTCTGTTTGATTGTGCTTGCTCTTTTTCTTCATCCCGCCCCCGCCGCGTCCGAGGCTCCAACGTCCGTTTTTCGACCACAGACATTCGTCCTCGATAACGGCATGCAGGTGGTCGTCATAGAAAATCACCGTAGCCCCGTCGTCGCACAGATGGTCTGGTACAAAATCGGCGCCGCCGACGAAGAAGCAGGAAAATCAGGACTCGCACACTTCTTCGAACACCTCATGTTCAAAGCCACAAAAAGCATCCCCGCCGGCGAATTCTCCAAAATTGTCGCACGACACGGCGGCAGAGACAACGCCTTTACCTCGCAAGACTACACCGCATACTTCCAATCCGTGCCCAAAAACACCCTAGAGACCATCATGCGCCACGAAGCCGACCGCATGCGCAACCTCGTCCTCACCGATGACACCGTCTACCCCGAAAGAGACGTCATCATCGAAGAACGCAAACAAAGAGTCGACAACGACCCCGCATCAATTCTCGATGAAGCCGTCTCCGCAGCACTCTACACCAACCACCCCTACGCTATCCCCATCATCGGATGGCAACACGAAATCGAAAAACTCACCACCGCCGATGCTATCGACTTCTACAACAAACACTATCAGCCCCGCCACGCTATCCTAATTGTCAGCGGCGACGTCACCGCCACCGAAGTCAAAACCCTCGCGGAAAAATACTACGGCGTCATTCCTAACAATGACAGCACCAGCGAAGTTTCTCCCAGCCCCGCTGTGCGCGACCGCACGATATCGCCGCCGCGCTTTGCCCAATCCTACGTCAAACTTGCCGACCCACGAGTGCAACAAGAAAAATGGCAACGGCTGTGGGTCATGCCCAGCATCAATCACGCAACCCAACGCACCCCCGACGAAGTCTATGACCTGCTGGCAGAGATTCTCGGCGGCAGTAGCACATCGTTCCTCTACGGACGACTGGTGCGAGAACAAAAAGTCGCAACCAGCGTCTACGCCTATTTCTCGAATGCCCTCGACTACGATACATTCGTTGTCGGTGCCCTGCCCGCACCGAATGTGTCCCTCGAGCAACTGGAACAAGCCGTCAGTGATGCCCTACAAGCATTCCTCGCTGAACCCATCGATAGCCGCATGCTGAAACGAATCAAAAACCAATACCTCGCCCAAGCCATCTTCGACCGAGATAGCCTGATAGGGCCCGCTATGATTCTCGGACACGCCCTCGTGCTCGGCAGAACCATCGCTGATGTGGAACGCTACCCCCAGAAAATTAACCAAGTCACACAAAAAGCCATCGCACAAGCCGCACAGGAACTCTTAGGCACCATCCAACCCCTCACTGCATGGCTACAAAAACAAGACCCACCACCGCAATGAACGCCCCACATCTATATTGCACCCCACGCAAGCCCCCTCACGCACCCCGCTCGCCTCGTTTTGTCTTTTTTGTTTTTTCTGTCCTGATGTCCGTTACGCCGTTTTTTCCCCCCCTGGTAACACCCGCCTTTGCCGAGCCAACGGTGCCCACTGCTTTAACTATCCAAGATGTCACCAGCAAGCAAGGCATCGAGGCGTGGCTGATTGAAGATACGTATCTGCCGATTGTCTCCCTAGAGTTCGCGGTCGAGGGCGGTAGTGCCTTTGACCCGAAGGGCAAAAAGGGGCTCGCCTTGTTGACGATGCACCTTTTAGACGAAGGGGCGGGTGCGTTCAGCAGCCAAGAATTCCACGAGCAACTGGAAGAACACAACGTATCGTTGTCGTTCTGGGCATCGAAGGATTGGCTACGGGGCAGCCTGAAGGTGCTGAAAAAGGATTTGAAGAAAGCCCTCGAGCTGTTTGTGTTGGCGACAACGAAGCCTAACTTCGACAAGGACTCCATCGAGCGTCTCAAGAAACAAAAGCGGGCAACGATACGTTCTCGGCAGGAAGACCCTGCTTCTCTGGCGCAACTCGGTTGGTTCGAGCGGGCTTTTCCTGAGCACCCTTATGGCGTGCCGGTGATTGGCACCGAGGCGGATCTTGCTAACATCACGCGCACGGACATACAGGCATACTTTGCCGATGCTTTTAATCGTGAGGCGTTGACGGTGGCGGCGGCGGGCGACATCACGCCTGAAGAACTGGGCGACGTGCTGGATACGCTGTTTGGCGGGTGGCAAAAGACCACGACACGCCGTCTGGCTGACATCAAAAAGCCGGCTTTGCCTGAGCCGACTTTGCATGTGATTGACACGGACATTCCGCAGACGACTGTGTATTTTGGCAGAAAGGGCGTGGCGCGCAACGACCCCGATTTTTATGCTTATCATTTGATGAACTACATTTTTGGGCAGGGCAGCTTTAGTTCTCGGCTGATGGAAGAGATACGGGAAAAGCGCGGGCTTGCCTATGGCGTGTCGACGTTCAGCTGGGACGGCTATGCGGTGCCGTTGTTGCAGGGGCGGTTGGCGACATCAAACGAGCGGGTGCACGAGAGCATCGATATTTTGCGGCGGGAAACGCAAAAAATGGCAACGAAGAAAGTTAGCCAAGATGAACTGGATGATGCCAAGACGTATGTTATCAATAGCCTGTATTTGAATCTGGTGCGGACATCGTCATTGGCGGGCTTTGCGTTGAACTTGCAACTGGACGATATAGCGAAAGACTACCCACAAAAAAGACAAGTGCTGTTCGAGAACGTGACGCTGGAGGACATCCAACGAGTCGCCCGTGACGTGCTGGAAGGTCAATGGTTGATTATTGCTGTTGGCAAACCTGAGCTGTGATGGTAGACTTAATGGATACCTTCTCAAAAGATAACACCTCTTAGTCCTCTTTATAAGCCTTGGGAATATCCCTGTCGTCACAGAAGGGCATCATTGCCCCATGGTGCGAAATCGACTATTGAGAACACTCGCCGTTCCTCGAATATTAAAGGAATTAATGACCTCCGCCGTCAAGTGGATACATGGCGCGGCGATGACCTCTATGCTGGTGTCAGCAAAACGACTCGCACGCTTTTGCGTCACTGGTTTTGTAGCGACCACACGATAGAACGTCCTGATGGCACAGGCTATCCTTTTCATTATTACTTTTGTCAACGGGAAGCCATTGAGACGCTGATTTATCTGATAGAAGTGTGCGGTGTTAACAATCTGTATAATCTCATAGAACATCAACACCAGAGCCAAGCTGTTTGGTCTGAGCCATCCCCTGGCAAGCCTTTGATATTCAATGATAAAGAAGGGGCTCGTCCTGCCCTGCTCGATGACAACACGCCACAAAGTATCGAAGCCCTCGGCATTGACCCCGATAATGACAAGTGGGGGCGTTATGCGTTCAAAATGGCAACAGGGAGCGGTAAAACCAAGTGCATGAGTATGGCTCTTGTCTGGAGCTATTTTCACGCCTTGTTTGAGCCCGATTCACCGATGACAAAGCATTTTCTTGCGGTTGCTCCGAGTCTGACCGTGTATGAGCGTCTACGACAGGACTTTTACCCTGAGGACGGGCGCGATATTTTTCAGACCGACCCGCTTATCCCTCGAGAATGGAAGCACCACTGGCATTTATCGGTGTGCTTGCAAGATTCTGCTTTATCCTATTCTGTTACAGATGATACGGGTATGCTTTACCTTACCAACATTCATCGATTACTGCCCTCACGTAAGAGCGATGATACGCGGGAAGGCATCGATGTTTTGGGCAAAGCACCGCCATCTTCTACGCGTAAAGCCATGCGTGACAGTTTCCACGAGAGTTTATTTTCTCTTAAACGGCTCATGGTATTGAACGATGAAGCCCACCACGTATGGGATCCTGATTCAGCTTGGAATCAAGCCCTAAGAACCATTCACGACACCATCTACGACCGACAAGAACGCCAACCCCGTAGCGGTATTATTGCCCAGCTGGATTTTTCTGCCACACCAAAAGACAATAAAGGCAACCTGTTCCGTCATATTATCTGTGACTCGCCCTTAAGCGAAGCCGTCGATGCGGGTATTGTCAAAACCCCTATCATTGGCGAGTCGAAAGAGCTCAAGCATGATAATCACGACGACGCGGCGATACGCTATCACCACCACCTAACCCTTGGCTACCAACGTTGGCTTAAAAGCAAAAAAGAGTGGGAAAAATGTGGTGTCATACCCCTGATGTTTGTCATGTGTGAAAACACCGATGCCGCGAATCAAATCACCAACGTCCTTAATGCCGATAAGAACTTTGCCGACCTCAACGGCAAAGTCATTAACCTACACACCCGCCTAAAAGGCAGAATAAAAAAAGTCGGCACAGGAGAAAACCAACGCTTGGAATTCATCGAAAAAGAAAGCGGTATCTCCGATGAGGATTTACGTCAGTTGCGCCAACTGAGCCGAGACCTCGATAGCCCGCAAAGCCCCTATCGCTGTATTGTCTCGGTGCTGATGCTACGGGAAGGCTGGGACGTGCGCAACGTCACCGTCATTGTGCCGTTGCGTCCCTATACGGCAGAATCACGAATTCTCCCTGAGCAAACCTTAGGGCGGGGCTTACGCCGTATCCTGCCTCACCAAGATGTCGAGGAAACTGTTGTTGTCATTGATCACCCGCGCTTTGTTGAAATTTATGATGAAACGATGGTGCAGGAAGGCTTACCTTTCACAGTCCAGAGTCTCAATAAGGTGCGCCCAACCACAATTACTATTTACGTCGATGAGAAAAACAAAGATACGCAAGCCCTCAATATCACGATTCCACGCACCAAAGGTGCTTACCAGGAAAACAAGAAGCCCCGCTCTCTTACAAAGCAAGACGTCGACCAAGCATGCAAACAAAGCGGGTTTGCCCCGCTTAAGCTTGGCAAAAAACGCAGTGACGTTGTTAATTATCAGGGATACCACTATCTCACGCGAGAACTGGTGGAAGAAATGAAACTGCACATGCCCCTACTCAATCAGGGAATAACCGGGGCTATCAGTTTTTATAAACGGGAGCTGCGACTCGCGTGCGGTCACTTGCCAGATTTTGCATGGATTGCCCCGCATATAAAATACTTTGTCACCCACCATCTTTTTGGCAAACCTATCGCTGAGACCAACGCCCAGCTCAGTGTCCGCTTAGGCGATGATGATGTGCGGGAAAGTATCCTGCGCGTGTTTGTGCCTTTGGTGAATGAACGATACTATCGACCAAACCCGCCCACCTTCAACACATCTAATGCGTTAAAAAGCTATCGCCCCTATCAAGCCAGTTACAGCGAAAAACGCCCGGCTATCCCTGGCAAGAAAACGCTGTTTAATTTGGTTCCGTGTGATTCTAGCCTCGAACAACGCTTTGCCCAGTTTATCGATGGTGCTAGCGATGTGGTTGCTTTTGCCAAAAACGCGGGACCGCAAGCCTTGCATGTTAACTACTTTAACCGCTTGCGCCGTCCTTGCATTTATATACCCGATTTTATTGTCCGTCTCGATGATTCAAGGTGCGTCTTGGTCGAATTGAAGGGACAAGAAGACCGTGACGTTGGGCTCAAGGTCGACGCAGCAGAGTCTTGGTGTAAGATTATCTCGAAGGCAACAAAAACACCATGGCAATTCCTTTATGTTCCTGAGCACGTGTTACAGGCAGCCAAAACCGCGCGCTTGGCTATGCTGATGTCGACCTGTGATACCTACAAAAAGGAACTCCTCGAAGAAACAAAAAACAAAAATGCAACGCAACGTCTGCCCTTCGATGCGCCTCTCGATAATCAACGGGGCGAAACCTTTTACAACAAAAAACGCATGGCTGCCCTTTCCCCTAGAGGCACAAAAGCCGCGTTAGATGCCTATGACCTCTATGATTATCTCAACAACAAGGAAGACACCGACAGCTATGCCCCTGCCTTTCAACCGCTTTTGCTTCCTCTTGACCATGTCGCCGACAAGATTATCATCGCCAGCATTAGACGTCACTTACCCGACCACCCGCAAGAAGTGAGAATGTTCTATGACCAGAGCTTGTATCATGCCAAAGATAAAAAGGAGGAAGGATTCATTAAAAAAATTAGGATGGGCTTGTTCTATGGCAATTTTCATTCGGCATTAGGGATTCTTTCTACCTGTATCGATTATGCCTTAAACCGTGAGACAGAAAGGGAGGGTGTGCTGATGGCTTTACAACACAGCTTGAAACCCGTTTTAACCAATAAACGCACGTTGTGGTGCCTACAGAGCGTTAATCACTTCCGCAATCACTATGTTGCCCATTATAGTGGCAAAGCAAAACCGACTGAGGAACAAGTCAAGTGGATGCTACGCTTATGGGTGGAAACTCTGGGCATACTGGAAACACTGTTAGGTGACCTGACAAGAGAAATAAACAAAGCGCAACAATACCGATGACACAAGAAAAAAAACCATCCTGGGGACCGGATAACCCGCACCCGCTGTCACAGAAAAAAGCCGAGTTCGTCTGGGAGGGCAAATATGATGTCTATGGCAAACGCTATCAACCGAATAGAGCGAAACTTGTGCTACCGCTACAGAAAGTAGAAAGCATCGATGAGCCACGCCAACGCTTAGAGACCCCGATACAGAGGGGCGAGACTGCGTCTATGTTCGATGAGAGTCTGACGTATGATGATTTTCGTAACCTGCTTGTCTGGGGCGATAATAAAATTGCTCTGGCGACGCTGTATGAAAAGTTTGCCCGTAAGGTAGACCTGATTTATATCGACCCGCCTTTTGATGTGGGGTCTGATTTCTGTGCCAAACTCGCTGTTGGTGACGAGGGGGAACAATTAGAAAAGCAACAATCTTTGATGGAGACTGTCGCTTACCGCGATACATGGGGGGAAGGCACGGATTCGTATCTAGGCATGCTAGCTGAACGATTTGTGCTCGCCCGTGACCTGCTAACAGAACGTGGTAGTTTTTATCTACATTGTGACCAACGTGTTGTTGGCTACATAAGACTGATATTGGATGAAATTTTTGGAAAGGACAATTTCAGAAATGAAATTATATGGTGCTACACTGGCCCTTCAAATACAAAAGAGTATTTTCCAAGAAAGCATGACTCCATTCTAGCTTACGCAAAAACAAAAGATGTCATATTCAATTCTGATTCGGTACGTTTACCTTATAGTGAATCCTTTGCTAAGAGGCGATTGTACACAGAAGGAACATCAGGAATTACTGGAGGCTACGCTGAAAAAGGAAGAACAGATGAAGAAGTAAAAAAGGAATTTAGCAAAGGTAAGTTAGTTGAAGACTTCTGGACGGATATACCCGCTGGAGGACAAATATCGCAAAAAGAACGACTCGGCTACCCTACACAAAAACCTGAGAAGCTGTTAGAGCGTATTATCAAGGCATCGAGTAACGAGGGGAGTTTGGTATTGGATTTTTTTTGTGGTTCCGGGACGACTCTGGCGGTAGCGGAAAAGTTAGGGCGGCGGTGGATTGGCTGTGATTTGGGGCGGTATGCTATTCATCAAACCCGCAAGCGTTTGATTGGTGTTCAGCGTGAGTTGTATGAGAAAAAGGCGCGCTATCGTCCTTTTGATGTATACAATCTTGGGCGTTATGAGCGGCAGTGGTGGTTGCAAGCCCGTGGGCATCATGGTGAGGCAGACCATCGCCGCGTGGTCTTAGAGTTCTTTCAAGCGGTGCCTTATAGCGAACCGCCGTCGCTCTATCTGCATGGGCATAAAGACGAAAGTGCTGTTTACGTCCATTCTGTTGCTTCCTCTCTCGACAATGATACCTTAGATAAGATAGCCGAGGCAGCAGAGGCTTTGAAAATACGCCAAGTCTATTGTCTAGCGTGGGAGTTCACAATGAACATCAAGCAACGCATCGAAAGCTTGCGTGCCAAGCATAACGTCTCGTTACGCTTGAAGTATATCCCAAGAGAAATCATGGAAAAAAACTACGACTCCAAAAACCCACCCGTCTTTTTTGACGTAGCCTACATCGAAGCCAAAACCCTTACAACAAAACACGAAGGCAAAAAAGCATGGAACGTGCAACTGACCGATTTCATCCCGAGCCTCGAGGAAATTTCACCAAAAGAGCTGGAACAAGCAGGGCAACGCAATCCCTTTGACTTCATTGACTTTTGGGCTGTCGACTTCGACTGGCAGGAGACTCGCCCTTTCAATCATCACTGGCAAGCTTATCGCACAACCAAAGACCGCAAGCTGACTCTCACCAGCACACGAGATTACATCTACAGCGACACCAACCCGCACACTATCTGCATCAAAGTCATCGACATCTTCGGCTGCGACACATCAACAACCTTGAACATTAAGCCGTGACAATACGCATCGCCCCCGATTAAAAAACAATGTATAATACTTTAAGTATTACAGAAATAATTGTTGCATTATCACTCGTTTATAGGTATAATAAGCATCACCCAGTCCGGCAACCACAAACAACAGGAGCATGCTATGAATACGAAGAGCGACATATACTACTGCTACGACGTCAAAGATTCCTACGAAGTTGTCTATCGAGGAATCACAAACGATCCCAAAAATTGCGAAAAACAACATAAAGAACAAGGCTGGCAGTTCACGCATATAAACATGTCCTCCAAACGGCTCACATACGAAGAAGCCAGAAAAATAGAAACAATACAGCTCCGAAAATACCGCCTGGGACACCACGGAAAAAGTCCCAGATACAACAAAGCCCCCGACCCCGAAGACTAAAACACACCACACACAGAGTCCCTTTCATCACCCTTGCTTAAATATATATATATGATACTTTAAGTATAAAAAAAATAAATCTTGCATGATTAAACGTTTACATATAAAGTGAATACCCAACATGACAACCTCAAACAACAGGAGAATGTTATGAGCAAAAGTAGCGAACGCGACACATACAACTACGAACTGAAGCAAGGGCGCATGGTTGTCTATCGAGGCATTACAAAAGACCCCGCAGACCGCGAACTACGCCATCTGCGAAGTGCTAAGATATTCACACACATGCGAGTAGACCGCCGAGTGCGCACATACGAAGAAGCTAAGAAGAAAAAAAGAGAATTGCTCGTGGCACACCGCACAGTATATGGCGAGAACCCCAAATACAACAAAGCCCCCGACCCCTTCTAACCCCCCCCTCACGGCATCAGCCCACCGTGCACAATTAACGTATACGTCCCCACCGCGCACAGCACCCCTATCAGTGTGCCGCCCACCACTCGCCACAGCGATACCCTACCCCTCTCGGCACGCCCCCCTTCTCGTAGACTACGTGCCAGTGCCTCGACAGTCTCTGGGTGCAGTTTCACCCCCTGTTCGCTCAAGCCATCCAAGTGCCGCAACAAGCGCATCACCCGCTCAGGCAATTCCTCGCCCACGCTGGCAGCGCGCCCCACCAGTTCCTTCAGTTGCCTATCAAAACGCTGGTGCTCCTTCTGCCACTCGGCTATCAGCGGACGCACCAAAGCCCACATATTCGCCTGCGGATACAGCGTCCGACTCACCCCCTCCGTCACCAACATCGCCTTTTGCATCATAACCAGCTGAGGCTGAATACCCATCTCGAACTCGGTCGCAACCGCAAACAGCTGCGCCAGCAAATCCGCCATCGAAATAGACTCCAACGCTTTGCCCACGATGGGCTCGCCCACGGCTCGCACCGCACTGGCAAAAGCTTCCCTCGATTGGCCACTCGGCACCCAGCCCGCCTTGAAATGCACGTCGGCGACTCGCTTGTAATCCTCCCGCAGAAACGCCAAAAAAATATCCGCCAAATACGCCCGATTCATCCTATCCAAGCGACCCATAATGCCAAAATCCACCAGCACAATACGCCCTCGCTTGTCTATCAGCACATTGCCCGGGTGCAAATCCGCATGAAAAAAGCCATCGATAAACAACTGACGAAAAAAAGCCTGCGCACAGGCAACCACGATTTTATCTCGTCCCAAAGTCGCCGACTCGGCAAAAGACGGATGATCCACGCGCACGCCATCGATACGTTCCATCGTCAGCACTCGCTTACCCGTGCGCTGCCAATCGATAGACGGAATATAAAAGCGCGCATCCGCCGCCATCGTCTTTTTCATCTCGCTGGCGGAAGCAGCCTCCATACGCAAGTCCATCTCCGTGCGCACCACGTTTTCCAACACACCCACAACCTCAGGCAAACGCAGCCGATGCAAATCCGGGCGATGCCTGTCAATCAACGCCGCCAGCCAACGAAACAACGCAAAATCCCTCGCAAAAATACGAGCAACATCAGGACGCAACACCTTAACAGCGACCTCTTTGCCGTCTCGAGTCACGGCAAAGTGCACTTGCGCAATAGAAGCAGCAGCAACGGGCTTGGCTTCGACATGCTCGTAAAAAGACTGCCACGGCGCGCCTAAGTCTGCCTCGATGATGCGTAAAGCCTGTTTGGTCGAAAAAGGCGGCAGCTTGTCTTGTAGCACCACCAGTTCTCTTGCGACATCTGTGCCGACAACATCTGAGCGCGTCGCCATCATCTGCCCCAGCTTGATAAAGCCCGGCCCCAGTGTCGTCAAAGCACGCGCCAAACGTTTGCCAGTCTCTTTTTTGCGCCCCGCTCGCAAACGCCCCACCCTGAAAAAGCCTTTCAGCACCCGCGGCATCGGCACAATGTCCGCTACAAAGCCCAAGTCATGACGCACCAGCACGAACACAATACGCAAAAGACGAGCAAACAACGATACCGAAGACATGGGGATTACTCCTTGATAGCGTGATAGAGATGCACGGCTTTGAACGTATAAGGCGTTGCTCGACAATCGACAAAGCCCGCCCGACCCAGAGCGGCTTTGATGTCAAACGGCGCGGCAAAACGCTGGATGCTCTGTGCCAAATAACGATAGGCATCGCCGTTGCCCGTAATCCACTGCCCCATCCGCGGAAGACAAGAAAAAGCATAAAACTGATATAGGTCTTTGAGGACGGCATCACGCACCGGGCTGAGCTCGAGGGCAAGGAACTGCCCGCCAGAACGCAAACAACGATAGGCTTCACGTAAAGATTGCTCATAATCGGTCATGTTACGCAAACCAAAAGCATTGGTGATAACGTCAAACTGCTCGTTGGCAAAGGGTAGCGACTCGCCATCACCAACAAGCCACCGCAGCGGCAACGTATCAGCAGACGAGCGCGTAGCACGACCATGAGTCAGCATAGACATCGTGCTATCACAAGCAACCACATGGCTGTTGGTGTGAGCATGGGCGATGCGCACCGCCAAATCACCGCTGCCTGTTGCGACATCTAGGACGGATAAGCGCGCACGTATAGCTGTGCGGGGACGAATGGCTTGCACGAGGGCTTGCTTCCAAGCACGCTGGATGCCCAACGACATCACGTCATTCATAACATCATAACGGGACGCCACCGACGTGAAGACATCCTCGACGAGTTTGCGCTTGGTGGAAGGCTCAACGGAGCGATAGCCAAAAGGAACGTGTGCCATACCCTGTTCTTACGTGTGGTTTCTGTTGCCAGTCATGCACATTCATAGTAACAAGAGCATAGTAACAAGAGCCAACAACGATGGCAAAGAGTTTGTCGGGCGCGTAGCTCAGCGGGAGAGCACTACGTTGACATCGTAGGGGTCGCTGGTTCAATCCCAGCCGCGCCCACCAGACATAGGTTTTTATCAGTTCATTTTCTCTATCGCATTTTTTGCCAGATCGTTGACAAGCTGTTGTAGTTGTTCAGGTGATAAGGCATCAAGTAAACGTACGCCACCTTCGAAATTAAGGCGTTTTAACCATTCACGATAGGCTTCTCGTTTAAGCAACCCGTCTCCTTTCTCGAATGATTCTCGTAACCGTTTATAGATGCACGTGAGTATACCAATATTTGTTTCCATTGTTGGTCGCTCAAAAACACTTGCGAATATATCTTGCTCTAACAGCATAACCTCTAGAAATTCATTGGGTGCATCGGGAGTAACTTTATGTGCAGCATGCCCTAGCCACCAGAGACGTGAAATTGCGTTTCTACTCTTCAACGACCTTATATCAGGCAAAAAATAACGTGACGCTATTCTTCTTTTGACATCTTCTTCTGAGGAACCCTTTATCCAGCGATTATAGGTGTAGTCTTTTGCCTCAATATGGGTCATGTAAGCCCACACTCGCTCATCACTTGCCTGTTTAGGTGAAAGATTTTTCAGATTCTCATAGACCTTTAATGCATTCTCCTTGTCATCTTCCGGCGCGTAAGAAGTCAAGCTGAGAGAGCCAGTGCAAGAGATACTCGACTTTTTTATTTTCACCATATCAGTGAAAGATTTTATCGTGCTAAAGTAACAGTCTTTATTTTTCTCAATGTTACTGAGCAACGTCGCAACGGAATTCTCGCTTAGATAATAGACAGTATCAGTCATCATTAATAATCTTATCGGTGACAGTTAAGAACTCTTGCAAGCTTCCTTCGAGGAGTTTTTGAGCATCAGATAAACGATTTTTCTCTTTATCACTTCCGGGCAAAGCCAAATTTTGCTCTTCTAATTTGGCACAGAAAGCGCGCACCCACTTCAATTCTTCATCAATGCCGTCTCCATCTTTTTCATCGGCATCTAACTCATGGAGCAAGCTGACTATGATCGGGAAATAAATCCCTTGCATCAAAAGTGCATCTCCCTTCGGTGCTGAACGCATCAATTTCAGCTTATCAAGAAAAGATTTTGAGACAGAAATAATGATATGATTATAGTCTCTATCGTAACGATATTCATCGTCTCCCATAGCATTATCCACTTCAATCTCAAAAACTGAGCCCAAATGCACCTTGGAAGTAACATAAAGATTTTTTTCTTCGTCTATAGCCAGTACGGTACCACTCGCAAAGTCAAAAGACTTTTTACCGAATTCTGGATGTATGAGGGGACTTGAAAAACCCTTTATGTCAACACAACTGACAATATAAGGTGAAATTGTAATTTTTCCGCCGAGAATCCCTTCTTCTACAAAGTATGCAAATTGATTGTCAAAACCTGATTCAAGATGACGAAAACCCGTTTCTATAGATTTTATAAGAACGGCATAGCACGCTTGTTCTTTTTTTATCAATTCAACAAGGGGGGCATCCTCGGAGAGGTCAAATTCAAATGTGAAATGTATCCCATCTTTTTTCGATTGAGACTCAAGCGTAAATTGAAAGTCATAGCCACCCTGATAATCATCATTATCTCGGCGCAACACTGGATGTGGAAAGACTTTATTCGAATTATATTGCATTTATGAACTCCACAATTTGCGCAGAATTAGTAGGAAGCGGTTCCGACGTTTTAATCTCAACACTACAGTGCGTTCCTTTCTCTACCTCAAGTGGCAGTGAAGGAGAACAATCCTCAATGTCTATCTGTGTTTGCCCTGTGTCCCCGGCTATCGAAAGACGCAAGCTCCTAATTCTCCCTGTTTCATCCGGTGTGAAATAGACAATATAGCAATTTTTGTCACTTTCTTTCGACACAAGACGAATATTATTGACGGGATATAAATGTACTTTTCCTGGTACTCGTTTAGTACCCCCCTTGCCACCACGACCTTTTCCCTTGCCACTATTCCCTCCGACCCCACCATTCTTCCCACCAGACACTTCGGTAGGTTCTGAGCCATATAAGCGACGTCCAGGCTTTTTTGGAGGCATGAGATAAATTTCCTGTGGACTTTCTAGAGGCGGGTCAGATGACTCATCAGGCGAACCCCCATCATAATCAGGGTCAGGGAAATATTTAGATAAGTCAGTAATATTAGACTTTTTACTGAGCTCAATTTCTCTGCCGGCAATTTCTTTTATCTTTGTTCGAATCCATTCTATCAGTTTATTAAACTGCTTTTTTTCTTCAGAATCAAGACGTTTTGGGTGGAACTCATTGTGTGCTGGATTTTCCATGCTACGGAGAATCTTATTGCCCTTTGGGTCACAACACCTAAATGTAGCATAAAACGAATCTACACCGGGCCATCTGCGTAATTTTTCCTGCCCACGCGTTATCAACATACCAGAACGGAAGAAACTGACAGTCTTATCCCCATCTTCACAGACCCGAATGCGCAGTTCGCACATGCCAAAGCCGTCAATTTTTTCTTCAATAATTTCATCTTTAATACCAGTCAGTATTTCCCAATCGATTTTTGCTCGATCAACAAGACCACCATCATCTTTAAGGACGTTGAATATTTCTGACAACGTACTCGTATCGATGAGGTACAGATTGTCCTTTTTGCTATCTTTTTCAGGGGCGATTAGAACCTCCAAGTCTTTGTCATGGATAGCAAGGAAGTAATTGGCGATAATATTTTTCGCTATTTCGTGCCTCCATTTCTCCTTTTTATCGAAACCAGCAATCCAAACAGCTGTGCCTAGTTTAGGCTCACCACTGTTTGTATCCCTAAAGAATGGCGGAATATCAGCCATGGTATCCACAAATTGGCAATTGTTCTTGTAACCATAATAGCCAATTCCTTGGTATCTTTCTTCTTTACCGTGTGAAACAAGTATAGATTTGCCCTGAAAGCGTTCGCATATTTTTTGCGATTCTTCATCTTTATAGCAACTCCAATAGAATACTGTTCGAAGGTTGGAAACTGCAAAAATTGCATTTTTCCCTATGCCAAATGACCCACCGGCAGTATCATTTTCTTTATGGCTTGTTCCTTGTTTTTTGACTAATGCATCCCAGTTAGCTGGCTGAAGCCCGATTGTATTGAAGTCACGTACGCAGAGATATTCGCTTTTTTCTATTTCTCTTTTTGCTTTCTTAAATTCGCTTTCGCCTTCTTTGTCTTTCAGTTCTCCTATGCAAAGATTAATGGTTGGTTCTAACTCCCTCAACACTTCAATCCCCTTATCACGTGATTCAATAAGTTTAAATTCGACAGTGACTGCTCCGTCTTTCGTTGCTGCATCTAGAGAATTCTGCACCGTTTCGCGTGCCAAACTCCCATAGGGCTCGCCACTATAAATTTCTGTTGCCGCATGTCTATAGCCTTGTTCTTCCCCTCCACCAGTAGGGGGAAATTTCCATCCTTGTTTTTTTGACATAACCATTGCTCCCTAAAGCTAAAGCACGTTCTATAACTTAGAATATTAAAAACCGTCAAGTTTAACCTTTTCTATTCTTCATATTCTCGAATACGTTCATGCACTCTAATGCAAGCAAATATGCAGTCGGCACGCAGACTGAGTTGCCAATGAGTCGATACTGCTCGTTTTGCGGAACATTTTTAGGAAATAGTCTATTATTTTTCTCGGTAATCCCTTCCATGCCTTGTAGACTGGCACACTCTCTAACTGTCAATTTTCTTATTCCCCATTCATCTTTGATGAAAGGCACATTATGCCCGCCTAAGCCCATGTTTGCAGTCAGGGTCGGACATCTATCATTATGTTTACCTCGTGCATAGTAGCGTCTTATCTGATAAATGCTATCGGGGTTTCCTGTCTTCTGGATTTCCTTATCAATTAAACCACGATACTTGTTGGAAACTGGTAAATAATACTCTTCACCGGGGTTTTTGCTCCTATCTATAAAGCTCGTTAGAGGTAAAACCTCTTTGGTAGACGACGGAAAACGAAAAGGATTACCATGAAAAACAGACCGCGAGGTAGCAACCATAAACAAACGATTGCGATCTTGTGGAATGCCCCCATAATCACAAGAACTCATTACCTTGCGGGAACTAGAAGAAAACCAGTAGCCAGCACGACGTATCTCACGCTCGATTTCAGAGAACCAGCTCCCTCTTTCTCCATAGAGCAGATAAGGAACATTCTCCAGAACCAGTAGTGCTGGGCGATTTTCCCCAAATTCTCCAAGAATACGAATAATCTCATAAAACAAGCGTCCGCGTGGGTCGGAAAATCCTTTGCGATTTCCTGCCTGTGAAAAACTCTGACACGGAAAACCTGCCACTAGCACATCAGGTGGTTGCAAATCGTGGCTACTAACTTTTAGCTCTCTTATGTCCATCTCATATAAATTTACGTCATCATGACGGAAACGGAAGCTCGCACAAGCCGAGTCATCCAACTCGTTTGCCCAGATGGGACTAAAGCCTGCAAGCCGAAAAGAAGTGCAAAAATTGCCTATACCTGCAAACAAAAAAGCAACGGTAAGAACGCTCTGTCCATTCCCCTGTGTAATCATGTGCGCGTGATTTGTAACCGTATCTTTCATAGGTATCTATTGTCGGAGCCAAACTAAGCATGACGTAAAGCATAGATTGAGCCTAAGAGCAACTCAGCAATTGCCACCGCGAGCTAGGACTCACGTTACTATTCTAAGTGGGCACATCATAGCCGAAAGCCTCTATTTCCTTTTGAGCTATGCTCCCCTTCGACACGCGCACCAGTGAGCTTTTATTTTTTATCGTTATTTGCTACCATTTTTGCGTCTACGCTTAGGCTTTAAGAGAGCTCGGACAGCGTCAGTATCGATAGATTTCAATAGCGTCTTGATATCCGCCCGTGCGATAATCTTCTTAGTGTCTCTATCGATGATGCCGATAGTCGTGTATCCCTTAGCCTGCTCGATGATGTCCAACAGAGTCTCGGCATCGACGCGCACAACCACCCTCTCGTTATCCTTATCAATGATAGTCGGCTGTGTTTTGGTATCGACAACCACGACTTCCTCGATTGCTCTATTCATGTCTTTACCCACTGTCTGCCAGTCATCAGCCATTGCCCAGAAGTCGGATGCCATATCGCGACGCACCGCGGCGTTGATATCTTCCCCAAAATTAATAGAAGGCGCGGCACGCGCCACCCCTGAGCCCAAACGACCCACAAAATCCTTTAAGAATGATACACGAGAAAGCATAAGAAAAAACCAAATTCACGTCCTAAGACAACCATACTCTAACAAGAGATAGAACGTATCAATCATTTCGTCAAGACTCGATAGGCACGTGCCCTTAAAAATCGAATCGTTGCAAGAAGTCTGCTGCTTTGCTGTCGCCAAGTTCCCTAGCACGTTCCAAGTCTCGTTTTGCTTGCGCGCGCTCGCCCATCAAATAGAACACGATACCCCGCCCCGTATAAGCAGTGGCATTGTCCGCATCAATCTTGAGCGCCCGATTATACGCCGCGATGGCTTTTTTGTAGTCACCTTTGCCTTCATAGACCAGCCCGAGCCCAATAGATGCGTCCCCATTCAACGGATCCACCCGCAACGCATTTTGAAAGTCGCGCAAAGCTGCCGATAGTTCCCCTTGCTGATACAGCACGATACCCCGCCCTGTAAAAGCAAGGCTATCCTCAGGACGCAAAGACAAAGCACGGGCGTAATCTCGCAAAGCCTCAGGGATGCGCCCCTGATGGTGGTGTGCCAACCCGCGATAGCTGTAAGCATCCGCATTGGTCTCGTCCGACTCAAGGGCACGGGTAAAAGCCGCAAGCGCACCGCTGATATCCCCCTGCTCATAACGTTCAATACCCTGCTGGACGTACGACTCGGCTTGTCCCTGCCGTTCGTCACGGGCAGCAGAAGCCCCCACTGGCACAACCAGCACAGATACACATATAACCAGCAAAAATATAGGCATGAAAAGCACTCTACGTTTTTTGAAAAACCACCATAGCATCCTGAGACACCAACATATATACTTCACTTAACCGTAGTCTATCTTGATACACAGTAACAGATGATGAAAGAGAATAAAAATGTGACCATTGGCGGGGCGTCTATTGCTCCGAATAGTCGCAAACAAGTTCATATCAAGCTTCCCCGCCTCTATGACTATACCGAGATGACCATCCCGGTGAAAGTCATGCGCGGCAAAAAAGAGGGACCCCGCCTGTTTGTCTCTGCTGCCATCCACGGTGACGAGATTAACGGCGTCGAAGTCATTAAACGTCTGCTCCACCATCCTGACCTCAAGAGCACGCAAGACATCTGTGGCACTTTAGTTCTTGTGCCGATTGTTAATGTTTTTGGCTATAACAACAAGTCGCGCTACCTACCGGATAGGCGAGACCTGAATCGCTGTTTTCCTGGTCATTATCAGGGGCCTCTTGCCAGTCAGTTGGCTTATACGTTTATGGAAGAGATTGTCAAAAAATGCACACACGGCATTGATTTGCACACGGGTGCGGTTCGGCGCACGAACATTCCGCAGATACGTGCCTGTCTCGACCAAGGGGAAACACAAGAGCTGGCACAAGCCTTCAATGCGCCGGTGATTATTAACGCCCAGCTGCGCGATGGCTCGTTGCGAGAAGCAGCACGAGAACTGAACATACCGATGCTCCTGTTCGAAGGCGGCGAGGCTTTACGTTTTGACGATTATGCTATTGATACGGCACTGCGGGGTATCCTTAATGTCATGCGCGAGATAGGCATGATCAAGACCACACACGAAAAAGAAGAAGGCACAAAGCCCATCTTCATTGCTCGCACAAGCCACTGGGTGCGCGCACCGCAAAGCGGCAGCCTACAAAGTTTTGTCAAAGTCGGTGATACAGTCAAAAAGAAACAAATTTTAGGTGTCATTTCTGACCCATTCGGGTATCATGCCACCCGAGTCGAGTCGCCGTTGAACGGCATGATTATCGGCGCAACGACGCTCCCCTTGATTAATACGGGCGATGCCTCGTTCCACATCGCCACCTTCGAGGACTTGAAGGAGCACGAACAATTCAACGACCAACGCTATGGCCCCATCAGCAAGGTCACGTAAACAACCCTACACCGCAAAGGAACAACCATGACGAAAAAAATCAATCCAGCTGACAAAACAGTTATCGGTAAAGAAGAGTGGTGTGCTCTGCCTGAGCTGGGTTTGCCGGCGATTAAGGCACGTATCGATTCGGGGGCTAAAACGTCGGCTCTGCATGCCTTTAATATCAGCCTCTTTGAGGAAGACGGCCAGCGTTATGCCCATTTTGATATTCACCCGCTACAAGACGACAACCGCACCATCAAAAGCTGTCGCGGTCTGATTATCGACCGCCGCGCCATCAAAAGTTCTAGCGGTGTTGCCGAACACCGTTACGTTATTAGGACGCCCATAACCCTCGGCAAAGAGACGTGGGATATCGAGATTACCCTCACCAATCGCGATGCCATGGGCTTTCGTATGCTCATCGGCAGAGAAGCCTTAGGCGACCACGTTCTTATTGACCCGAATCGCTCAGCCTTGCTGGGTAAGAAGACCACGAAAGATGCCCAAAGTCTCTATAAGACGGCACAAAAGAAACCCAAAAAAGACAAGCTGGATATGGTGGTTCTGGCGACCAACCCTAATCTGTATTCGAACAAACGCCTGATGGAAGCCGGCGAAGAGCGCGGCTATAACATGCGCTTCGTCAACATTAGCCAATGCTACATGAACATGAGTGCCTCCAAGCCGCAGATTTTCTATCGCGGCGGGCAGTTACTCAACAACGTTGATGTTGTTATTCCGCGCATCCGCCCGTCGATGACATTCTACGGCTGTGCGGTGGCACGCCAGTTCGAGACCATTGGGGCTTTTTGTCTGAATGACTCGATTTCCATTGCTCGTTCTCGAGATAAGCTGCGCTCCCTACAGATGTTGGCGAATCGTGCGATACGCATGCCAACGACTGGCTTTGCTAACTCGCCGATGGATACCAACGACATTATCAAGATGGTCGGCGGCGCGCCGCTCGTCATTAAACTCTTGGAAGGCACACAAGGCAAAGGAGTCGTGTTGGCAGAAACCGCCAAAGCCGCAGAAAGCGTCATCAACGCCTTCAAAAGCCTGAAAGCCAACATTCTCGTGCAAGAGTTCATCAAAGAAGCCGACGGCAAAGATTTACGTTGCTTTGTCATCGATGGACAGGTTGTCGGCACCATCCAACGAGAAGCAGCACCGGGCGAGTTCCGCGCCAATTTGCATCTTGGCGGCAGTGCCCGAGCCATTAAACCAACCAAAGATGAAGAAAAAACCGCCATTAACGCCGCTCAAGCCATGGGACTGCACGTAGCCGGCGTCGATATCCTACGCTCAAAAAGCGGGCCCATGGTGCTCGAAATTAACTCGGCACCCGGACTCGAAGGCATCGAAGGTGCAACAGGGACTGATGTTGCCGGCATGATGATCGAATCCGCCTACACACACATCAAACAAGGCGATAAAAACAGAGCCGCCCTCGAATTGCCACCGACACTCCCCCCCGTTTAATTTATCGTTTAGAGAATTGATGGGAGCGTCTTGCTTTGTGTCGTCCGTATTTTTTGCGTTCGACGATGCGGGAATCCCGCGTGATGAATCCTGCTTTGCGGAGCATCGAGCGAAGACCGGGGTCGTAGGATGATAAAGCCAAGCTGATGCCATGTCGTAAGGCGGAAGCCTGCCCAGACAACCCGCCCCCCCTGACAGTGCTGAAAATATCGTAGCCACTTTCGTCTTTAATAACGGCAAAAGGCTGGCGCAAGATCATACGCAACACCGGGCGCGCAAAGTAGGTATCGGCTTGCTTGCCGTTGACTGTGAGCTGCCCACTGCCCGGCTTGAGCCAGACTCGAGCGATGGCATTTTTGCGTTTGCCGGTAGCATAAGCACGCCCCTGTTTGTCTAAGGGCTGCGAGGGTTGCTTATGCTGTGCCGTGGGGGTCTCTTCTGTGACGGGTGTTTTGTCTTCGGTCATGGTTGCACCTCTTAGGAGACTCGCAGGGAGCGTTTGGCGTTTTTGTTATTCAAAGCCCGCATGTCGATAATCTGCGGTTTGGCTTCTTGGTGAGGATGGTTCTCGCCTGTGTAGACGTAGAGGTTTTTCATCAAGCGTCTTCCGAGGGGCCCGTGTTTCATCATGCGTTCGACGGCTTTGATGACGAGGCGTTCGGGGCGTTTGCCCTCTAGGATGTCTTGTGCTTTGCGCACCTTCAAGCCGCCGGGGTAGCCGGTATGCCAGTGAAACAGCATGGTATCCATTTTTTTACCACTCAGGGCAACTTTTTCGGCGTTGATAACGATGACTTTGTCGCCGCAAGCATAGTGTGGCGTAAACGATGGGTTGTGCTTGCCGCGCAACAGACGAGCAACATGCGCCGCCATACGACCCAACACAAGCCCCTCAGCATCGATGAGGTGCCAGACAGGCTGCCGCGTTGCCTGCGGCATCGGCGTGCGTCCCATCAACGTATAAAGAGACGCCACACCAAAACGCTTGCCCGCTGGCGTAGACGACTCAGCCTTGCCCGCCTTTTGAGGAGGGGGACTCGCCGTCTTCGCTGCCTTCGTTGCCCGCGCTGACTTCTGTGAGGCTTTCGCGGGCTTGGCTGCTTGTGCTTTTGGGGTCGTTGCCATCTGTTATCTCAAAAAAGAAAGAGTATGTGCGCGACTATAGGGCGTTGTTCAGGCTTTGTCATCTGTTTTGTTGGGTTGAGTTGTCTCGACAATCCACTGGAGAAAATCAGGTATGCCGCCGCTGATAGGCACGACCACCATGCCCGGGCATGAATCGGGGTGGTGATGAGCGATGAGCTCTAGGGCAGAGTCACAACAAGCAGTCGATGTTTTAATCAGCAAGGGGTACTCGGTGCGGGTCTCGACTTGTCCCTGCCAGCGAAAGGTTGCCGTGATAGGAGGCATGCGATGCACACAGGCAACAAGACTCTTGTCGATAAGGCTGTCGGCAAGAACACGAGCAACCTCTTGCTCGGGCACAGTGCCATATATGATACACGGCATATTCGGGGGTGACGTCGACATGATTTTTGTGGGGAAAACAATTTTATGATTGACGAGACCTCGTGTTCGGGCTACAATAGTCTCGTGTGTAGCTATGCTCTTTGTTATAGAACAAAACATTGACATCCGCATAGGATTTTTGTAGCATGGGTGCACAAGCGAGCTTGAGCGAATCGAGTTCTGCTTTATTGTTAACGTCTAACCTTACGATGGAGACTATCTAAGATGAACAATAAACTAACCCTTTTGGTGGCTCTTTTTGCTGGCATGGCTTTGTGTTTTGCCCCGCAAGGCGTGCGTGCCGATGTCGAGCCCGAGTTCGAGGAATTCGAATTTGAGGAATTCGATGACGACTTCGAAGAAGAAGAGTTCGAAGAAGAAATTGAAGAGATGGTGGAAGAGGAATTCGAGGAAATGGAAGTCGAAGAACAAATCGGCGGTTGTATTCTCGATACCGAAGCCCGTTTGGGTGTGCTGTGCGATACGTGGTCGACTCGTATCATCGGACGCATGATCAATGATGCTCTCTTCATCAATTCGGATTCAGAAAATCCCGGTGCCTTCAGTCCACGTTCCAGTGCGGCAGGCGTGCGTGCCGCACGTCTCGGTATTGCGGGAACACTCTACAAAGACTGGATCTACAAACTGGAGTATGACTTCGCCCTCCGCAATCCCGACGGCGAAAGAGGTCAGCTCTCTGATGCTTATCTCGGCTACAAAGGTATAAGAGACTTCGTCTTCCGAGTCGGTAACATGAAAGCCGTCTATAACCTCGATCAAGCAGGCGATGCCCGCTTCGACTTGTTCATGGAAAGCATCTTCAGCGACAATCCCTACGGCTATGGCAAACCCCGCTATCCGGGTATTGCCGTCTCGTACACCAGAGATAAGCGCCTCAGTGCCAACCTCGGTGCACACATGGCTCCCTACAATGCCAATGAGGATGCCGACGGTGCCGACGATGTTGCCGTCTACGGACGCATCACCTACGCGCCCTACATGGAAAACTATTGGTATACGCACGTAGGATTCGGCGGAAAGTACTACAACTACAACGGGTCAAATCCTGAAAATCGCTTCAGGGGTGCTGCACCCTTCTCGTTGGCAACCATCGATAGCGATGAAGTCCTCTACGATACGAACGGATCGAGAGACTTGGACAACGGCTCGAGAGGCTTCGTCTATGATTATCGCTATACCGTCAGCTTCGATGCTGCCGGTGGCTGGCGCAACTATGGCGGACAAGCAGGCGTTACACGAGTCGTGCAAGAACCCACCTCAGGGTCGAGCATCGAACAGTATGCCTTCTATGCACAAGCCAACTGGTGGCTCACCGGCGAAAGGAACAACTACCTCCCCGAACAGGGTGTCTTCGGTAGAGTCGTGCCAGTCAGACGACTCGGCAGTGGCGGACTCGGTGCCATCGGCGTTGCCGTCCGCTATCATCAACTCATCCTTGATAGTAGCGAAACGCCAACGCCCCCTCATGCCAACGTTGCCTACAACGAAGGTGGAAGAGTCTGGGGAATCACCGCAGGTATCACGTGGAAACCTAACCCCTACGTGAAACTCATCGGTGAGTACGTCTATGTCGACCGGGACCGCTTCGCATGTGGTTCTGTCGTCGGTGCCGATGACGACGCAGCTGTCGCTTGCCGCGGCGGCGATACCCCAAGAGCCGTCCAATTCAGAGCACAGATGGACTTCTAAATCCGTCCTCTGAAGGGTCGTAAGGTAGACCGTTAACAAAAGCCCGCCCCCTCACAACGAGGGGGCGGGTTTGACGTTACAAAACACACCACAAAAAACGACAAAACACGATGGGAGAACCCGCCTGTGACCAAAAAATGAAAAAAACATGCCCCATTGAGCCGTTCTATAAGAAAATTTTACAGAAAATAGACCATAAAGCTGCTTATAATTATTGACATTGACAACGGATTTGCGTAGCATAGGTGCGGGCGAGCTTGGCAGACGTTCAAGTTGCGCTTTTTATCGCTAACTCACTATGGAGATGTGAATAATGATTAATCGATTAACCTTTTTGGTAGCATTTGGCTTTACGCTCGCCGCTACATTGGCACCACACCATAGCAGGGCGGATGTCGAATTCGAGGAATTCGAAGAAGAAGAGTTCTTCGAAGAAGAAGAATTTATTGAAGAAGAATTCGAAGAGCCCGAGATGATGGATGACTCTGAGATGATGGATGACCCCGAATACGATGAGTTCGTCGAGGACGTCTACGAAGAAGAAGATGATATCATGGAGCCCATGATGGAGCCGCAAGAGGAATCCAACACGTGCACCATCGATACCAGTTCTCGCCTCGGCGTTGTCTGTGACTTGTGGACGGCAGAAATGTTCGGTCGCATCGGCATCGATGCTTTCTTCTTGCAACAAGACCGTGATCTTGGTTTCCGTCCTCGTAACTCGGCAGCCAGCACCAGTAGTGGTCGCCTCGGTATTCAGGGACGTCTTCTCACCGATTTCCGTTATGTCTTCGAATATGATTTTGCTTCTCGGGACCCCGAGGGCGGTAGAGGACAGATTGAGGATGCCTACCTTGCTTACGCGCTTTTCCCACCTAACTGGGAAATACGCATCGGCAACATGAAGACGGCTTACAATCTCGAGCAAGCCAATGATCGGCGCTTCGATATTTTCATGGAGACGTCCTTTGCCGACAACGCTTATGGCGCGAGTAAGCCCCGCTATCCCGCTATCACCTTGTTCTATGGCGGCGAGTGGACAACGGCTCACTTCGGTGCGCATCTGCAAGCGTATAACACCGACGAAAACGCCGAGGGCGGAGAAGATGTCGCTGTCTTCGGAAGGCTGACATTCGCTCCCCATGAAGAAGAAGCCGACGGCTATTACTCGCACTTCGGGCTTGGCGGACAATACTACAACTACAACGAAGCCGGGCAGTTGACAGACGGCACCGCAAGTCTCTCTCGAATGCGCGGAGCCGTGCCGTTCTCGCCGGCTATCGTCAATCCTGTTCGACCAGGCCAAATTGTCTATGACACCTCTACCTCTGTCGAGGGCGGCAGCATCTTCGCCTCACGCTACATCATGAGCATCGACACCGCGTTTGGACAAAGACCATGGGGCGTTCAGGCTGGAGCATCACGACTCGTTCATGAGACAAGGCTAAGAGGACGTTCCGTTGACTACTACCACTTCTACGGACAGTTCAACTGGTGGCTAACCCAGGAGCGTAATCGATATAATCCCTCAACAGGAACCTTCGATCGCGTTATCCCCATACAGCAGCTCAATCAAGGCGGTATGGGTGCACTCGGTGTCGCAGCACGCTATCACCGAATCCTCTTGTCTAATGACGAAGCACCCGAATCAGGACAGATTTGGGGATTCACCGCAGGGCTGACTTGGAAACCGAACCCGTATGTCAAATTCCTCGCGGAATATGTCTACGTCAATATGGACCCCAAGGCATGCGCCGATGCTTGCCCCGGCGGCGGTGATTCGCCTAAAGGAGTCCAGTTCAGAGCTCTGATGGACTTCTAAAGGCGTATCGTCTATCTCCATAGAAGACAACCGGCACCCTCGCTCGCCCAAAACAGAGTGCCGGGCATCAGCCATAAGCCCCCTGCACTTGCGATAGGTGCAGGGGGCTTTGTGCTTTCCTTTTCTCATAAAACACCCCCCCCTTTCCTGAATAGAGCGGTGCAAGGCGTTAGTGACGAGCAAAGTCCTCAGCCATAGCCTCTCGGTCTTCCTCGTTTTGTGGAATTAAGCCATGCTCGACCAGCAAGCCTTCGTCACCAATCATCTCATCGGAGATGAAGTACTCAACATAGTCTTTTAAGCCATCCACTTTATCGAGATGGGCCTTCTTGACGTAAAAGTAAAGGGGGCGAGAGATGGGCCAAGAGCCATCTTTGATGGACTCGAAGGTTGCTGTTTTGCCGTCAACAGTAGCGATACGCAGTTTGCCTTGGTTCAAGTAGTAGAAGTTGAAACCGAAGACGCCGACAGAGCCAGGATCTTGGAGGATACGGCTTTGGGTCACTGTGTAGTCGCCATCGATATCGACAGAGCGTCCATCTTTACGCACTTTTTTGCACTGCTTTTTGAGTTTTCCGCCGCCTTGCTTCTTGAGGTAAGCTTCAACACTATCGGCAAACCCTTTACAGCCCGGCACCAATCCCTTTGATTCGAAAACATCGCGGGTGCCATGTTTGACGCCGGGGATGAAGGCGCGGATAAGCTCATTGGGCAAGCCTGAGCGGATTTGACTCCAGTGCGTATACGGGTTGTCCACAAGGGTTGTGCCATCTTTGCTAGGCACCTTTTCACCGAGTGCAAGGTAGATATCTCTTGAAGTCAGTCGATAGGTGGTGCTTCCTTTGGCACTGGCGAAGACAATTCCATCGAAGCCGATGACGATTTCAGCGAAATCCTTGACGCCGTTGTCGGCACATGCTTTGACTTCTTTGTCTTTGATGCGCCGCGAGGCGTTGGCGATATCGATGGTATCGAGGCCTGTCCCGGTGCAAAACAGCTTTAACCCTGCGGACGAGCCTCCCGACTCGACCACCGGCGTTTTATACTGGGGAAAGCGGCGACGGAACTCTTCTGCCACGACAATGGCAAACGGCAGAACCGTCGATGAACCCGCAATGCTGATGTGGCTACGCTCTGCTGCTGAGGCGGGTGCCACAGGCACAACCGCCAAAAAGCAGACGCAAGTCAACGTTGCTACACATATTGAGGTCATGTGTTTCATTGTTCTCATCTCCTATGTGTGAGAAGGTTTACCAATCGATGCCGAGACGCATCTGAAAGCCTTTCGGCTTTGTCTCGGTACCGTCGATATCACGCGTTGCGAAGGCATACTCGAAGCTCAACTGGACATGCGCGTGCATACGCCATAAAGCAGCGATAGACACGGCATTGACACTTCTGTCGATTTTATCACCGCCTCCCACTACTCTATCCGCCTCGAAGGCTGTGTTTTGATAGCGCACAGCAAAACCAAGGGCACCGATGCCACCTTCTCCGAGAGGCTTCAGGGGCTTCACCCGTTTGAAGGCACCATCCTTATAGGCGTTTGCTTCACCCGTAAGCCAAACCAACCCTTGAATATAGAAGGCTGTCATATCGACTTCATGGGCGGACACTTCCGCCGAAGACGACATCGTCCATAGTTCCCCTTGAATACCGAGGGCCCCCCAACCAACGGCGACTTCGGGATTGAAGACATTAAAGCTCTCAAGACCTTGTCCTTTGACGCTGTAAATGTCCGTGCCGAGCACCGCCGAAGAAAACGGGCTGTGACCGTCAAAATCCTGTTGAGCCGGGTTGCCTTCCAGATTGGATGCGTTACGATAGCCAATACCCAAGTGGACATAGTTGCCTTTCTTGGCTTCCAACCATGGTGCATACGTCAAGCGAGTCACAAAACCGAACAGACTCTCTGTCCTGTTATCATCGTTCCTATAGTTATCGGTATGCAACGCCATGCCCCACGTCCACTGGCTCCCTTTGGTGAACAAACCGACTCCCATTTTGCGTCCGGGGATAGCAACATTGTCATCCGTAAGCGGACGCTCCGTGAACGGATAAAAACGCGAGGAGGTCATCTCCGCCAAGCTGAACGGCATTTTGAACTGCCCAAGACGCAAATTGAGTGCCGACATCTTAATATTGAGATACATATCCTTAATCGGCGTCGATGACGTAAAGTCATACCCGAACTTATAGCCAAGCACTTTGTTGACCTTCCCTTTCAAGGCAATACGCGTGCGTCTGTCGTTGGCAGAGGCACGTCCCGAATTAATCGGGTCCGTTAAGGCACCATCGCTATCGTCTCGGCTGAATGCCAGATAGTCGATGTGTATTCTTCCTGACAGTGCCAAGCTTGCGTCGCCGCATATGATGCCGATGCTTGCTTTCTCGTCAATCTTGCACGCGCCATCGGCAGCCAAAGTCGGCTGAGGAAGAAGCAGAACGGTGAGTAGAACAGTGCTGAGAAAAAGGGTGCACTTATCCCTTAAGCAAAAAAGAGTCATCTTCGTCTCCTATATCTATAGTCCTTATTGCTTGAGTCGAGCTAGCCCTATAAGGAGACAAAAACGAAGGCAAGCTTTTTTTAACAAATATAGCTTAACCTCCTGATTCACACTTTTTCTTTTATGACTCTTGTTGAGCGTAGCGTTCTTCTTTCCATGGGTCGGCATGGTTATGGTAGCCGTTTTTTTCCCAGAAGCCGCGCTGGTCTTCGGTCATAAAGACGAGCTTACGTAGCCACTTGGCACTCTTCCACAGATACAGGTGCGGCACGAGCAGACGCACGGGGCCGCCATGCTCTCGAGTCAAGGACTTGCCCTCCCACTGAACAGCAAGCAAGCTGTCTTCTGCCTGCAACGCCTCTATGGGCAGATTGGTCGTATACGAGTCAAAGCTTTCAGCCATAACAAAGCGCGCTTCCGTCTTTGGCTCAACCCTATCGAGCAACACCCGCGTCGGCAACCCGCGCCAGTGATTATCATAGCGCGACCACGTGGTTACACAGTGCATATCAGAAACACTATCGACGAGGGGCATGTCTTGTAGCTGCTGCCAGTCAAGAGTCTGCGGCTTTTTAATCGCCCCTTCAATCTGCAACTGCCATGCTTGCGTTGTAATGTCTGGCTGCACCCCCAGATCTAACACGGGCCACGTTGTTACGAGACGTTGTCCTGGCGGCAACCTCTCCTGCCCGGTTTCCTGCCCTGACAGGTGCTGCCCCTTCTCTGCCCATGCGCGCTTGGTGCGGATAAGTTTATCTTTATTCGTCATCTTGTGCGTCCTCGATGAAGGCTTGCAGTTTGCCGATGTCTCGGGCGATGAGTCCTCGTTTGCCCACGAAAACCAGCGGTCGTTGCATCAATTGCGGATGGGCAGACAGAATATCAGCCATGCTTTTATTATCGAAGTGCTGTCCTTGTAGCCCGAGTTCCTTGTATACGTCACCGCCTACCCGCATAAAGTCCATCAAGGGCGTATCGATACGCTCGAAAAAGTCACCGAGTTGCTCGGCAGACAACGGCTTCTTTAGGTACTCGATGACGGTTACGTCATGCACCCCTGCTTCTTTGCCTTCGTTGCCTTGTAGCCATGCCAAAGCCGTGCGGCTATGTCCGCAGTTGGGATTGTGGTATATGGTAACCTGTGTCATAACGTCACCCTAACAAAGAGAGAGAGACAATGCAATTTGCTTTGAATACGTACACCCTGAAGCCGAAGCAGCAAACCGATTCGCTGGTGATTTTGTTGCATGGCTATGGTGCTGATGGTCAGGATATGCTCCCGATAATCAATCATTGGCAGGCGGATTTACCGCGGACGTTGTTTATTGTGCCTGATGCGCCATTTCCTTGTGAGGTCAATCCGTCGGGTAAGCAGTGGTTTAGTCTCCAGCCGTTTAATTTAGAGACCATCACGCAGCAAGCCAATCAACACAAAGGGTATATGGCTCAATTCATCGAGGATGCCCTCAGCCAAGCCCCCGATGGTGCTCATGTGCCATCCAGTCGGCTTATTCTTGCTGGCTTCTCGCAGGGCGGTATGTTCGCGCTGCACGTGGGTCTGACTCTGTCACAGCCCGTCGGTGGCATCATCGGCTATTCTTGTGCTCTTGCCAACCTCGAAGCAGAAGAGATACGCAACAAGCCACCCGTTCTTCTTGTCCATGGCGAACAAGACGACGTTGTGCCCTACCACTTGATGCAACAAAGTGCGGGGCGCCTGAAAGAAAACGGCATTGAAACAACAACCCTGAGCCGAGCCAACCTCGCCCACAGCATCGACCAGCAAGGGCTGACCGCCGGACGCAAATTTATCCAGCAATGCCTGCATACATCGTAACGTTGGCGGTTGCTCTGGTGCTGGCCGGCTGTGGATGGAAGCCTATCTACAGCAGTAGCAGTTCTCTATCGACTCATCGGTTGCTGGCTAGCATCGATATTCTTCCCATTCCCGAACGTGCGGGACAAATTCTGCGGGAAAACCTCGAAATCAATTTGACGCCCTATGGTAAAAATGCCGATAAACGCTATCGCCTTAAAGTGACGTTGGACGAAGCCAATTCTCTTGCTGGTCTGCAGGGCGATGCCACCTACACGCGCACGCAGCTGACGGCAACGGCGCGCTTCCAGCTGACCGATACACAAAGAAATAAAGTTATCTTGCGGGGACGGCGCATCGTGCATACCAACTTTGATTATCTCGAGTCACCGTATGCGCACATGATATCGGCTCGAGAGCACACCAAGCGTCTGATGAAGCGTCTCGCTGAGATGTTGACTATAAAGATTGTTGCTTTTTTGCAGCACTATCATGAGAAACATTCATGATTGTCCGCCCGTCTGCCTTCGATTCATGGTTGCGTGAGCACGCGGCGACAGTGCGGGCTGTGATTATCTATGGGAGCAATCATGGTCTTATCCAGCACTATGCCCGTGCGCTGCAACGTCACTATCTTGGTGCGGAGCATGCCGATGATGCCTTTCGCTTTGTGCCGATGGATGGGGCGACATTGAAGAATGCCGCCCACCAGCTGCTCGATGAGGTGCGTAGCCCCGCCCTCGATGGCACCAGTCGACTTATCTGGATTAAAAACGGCGGTGATTTCCTCACCAAACCCCTCGAGCAGCTGGCAGACATCGCCACAGATAACGCCCTGATTATCACCTGCGAGCGTCTCGATAAGCGCTCGTCCCTACGGCGTTTAGCCGAGCGGACAAGCGACCTCGCTATTGTTGCTTGCTACGATGAACAGCCTTCATCGCTGACCGCCTACATCGACACGGTCGTGCGCGAACACGGCAAAACCATTGACGCACAAGCCCGCAGCTTTCTGGTGCGAAGCCTCAACAGCGAACGCCTTGATGCCCGTAATCAGCTGGATAAGATTTTGCTTTACAGTGCCTTCGATGAATCTATCACTCTTGCCATGTGTGAGGCGTGCCTAACGTCCCATGATGCGGTCGCCATGAATCCGATTGCTTTTGCGGTTGCCTTAAAGGATAGGGCGACTCTTGGGGTTCTCCTCGACAAAGCACAAGAACAAGGCCTTGCCATGCCGTCGATTCTGCGCAGTGTCGCCTATCACTTTATGCGTCTGTACCAGTGCCTCGCGTGGATGCAAGACGGTGTGCCTCTCGCCCAGACCCTTTACCGCTTGAAGCCACCGGTCTTTTTCCGCGATGAAGATGCCTTCAAAAAACAACTGACCCTGTGGTCTGTGGAAGGCGTCCATCGAGCCATCGCCCTGCTGACAGAAAGTGAAATAGTTAGTAAAAGCGGCGAGACAACAAGCCCGCTACAAGCCCATCGCCACCTTATGAGTCTGGCTACTCGTTAAGTGTTAAGCCGTTTCGTAACGCAAGCCCATCTCGTAGTCGCTCGCAAGTTTAGCCACAAGAGCCAAACAATCGGCAGAACGTTCTTTGCGTAACGCAACCGCAAAACGAGCAAAATACAAGTCGCCGCTACTGCCATGAAAGCGTTCGGCGTTCATCCGCACGATGATTGCCGAACATTCGTCCAAAACTTTAACCATATCACGAATGAATCCGCGCTTGTCTTTACCGGACAAGACAAAACGGTGCGTGATGCGATTAGAGGGGCCTCGTTCTGTTTTCAGGTGAAACGGTGCAACGGACATCTCGCCCTGTTTGACTGGCTCCAAAGCCGTCAACAGCCCCGACAATTGGTCAACGCTCAAGTCGTCAGGCATTTCATAGATGAAAGCCAGCTCTGCCCCCTGCCCCAAAGCAGCAAATGTTATATCATGTAGACTGCCGCCTTTGTCGTAGAGAACAGCGGTAATCGATGAAATCAGCCCTGCCCTATCTGGGCCCGTATAAGAGATTAAAACGTTTGTGTTGCTTGCCATAGAATGCGTCCTTTTATGGTGGGGTGTTAACGATTGAGCGACTCTTTCATGGCTCGCCCGATATCGATGATGGTTTCGGCAATGACGACTCCGGCAGAGCGTAGAGCCTCCTTTTTTGCTTGTGCGGTTTCATCTCCACTAGAGACAATAGCACCAGCATGTCCGAGTTTACGTCCTGGCGGCGCGGAAGCACCCGCAACAAAAGCGGCGACGGGTTTACCTTTTTTGCCCCTATCCTTGATGAGCTGGGCTGCTTCTATTTCGGCGGTGCCGCCGATTTCACCGATGATAACGATACCATCAGTGTCATCATCGGCAAGAAACAACTCCAAAGCATCGATATAGTTGGTGCCATTGACGGGGTCGCCGCCGATGCCGACAATCGTGGATTGTCCCATATCTGATGCCGACAGCTGGACGGCAGTCTCATAAGACAGAGTCCCTGAGCGAGAAATAACGCCAATACGCCCGGGCTTGCAAATATGCCCGGGAATGATGCCGATTTTACCGATGCCCGGGCTCAAAACCCCCGGGCAGTTCGGGCCCACGAGACGTGTTTTGCGTCCGCGCATATCGCGTTTGACTCGCTGCATATCCCGCACGGGCACGCCGTCGGTGATGCAGATAATCAGCTCAAGACCCGCTTCGACACCTTCGAGAATAGCGTCAGCGGCAAAAGGCGGCGGCACGAACACGCCGCTCGCCTGACACCCTGTGGCTTTGACGGCTTCGGCAACCGTGTTAAACACCGGCAGGTCGAGATGCTTTCTTCCGCCCTTGTCTGGGGTGACGCCGCCCACCAGCTTGGTGTTATAGGCTAAAGCCCGCTCAGAGTGGAACGTACCCTGAGCCCCGGTGAAACCTTGACAGATAACTTTTGTCTCTTTGGTCAGCAATATAGCCATGCCTCTAGCCCGCCTTGACTTGTTCGACAATAGTGCGGGCAGCTTCTTCCATGCCGCCCACGGGCGAAATCGGCAGACCCGAGTCCCGTAAAATTTTCTGTCCCTGCTCGACGTTGGTGCCTTCGAGACGGACGACTAAAGGCTTTTTTAAGCCGACTTCACGAGCTGCCTGCACCAATCCTTCGGCAATATCGTTGCACCGCATCATGCCGCCAAAAATATTCAGCAATATGCCTCGCACATCCTCGTCGCGATAAATCAGCTTGAAAGCTGCCGCCACGCGCTGCGGCGTTGCGGCACCCGCCACATCCATGAAGTTGGCAGCTTCGCCGCCGAAATGCTTGATAATATCCATTGTCGCCATAGACAAGCCCGCACCATTGACCATCAAACCAATGTTGCCGTGCAACTTGACATAATTCAGGTCGTGACGAGACGCCTCCAGCTCGAGAGGATCCATCTCGTCATCGTCTCGCATTTCTTCCACCTGCCGTTGCCGATACAAGGCATTATCATCGAAGGTCGCCTTGCAATCTAACACGTAGACGTGCTCGTCTTCTGTGACAGCTAAGGGGTTGATTTCAACCATATAGGCATCGAGAGCACAGAATCCTTTGTAAATGCGTGTCATGACATCCTGCACGCGTCTGCCGACTCGCCCTGAGAGCCCCATCGCATAGCACAAGCTACGCACATGATGAGGCTGCAGGTCACTACCGCTGTCGAGGCTGACTCGATGAATAAGGCTAGCATCTTTTGCTGCAACCTCTTCGATATCCATGCCCCCTTCGCGGGAGGCTATAAGGTCATTACCGCCGGTCTGACGATTAACCAGAATACAGAAGTAGAATTCTTGGGCGATTTTACAGCCGGCCTCGATATAGACTCGGTTGACCTGTTTGCCTTCGGGCGGTGTTTGTGGCGTAATCAGACGCTTGTTGAACAAGGCATCGGCCCCTTCGATGACTTCGTTGAGAGAATGTGCTATTTTGACGCCGCCGGCTTTGCCGCGCCCGCCCGCATGAATCTGGGCTTTGAGAACAACCACGTCCTCATCGAGCCAGCGAGCAATACGCTCGGCATCATGAATACTATACGCAACATCCCCCGCTAAAATGGGCACACCCAATTGACTGAGAAGTTGTTTGCCCTGATATTCGTGAATGTTCATCTTGTAATTCCATAAAAAGCTGACCCCTGCCGTTTTTGGGCCCGATAGAGTCACACATCATCGCACGTTTCATAAACAAAAAGCAAGCACCCTATTCGGCAATCCTATAACCCTGCCAAAATCTTTTTGGCAGCAGCGGTAATATCTTTGACGGCAGTAACCGATTGGTCGAATTGCTTTTTTTCTTGCTCGTTGAGCTCGAGGCTGACGATTTTTTCCACGCCCTCCTTTCCGATGATGACGGGCACGCCGGCGTAGATGTCTTTTATGCCATAGTCGCCCTGTAACCATGCCGCACAGGGCAACAGACGTTTTTCATCGAAGAGGTACGATTTAACCATCGACAAAGCAGAAACAGCGGGCGCATAAAATGCCGAGCCTGAACCCAACAAGGCAACAATTTCAGCACCCCCCTTGCGGGTGCGCTCGATGATGGCATCCACCTGTTTTTCTGTAATCATGCCCTCAGAGATGCACTGCGGCAACGGCACGCCGCTCACTGTTGTATAGCGCACCAACGGCACCATCGTATCGCCATGCCCGCCCATAACCATCGTTTGAATATCTTGATGAGACACACCAAGGGCTTCGCTCAAAAAATGACAAAAACGAGCCGAATCAAGAACGCCAGCCATACCAACAACTTTGTGCGGCGGCAAACCGCTGACATGCTGCATAACCCACACCATCGCATCAAGAGGATTAGTCACCATAACAACAAAAGCATCAGGCGCATGCTTTTTGATGTTCTCGCCAACCTGCTTGGTGATTTTTGTATTGACCTCAACGAGGTCGTCTCGACTCATGCCCGGTTTGCGTGGCACGCCTGCAGTGACCACAATAGCATCGGCTCCTTCCAGCAAGCTATAGTCGTTGCCCGCCCGAATCGGCGAATCATAACCACTCAGAGAACCCGCCTGCGACAAATCAAGAGCCTTGCCCTGTGCCACACCCTCGGCAATATCCACAACAGCAACCGCACCCCAGTTCTCTAAAGCAATCATATGTGCCAATGTGCCGCCAATGTTACCCGCCCCCACCAAACCAATCTTGCGCTGTCTCATGCTCAACTCCGTCAAAAAAAACACAGATGTCTATACGTTGTCGCCTACCCCGACACGTCAACATTTATCTTAACAACGCAAAAAAGACAATAGAACACCTACCGAGATTCTCTTCTGTATCATCGCTCACTGTCGTGCGATAAGATGAACAAAAGAGCCCGCCACTTTGTCTTGCATCAATCCAATGGGATGTCCCGTTGTTTCATCGATGAACAAGCCCTGATTCTTTTGTGTATCAGTCACCCGTGCATAATGGAATTCGTGTCCTCGCCATCGTGTGCCTTGTGTTCCCAAAGGCGTATCCCGTGGACAACGCACCTGCCGATAAGCAAGAGCCAGCTGCGGTTCGTCTATGCTGGTGCGACAAGGCAACAAACCTGCCATCTCGTGCCATTGTCCTTCTCTATCACACAACGCCCGCCCCAGAGTCATGAATCCACCACATTCGCCATAGACAAAAACACCCCGCCCCGCACAAGCACGCAAGCCACCCAAAAAACGTCTGTTACTCGCCAATCTCCCCGCATAACGTTCCGGATACCCCCCAGGCAAAAAGACAACGTCCGAATCCAACGGCGGTGCTTCATCCGCAAGAGGCGAAAAAAACGTCACGTCACGCCCACCCTTCCGCCATGCCTGTCGCATCCAGCCATAAACAAAACAAAAAGCATCATCATAAGCAACCGCCAGACGCTGCCCACCAAACAAAACATCGATACCTGCTTGCGAGCCCTCTTGTGCGCCTTGCCCATAATCAAGCGGTTGCATCATCGCGCACAAGCCCGCCACATCCACGTGCTCGCGCACAGTGTCCGCAATCCCCTGTATAACCGCTTCGTTGCCTTTATGCTCCCAAGACGGCACCAACCCCAACAGACGTTGCGGTAACGCCATTTCCACACGGCGCGGCACCATGCCATAAATGGCTATACCTTCTGCCTCCAAAGCCGCGCGCAACAAGTCTCGGTGACGTTGCCCACCCACTCGGTTGACAATGACTCCGCCCACCGCAACACCCATCCGCGCCGCTCGCGCCCGAAAACCATCGGCAACAGCAACCACCGACTCAGCCATTGCCGACACATCAATCACTAAAACGACCGGGCTCCCCAAATACGCCGCCACCTCCGCCGTCGAACACCCCACACCCTTATCAAACAAACCCATAACACCCTCGACAACCAAATGCGTACACCCCGAATCCGCTTCATCCGCCACCATCGCCGCCAAACGCCGATGCCCCAATGCCCACAAATCACACAATAAACTCGGACGCTGGCTTGCCAACTCGTGAAAGGACGGATCAATATAGTCAGGCCCCACCTTGCCGCCACAAACCCGCACGCCTTGCTCTCGTAACACCCGCAATAAGCCACTCACTATCACGGTTTTACCGCTACCCGAACACACCGAGCCTATAACCACACCACGCATCACATCCACACCCACAAAAGCCTACCAGTCGAACTGCCGACCCAAATAATATTCCCGCACCGCCTTATTGGAAACAATCTCACCGGGTGTGCCCTCAACAATAATATCGCCATCATGCAACACATAAGCCCTATCAATAATTTTCAACGTATCCCGCACATTATGATCCGTAATCAAAACACCCAACCCTCGCCGTTTCAAGTGACCAACCAACTCCCGAATATCATGCACCGCTATAGGATCAATGCCCGCCAAAGGCTCATCGAGCAAAATATAGTTGGGACGCGCCGCTAAACAACGAGCAATCTCAACGCGGCGACGCTCACCACCCGATAACGTCAGCGAATCGGCACGGCGCAGATGCGAAATAGAAAACTCGGCAAGCAACGCATCCAAAAAAACATGACGTTGCTCGATGTCGGGCTCGACCACCTCCAACACCGAGAGAATGTTTTCTTCCACGCTCAAGCCTCGGAACACCGATGCCTCCTGCGGTAAATAGCCCAGCCCATAGCGCGCCCGCAAATACATCGGCAACAACGTCACATCATAGCCATCAACAAAAACCGAACCATGATCCGATACCACCAACCCCGTGATAATATGAAAAATTGTCGTTTTGCCCGCACCATTAGGGCCCAACAAGCCGACAATCTCCCCCCGCTTCAGCTCTAAAGAAACATCCTTCAAAATACGCTTTTTACGCAACGTCTTGCCCAGCTTATAGACAACGAGACGCCGCCCATCGTCACTCTTTTTACTCTTTGCCATCGTCCTTGTCCTCATCTAAGTCTTCCACATCGAAGACACCACGTATGCGCTGTTTTGCACCACCCTGACTCGCCTGACGACCAGCCATAAGGCGACTGACGCCCCGCTTAAAGTCAAAACGAGCATGCTCCCCATGTAAATACTGCTCGCCATAATAAATCGCAACATCACCGAGAATATCGGCAATACCGCTGTTCGCATCATACCGCCCCTGCTGACCTGTCACCCGCTGGCTCGGGTCAGAGGCAAAAACATCACCATAAGCATCCACCTTGTCTAAAACAAGCCCACCTGACGCACTCGTCATAAAATGCGCAACCAACGTATCACCGCCCAAGACACTCCTACCACGTTCCACTTGCGCACCACCACTCGCAACCGCCAACCTGTTGTCATGCCAATACGTGAACTGTTTGTCAGCACGCAAAATCATGTCCTCATGCAAAATTGTCGCTTGATAACCCGACAAAGCCAGCGTCTGATTGACAATATGATAGACGGCTTTCTCGGCATATGCCGAGCCCGAAGGCCCCTCGAGATAAACATTGCCCGTCGCCTCAATAAGCACAATATGCGCCCCACCCATACCCAGAGACGTATCATTGTCGCTCCCATCATCACCACCCGCCGCAACGTGATTGTCATCATACGTAACCGATACCACCTCAGCATGAACCACCATATCATCTTGCTGAACCATAACATCACCACGAGCAATAAAGCGTTTCTCATGACGTAACCACTCGATGCCATCCCTAGCTTCAATGTCAATAGGCGTCTCATTAAAGGCGGGAAATAAAATGCCCTGTGCTCGAACAGGCCCCCCTGCCGCCCCCAGCACAAGAGTCCCTAAGAGCCCCGCCACAACCACACCCGCAACAAAACGCCTCATCACAAAATCACCTTTTTTCTATCGATTTTTCTACCGGCGGGCACAAAATGCCGATGCCAACGTTGTATCATCGAGATAATCCAGCTCACCACCAAAAGGTAGCCCCTGCCCAAGCCTCGAAATCACCACGTTCTTATCTGCCAACAAATCCTCGATATAGTGAGCAGTGGTCTGCCCCTCCAGCGTGGCACTGGTAGCAAGAATAACCTCCCGCACGTTATCCTCTGCCACCCTGTCTACCAGACGAGCCATGCCCAACGCTTCTGGGTCTTTTCCCTGTAACGCCGACAGCGTCCCGCCCAAAACAAAGTAACGTCCGCGATACGCCCCGCTCCGCTCGATAGCCCACACGTCCGAGACACCCTCCACCACACACAACGTATCCTGCTCTCTTGTCGAATCTCGGCATATCGAACACGGGTCTTGCACATCCCAATTGCCACACTGCCCACATATCTTTATGTCATCATGTGCCTTCGCCAACGCCGCCGACAGCGGCACCATCACACTGTCACGATGCGTCAACAAATGCAAAACCGCCCGCCGAGCCGAACGCATACCCATACCCGGCAACTGAGCAAATAACGATATCAAAACATTCAAACCTTGACCTTGACTCCCCCCGCCCTCATCGACCCGCGTCGCCGGTTGAACATCTGAAGATGAAGACGGCTTAATCATGACTCGTCACGAACAACCGCATAAGGAAAAGCCTGCCGAACCGCCGCCACCAAAGAATCCTCCTCACGAGACTCACCAACCGCAGGTTTGCCAACCGCAGGTTTGCCAACCGCAGGTTCTTCCCTAGACTCCGCCTCTTGTGCCTTTTCTTGTATCGGCGAAGCCGAACCAGAAGGAACTGAAGGAGGCGGTGACGGTGTTACATTCGAAGGTGGCGGTGCCAGTTCTGCCACCAGTTTATCGATGGTCGGCAGATGCAAGCCGTGCATGACTCGCAGGGCAACGACTTCCAACGCCGCCAGAGCATGCGGTGCCAGGCGGACATCATCGAATCCGGCAACCAGCATTTGCCAAAGACGCAACAACACCGCTTTCGACAATCCCTGCACCAAAGCATCAGTTTTGTCATTAACCGCCAGCCACGGCGGTGGCGCGTGCCCCATCTTAACCAGCAACACCCCATAGCTGACATCCAGCAAATCACACAGCAATGACTCTGCTGATGCCCCTCGACCATACAGCGTCCGCACCAACGCCAACGCCCCTTCGCTATCGCCGCGACACATCGTATCGAGAAGAGCCACCAAATCATCGCCTTTACTGATGCCAAGCAACGGCACAACGAGGTCGCTCGTGATTTTTTTATCGGTCGCCCCACAACACGCCGCATCCAACAACGATAAAGCATCGCGCAACGACCCCTCCGCACGCCGAGCAATAATATGAGCAGCCTGTTCCTCCAAAGAAAAACCCTCCGAGGACGCAACCGACACCAAACAAGACGCTATCAAAGACGGCTCAACCCGACCCAAGTCAAAACGCTGACAACGAGACAACACCGTCAACGGTATCTTCTCGGGCTCCGTTGTCGCAAAAATAAAAATCACATGCGACGGCGGTTCCTCCAACGTCTTCAACAAAGCATTAAATGCCGAACGACTCAACATATGCACCTCGTCCACAATACACACCTTGAAACGACCCTGCACCGGCTTATACGGCACATGCTCAATCAACTCACGGATATGATCAACGCCCGTATGACTGGCAGCATCCATCTCAATCACATCCAAATAACGCTCCGCCAGAATATCTTGGCAAGCCGCACAAACACCACACGGCTTTGCTTGTGGGTCATCCGCCAAACAATTAACCGCCCGCGCTATCAGCCGCGCCAACGTCGTCTTGCCCGTCCCCCGAGGACCCGCCAACAACAAAGCATGACCCACCCGCTCCGTCGCAACCGCATTCTTTAAGATACGCACCACCGTCTCTTGACCCAAAACATCATCAAAAAAACGAGGACGATAACGACGAGCCAACGCTATACGCTCACCTGTAAACGCACCCTCCGCAGACGCGCTCTCTTTCGGCGCACCAAAAAGGGAAGAATCGTTTTTATCGGACACAGAAGGGGGTAACGTCATGACACACCACAGCAACACCTTGCAACCATCGTAGCAAGTCATTATAGACAAACACAGGGGCAGCTGCTAGGCATAAATATCGACAACGACCACCGACTCTTATGGCGATTTATCGACACCAACGTCAGCACATGGTTTTTGGGCAGTTGCGTCCTGCTCCCATCACCAACGAGGCTCTTCTTTCTGCCTTTTCTATCCTGCCGCGAGAACGTTTCGTCCGTCCACAACGGCGACAAAGTGCCTACTGCGACAGCGACATTCGTTTGGCTCGTAGCCGTTGGCTTTTTGCACCCGCAACCATGGCACGTCTGCTCCAATCCCTCGCTCTTAAGCCCGATATGCGTGTCATGGTGATTCCCACCGCCAGCGGCTATACCGCAGCTTTATGTGCCTTGCTGGGCGCACACACCACAGCCGTGGACAATCACCCCGTCCTCAGCCAACAAGCACAAGAGAATTGGCAAAAACAGAGCCTCACCATTCATCATCACCACGGCTCCCTGCAAGACGGATGCCCCCAGAACGCACCCTATCAACGTATCATCATCGAAGGCTTTCTGCCCGCCACTGCCCGCAAGACCCTACACGACCAACTCGATGATAACGGCAAACTCGTTGCCACAGAGGACGACAACACCCTCGTGGTCGAAACCCGCCACACAGACAACCCAACCGAGACCGATACCACCTCCACCGCATACGTGTCTCGGCATCGTCTTGGCATTCAGCAAGCCTATCCACTCTTTGATTTTGATGTTTCTACACCGCAAGCTTAATCCCGCCTATCTTGTGCTCTTTGTGTTTGTCGGTTGGTGCTCTCCCGCCTCCGCTCAGACCCTAGAAGAGACGCTACTCTATGCCTATCAACACAGCCCGCAGTTGCGGGCAGCCCTTGCTCGCCGTAATGCGACAGCGACACAAGTCGGGCAAGCCCGCGCCAACTTTCTTCCCTCCATATCGGCAGGCGCCCAGTACGCCCGCTCACGAGTGGACAATCAGGGCTTCTTCAATCAAGACGAAAGCCAAAAACCACGAGCAGGGCGACTTACAATTACGCAACCCATTTTCAATGGCTTTGCCGACGTCGCCCAATTCAAACGAGCCCAATACATGCGAGACGCCGCCAACCAAGAACACGAAGCACAAAAACAAAACGTGCTCTTCGCCGCCGCCAGCGCCTTCTTCGACCTGCTACGAGGCAAAGACCTCCTAGATATCTCCCGCCGTAGCGAAGGATTCTTTATCGAACAACTGGAGTCAGCCCGTGACCGATTCGAAGTCGGCGAATTGACCTTCACCGATGTTGCCCAAGCAGAAGCACGCCTAGCACAAGCCAAAGCAGAAACCACCCGTAGCACCGGCAACTACACCATCGCACGAGCACGTTACTATGACGTTGTCGGCATGGATGCCCCCTTTGAACCCGAAACACCAAAATTCAAATTCCGCCTACCCAAAAGCCTCGACAAAGCCCTCGAGTCAGCCCGTAAAAATCACCCCATGCTCAAAATGAGCATCTACGACCACAACGCCGCCGAACAAGCCGTCAACGCCGCCATCGGCAGACTCCTGCCCTCCGTTGAAGTCGAAGGAGTCGGACAACGCGCCTTCGATACCATAAGAAAAGGCTCACGCAGCGAATCCCTCCAAGTCACAGCCAATGTGTCGATTCCCATCTGGCGCGGCGGTGCCGCCTTCAACAGACTGGAAGAAATACGACAAAATGAACACGCCCAAAAATACACCATCGTGCAACTGCGGCGCACCATCGACCAAAACGCAAAAATCGCCTGGCAAAGACTCAAAACAACAGAAGCAGAAATAACATCCTATAAAGCACAAATACAAGCCAACCGAATCGCCCTCGACGGCGTGCGAGAAGAATCCGCCGTCGGCGACCGCACCGTCCTCGACGTCCTCGACGCCGAAAACGAACTCTTCCAATCCCTGCAACGACTCATCCAAGCCCAAAGCGACTACCGCAAAGCCGTCTTCCAACTGCTCCGAGACACAGGCACCCTCACCCTCGATACCCTCAACATCGCCCGACCAAACCAAACAAACCCATAACTCCCCCTTGAATTCCCCGCCCATAAAGCTTATATTACCCCTTGCAGCTCACCAGAATTGAGCGCACACACGCCCGTAGGATTTCTCGTAAGAACACGTAGCCCTCACGTAGCCCTCACGTAGCCTTCACATAGCCCTCGCATAGCTCTTATGACAACGAAAGATACGCCCTCGAACAAGGATAAAGCAACGGCACAGGACATTCTGCAAGCCATCGACAAGATGGTGCAACAGACTCCGCATGGGTCGCAGACGCACAAACCGTCGTCGATACCCTCGCCTTCGCCCTCCCCATCGCCGTATCAGTCCCCGCACCAGTCCCCGCACCAGTTTACGTCTGGCTCGCCGTCTTCGTCTCCTATTGGCACCCCTCGCCCCTCGCCTCGCCCCTCGCCCTCCTCGCCCTCCTCGCCCAACCCACAAGGACAGCCCCCCTCAGCCTATCACCAGCAACAAGACTCCATGCGGATGGTTGCCTCCTCCATCGTTGAACACAACACACTATCCCCCCCGCGGGCACCCTCACAGGCACCCGCACAAGAACGTAGTGTACTTCCAACGTTGCGTAAGTTGGCTCAGACGTCGCCTCCTCCCCCCCC
>JACONH010000008.1 GCA_014323835.1 Alphaproteobacteria bacterium GM202ARS2
AGGGCGATGTAGGCGGGCGTGATGGCGCGCTTGCCGCTTCTTTTGACGTAGCGGAAGTCTCTTTGGCTGGTGATTGTGGGATAGAAGGGCATGAATGTGGGGCTGTGTCGGTTTTGTGTGGCTGGGTTGCGTGTTGGTTGGGGGTGTGTTGGGTTGGTGGGGTGGTTGGTGTGGGTGTGGGAATTGTTTCACGAGAAACAATTGTGTTAAAGAAGTGTTATCAAAATTGTTTCACGTGAAACAATTTATTTTTTTATGCGGAGAGTTTTTTTCTGCCTCTTTTTCGTCTATTGGCGAGGATTTTTCTGCCGCTGACGGTTGCCATGCGGGAGCGGAATCCGTGTCGGCGTTTACGAACGAGGTTGGAGGGCTGGAACGTGCGTTTCATGGCTTTGTGTCGGTAGTGTGTTGGTTGTTGTGGGTGGGGTGTGGTTGTGTGTATTGAGGGAGTGTTAGGGCATAATGCCGTTTGAGTCAAGATGTGGATGCACGTTAGGGTTTTTGGGGGCTTTTTTGTGTTTTTTATCAAAGAATTGTGTAAAGTGTGTATAATACGAGGGGGGCATAAAACGAGTGATGTTGATATGTGCTTGAATATAAAGAAAAAATCAAAGGAAATATGGCAAAATATGAAGGTACACCCGATTCGGTGGGTTGTTGCTGGTATTATTGGTATTATTATATCGCCTGTTATTATTGCGGTGGTGGCGATGGTGGCGTTTTTGTCTGTCGAACTCATCGAGTATACTTTTAGGTTTCTTTTTAATCAGGACATTTGGGAATGGTTGTCAGGGCGAGATAGCACGGCTAGTGCAGAGGGAAGTAACACAGTCGACACAGGGGTAGATAGTAAAGGTGATTCAGACCATCGTATCAATATTCTTATTGGGCTGGGTAGTGTGTTGGGTATTGCTGTTCTTGCGTGGCGCAATTACTTATTGCAGATAGAGGCGAAAATTCAATTAGAACAGTTTGAGTTGTCTAAGGAACAGGCGAAAACAGCAACACAACAAGCAAAAGCAGCTGAGAAACAATCTGATAGGGAAAACAGGGTGCGAGTCAGCAACCAATTGACTCAGTCAATGGAGAGATTGGAACGGAAGGACAACAACGGCGAGCCATTAAAAGATGCGCGTATTGGTGGTTTGTACGGTTTGGAGTCTTTAGCTGATGAAGATCCTGAGGGTCACTGTGTGCGTGTGATGCAAAGAATTATTGCTTATATCCGTGAAAACGCGCAAAAAACTGCGGATGATATGCCAACAGAAAACGGCAATGCCGACACGGATGAACAACGTGCCAGACCTTTGGGTGAGGACGTGAAGGTGGCATTTGCTATTCTTAAAAGATTGTATGACAGTTATGCTAAAATGCCCGAGCAGAGACAGAATATAAAATTGGTGCGCTTTTTTGATGATGGTGAACCAAGTGATAGAGAATATTTTCAACCAAAAAAGCCTGTGCGTGATGATTTGGATTTTTCTCGTGCAGACTTTCATGAATTGGATTTTCGCGGTGTTGATTGGATTGATAGACCCTGTTGTGACCGAACAGATTTTCGAGAGGCTAATTTACGGAATGCCAATTTAGCAGGGGCACATTTGGAGGAAGCTCTTTTGCAAAAAGTCGATGCCCACGATGTTAATTTATACAAAGTAAATTTGAGAGATGCTCAGCTGTTTGGAGCTTGGTTAAAGAAGGCCGATTTGCGTGAAGCAAAATTAGAGAGTGCCGAATTGGATGAAGCTGACTTAGAAAAAGCTCAATTAAATGAGGCAAATTTGACGTATGCTTCTCTAAATCAGGTAAATTTAGAAGGTGCTAAAATGAATGAAGTGATTTTGGAGGGTGCTGCATTGTGTGCGACAAGTATGTATGGAGCTGAGTTATATGGGGCAAATCTAGAAGGGGCTTGGTTGCATGGGGTAGATTTGCAGATGTCTCGGCTCGTTGGAGCTGATTTAAGTAAAGCAATGTTGCAAGGAGCATATTTGTTTAATACAATGTTGCAAGGGGCTGACTTAAAGGACGCACAACTAGATTATGGACTTTGGGAACATGTTGCAACAGAAGTTCAAGATGGAAATGTGCAGAACTTAGAACGTTTATTGGAGGGAAAAGTAAAGAATCCACTTAATAGAATGAAAATTATTAGTCGGTTTAACTCCAGGGGTAATGAAGGTTTATGGAAGCCAAAATCAGCACAAATCTTTTGCCATAAGAAATTTCCCCCTCTAAATTATGAGAAAAACCCCGCCATTTTTTTTGCATCCTAATAGTGATACCGATGAGATTTGGCAAGACAGATGGGAGAACATCTACCCTATAGATTACATCAAGCGAGTAGGCAGCTTCAAACAACCTAAGCTATCGTCGCCATACGAAAAGACCCCTATCTATGTTATCCGTGGACTTATTAATAGACAATGTCAGAGATTCTTCGCACTCGTTCCTATGAAGGAGTTTCAAAGTGCACATGGTTTGCGCGCTATGATACAAAACTTACCAGACTATAAAGATTATATCAGAGAAAAATTATCTAGGGGAGCCTATCTAGAATGGATAGATAAAATCAGGCGTAACCCACTCTCACCATCGAGTGACGAATCATGACAGCTAAGCAAAAAAAGCCAATTTGGTTCTGGTGGGTTGCTGGTGTTCTTATTATCGTTGGTATTTTTGTTTGTTGGCTTGGGAGCTTGGATAAAGAGATGCTGGAAAAATTTGAAAGCATAAGTAAGATACTTTTCAATTTGGGAAGTTTTTTAGGTATTTTTGTTGCTGCGTATGGTGCCCGCGCATTGTATGTGCGTGCCATAGCCTCACAGAGCCAAGCAGAAACCGCGCGCAAGACACAAGTCAGTGAGCAATTGACTCAAGCCATGAAGATGTTGGCACAGATGGGCAGAAAAGACAAAGAGGCACGCATTGGCGGTTTATACAGCTTGGAATCTCTTGCTAACAACGAACCGATGGTTTACGGCGTGCCAGTGATGAAAGCTATTGTCGCGTATATCCGTGAGAACGCGCAAAAAACCGCGGGTGAAATGCCAGAAAAAAACGGTAATTCTGATGAGGGCACACAGCTCGCTAAGCCTTTGGGTGAGGATGTCAAGGTAGCATTTGCTGTTTTGAAAAGATTGTATGATAGCCATGCTAGAACGCCGAAGCAAAGAGAAAAAATAAAGCTGATGCGTTTTTTTGATGATAGTGATTATGAAGGCAGGTCAAAGCATTGGGGTGTAAGATACCCGGTGCGTGATGATTTGGATTTTTCTCGTGTCGATTTCCGTGAATTGGATTTTCGCGGTGTTGATTGGGTTGATAGACCCTGTTGTGACCGTACGAAATTTCAAAATACGAATTTATGGAATGCCAACTTCGTAGGGGCACATTTGGAAGGAGCAATTTTGCAAGGGGCTTATGCTTATAATATCGATATGCGTGGGGCTAATTTATGGCGTGCTCGATTGCAAGGTGTGAATTTGCTTGGGGCGCGGTTGCAAGGTTCGAGTTTAAGGGAAGCGGATTTACACGGGGCAATTTTAAGCTCTGCAAAGTTGCAGGGAGCGAATTTGCAAGAAGCAAAGTTGCAAGGGGCGGACTTGGATGCAGCTAAGTTGCAAGGTATAAGCTTATTTATGGCATCCCTATGGCTGAGTATTTGGTATGACGCAAAAATCGATGACAATAGGAGCAATTTGAAGAGAACGTTAAAAAAAGCACAACTTCCAAAAACTAAAATAACGGAAGTCCTTGATAGATTCGATAAGCAAAAGAAAAATAAGTCGCTGTGGAATCCTGACCCTGATTCAAAACATATTCTTTGTTGTAATGATTTTTCTAAGAGTCTCGACAACCTCAATGCCGATGTAGAGCGACTGAGTGAAGATGATGATGAAATCTTGTGGTATGAAGAGTGGGATGAAATTTCTAGAAAGATTCCAGAAGGGTGTCGACACCATACTGTCGATGGTCTTACTCTTTTGTATATTAGTAGGGACTCTCTCCATGGCTCTTTATGTTTCGATGGTTTGTTTAAGGTAATTAAAAACCTAGATGACTATTCAAAAATTAAAGAACGATTGTCTGAAGAGAGCCTGCATTTTCTAGAAAATCAAGTATCAAGCGCATAGAATGAGGATGCAGAATCATGACGGCTAAGCAGAAAAGCCGACCTTGACGCTTTTTTTTCTGGTATGATAAAGGCGATAACGCAAGAAGTCTAAAAAAGGTGCTTTAATGATACCCCTTCTCTTAATCATAGCCGTTCTGTTGTTTTGTATCTTTGCTATTCAGTTAAGCTTCCTATTTTCTAATAAAAAAGCACTAATGATTGGCAAAGTTGTTGGTGCTGTTCTTATTATTGCTTTTTTTATTTCTTGGATGGTTACATCGCTTGATTTCTATTTCTATTTGGAAGCACCTGAAGCTAGAGTGCCTGGAGTTCTCGGCTCTTTTATTGCTTTGTATATTCTCAGTATTGTTGCCGTTGTTTCACTATGTAACTTTATAATAAAGTTTATACTTGCAAGAGAATTAATTAAATTTGAAAGAGCACTGACGATAGGCAAAATTTCTGGTGCTGTTATTATAATTGCCTTTATTTTTGGATTTTTCTTCGATGTATGGAGTGGCTATTTGAGGGGGGCTACAGGTCTCGGTGCTACTATTATTTTGTCTATTTTTGCTATTGGTGCTCTTATTCCTCTATTTACTTTTATAGATAAAGAGTTAGGATATGGTCGTCTCGTGTCTGGAGCTCTCGGTGTTGCTATTTTTTGCTTTTTTTTGCTACTTGTTGCTATTAATCGATCTTTACCTTTGGCTACTATTGTCGAATCTCTGCGTTAAGACCTACAAAGGTGCGATTGTATATAGTGCCTAAAGTGAGCCCACTACTAAAAATTCATCACCAACACCTCATGTGACCTTTTCACATAGCCGTTCGAGCCATTCTCGCTACGGTTCTTCCCAATTCTCGTCTCTCCCTGTCCCAGCGTATACTGCCATGCCACCTCGACAATGCGGCAATCCTTATACCACGTCCTTACCGCCTCGCAGTCATTATACGACAAAATGAATCGCCCCTTATGGCGCGCCAAGCCCGCCGCCAACGCCCCATGGTCAAAGCCCCGATGATGCACCGGAAAGTTCCTCTGCGGATAAATCCCCCGAAACATACGACTATCCCCATCCAAATAATACGGCGGATCACAATACAAAAAATCCTCCCGATGCCGCGCTAACGTCTCCTTAAAATCTCCCTGTGCCACCGCTAACCCTTCACACCGAAACCCCCGCACCTTGTCCACCAATCGACAAAACCGCTCTCGCTCCTGATAAATCCCCGACATCCACCCCAAAAACCCAGGCCCATAACTCAAGTTATGATTGAACCAATAATGCGCGGCGAGCTCCACATCATCATCCATAAGCCTGCTCCCCTCCCAATGCTCCCGCAAACGCGCCTTCACACGTTGATACGTAGCCTTGCCAGGCTCCCACAGCATCAGCCTATCCGCCAACCCCTCAGGGTCGCGCAACTGCACCCGCCAATAACACGCCAAAATATCAAACACATCATACGCCTGCACCCGCAAGCCAAGCTCCTGCGCACAAGCAATCTCCACCGCGCCACCCCCCATAAACGGCGACACCAACGACTCCACATCATCAGGGATATGCTCCACCACATGCCCCACAGCAAGGCTCTTACCACCAGCATACCGCAACGGCAAACCCTGATAACGGCGATAACGATACCGCCCGTTGCTCCGTAAGCGATGCAATAAATCGCCCCGTGCACTACGTGCGTCATGTGCGTTACGTGCTTCGTGCTGTCCTGTCATAGCCATAAACGCAGTCTATCATGGTGTGGCAGATGTTTCTTGTTTTCTTGTCGCACCTATGCCATAGTGCGTTTTTCGTGGGGGGTATAAGTTTACGTATAGGGACGATGGACAAGAAAATAGTGAAAATTCCGTTGACGGACGAGTCGCTGGTGTCTCGCCGTGTCCGCGTTGAGGGTGCGTTGCGTTTGATTATCCGTGACCCCGACTGGGTGTTGAGCAAAACCGTGCCGGTCAGTTTCAAGGGCTTGCGTCCGCAAGACAAAGTATCCGTCAAAGTCTCGGCGCAGTTATGGGAGCACGCCAAGAAAGCCCTAGAAAGCACCGCGCCCCTAGAAACGCCGCGGGTGGGTTGTCGGGTTGCTGGCATCTTGCGCCGTCTCAAGATGGACGAGCGGGAATGGAACGAGCCCTATACGCCGTCTTCTCTGCCGTTGCTCCGTGCCATGCACAAAGACTAACCCCCGCACGGTTACCCATTGGGGCACGTATATATGTCTGCCTTCGCTGTCTTGCATGAAGACCGCCACATTGCTCTTATCAACAAAGCCGCGGGTATCACGACTCACGGCGCGCCGAACAAAACCGACACGGATTCCCTCGCTGCCCACCTTCGTGCGCGTTATGGCACCCTGCCCAGCGATGACGGCAGCTACCGCGGCGGATTGGTGCATCGCCTCGATAAGCACACCAGTGGTTTGCTGGTGATTGCTCGTAGCCAGCGTGCCTACACGTATCTAAGGGACAACTTCCGCACGAAAGTGCATCGCTGGTATGTTGGGTTGGTGTATGGCGTGCCGTCAGCCATGAGCGGCAGTATCTGCGCCCCCATAGGCAAAGACCCACACAGCTACCGCAAAAGACGCATCGATAACGACACAGGTAAACCCGCCGTCACGCACTACCACGTGTTACAGGTATTAGGGCGCGATGCCCTTGTCGCTAGTTTGGTGCGTTTTCGTCTCGACACCGGACGCACGCACCAGATACGTGTGCACATGGCACATTTGGGGTATCCTATCTGGGGCGATAGGCTGTATGCTCCGATGCGTATCCATCGCCAAGCGGTTGCCCGCGCTCATAAACGATTCACGCTCGCAGAGGGCGCGCTCGAGTTGAACAGGCAAGCCTTGCACGCCACGGAATTGGCGTTGCATCATCCTGACCATCAGGGGTATATCCATGGCTATGCACCGTTGCCGACAGATATACGCGGGTTACTGTATACGTTACGCAACATAAGTAACATAAGCAACGTTAGCGATGCAGGAGGCTCATCATGACGACAGAGACCCGACGCTTGCGGGTTGCCGAGAATGTGCGCCGCACGCTGGCACATATTATCGAACGTGAGACTCTCCCCGCACCCGAACTGAAAGGGCAGATGTTGACGGTGACTCGCACATGGCTATCGAAGGATATGGGTAATGTTACAGTATACGTCGTGCCGTTGAATTGTCGCGACAGCACCGAGACCATAGAGGCTTTGGGTGCGTGTGCGGGCTGGTTGCGCCATCGTTTGAGTCAGAAGCTTGTGCTGAAACGTATGCCGCGTCTGCATTTTGTTTATGATGGGCAATTCGATGCGATGGGCGGGCAAAAAGATGGAGACAAAAAGGCATGAATTCTAAGGGACAGCAACAGCACCCCCAGCAGCAAAAGGGTGCGTGGGTGATTATTGACAAGCCGACGGGTATGCGGTGCATGGCTGTGACCAATGGTGTGCGTAAGGCTCTGGGTGTTAAGAAGGCGGGGCATGCGGGTACGTTGGATCCTCTGGCGGAGGGCATTCTGCCGATTGCTTTAGGCAAGGCGACCAAGAGCATTGCCGAGGTTGTCTCGCAGCGTAAGGCGTATCGCTTTGTGGTGCGGTGGGGCATTGGCACCGATACGCTGGATGCGGAAGGGGATGTGATAGAAAGCGATGATGTCCGTCCGAGCAAAGAGCAAATTATCGAAGCGATGCGGGGCTTTCATGGCGTGATACGTCAGCATCCGCCGTTGTTTTCTGCTTTGCGGGTGCAAGGGGTGCGCGCGCATGCGTTGGCTCGAGAAAAAACCGCATTGGAGCTGTTGCCGCGGGAGGTGACACTTTATGAGTTGCACTTGGAGGAGCAGGACAGCGAGAGTGCTACGTTCTTTTGTTTGTGCGGGCAGGGCTTTTACGTGCGGGCGTTGGCTCGAGACTTGGGCAAGGCGGTGGGGGGATGCGCGCATATTACGGCTCTGCGGCGGGTAGCCGTGGGGGGCATCGATGGGCAGGATGCCATTGGCTATCAAGAGCTGTGGGACTTGTGTAAGCAAGGAAGAGGGCAGGAAGCCGTCTTGTCTATGGCAGAGATGACAAAGAAATTGTATAAAAAGGTTGCAAAGGACGCACCGATTCTATAGGTAAGAGATAAGACCAAAGGACACACTAGGAAACACTGGGACACATTCATGGCAACGAAGAAATCGGGGGAGCACGATAACGACAAAGCGGGGCAAGCCAGCAAGCAAGACACTATAGCGAGCTATAGACGCGACAAAGCGGATACGGGCTCGACGGAGGTGCAGGTTGCCTTGTTGACGCGGCGTATTAACGGCTTGACCGAGCATTTGAAGGAGCATGCCAAGGATCATTATTGTCGGCGAGGCTTGCTGTTGATGGTGGGACAACGGCGGCGGTTGCTGGATTACTTGCGGAAGCGGAGCCAAGACCGCTATCGCACGTTGATTGAGTCGTTGGGTATTCGCCGCTAGGAGATGATTGATGTTTAAGGTTACCAGTAAGACATTCACATGGGGTGGGGCGGAACTTTCTTTTGAGAGCGGCAGATTGGCTCGGCAGGCTGATGGCGCGGTGCTGTCGAGAGTAGGCGATACGTGCGTGTTCGCCACGGTGGTTGCCGAGAAAACACCGAAGGTGGGCGTGGACTTTTTGCCTCTGTCGGTGAATTACATGGAGCGGAGCTACGCAGCGGGCAAAGTGCCGGGCGGATTCTTTAAGAGAGAAGGACGACCGACAGAACGCGAAACGCTGATTTCACGGCTGATTGACCGACCGCTGCGACCAACGTTCCCGAATGGCTATCGACTGGAGACGCAGATTATCTGTAAGGCGATTAGTCACGACCAAGAAAACGACTCGGATGTGTTGGCGATTAACGCGGCGTCGTGTGCGTTGGCGGTGTCGGGACTGCCGTGTGGTGATGAGATTGTCGCTGCTGCTAAGGTGGGTTACATTGATGGGCAATTTGTTTTGAATCCGAAGATTGAGGCGATGGCTCAATCGCAGCTGGAATTGGTGGTAGCGGGCACACGAGAAGGTGTGCTGATGGTGGAATCACAAGCCGACCAGTTGTCGGAGCAAATCATGTTGGATGCCGTCATGTTTGGACACGAGCAGATGCAGCAGGTGATTGATGTCATCGAGTCTATGGCAAAAGAATGTGGCAAGCCGAAACGGCGTTTAGAACCGCCGCCGTCTCATGCTGAGGCATGGAAGACGGAATTGCATGGGATTGTTAAGGACGACCTTGTGGCAGCGTATAAGGAGCAAGACAAGCAGACGCGGGTGCAGGCGTTGGATGCGATGCGCACCAAGGGGTTGGAGGCACTGAGTGAGAAGCATCCGGAGATGAACGAGGATAGTGCTGCGTTGGGTTTGGCGAAGGGTTTGTTGAAGGATATTGAGAAGCATGAAGTGCGTTCGCGTATTCTTAAAGACAGTGCGCGCATCGATGGACGTAAGAAGAATGATGTCAGACAGATTGATTGTCAGGTGAATGTTTTGCCGCGCACGCATGGTTCGGCAGTTTTCACTCGTGGCGAGACGCAGGCGTTGGTTGTGACGACGTTGGGCTCGACGACGGATGAGCAAGTTGTGGATGGTATTATTGGTGACCAGCGTGAGTCGTTTATGTTGCACTATAACTTTCCGCCGTATTCTGTGGGAGAAGTGGGGCGGGTTGGTTTCACGGGACGGCGAGAGATTGGTCATGGCAAGTTGGCTTGGCGTGCTTTGAAGGCGGTGTTGCCGACAAAGGAGGCTTTTCCGTATACGTTGCGGGTTGTTTCTGAGATTACCGAGTCGAATGGCTCGAGCTCTATGGCGACGGTGTGTGGGGCGTGTTTGTCGATGTTGGATGCGGGTGTGCCTTTGAAGGAGTCGGTGGCGGGTATTGCTATGGGGCTGATTAAGGAGGGTGATCAATTTATCGTGCTGTCCGATATTCTTGGCGATGAGGATCATTTGGGCGATATGGACTTTAAGGTGGCGGGTTCGCAGGCGGGTATTACGTCTTTGCAGATGGACTTGAAGATTACGAGTATCAACAAGGACATTATGCAGGAAGCGTTACAGCAAGCTTTGGAGGGGCGCTTGCATATTCTTAAGGAGATGGCTCAGGTGATGCCGCAGACTCGTTCGAATCTCAGTGAGCATGCTCCTAAGATTGAGACCATTCAGGTGCCGGTGGATAAAATTCGCGATGTTATTGGTGTTGGTGGCAAAGTCATACGGGAGATTTGTCAGGTGTCGGGGGCGAAAGTGGACATCGATGATAGTGGTCTTGTTAAGGTATCGGCGGTGGGCAGAGAAAGCATGGACAAGGCTTTATCGATGATTAAGGACATTACGGCAGAGCCTGAGATTGGTCATATTTATCGGGGCAAAGTTGTTAAGTGCGTGGACTTTGGTGCTTTTGTTAATTTTATGAGTGGGCGTGATGGGCTTGTGCATATTAGCGAGTTGGTGCCTGAGCGTGTGCGGCGTGTGACGGACATTGTTAACGAAGGCGATGAAGTCAACGTTAAGGTGCTCGACATCGATGAGCGTGGACGTGTGCGGCTCAGTATGAAACAGGCTCAACAGCAATGACGGGGACGGAACGTCTGTTGGCGGGACGCGAGAGCTACGAGAGGAAGCGATTATGAAAACCCTACATCCGATTAGGCTTTCTGGTAAAGAAGTATTGCCTCTTATTGAGGGGGGTAAGGGAATTTCTGTGAGCAACGGCGAATCGTCGGGGGCGTGGGCGGCTAGCGGTGGTGTTGGTACGTTTTCGGGTGTCAATGCTGATTCTTATGATGAGCGTGGTCTGCCGATACCTTATGCGTATGAGGGTCGTACGCGCCGTGAGCGTCATCGTGAGTTGATTGAGCGTTCGGTTAAGGGGGCTATCACGCAGGCGAGGCGTGCTTACGATCTTGCGGGTGGTGAGGGGCGTTTGCATATGAATATTTTGTGGGAGATGGGTGCTGCCGAGCAGGTATTGCGTCGTGTTCTTGATGGGGCGAAAGGTTTGATTCATGGTGTTACGTGTGGGGCGGGCATGCCGTATCGTTTGGCGGAAATATGTGCGCAGTTTGGTGTTTTTTATTATCCGATAGTGTCGTCGGCTCGTGCTTTTCGTGCCTTGTGGAAGCGGGCTTATTATAAGTTCCGTAAGCTGTTGGGTGCGGTGGTCTATGAAGACCCGTGGTTGGCGGGTGGACATAATGGTTTGTCTAATAGCGAAGATTATCGTTGTCCGCAGGCGCCGCGTCCGCGGGTGGCGGAGTTGCGCAAAATGATGAATGCGTATGGCTTACAGGATACGCCTATTATTATGGCGGGCGGAGTCTGGTTTTTGCGTGATTGGGAGGACTGGATTGACGACCCTGAGCTTGCGCCTATTGGCTTTCAATTTGGCACGCGCCCTTTGTTAACACAAGAGAGCCCCATTTCCATGTCGTGGAAACGTAAGTTGCTCAATCTGTGTAAGGGCGATATTCTGTTGCATAAATTCAGCCCGACAGGTTTTTTCTCTTCGGCGGTGAAAAATCGTTTTATTGCCGAGTTGGAGGCACGTTCGCATCGACAAGTGCCTTACACGAGACGTGCCGATGAAGATTTTGATACGCCTTACGCTATGGGCAAGCGTTCTCGTATTGTGTATGTGCGTCGGCAGGATATGCCTTCGATGATGAGCTGGGTCGAGCAAGGGTATACGGATGCTCTGCCGACTCCTGACTCGACTCTTGTGTTTGTTACGCCGGAGAAGGCGCAAGAAATTCACCAAGACCAGGTTGATTGTATGGGGTGTTTGTCGGCTTGTCATTTCAGCAACTGGTCACAGGGAGAGAGTGGTACGACTGGCCGTCGAGTCGACCCGCGTTCGTTTTGCATCCAGAAGACGTTGCAGACGATTATTCATGATGACAAGACGATTGATGACGAACTGATGTTCGCTGGGCATGGTGCCTATCGTTTTCGTGAGGATCCCTTCTATAAGAACGGCTTTATTCCGAGCGTCAAGCAGCTGGTGGAGCGTATCCTCACGGGCGACTAGGAAGCGGTGGGTTATTGCAGGGTTTTGAGGTAAGCAATAAGGTCTGTGCGTTGTTTTGCTTTGCGTAAGCCTGGGTAGATCATTTTGGTGCCTTTGACGAGTTTTGCTGGTTTTTTTATCCATGCGTCGAGGGTTGCGTCATCCCATGTTAAGTTGGCGTCCATGAGGGCTTGCGAGTATTTGAAGTCGCTTTTTTGAGCGGCTTTTTTGCCGTATGTTCCCCACAGGTTGGGTCCTACTTTGTGTGCGCCGTCCTTGTCAGGGGTGTGGCATGCGGCACATTTTTTGAAGTGTTTTTTGCCTTTTTTGACGTCGCCTTCGGCATAGGCAAAGGAGGGGGCAATAAAGATAGCAGCTAACAAAAGGAAACAAAAACGGCTGGACATGATAGGGACTCCTACAAGCGTTTTGGTTTTGTATCAGGTGACTTTTCTACTGTATGGCGGGTATAATGTATAAGCCTTTGTGCAGAACACCTGAAGAAAACCGTTAAGTGGATGCAGTTTAGTATGATGGATGATAGGACGCAAGTAATAATTGTTGGTGGTGGTTTGGCGGGTCTTGGCGTTGCCCATGCTTTGGGCGGTCGCGGCGTTTCGTGTGTTGTTTTGGAGCGTGGCCTTATGCACGGTTCGAGTGGTGCGATGCCGCGGGGTAGGGACAGCGACTTACGGCAGACGGCGGTGTCTTATGGGTCGCAGCAGTTGATGACGTCGTGGGGCGTGTGGGACGAGCATCTGGCATCGGCGGCGTGTAAGATGACGTCTATCTGTGTGCAGGATGGTGGCGATTCGGCAAAGACGGTGTTTTCTGCTGTCGAGCACGGCTATGAGCGTTTGGGTTCGATTATTGCGCAGAGTCTGTTGCGGGAGGGATTGGCACGGGGTTTGTCTCGTCATTCTTCTGTCCGTGTTATCGAGGAGGCGGCGATTAAGACAATGACTCGGGGTGCCGATGGTGTTGAGGTCGTCTTAGAGCAAGGCACTGTGCGGGGCGCGGTTGTGGTGGCAGCGGATGGGCGGTGCTCGCCTATCGCTCAGGGCGCAAGTCTTGGCTATTACACGTATGATTATGGGCAACAGGCGGTTGTCGCGGTGATGGCTCACGAGAAACCCCACGAGGGTCTGGCGTGTGAATTGTTTTTGCCGCAAGGGACTCTGGCGTTGTTGCCGATGGCAGATGACGAGGCGGGACGCCACCGTTCGTCTTTGGTGTGGAGCTTGGGGCATGAGGCGGCACAAGCAATGCTTGCGTGTTCTGACGACATTTTTGCCGAGCAGGTCGCCTATTATAGCGAGAGCCTCTTCGGGCCCATGAGTCTTGTTTCGAAGCGTCAGACGTTTCCACTTACGTTGACTCGAGCGGGGGCTTATGTTGGCGACCGCTTGGCTCTTGTGGGCGATGCTTGTCGCAGTCTTCATCCTTTGGCAGGACAGGGAATCAATTTGGGCTGGCGAGATGGCGAAGCGTTGGCGAAAGTCATCCATGAGGCACACACATTGGGACTCGATTGTGGCACGCAAGCCATTCTGCGACGCTATGAGAAGGCGCGTTATGCTGACTCGTTGGCTTTGATGGCGGCGACCCATGGCTTGAATCGTTTGTTTGCTCACCGTAATCCGTTGTCTGTTGCCTTCAGGCGTTGTGCGGTGCGTATGTTTGCTCAGGTTATGCCGTTGCAACAAAAAATGATGCGCTACGGCATGGGGATGTCCGCATGAGGGCACTAAGAGAAAAAATGACGTCCTTACTTTGGGATGCCCACTATCAGGAGAGACGGTGGATGGCCATGGGCGTTGCCTTGTGTGCGGCGTCATGCTTGCTGGTAGCTCTTTTTGTGTTATCGGCAGACGAGCAGTTGTCGTTGAATACGGCATCGGATACGCCAACTCGACATCCGTTGGGTCTGTGGGCATCTTTTGTTGCGGATGGTTTGTGGCAAATGCTCGGGCATAGCGTCTGGTTTGTTGCTGGAGTGTGGCTACTATGGGGAATCAAGTATCTTCATCTGTCGCCACCGTCATGGATGGCTTGGCGCGTGGCTTCCCTTGCTTGTGCGGTGCTGTTTTTGGCTGTGGTTTTGCATGGCGGACAGCGTTTGTATGGGAGCGAGTATATCTTGTGGGGGGGAATTGTCGGCAAGGCTCTCTATCATGCAGGCGGTATCGCGCTGGTCTGGTTGGGATGGAGCATCCCTCGAGGATTAGCCCTTCTGGTCGCCTTGACTATCGGGGTCGGCACGTTGGTTTATGCGTTTGGATTAACACGGCAAGAAGCCCTGTGGCTTTGGCATAAAACGCAAAACATCATCCGTCAGGCAGGGCAGCTGGCTCTGAGGCTCCTTAAGGGTCTGGCAAGGGGTATCGCACGTTCGACTGTCCATGTCTGGCGACTGGTTAGGGGCGACTTTGAGCCGTCTATGCCGGTGTTCGGAGGACGACAAAAGCAATGGCGCGCCATTCATATGGATGCCGACAATCGGGAAACAAAAGAGACAGAAGAAGCAGAAGAGAGAGATACCCATGACGATGTAATAGAGGAGCATCCTGTGGTTCAGCCTGACGAGCCGCGTGTGCGTCCGTTGCCGAGTCGCCGTCAAGAGGATGAGCCTGTGTTTATGCCGCCCCTTGATTTGTTGAAACATCGGGTTGTTGCCTCGAAAGACAGTATCGATGAGACTTTTTTGCAGGAGCAGCAAGAGCAGTTGGTCTCGACGTTGGGTGATTTTGGTATTAAAGGGCGTATTCTTAGTCGGCAGAGTGGGCCTGTGATAACGTTGTATGCGTTTGAGCCGGCGGCGGGGACAAAAATATCTCGAGTGATAGCTCTTGCGGATGATTTGGCTCGGGCGTTGAGTGCGTTGTCGGTGCGTATTGCTCTTGTGCCGGGGCAGAATGTTATTGGCATCGAGGTGCCGTTGAAGAAGCGGCAGATTGTTTATCTTCATGATGTATTGGCACACAGCCGCAACAGTCTGGAGCAGCCGCAGTCTCTGCCGTTGGCACTGGGGTGTGGCATCGATGGCACGCCGATGATGAGGGACTTGCGGGATATGCCGCACTTGTTGGTTGCGGGCACCACTGGCTCGGGCAAGTCGGTTGCGTTGAATGCGATGATTATGTCGTTGCTGTATCATTGTCCGCCGTCGGTGTGTCGTTTATTGTTGATTGACCCGAAGCGTCTTGAGCTATCGTCTTATGAGGGTTTGTCGCATTTGCTGGCGCCGGTGGTGCATGACGCGGCACAGGCTGTTAGTGCTTTTCAGTGGCTGGTTAAGGAGATGGAGAGAAGGTATGCGTTGATGGCATCCTTTGGCGTGCGTCATATCGATGGCTATCATCGGGAATGTGCGCGCCTCGAGAAGCAAAACCGCACGCAAACGCAGGAGGGAGAAGAGACGTCCACGGCGTTGCCGTTCATCGTTGTTATTGTGGACGAGGTGGCGGATGTTATGTTGGTTTCTGGGCGTGCCATAGAGGGCGCGATACAAAGGCTCGCCCAGATGGCACGCGCAGCGGGTATTCATATCATTTTGGCAACGCAACGCCCTTCTGTCGATGTTATCACCGGCACAATCAAGGCAAACTTTCCGACCCGCCTCAGTTTTCAGGTGACGACAAAAATTGATTCCCGCACGATTCTTGGCGAGCAAGGCTCAGAGAAACTTTTAGGGCAGGGCGATGGTCTTTTGATGACACCGGGCAAGCCCTTGACTCGTTTGCATGCCCCGTTTGTGAGTGACCCAGAGGTGGAGGACGTGGTATCGTGGCTGAAAGAAGCCTATGGCAACAGCGAGGATGTTTTGGCGACAAACACAATGGGCACGCAGGAGGTAGACCCTTCGCCTTTGGTGCCAGACTTTAGCGGACAGGAGCAAGAGGATGAGGAAGAAGATATTTTGTATCAACAGGCGGTCTCTATCGTGTTGGAAGGCTCTCGGGCATCCATTAGTTTGCTACAGCGTCATTTGCAGATTGGCTATAATCGGGCAGCGAGGATTATGGAGCGGATGGAACAGCAAGGACTCGTATCGATGGCAGACCCCATGGGACGCCGCACCGTTCTACAAAAAAAATAGGGTGTCGATATGAATCGTCTCTTATATGGATGCAGAGCTCTCGTGGTGTTGGCTGTGGTAGGGATGCCCTTGTTCGCTGATGCTGGCGGTGCCCGCGACAGTAACCGTGACAGTAACCGGGACCGGCATACGCCTTTGGCGGTTGTGCGTATTTCCGATTACTTGAATAACTTGCGTCAATTTACGGCGCGCTTTGTGCAAGTGACGGATAAGGGGGGTTATGCCAGTGGCAGATTGTATATTCAGCGTCCGGGGCGTATGCGGGTGGACTATGACTTGCCGAATCAGCTGCAGATTATTGCGGACGGGAGCAATGTGATTTTTTATGACCCGTCCTTTAACTCGATCAATTCGATGCCGTTGGAGGAGTTTCCAGCCGGTGTCTTGTTGGGGCATGCCATCGATTTGGGCGGCGAGCGTTTCCGTGTCGCTTCTTTCGAGAAGAAGGATAACATGTTCGAGGTGGTGGTGCATGACAGGCAGGCATCGGGTTCGGCATCAGGGGGCTCTAAGGTGCGTTTGTTTTTTTCCGACAACCCGTTGCGTCTCGAGCAATGGAGCTTGAAGGATGCTCGCGGCGAGAATGTCCGTGTCTTGTTGCGCGATGTGCGGGCGGTCAGTCGCCTTGACCCTGAGTTATTTGTGTTCCGTCCGCCTCGCCGTCAGGACTTACCGCCTTTTCGTTCACGATGAGGCACCCGTCTTTGCCGATAGGTTCTCAAGGGGCACGATTTGCCGTTAACACAATTTATTGTGTGGGGCAGAACTACCGCCGTCATGCGAGGGAGTTGGGCTTTGCCGAGTCAGCACCGCCGGTCTTTTTTATGAAAGACGTCCACGGCTTGGTGACCGATGGTGCGTCTATTGCCTATCCGCCGTCAACGGCGCGGTTGCACTACGAGGTCGAGTGGGTTGTTGCCTTAGGTGCGGGGGGCATGCACATGTCGGTGCAACAGGCAGCTTCCTGTATCGCTGGTTTTGCTGTTGGCATCGATTTGACTCGTAGAGATTTACAAGATGAGGCACGCAAAAAAGGGATGCCGTGGGATATGGCAAAAAATTTTGCCGGCTGTTGTCCATGCTCGGCATTGATTGACAAAGAGGCTCTGCGCGGGAGCGAAAACGAGCAAGACATTGCTTTGACAGTGGATGGACAGCTGCGACAACGTGCTTCGGTGGGACAACGGGTCTGGGATTCCTGTCAGATTATTTCGGCGTTGTCGGCTTTGGTGCCGTTGCAGGCGGGGACGCTGATTTATACGGGCACGCCCGAAGGTGTCGGTGCAGTGGAGGTGGGCTCGACTCTACGAGCATTTTGTCCGTCACATGAATCGGCGGATAAGGCTTTGGATGTAACTGTGCGGGTGGTTGCCCCTTAAGATAAGGTTTTCATCTGGTTTTCGATGGCGTGGGCAGTCTCGGTTACGTTGCCGTCACAAATAGCTTGGCGTAAGCGAGCCATGAGTTGTTGATAGAAGACAACGTTATGGAGTGTGAGCAACGTAGCGGCGAGCATTTCTTTGCTTTTGAAGAGGTGGTGCAGGTAGCTGCGGTGGTGGTCTCGACATGTTGGACAGGGGCAGGTAGCATCGAGGGGCTGGAAGTCTTGGGCGTATTGCTTATTCATCAGGTTCATTTCGCCTGTCCACGTAAAGGCTTTTGCGGTGCGTCCGCAACGGGTGGGTAGGACGCAATCCATCATGTCGATTCCTTGTGCAACCGCAGAGACAATATCGAGGGGTCTGCCGACTCCCATGAGGTAGCGCGGCTTGTTGCTTGGTAACAAAGGCACAGTGGCTGTGAGCACGTGTTCTCGTGTGGCTTTGTCTTCGCCAACGGACAAGCCGCCGATGGCGTAGCCATCGAGGTCGAGCTGGACGAGGTTGCGGGCACACAGAGCCCTTTGCTCGAGGTCGAGGGCACCTTGCACGATAGCGAACAACCCGTAGCCGTCCCGTTTTTTGAAGGCTTTTTGGCTTTGTTCTGCCCATCGGCATGTGCGGTTGACGCTTTCTTGCACGGTCTCGACGGGGGCGTCCCAGTTGACGCATTGATCTAAGGGCATGGTTATGGTGCTGTTTAAGTCATACTGTGCGTCGATGACGTTGCGTGGCGATAGCGTGTGGGCAGAGCCGTCTAGGTGCGAGCGGAACGTGACGCCGTCATCGTTGATTTTGGCGAGCTGTGCGAGAGACCAGACTTGAAATCCGCCTGAGTCGGTTAGGATGGGTTTCTGCCAGTTCATAAAATTGTGTAAGCCGCCGCTTTGTCGTATGGTGTCGATACCGGGGCGGAGCATCAAATGATAGGTGTTGGCAAGAATCATCTGTGTGCCGCTCTCGAGGATGTCTCGGTGGCGCAAACCTTTGACGGAGCCGAGTGTGGCGACAGGCATGAAGCAGGGCGTGTCGATGGTGCCGTGTGCCGTGTGGAGGCGACCGCAGCGGGCGAGACCATCTTGTGCTTGGAGCGTATAAAAGGAGGCCGTCATTGCCGAGACAGCAGACAAGCGTCGCCGTAAGAGTAAAAGCGATGTCCGCTCACCCGTGCCTTATCGTAAAGGGTGCGGATTGTGGGGGTGCCGCTGAAGGCACGCACAAGCATGATAAGCGATGAGCCGGGCAGATGAAAGTTGGTGAGCAGCTTATTGGCACAGCGAAAGCGGTAGCCGGGCTTGATAAAGAGCGTGGTTTGTCCTTGTTGCGGAGACACCCATCCCTGAGATGAGCAGCATGTTTCCAGAGTCCGTAGAGTCGTGGTGCCGACAGCAATGATGTTGCCGCCGAGAGAGCGGGTGCGGTTAATCATACGGCAACTTGATGCGCTGAGGGCAAACGATTCGGACGGCAGATGCTGTTGTCCCGCCCGTAACGGCAGAAAAGTCGCGTGTCCCGTATGCAGAGTCAGAGATGTGACCCGCACGTGCTTGCGGTAAAGGGCGGACATCAGCTTCGGCGTAAAGTGCAAGCCAGCCGTGGGGGCAGCAACAGCCCCTTCTTGGGTGGCAAATAGGGTTTGGTAGTCATGCTCGTCTTTGTCATCGAGGGCACGCTGTTTGTGAATGTAGGGGGGTAGGGGGAGCGCGCCTGCGCGTTGACAATAACGCAAAAGCTGCTCGTTGGTGCAGGAAAAAACAAGCACAGATGTCCCGTCATGCTGGTGGCTTTCTACGTAAGCAGCGGTGGGGGAATCGGTGAGGGTAGCGGTGGTAGAAAAGTCGAGACGCTGTCGGACGGCGATGCGTTTGCGTCCTTTCAGCAGGACGCTCCAACGGCACTGTTGGTCGTGGGAGGGGTTGATTATCGGTAGGGGCTGACAGAGCAGACACTCTATGGCTTTTGTTGTGCCGTGGGGTGTGGCTGAGAGGCGGGCTTTGATGACTCGTGTGTTGTTGACAACGAGCAAGTCGCCGGGGCTGAGCAGAGAGGGCAAGTCTCGGATACGATGATGCAGTAGGCGGATAGGTGCGCGCGGTGGTGGGGGGCTGGCAACGAGCAGACGGGCGCCGTCTCTTGGCAGACGCGGACGCAGAGCAATCTGGCTCTCTTTGAGGGCATAGCGGAATCCAGACGTGTGTTGACTTGACATCACAACAAAGAATCGTCAAGGTGACGGCTCGGGTGGACCCTATCAAGAGTTTCTTCATGGAAAAGCAAAAGTCGTTCGGAGGCATGCTGTGGCATGCTCTCGAATCTGTTTTGAATGTCCTTGTGCGTTTGTGTGCCTGGCTGGTGTCGACGTTGGTGCAGGTGGTCGGAGGTTATCCGCGTCTTGTGTTGGTGCCGCCAGCTCTTGTTGTGGGGTTGGCGTTTTTGGCGCCGATGGTCGTGCAAGCCAACTGGTGGAAAGATGATATTATCCGAATTGGACAGCAAGAACTTGGACGTGCTCTTGCGGTGCGGCGCATCGATTGGCGGTTGTTGCCTCGCCCGAAAATCATCTTGCGAGATGTCGAACTCGGCAATAGAAAAGGCGGCAGCTTCAACAAAATGGCTTATATCAAAAAACTCGATATCAGCCTGAAATGGAACGCTCTGTGGCAGGGCGAACTGGCTGTGCAGGAGGTTCACGTCAATAGGGGAATCTTTTATCTGGAGACGCTGAAACATGGCATCTATAACTGGGAATTTTCGGCTTTACGTGCGGACGACAAAAAAGTCGCCCAAGATTTTGCTCCCCCCGCCCCCAATAATGACGCGCCCCGTGCAACATCTGTGCCGTTTCATTATTTGCACGTGACGGACTCGGTGGTGGCGTGGCTGCGACAGGGAGAGCCATGCTATCAAGGCATGGCAACACACCTGCGTAAGGCTGCCTCGAGGATTCGTCAACGTGAAAGGCTGAAGGAGGACGTGTGCGCGCATCTGCTGTCAAAAGTGGACGATATGAATGTGTTCATTGATATTGTTCCTGTCGAGAACATGCCGTTGGAGCGGGATGGTATCGATGTGTCGTGGTTGTATCATAATGTATTGCAGGTACAAGGGCGTGTGTCGAGTCTGTTGTGGCAGGGGTGGCGTTTCGAGGATGGCGATATCGATTTGGCTCTCGAAGATGGCACGATGCACCTCGAGCATTTTGAAGGTCGCCTCAATGGTGGCTCTGTTGTGTCATCGGCTTTCTTGCAGCATGGTTATGACGATGATGGTCTTGCGTACTGGTGGGATATGGATTGGCAGAATGTTGCGTTTCCTTCGGGTGCGTGGCTTGGTGATTCCAGTCATTATATTATCAAGGGGCGTTCTGATATGGCGTTTCGCATCGAGGGCGAGGCAGCGCGCCGTCTCTGGCGTCTCGTGTTGGCGTCATTGAATGGCTCGATTGACGTTACTGTGCGTGATGCTTATGTCAGCGGCGTTTATGCAACAGCCATCCGCAAGTTGCTGTTGGCAAAAAACAGCACAGGTTTCATTGGCGCCTTAGCAGAGACTCTTTTTGGCGAGTCGTTGGTGCAGCTGTCGCTGGCGCAAGCAAACATCACGTTGAAGGATGGGCGTGTGCATAGTGAGAACATTATCTTGCATGTGGATGATGGCGATGTGGCATCGCAGAGTGCTGGTGGCGATGACCGCACGCATTTGAGTGGTTGGCTCGATGCGCACCTCCCTGAAGACAGCATCGAGGCGCGCTTGACTGTCCGCACGCCCGAGGGTGGTCTCTTCGAAGACGTTGGATTGGAAATGAGCGGTGCTCTGCGGGATCCAGATTTCGTGCTACGTGGTATCGGCGAAGGCGACTTATTGGGCTTTTAGCTTGTCTTTCAGGAGGGCATTCGCGGTTTGTGGGTTGGCTTTCCCTTGTGTTGCCCGCATAGTTTCGCCAACAAAAAAGCCAAACAGCTGCTCTTTGCCGTTGTGATAGGCGGCAACTTTGTCTTGATGCTGAGCGAGAATAGTATCGATGATTTTGCCTAGGGTGTCGCTGTCGCTGATTTGTGCGAGGTTCTTGCGTTGGACGATGGTTGGGGCGTCCTCGCCGCTTTCTGCCATGTCGTTGAGGACATCTTTGGCGATGCGTTCTGAGAGCGTGCCGTTATCGACTAAATCGATGAGTTTGCCCAGTGCCGACGGTTGAATGGGCGAAGAGTCTATATCAGTGTTGTCTTTGTTGAGAAGTCCTTTGAGGGCACCGAGAATCCAGCGGGCAACGGTGGGGGCATCGCGGTTGTCTAGGGCGTTTTCGAAGTAGTCGGCGGTGCTTTTGTCGCTGGTTAGAAGAGCCGCGTCTGCGGGTTTTAATTTGTAGGAGTCGATGAAACGCTGATAGCGTTGTTGGGGTAGTTCAGGCATCTGTTCTTTCAGGGCATCGATGTGGGTTTGTTCGAGCACCAGCGGCGGCAGGTCGGGGTCGGGAAAGTAGCGATAGTCGTGGGCTTCTTCTTTGCTCCGCATGGCGTGGGTGCGCCCTTGTTGCGTGTCAAAGAGGCGGGTTTGCTGAATGATGGTCTCGCCGTTTTCGATGCAGTCAATCTGGCGTTGCGCTTCGTAGTCGATGGCTTGTTGGATAAAACGCATGGAGTTAAGGTTTTTCAGCTCACAGCGTGTACCGAGGGGCGCGCCGCTACGGCGCACCGATACGTTAACATCGGCACGGAGGTTGCCGGCTTCCATGTTGCCGTCACAGCTGCCGAGATAACGCAAAAGATTACGTAGGGTGCGCATAAGATTGACCGCTTGCTGTGAGGATGTAAGGTCGGGCTCGAAGACAATCTCCATGAGGGCAACGCCGCTACGGTTGAGGTCAATGGCGGTCGCGTCAGGCATGAGGTCGTGGACGCTCTTGCCGGCATCTTGTTCCATGTGCAGGCGAGTGACACGGACGTTTTTGTCGTTGCCGTTCTCGTCTTGGATGGCAACAAAGCCACCAAGGGAAATGGGGTGGTGGTATTGCGAGATTTGATAGCCTTGCGGTAGGTCGGGATAAAAGTAGTGCTTTCGGTCGAAACGAGAATAGAGCTGGATGTTGCCATTGAGCCCTAAGGCAGTGATAATGGCTTGATTGATGCAGGCTTGGTTGGGGCGGGGGAGCACGCCGGGTAGGGCAGCATCGATGAAACTGACTTGGGTGTTGGCTTCGGCGTAGGGCGTGGTGGCAGCACGAGAAAATAACTTGCTGTTACTGGCAATCTGGGCATGAACTTCGAGACCAATGATGACGTCCCAGCCTGGAGGAATGGCAGAAGAGGAGGGGGTAGGGTTAGGTGTGGGCATGGCAATTGTCTTGTGGTGTGGGTGAGAGATGTTCGTTCCTACGGGTAGGTCATGTCGGAGTGAGAGGATTCGAACCTCCGGCCCCTACGTCCCGAACGTAGTGCTCTACCAGGCTGAGCTACACTCCGTATGTGTGTGTTATAGGTGAGAGGCTCATCAGACTCAAGCATCGTGGGTTAACGCATACAAGGCGATACCGCAGGCAACCGACACATTCAGTGACGCGCCGACGGCATGGGGAATAGCCAGGAGCGTATCGCATTGTTTGGCGGTCAAGTGGCGCAAGCCCCGTCCTTCCTGTCCCAGCACCAGCACGCATTTGTCTTGGGGCTTTCGTTGCCACTGGCTCAGTGGTGTCTTGCCATCAGCGGACAAGCCCAAACAAAAAAAGCCATTCTTCTTCAGTGTGCGCAGAGTCTGATTGACGTTGATGATGGTATAGAGCGGGACGTTATCGATACCGCCGCTGGCGGTTTTTGCCATCGCGGCGCTTTCTTTGGGGCTATGGCGGCGGGTCATAAAAACGCCTTCGACACCGAATAACCAACAGGAGCGGATAATGGCACCGACATTGTGCGGGTCTTGCAGTTGGTCGAGCATAACCAGCAAATGGCTGGTGCGACAAGCCTGTTGCCACGACGGTTGCGTGAGCGGGGCAACCTCCAGCGCAACGTTCTGGTGACTCACATCAGAGCCAAGTAACGACTCGAAGGTATCAGGGGCTACACGAGAAATCTTCGGTGGGTTGTTGCGCTCTTCCGCAAGAGACACAACGCCCCGCATACTCTCGCCGCTATAAAAAAGGCGATAGCACCGACGGCGCGGGTTGGTTAAAGCTGCCCGCACCGGGTGGACACCATACAGCCACAAAGTGGGCGTACGCATACGCTGGTCTCGTGTGTCAGGTTGGCGCGCCATGATTTTTTCTTGCCACCATTGTTTCTTGTATGTGGGGAGGCTCTTGTTTATAACAGGGAGTCTGGGTATTCTACATGAAACGCGGGCACGGAGCGTAAAAAAGTGAAAATCACCATCACAGGCAAGCAAATGGATGTCGGTCAGGCTTTAAGTGATTATATGCACCAGCATATTGTGCACGTCACGACAAAGTATTTTGATTCGCCTCTAGAAGGCACGGCACATTTTTATCGTGAGGGACATCGTTTTGGCTGCGAGTTATCGGTGCATGTGGGGCATCATATTCATTGCGAGAGTCACGCTGAGTCGCACGAGCCGTATGATTGTGCCAACAAGGCTCTTCATCGTCTCGAGAAGCAGCTGCGCCGTGATAAGCGCAAAAGGCGTGACCACCACCGTAAGGAGCAAACCCGTTTTCGTTGGAGTCAGTTGCTGTCGCCTTGGCGGCGCACTGAAAGGAGATAAACCATGGATATGCAAGAGCTGATGCAGCCGAAGAACGTATGCGCTCGCGTATCCGTTGCTAGTAAGAAACAGCTGCTGCAAGAAATTGCCAAGCACATGACGGCGGTGGTGGGGTGCCCCGAGCAACGTATTTTCGATATTCTTCTGGAAAGAGAACGCTTAGGGAGCACAGGCATGGGCAACGGCATCGCCATACCGCACGGCAAGTTGTCGGACATTAAGCGTATTCATGGCATGCTTCTTACAGTGCAAGGAGGCGTAGACTTTGACGCGCCCGATGATAAGCCAGTGGATTTGATTTGTGCCTTGATAGCACCAGAAGATGCTGGTGGTGATCACTTACGTGCTTTGGCGATGGTGTCTCGTTTTTTGCGCGACCCTGAGAAGTGCGCGGCCATGAGGCGCGCCGAAGGCAACGAAGACTTGTGGCGTATCATCTGCGGTTGAGTCATCGGCACCGAGGGCATAGAAACGCTTAAAACGATGACGGCGTAAGAGGCGTAGAGCCATATCGAGACGCCACTCTATGCAGATGAGCTGAAGCCTGCAGCTGAGGATGGCGTACCCTTCCTTACAAGAAAGGATGAAAGCAACGGGATAAGGCGGCGGGGTCGAAAAAGAAGGGTAAGCCATCTGTCGCATTATGGGTCGGTTGAAAGAAAGGCTGTTACGTGCGATGCCCCCGTTGCCTTTGGAGCAACGGGGGCACGTTGTTCAGCACACCTTAAGTGGCATGTTTGCTTGAAAAGGTTTCAAGCTTTCGCCTCTATGGTGCGCTGTTTTTTTGCCTTGAGCGCGGCGGGCGGCGCGCCTTCTTGGATGGCGACTGCCTGCGCCCGCTTTTCAAGGGGCGGGCGTTCCACATCGATGGACAACAAGCCATTTTCGATGTGCGCACCGTGCACAACCATGCCGTCCGCCAGCACAAAGACACGCTCGAACTGCCGCGTCGCTATGCCACGATGGACAACGTTGTTGGTCCCTCCGTTGCCACTCACGTCATTGCCGCCGGTTTCGTGTTTGCCTTGGACGTGCAGCTTCTGGTCTTCATGCCAGATCTTCAAGTCCTTAGCGGCAAAGCCAGCCACCGCAAGCGTGATGCGGAAGCGCCCCGCTTCCGTTTGCTCGATGTTAAAGGGCGGATAGCCACTATCACGTTGCGGCAAATGCGCAAGTTCACCGAGAATACGCTCCATATGGTCAAAGCCAAGAAGCAACGGGCTGTCAAAAAAACGAGTCATGATACACCTCCTCCGTTGAGCGAGATAAAGCCCCACATTGGTGCTCGTTCAGCCACCAAAAGGGCAGGAAAAAGCGTAGCCCAAAAAGGCACCACGCCTAAACAACAGATAGGTCGCCCCACCACCCACGTCAAGAGCTATTTTATCAGCTCGTCAGATAACTCATGAACATCTTCATCGATATCCGTGATAATCGCCTGCATCAGCGTTATTTTTTCATCGAGGTCTTCATAGATACTCTGCCGCTCAATCAAATTCCAGATGGTTAACGTCAACAGAATGGCAAGCAAGCCGAGGATAAGTTGTGCATAAATATCGTTCATTGTTTTCTCCTGAGTGTTGTTTGTATGAAAAGATAAAGCCAGCGTCCAGCAGCCCACACCGCAAACAGAGGAGCACCAAGGCATGCCGCCAACAGCAACGTATCCAGTGCGTCCACGAAGGCGATTATACCAAAGAAATACGGGATGTCATCTAAATCCATCCACCCGTCGCCCTGCCACGCTTTCTGGTTGTCAGGTAGCAAAGGGTTAATGGCTTGCGAGAAGACAAAAGCAGCCGTAACAGACACGCCAGCAATAATGCCCATGCTCAACGGGTCGGTGAAAGGATAAATAGGCAGATAGTTCAACGCGAACACGGGCGCGTGCGGGCTCCCATAGCCAATGGCAACAAAAAACAGAATTGTCGATAGAGCATCGCTGGCAACGTCATAGATATGGCCCTTTGTCGATGTTTTATGCCACAGGCGAGCGAGTTCGCCATCGACGCGATCAAGAAAACAGCCGATAGTCCAGATAATACCGCCAAGAATATCGTAAAGGCGCGTGCCATCTGCCAGCAACAAGCACGCCAAAAGACCAGTAAGTAAACGCGCCGTCGTTACTTGGTTGGGCGTTACCACCCCTTTGAGAGGAGTCGCCAGATACGCTCGAACAAACTTGCGGGTAAGACGTGTCGTCATGGTTGTGTCTCCTTAGGTTGAGAGCGTTCAAGAGTCCCCCGACGGTTCAAAGCACGTAACTCGTAGACATGCCACCAAAGCAGAGCCGGCAGACCCATAAGAAGATGACGTCCTCTCCGCACCAAAGACGCAAGCAGAGCTAATGCGGGCGTAGTGCTGGCAAGCAACGTTGACGCCACCAGAATAAAAGCACCCTCCTGCACCCCAAGGGCAGCAGGAATAATGAAGGCAACACTCTTGATAGCTTGCACCAGAGCCTCGATGAGCATCGCTTCCAGCAACGTTATCGGATGACCGATAAGCCAGAAAATTGCCCACACCTCAACAGCACCGGCAAGCCAAGCAGCAAAGTGTAACATAAAACTACGTATGACCGCACCCTTGTTGCGGTAGTAACCCAAAAGAGAGTCATGTAAGCCTAGAAGGTTTTTCTCCGACCCCAATAACGGCTTGGCAATGAAGCCGATGGCTTTGTCAATAAGATGGAGCAAGCCCCAACGCTGAGCCGCGACAAAGGCTACGATAACAAGCCCCGCACCGATTAAACCGAGCACAAATACGTAAGCCTGTTCAGCGGAGACCAACAGTGACAACAGAGCAACACCGACAGCAGTGAAAGCCAGCTGTGCCAGAACCTCTAAGGTTATGTCCGCTGTTGTCATGGCAATGGCTTCTTTTGTTTTCATGCCGTGCAGAGTCATGACTCGCATGCCGATGACATCGCCGCCGATTTGTGCGAGGGGCAACAGCAGTTTGGCACTTTCTCGTATCCAGCGTGCCAAGAGGAACACGCTGAAGGGATAAGGTGTCTCCCCTGCTTTATTCCACGTCTGCCCCCAGGATTGCCATGCGAGGGCGGACAGGGCGATAGGCAACGTATGAATCAGCACCAACAGCCCGTAGCCCGTAGCACCAATGGCGAGCCACTGCTCCCAGAGAGTCGCCATATCGTGGTGGAGCACCAGGTAGAGAAGCAGAAAAAAGCCTAAGGAGGCGGCTATCAGGGCAATCCATTTCATGGTGAGCGATGAGGCAAGGTCGAGAGGGCTTGGTTTTACACCACAAAAGCGGTATGATGAGAGAATGACGCACCCCCTTTCTTCTCTTTTTACACAGCATATAGATGGCAGAACGTCAAAGAGTCAACACGCACACCTCGAACAGCGTGTTGCCGAGCAGATAGACCGCCTCCACCACATTGTGGACGAGGGGGAAGCGGAAGGCACTTTTCTGCGCGGTATCGATGAAGCAACATGGGACAGCTTGGTGCGTTATGCCAACACGTTACGCAAGCGTCACAAACGCATCGTTGTTTTTGGGGCAGGGGCAGCCTTGTCCTGTGGGCGTATCTATAGCAGTATCACCTACCCGCACAGTCGTGGCAACGTGGGACAAAAAGATGGTGTTACGTTTTGTCTGTGTGACAGTCTTGACCCGCAGGTGCTTGACGTTGCTTGCGGACAAGAGGAAACGCCGCCGTGTTGTGTCTTTCTATCGAGGAGTGGCGATACGTTAGAGACACGAGAACAGCTGCATTTTTGTCTGCAACGTTATGGGGGCAATAAAGATAACGTGTCTTGTCCTATTGTCATGATTTTGGGCAAAAGTGGGCAACAGGGCGGTGGGCTTTTGCGGGCGTGGGCACAAGACCATAACGTTGACATCATCGACTTCGATGAGTCGTTGTCGGGGCGTTTTTCGCCTTTGGGCGTTGTGGGTATCATGGTGGGCTTGTTGGCGGGGGCGGATATGGCACAGGTGCGGGCGTATCAGCAAAAAAAAGGCGCACTGAAGGTAGGGGAAAAAGATGCCATAAGTGATAGCGTCCTATGGCACGAGCATTGGGCAGAGCGTGGACGCACAACCAGCGTCCTGATGGTCTATCAGGAGTCACTATGGGGATTAGCCTGTTGGTATCGACAACTTTGGGCAGAGAGTCTCGGCAAAGACGGCAAAGGATTGACACCTTTTATTGCTCTTGGCCCGCAGGACCAGCATAGCCAGCTGCAGCTGTGGCTCGATGGCCCTGAGGATAAGACGTATACGCTTATGGGTAGAGTAGCGGGGGCAAAGCATGCCCGCGGTTTACACGTCCAGCATGCTTGTCGCGTGGGTACGCAAAACAGTTTGCGAGCAAAACAGTTGCCGTTGCGGGTGGTGGATTGCTATGATAGCAGCGAGGCTCTCGCCGCCGCTCTTGCCAGACAATGGATGGCGGAAGTCTACGTTCTGTGTCGCTTGTGGTCGATTGATCCGTTTAATCAGCCTGCTGTCGCACAGGGTAAGGACACGACAGAATCGATGATTGATGGTTTTTTATCATGAACAGAGTGCGTCTTCTGCCCGACCATCTTGTCAATCAAATCGCGGCGGGCGAGGTTGTCGAACGTCCGGCATCGGCAATTAAGGAACTGGTCGAGAACAGTCTTGATGCGGAGGCACGTCTGATAAAAATCATGATGCGTGGCGGTGGGGCAACCGAACTCGTGGTCTCGGATGATGGCATCGGCATGAGCGGCGAGGATGTGGATATGGCAATTAAACGCCATGCGACGTCCAAGATGACGAGCGATGATGTCTTTTCGATGACGACTCTCGGCTTTCGAGGGGAAGCTTTGGCGGCTCTTGGGGCTGTTGCGACGATGACCATAGAAACACGCGAAGTTGGTGCCCAAAAGGCTTATGGCGTGTGTATCGATAACGGACGGGTCAAACCACGTTATCAAGTTGCCCGCGCAAAAGGCACGCTGGTGCGGGTGCGAGACCTCTTCGCCGCAACGCCTGCTCGCCTTAAATTTCTCAAATCTATGGCAACAGAAAATGCTGCTATGAGTGATGTGTTGCAACGCTTGTGCTTAGGCTACCCGCAGGTGGCTTTCCGTTGGCAGTTTGACGATAGAAAACCCTTCTTGTTTCCCGTACACAAAGGTACGTTCCTCGATGGAGTCTCTGCCCGCGCGCATGCGTTTCTTGGCAGTGCCTTTCTGGATAATGCCATACGTCTAGAAGACAATGACAACAACCCGTCGGACAATCATACTATCAGGGTGTCAGGCTATGTGGGGCTTCCCACCTATCATACCTCGTCCTACCGCCGCGTTTACCTGTATGTGAATGGCAGACCAGTCAATGACCGACTGCTTTTGTCTTGTGTGCGCGGGGCTTACCAAGACTTTATGCCAAAAGGACGTTATCCGTCCGTCGTCCTTTTCATACGTGTTGCTCCCACAGACGTGGACATGAATGTCCACCCCACAAAAGCCGAGGTGCGTTTTCGCGATCCTCGTTTGTTGCGTTCGGTCATGTATGGCACACTCAAAGCAACGCTTGGCTCTGTGAAACATCAGGCATCAGGCCACTTGCAACAACGATTCGTCAGCTATGCCCATGCCGGTGAAACAAGTGGCGCAAGTGGAGCAGGGAGTGGGTTTGCTGGTCATAGGGGCACGCAGGGGGGGAGCCCACAGGGGGGGAGCCCACAGGGTGACACGCCGAGTCATAAAGTTCTGCGCGATAGATCTCGGCATTTGTGGACAGCCATCAAACAAGAAAACGCTCAGGTAGCGTTGCCTTATGACGTGAGTCATGAGAGCACGAATGTGCCCCTTAGCATGCCCGTCAATTCTGAAGGGGTGGACAATAAGAGGGATGAGGCTGATACAAAAGGTGACATAGAACGAGCGGGGTCGGGCGATGCGAGGGGTGTGGAAGAAGTCGGGGCTTTGGGTTGGGCGCGTTGTCAGATTCATGATAGTTATATTGTTGCCCAGAGTGATGCGGGTATGGTGCTGGTAGACCAGCACGCTACCCACGAGCGCTTGGTTTATGAGCACTTGAAGGCACAAGTAGCCGAGGGAAAAGTGGTGCGTCAGCGTCTCTTGGTGCCTGAGGTGGTCGAGATGACGGAGCAAGAGTCGGCTCTGTTGTTGGAAAATCGGCAGATGCTCGATGATTGTGGACTGGGCATCGAGGGCTTTGGTGATGGGGTCTTGGTTCGAGATGTACCTGCCGTGTTGGGGACACAAGGTTATGAGTCGTTGGTGCGGGATATCGTTGCGGAAATCAAAACGTGGGGCACGAGTAGCGCCTTGCAGGAACGTTTGTCTGCCTTGTGGGCGCGCATGGCTTGTTATGGCTCCGTGCGAGCAGGGCGACGTTTGTCGTTGGAAGAAATGAATGCCTTGTTGCGGATGATGGAGAAAACCGACTTTTCGGGACAGTGTAATCATGGTCGTCCGACTCACGTGGTGCTGAGTCATCAGGCTATCGAGTCTTTATTCGAGCGACGATGAAGGTATATTCTTCAAGGGGTTGCTCTTTTAATTTTGTAAAAGCATTTTTATTTTTTTACATAAAAAAGGGTTGACCTTTTATTTTTTGTTCTTCATGCTGGTCTGTGGACGTTGCGTTTATGCTACGTTCAGCAACGGTGTTCGTGTTCTTGCGTTTCATGGCGTGTTTTTGCATGGTGTGTTTTGTGGGTCGTGAGCATCAAACGGAGAGGGTACCTTGCGGGGTGACGTTGTTATGACATCAGGGGTGGAGGTGTTTTTTCCTTAACTTCAGGGGAGATAATGCTATGAAGAGTATTGTCAAACTTGTTCTGGTTTGTGTGGCATGTGTTGCTTTGCCTGGCGTTGTTCAGGCGAACGACTGGTTGCTGAAGAATCAGAATGATCCCAAGCAATGGGTGATGCCGACGGGTAACTACTCGGCACATCGTTATTCTCGGTTGAATCAAATCAACCGCGGTAACGTAGGTCGCCTGAAGATGGCTTGGAACTTTTCCACTGGTGTCCTGCGTGGTCATGAGGGTGGGCCTTTGGTGATTGGAAGTACGTTGTACATCCACACGCCTATTCCGAATAAAGTGTTTGCGCTTGATTTGGATAATGATGCCCGCATCATCTGGGAGTACAACCCCGTCAAGGGTGGTGTATATCCCAGCGGCGACACCATGGATCGTGTTATCAGTGTGATGTGCTGTGACAACGTCAATCGTGGCGTTGCCTATGCCGAAGGACAAGGTGCTGGCGACGGTACCATTTTCTTGCATGCTGCCGACACGACGTTGATTGCCTTGGATGCGAAAACAGGTCGTGAAAAGTGGAAAGTCACCAACATGGATCCCGGCACAGGGAATCGTGGCGTTTCGGCTTCTACTGGCACGGGTGTTCCCTTTGTCGTCAAAGATAAGGTGGGCATCGGCTGCTCGGGTGCTGAATTCGGTGTGCGTTGCAACTGGACAATGTACAACATGAAGGACGGCTCTCGCGCGTGGCGCGCCTATTCCATGGGACCCGACGACGATATGCTGGTCGACCCCAGACGTACAACGCACATGTTGAAGCCTATCGGCAGAGACTCGAGCTTGGACTCTTGGAAAGGTGATCAGTGGGAAACCGGTGGCGGCTCCATCTGGGGCTGGTACGCATGGGATCCGAAAGCCGACCTTATCTACTACGGCACAGGAAACCCCAGCACGTGGAACCCCGTCGTTCGCCCAGGCGATAACAGATGGTCGATGACCATCATGGCTCGCAACCCTGACACTGGTGTCGCAAAATGGTTCTATCAAATGACCCCCTTCGATGAGTGGGACTATGATGGAGTCAACGAGATGATTCTCGCAGACATCAAAGTCAAAGGTAAAAAGCGTAGAGCGTTGGTCCACTTCGACCGAAACGGCTTTGCTTATACCATGGACCGAATCACAGGTGAACTGTTGGTCGCTGAAAAGTACGACCCCGTTGTCAACTGGGCTACCCACGTTGACATGAAAACAGGACGCCCACAGGTCGTGGATCGTTACTCCACCGCCCATCAGGGTGAGGATGTCAACACCACAGGTATCTGCCCTGCCGCTCTTGGTACGAAAGACCAGCAGCCCGCGGCGTACTCGCCGAAGAGCAACATCTTCTATGTGCCTACCAATCATGTGTGCATGGACTATGAGCCCTTCCGAGTCGACTACGTAGCAGGTAACGCCTACGTCGGCGCAACCTTGAGCATGTATCCGGCTCCTGGCGGAACAAATCTCGGCAACTTCATTGCTTGGGATGCAGGGGAAGGAAAGATCCTATGGTCTATTCCTGAACCCTTCTCCGTCTGGTCTGGAGCTCTCGCTACAGCAGGAGACGTGGTCTTCTATGGCACCCTCGAAGGGTATGCAAAAGCCATCGATGCTAAATCCGGTAAGAACCTCTACACGTTCAAAACCGCATCAGGCATCATCGGCAACTTCCATACCTGGATGCATGAAGGCAAACAATACGTCAGCGTCCTCTCAGGAGTCGGCGGTTGGGCTGGTATCGGCCTCGCTGCAGGACTGACTGAAGACACTGCCGGGTTGGGTGCTGTCGGTGCCTACAAAGCGCTCCACAACTACACCAAACTTGGTGGTGTGCTCAACGTCTGGTCTCTCTAAGATCACACGTAAAAGCACATCTCTAAAAGGTGTTGTTGCCTAAGAGACAGGGGGTCTGGCGATACCATTGTCAGACCCCTTGCTCTTAGAAGGCAAAGGGAATAAAACAGGGGACAGGAGGGCAGAGGGGCAGAGGGGGGCAGAAAGAGAAAAGAGGGCATCAAGGGGCAAGAAAGAAACAAACAGGAGAAGACGATGCTCAAAAAATGGATGTATACTCTAGTTTTAACTGTGCTGGGTGCGAGCCTTGCTTATGCTGCGGATAATCGTCCGCCCGGCGTCCCAGCGCAATATGATGATGACGATAATCCCACGTATTATTACGCGCTTGGTGATAGCGGCAACGTCCTTTACTATGAAGGCGAAGGTGAAAACCGCAAGCCCGTCTACGGCTGGATGGATTTTGCTACCTATCGCGGTTGGCGTACCTATCATGCCGAATGTCACGTATGTCACGGCCCTGATGCGGCAGGAAGCACCTTTGCCCCGGCTCTTAAGGATTCTCTGGATTACCTTGATTGGGAGAAGTTCTCAGACCTTATCGTTAATGGTAAAACGGAAGCACAGGGCGCACAAGTGGGCAACGCGATGCCGGCTTTCGGCAACAACCCTAATGTCATGCGTGATTTGGAAAATCTCTATCGTTATGTGCGTATGCGCCATGAAGGCAAATTGCGTAGAGGGCCAAGACCGCCAAAACTGGCTAAGGTAGAAGAGGTGGACGAATAGCATGCTCATGACGGAGGGGCAGAGACTCCAAAGAGCCCACCAAGGAGTCATGCGCGCCCAAGCCACGGCTAGGCATAGAACGGGGGAAAGGGTGATGCGACTTCTGTTCGTGGTTGCGGTGTCTTATTGCCTTGTGTTTGCTTCCTCGTCGGCTTGGGCGCGAGGGATTACTATCGATGCCGTAGACCTTGAGACCCTAAGGGTTTGTGCTGATCCGTCTAACTTGCCTTTTTCCAATGATAAGGGTGAGGGATTCGAAAATGAGATTGCTCAATTATTGGCAGATTGGTTAGAGCGCGATCTCGTCTACGAGTGGTTCCCGCAAGCGATTGGTTTTGTCCGCAATACGCTATCGAAGAAAAAATGCGATGTGATTATTGGTATCACCAGTGGCGACGCTGAGGTTTTGAACACCAATCCGTATTATCGTTGGGGGCATGTTATGGCTTACCTAGATGATTCGGGCATTGTCGTAGACCGACCCGACCATCCGCAACTGGCAGAGCTGCGTATCGGTGCTGTGGCGGGCACGCCGACAAACCACGTGCTTCATCGTTATAATCTTATGTCGAGGGTGCGTCCCTATAACTTGATCTTCGATACGCGCAAGCAATCTATTGGACGTGATATGATAAAGGACTTAGAAAATGGTCTCACCGATATTGTTTATATGGCGGCTCCTATTGCTGCGTATCATGCCAAGCAAGAAGGGCTGAAACTGGTGACAATTCCTCTTGAGACGACAGACCAAGGGCATGGTAAGCTTGATTTTTTGATGACGATGGGCGTGCGTGCTGGCGAGAATGATTGGAAGCGCACCTTGAATCGTTTTCTGCGGGCAAAAAAAGATGACATTCAAGCCATCTTAAAGAAGCATGGTGTGCCGACCCTTCCGTTGCGTCCTAAGCGTAGGGGCAGGTGATTTAGACGTTGGCATCGTCATTCATGTGGGTGAGTTTCAGGAACACGTCTTCCAAGTCGCTTTGGTGTGTGGTGATGTCGTGGATGTCGAGGTCGGTTTTTTGTAGGGCTTCTAGGATGTGCCCGATAGGCGTGCGTTGGGGCGTGTAGCGGATTTGTATTCTGTGTGAGTCGAGAATCTGTGCCTCGAAATGTTTGAGGGCTGGCGGTATGTCGGTGATGCTCTTGGTGCAGGTAATGTGGAGTTCTTTGTGGTCGATATCTTGTAGCAGCTCGTGCTTGTTTTTATCGGCAATGAGTTTTCCTTGATTGATGATAGCGATGCGGTCGCAGAGTTCTTCTGCTTCCTTCAAGTAGTGTGTTGTGAGAATAATGGTTGTCCCTTTTTTCTTGAGGTTATGGATTTGCTGCCAGAGGTTTTGTCGTAGTTCGATGTCGACCCCTGCGGTTGGCTCGTCGAGGACGAGGATAGGTGGTGCGTGCACCATGGCTTTTGCGATCATGAGTCGGCGGCGCATACCGCCGGAGAGGCTTCTCGAATAGGCTTCGCTTTTGTGGGTGAGACCAACCATGTGTAGGAGGGCTTCTGTCTGGCGTTTTTGTGGCGGCACACCGTACAAGCCTGCTTGCAAATCAAGCATCGCACGAGGCGTAAAGAAAGGATCGAAGTTCAGTTCTTGTGGCACAATGCCGATGCGCATTTTTGCTTCTCGATGGTCGCTATCGATATTGATGTCCCAGATGTGAATGTTGCCGGCGGTCTTTTTGACGAGACCTGCTAGAATATTGATGAACGTGGACTTGCCTGCGCCATTGGGGCCGAGCAGGCCGAACAGGCTTCCACGAGGAATGGTCAAACTGAAATCATCAAGAGCATAACGCTTTGTTTTGCTTTCATAGAGCTTGTAGACGTTATGGGCGGTGATGGCGTTATCGGGTAATGAGGCTGTTGTCATGGTGGGGCGTCATGAAGAGGACTGTGAGTCGGGTGGCGCTGTTAGCCATTGCTCGGCGCGTTGCAGTTCGTGCAGGACGCGCTCGAGGGTCTCGCGCAGATGCGTGTTGGCAGGGGGCACAGTAAGGGCATGTAAGGAGTCACTATCAGGCAGAGTCTTGCTGTTCAGCAGTCTTTGCGCGCCTTTAATTGTGTAACCTTCTTGATGGAGAAGTCGTTTGATAATTTTTAGCAGAGCAACGTGAGTCTCGTTATAGGCGCGTTGCCCGTTGGCTTTCTTGCGGGGATTGAGATGGATGAAGTGCTGTTCCCAGAAACGCAAAACGTGGGCAGGAAGATTCAGCAGACGTGTGACTTCGCCAATAGTATAGGTTTGGTGCGGTGATGACGGCGATGTCATGAACAGGGGGCAACAACAGCGAGGCTATTTACGAAGAGCCTTGTTCACTTTGGACTTGAGAAAAATCGATGTGCGGAAACTGATAACTTTGCGCGCGGAGATAATGGCTTCCTTTTTTGTTTTGGGGTTGCGTCCGACTCGTTTCTTTTTGTCGTGTTGTTTGAATGTGCCGAACGATGAGATTTTAACTTCCTGTCCATCGATGAAGGCGAGATTGATTCCTTCGAACAGGTCGTGGACGAAGTTCATTGCGTCTTTTTTGGAGACGTTGAATTCTTGATATAAGCAGCGCGCGAGGTCGGCGCGGGTCAATGTCTTGTTCATGGTCTTTGCCGTATTGGTTGTATTGGGTTGGTGATACCCTCCTGTAAGTGAGCACCCGTGAATGAGTGCCCGTTACTGCGTAAACGTCTTTTATCATACGTTTCTTTTTTCGCAACCTACCCGTTGCAGTATATAGCGTGTTGCTTGTTTTTTGGCGAGTCTTTTTTCATTCTTGTGGTGTTTTTTTGTGCATCCAGCCGAGGTTTTGTCCGCCATCGATAGCGATGGTTTCTCCCGTGATGGAGGGCGAATCGATGAACATCTGGATAGCGCGATTGATGTCTTCAATTGTCCCACCGCGTTGGAGGGGCATACGTCCACATTGTTGTTCGAAGTCCTCGGGGCTTTGTTCGCCGCCGGGCAAAATGGGGCCGGGTGCGATAGCGTTGACACGAGTGTTCGGGGCAAGAGCAAGGGCTGCCGTTCGTGTCAGAGTCCACAGAGCCGACTTACTCAAAGTGTAACTGGTGAAGAACGGAGTCAGATTATGCACACGTTGGTCGGTCATGTTGATGATACAGGCTTGCTGATTTTTAGGACGTTTGTGGTGCAGAGCCTGTATGATACGCAACGGTGCATGCAAATTCACGCACATGTGTTCGTGCCAATAAGACGGCTCAAGAGCATCGAATCTGTCTGGCAGGAACAGTGAGGCATTGTTAACCGTGCATTGGGGAAAGCCCATCGTGGCGATCACGCTGTCGATGAGCTGAGCGGGATTATCGTGCAGAAAGTCACAGAAAAAGGTTTGGACGTGCGGGCAGGTACCTTCGATATTGGTAACAAGGTTGCGGAGGTCATCGTTGTCTTTTGAGCTGTGCAGGGCGAGACGAAAGCGAGGGGCAAAATGACGCGCCATCGCTGCACCAATACGCCGAGAGGCACCGGTAATCAGCATCAAGGGTAGGGGGGGTGCTTTAGGCATCTTTGAAAGGCATGAGGTGGCGTTGTTGCAGGTCTTTAATTTGGTCGCGCAAAGCGGCGGCTTGTTCGAATTCGAGGTTGGCGGCTGCCTCTTTCATTTCTTTTTCTAGTTTGGCGATAAGACGAGGCATATCTTGCGGGCGACTCTGAGGCGGTGTTTTGCTTTGTTGCTGAGTTTTGTCGGCGGTGGGATGCTTGACGGCAAGGTAGTCACGTTCCTGTGCTTCGAAGAGCCCTTGCCGAATCGCTTTAGCGATGGTTTGGGGGGTGATGTTATATTTTTTGTTATAAGCCAGCTGCTTTTTGCGCCGCCGTGTGCTTTCTTGCAGAGCATATTTAATTGCGGGTGTTTCTTCATCGGCGTAGAGAATGACACGTCCGTTGATGTTGCGGGCGGCTCTGCCCATGGTCTGAATCAGGGATGTCTCTGAACGCAAAAAGCCGCTCTTATCGGCATCGAAAATCGCAACCAGAGCACACTCAGGAATATCGAGACCCTCCCGCAACAGGTTGATGCCCACGAGCACATCGAAAACGCCTTGGCGCAGCTCACGCAAGATATCGATGCGCTCTAAGGTATCGATATCCGAGTGCATATAGCGCGTCTTGATTTTGGCTTCGAAGAGATAATCGCTGAGGTCTTCTGCTTGGCGTTTTGTTAGGGTTGTGATGAGGACTCGGTTGCCTTGTTTGACGACTTCGTTACATTCGGCAATGATGTCATCCACTTGCCCTTCGACGGGTCGCACGTCACAGACCGGGTCGGGAAGGCCGGTGGGGCGCACCACTTGTTCGACGAATTGACCTTGCGTGCGTTGTAGTTCCCAATCGCCGGGTGTAGCGGAAACAAAAATCGTCTGTGGACGCATGTCGTTCCACTCTTCGAATTTAAGCGGGCGGTTATCAACGCAGGAAGGCAGACGAAAACCATAGTTTGCCAGTGTGCTTTTGCGTTGGAAGTCGCCGCGATACATGCCTTTCAGCTGTGGCACCGCCACGTGGGATTCGTCTACAATCAGTAGCGCGTCTGAGGGTAGGTATTCAAACAACGTAGGGGGCGGCTCGCCCGGTGATCGCCCGGTTAAGTGCCGAGAGTAGTTCTCGATACCGTTGCAGAATCCGATTGTCGCAAGCATTTCCAAATCAAAGATTGTTCTTTGCTCGATGCGTTGGGCTTCGATGAGTCGCTCTTCTTTTTTGAAGGCTTTAATTTGTTTACGTAGCTCGTGGCGTATGGTCTTCATGGCACGGCTGAGGGCGGGCACGGGCGTGACGTAGTGACTGTTGCCGTAGATACGTACAAAGCCGAGCTGCGCGCTTACGTGTCCGGTAAGGGGGTCGAATTCGCTAATGGATTCGATGTGATTATCGAAGAGAGACAGACGCCAGGCTTTGTCTTCATAGTGTGAGGGAAAAATTTCGATACCATCGCCGCGCACTCGGAAAGTGCCGCGCCGTAAGTCGTGGTCGTTCCTGCGATACTGTAGGGTAACGAGGTGACGCAGCAGTTCTCGTTGGTCGCAGCTTTGTCCTTTGCTGAGTGGGATAACCATAGAGCCGTAGGTTTCTTTATCGCCGATGCCGTAAATGCACGAGACGCTGGCGACAATAATCACGTCCCGTCTTTCGAGCAGGTCTTTGGTGGCTGCGTGGCGCATACGGTCGATGCGTTCATTGACGCTCGATTCTTTTTCGATATACAGGTCTTTGCCGGGCACGTAGGCTTCGGGTTGGTAGTAGTCGTAATAGGAGACAAAGTAGTTGACGGCATTGTTGGGGAAAAAAGCACACATTTCCTCGTAGGTTTGAGCCGCCAGCGTTTTGTTGGGGGCGAGCACCAACGTGGGACGTTGCATACGCTCGATGACATGAGCCATTGTAAACGTCTTGCCTGAGCCGGTTACGCCCATGAGAACATTGTTGCGGGTGTCCTCTTTCAGTTGCTTGACCAGTTGGGCACAGGCTGTTGGCTGGTCACCAGCAAGGTTGAAGTCGCTGACCAGACGGAAAGGCTGAGACGGCGATGGCTCGTGTGTGGGCGTTGTTTCGGGATTCAAAAAACTGGTTAACATGGTTAGGGTGTTTGCTTGCGCGTATTTCTTATTGTAGGTTACATAAGGGATATAGGAAGGATATAAGCGTTATCCTACAAAGACAAGACCTCAAGAGTGGAGAGACAATGACGATTATAGCACAACGTATGGGGCGTATTCAGCCTTCGCCGACATTGGCGGTGACCAAGAAAGCTGCGGACATGCGTGCGCGTGGCGAGAATGTTATTTCTTTGGGTGCCGGCGAGCCTGACTTTGACACGCCAGACTTTGTCAAGGCATCGGGCATTTCTGCCATCGAGCAGGGATTAACGAAATATACGGCTGTGGGCGGCACGCCAACAATCAAGGAGGCGGTGCGCCACAAATTCCAGCGTGATAATGGCTTACGTTTTAAGGATGAGGAAGTCATTGTTGGCACGGGGGGCAAACAGGTTCTCTTCAATGTGCTTCTGGCGACTGTGGATGCTGGCGATGAAGTGATTATTCCCGCACCCTATTGGGTTTCTTACCCTGACATGGTGCGTCTGGCGGAGGGAACGCCGATTATTGTTTCTTGTGGGCAGGAACACGGCTTCAAGTTGACGCCAGAGTCTTTGGCTTCTGCCATTACCCCCAAGACCAAGTGGTTGATTATCAATTCGCCGGGCAATCCGAGTGGTGCGGTTTATAGTGCCGATGAGCTGCGAGCGTTAGCGGGCGTCCTCGATAAACATCCGCATGTCCATGTGCTCAGCGATGATATGTATGAGCATATTCTCTATGATGGCGTGCAGTTTGCGACTTTGGCGAGCGTTGCCCCCGACCTTGCAACTCGTGTGGTGACAGTCAATGGCGTATCGAAAGCCTATGCTATGACGGGCTGGCGCATCGGCTTTGCAGGTGGCGATGCGGTGATTATTGCTGCGATGGCAAAAATACAATCGCAGAGCACATCGAATCCCTGTTCGATTAGCCAAGCGGCGGCGGCGACGGCTTTGCGTGGCGACCAGTCTTTTTTGCAGGAACGCAATCAGACGTTCAAGGAACGGCGTGATCTTGTTGTTGCCCGCCTCAATGGCGTAGAAGGCTTGTCTTGTCCTGTGCCGCAAGGGGCTTTTTACGTGTTTGTCAATTGTCAAGGAGTACTGGGGCGTGCGTCACCTTCAGGGGGAACGCTGAACGATGATGTTGCTTTAGCCGATTATTTGCTTTCGCAAGAGAAGGTGGCACTGGTAGCGGGCACGGCTTTTGGCAGTCGTGGTTACTTTCGTATTTCCTATGCGACCTCTACGGAAGCCTTGACGGAGGCTTGCCAGCGTATCGAGCGCGGCTGTGCTGCTTTGCGTTAAACATGGCATAAATCTGGATAAGACCAGCACTGATGGCGATGAGGGCTGCGGAATTGATGCCGCTGATAAGAGACGCGCCATAGCCGACAAAGACCGCCGCAAGAGCAAAAACAAGGGACAGACCAATCTGTTGGGGTAAACGTCTTGCATACAGATGCGCCGCCGCCACAGGCGATATAACAAGAGAAAGAATAAGAATAGCCCCGACAGCCTGAAAGCCAGCAACCAGAACAAGAGACAAAACAGCTGTCCAGCCAACAGACAATAAGGGCACATCATAGCGGATGGTGCGGGCATAGACATCATCGAAGGTTATCAGCACCAGCTCTTTGTAGACGATGACGATGAACAGTGCCGCACAGAGGAGGCTCGCCCCTAAGAAAAGAATGGTGGGGGGAACGCGCCCGTCAGGGGCAATGATGGCAGAAAGATTGCCAAAAAGAGCATGCTGAATATCAAGGTGCACATTGTCAAGATGGGTACGCTCCAGTAACACAACGCCGGTTGCAAACATTGTTGTCAGCACAATGCCGATAAGCGTGTGCGTATCCATAGGCGTGAGACGTTTGAGCAGATTGATGGTGGTAATGGTCAACCAAGCTGCCAACCATGCCCCGACTGTCATGCCTATGGGGTGTATGGTGCCTATGATAAGAAAAGCCAGAACAATACCGGGCAACACGCTGTGCGAGACGGCATCCGTCAGCAAGGCACGTTTCTGTAGCAGAAGAAAATTGCCGACAAGAGCACAACTCAAGGCACACAGACTCGCAGCAACCAGCGGCGGGGCATCGATAATCAGGAACGTATGCAACGCATCTATCGTCTGGTGGGGAATCATGATGGCTCTATGGGCGGCGGCGTGTGCGTGCGTGTCACGAGACGCCAGACAACAAGGCTAGCGAATTGGGCGCTGAGGATTAAGACAATCAGTGCACCGCTAGGCAGACCCTCATACAGATAAGAGATAAGCCCACCGAGTGCCGATGCGCTTGCTCCTTGTAGACTGGCAAAGACAAGAAGGCGATAAAAAGACAGCTGAAGCACCATGCCGCAGGCAGCAGGCAGAGTCAAAAGGGCAACCAGCAAAATCAAGCCGATGGTCTGTATGCCACTAACAGTTGCCAGCAATAAAAAAATGGGCATCAGCGGTGCGCCTTTTTCTATGCGTTGTGTGGCACAGAACAACGGGTCAAAGCATAGAGCAAACATTTCTTTTTTCAGCACGAGAAACGTGGTGAAGACAAAGCAAGCAAGCCCCGTGACGACAACGGCTTCATCGAAGGTTGTTGTGGCAAGGTTGCCCAACAGGAATCGTTCGATGCCGGCTTGTCCGACAGCGTCGAGCTCTTGGATGATACCCAGCAAAGCGACACCGACAGCAAAAAAGAAGGCTAAGACCGAAGCAATGGCACTGTCGCTACTGAGGGGTGTGTTGCGGGTTATCCACTGGATGCTGAGTAAGGCGAGGCTGGCGGTCAGCCCCGCCCCGAGCAGTAACCAGAAAAAGGGCGGCGTTAGAGTGCTTTCTGGCATGATAGCGACAACAAGCAGAAACCCTAGAGCCAAGCCGGGCAGGGTCGCATGGGCGAGGGCATCGCTAACAAGGCTATAGCCGCGCATGACACCAAGCACGCCAATAAGCCCGCAGAGTCCGCCGCTCAAGCTTGCGGTTACAAGCACAACAATAACATTATAGTGCACAGCCAAAAAGACGCTATCCGTCATGATATGTAGGCTTGTTTAAGGGTCTCATCTTGGCACACATCGATGCTGGTGCCGTCTTTGATAAGGGTCTTGTTGAGTAACAAGGCATGAGAAAAATGCTCTTTGACAGTGGCGAGGGCATGGTGGACGCACAGGAGCAAGCCCCCTTGTTGGGTAATTCTATGGAAACTGTCTAGGATGATGGCGTGTCCTTCTTTGTCGATGCCGTTGAGGGGCTCGTCCATAAGATAGAGTTGGGCGCGGCTGACGAGGGCTCGAGCAATGAAGACTCGCTGTTTTTGTCCGCCGGAAAGCGTGCCGTAAGGCGCGTGTGCATGCTGGTGCATCCGCACCTGCTCAAGAGCCAGCATGGCTTCCTGTTTGTGGTGGTCTTTGATGCGTCTGGCAAAGCCGATACGGCGATACAGGCCCATAAGAACAATATCAAGAGGAGTCGTTGGAAAACGAGCATCGATGGTATGGTGCTGCGGAACATAGGCGACCTTGTCGGCAACGCGCTCTGCTGTTAAGGGCATGCCAAAAAGGGTGATAGCCCCTGCGGACACGGGCAACAACGCCGCCAAAACCTTAAGAAGAGTCGTCTTGCCTGCGCCATTGGGCCCGATGATGGCTATGGCGTGTCCTTTGCCGTCTCGAGGCAGTGGACTCTGGTAGCAAATGTTCTCGAGAACAGGGGGGGCGTGCGGATAGCCCGCCCAAACGTGCTCAAGGGTGAGAATCGGACGGACTTCGGACACGTGAATCAGAATGGGCGGCGACGTCTTGGGCTGGCTTGCTTAGCGCGCGCACGATGGTGGCGGCATTATGACGCATCATGCCCTCGTATGTGCCTTCGATGCTGTGGGGATGCCCCATAGAATCGCCATAGAGGACACCGCCTAACTGCAAGGCAATGCCGCGGGCCTGCACACCCTCAAGAAGAGACAGAACATGGCGTGGGCTCACCGATGCTTCGCTGAAAATAGCAGGAATACGCTTGGCAATAATCATGTCAATCAGAGAACGCATCCGCCTTAAGCCCGCCTCCGATTCGGTGCTGATACCTTGTATGCCCTCGACGCCGATGTTATAGCGTCTGCCAAAATAAGAGAAGGCATCATGTGCCGTAATCAATACACGTTGACTGGCTGGAAGAGAGCTTGTCATGGTTTCAATAGCGGTGTGTAAGTTCTGCCAGTCATCGGCAATATCTTGCCAACGTTGTCGGTAGTTGGCTGCTTGCTTGGGAAAACGCTCCTCGAGGACAGAGACCGCTTGTGCAAAAACCGAACGCCACAACAGAGGATCCATCCAGATATGCGGGTCAGCACTGCTTCCTCGCACCGAGAGACGTTGGGCTGGCGGCACAAAATCCATCAACGTCAGCACCAGTTGGCGTTCTGCAACAAGAGAGTCAATAGGACGGCGTAAGTTGGCTTCTAGGTCAGCACCCGTCCATAAAACAACATCGGCACGAGCAAGAGCAACCATGTCCGCTCGAGTCGGACGATACAGATGCGGGTCTGTGCCCTCCTTCATCAACGTGACCACGTGTGCCGTGTCACCAAACAAACGGCTCGCAGGCTGGCTAATCATCGCTGTGCTTGCTACCACAAGCAAAGGAGTCGCACGAGATTCAGCCCGCACAGACCACGGCACAGCGAAAAACGCACTGAAAAACGCACTGGCAACAATTAATACGTAAAGCCCCGCACGCATAGACTTATAGAGAGGTATCGTCATGGTGATGTACGCAAGTAAAACCGATGTTCGTTGGCAACAGATGTGATGCTGATATTATAAGTGTTTTTTTTCTTATTGCAAATATAAATGATTTTCATTTGCAATAAGGGGGTGAAGGGTGGGGATAAAGGGCTATAAAAAACGTGTGAGGTTAGGAGAGGTTTCTTCTTGCTTTGGCGGCGGCGAGGGTATTGAGCAGAAGGCAGGCGATGGTCATAGGTCCGACTCCGCCGGGCACGGGTGTGATGAATTGGGCGGCTTCTTTTGCGGTATCGAAGTCGACGTCGCCGACGAGTTTTGTTTTGTCGTTTTCGGTGATGCGGTTGATGCCGACGTCGATGACGGTGGCACCTTTTTTGACCCAGTCGCCTTGCACGAAGCGGGGCTTTCCGACGGCAGCGATGAGAATATCGGCTTTCTGGCACTGTTCTTTTAGATTTTGGGTGCGTGAGTGGGCGATGGTTATGGTGCAGTGTTCTTTCAGGAGCAAGCCGGCGCATGGTTTGCCGACAATGTTGGAGCGTCCGACAATCAGGGCATTTTTTCCGCTGAGGTCGCCGAGATAATCTTTGAGGAGCAGGCTACAAGCGAGGGGCGTACACGGCACGAGACTGGGTGTGCCGTTCCAGAGGGCGCCGACATTGACGGCATGGAAGCCGTCCACGTCTTTTTGGGGGTCGATGGCTGCCAGCACTGTGCTTTCATCGATGTGCGCGGGTAGGGGCAGTTGCACGAGGATGCCGTCCACTTGAGGGTCGTTATTGAGGGCAGCGATTTTGTCGAGGAGCTGCTGTTGCGGCGTGTCGGCAGGCAGAACGTCTTGGTAGGAGGTCATGCCGACTTCTTTTGTTTGGCGGCTTTTACTGCGGACGTAGACGCCGCTTGCGGGGTCATCGCCGACAAGGATGACCGCAAGGCCAAGAGTTTGATTGTGCTTGTCTTTGATGGTTGTAACCTCTTGTTTGATTTTTTCTCGCAGTTTTTGGGCGAAAGCGACTCCATCGATAATTTGTGTCATGATGATTCTCCTGTTGCAGGGTTAGGCGTGGATAAGTTGATTCATAAGATCTTGTAGGAAGTATATCAAAAGGATAAGCACGAGGGGCGAAATATCGACTCCATTGAGGCGCGGAATGACGCGCTGCAAGGGATGCAAAAAGAAAGCCGAAATACGGTCGCAGACATCCGCCAGACCATACACAAGCCGATTGGAGCCAGAAACAAAGCCAAAAACAATAAGCCAATTAAGAATGACGGACAGGATAACAATCCATACCAGCACATCTAAGGCGTTGTGAATTAGGTTGGCGAAAGCAAGCATCGTGTTTGTATGTGTCTTTATAGGGTGGTGCGTAAACGTAAATTACCTGTAAACATTTTTTGTCACAGATATACGTTTCTATGGTAAAGTTATAGTCTTGTTATGGCTAGAGAGCAAGCAACGAACCGAATCTGGCACGTATGAGGGGCGAAGAGGAACGAGAGATGGCTTTGAAGGCAGCGAAAACAGAGAAGGTGGCATCGCCGATGAAGGCACAGGAGCAATCTGGGGCACGGGATGTTGCGCGGGTTTTTTCATTGATGTCGCAGGGGTATGGCTTGCGGGAGGGCTTCAGCGTGGGTGCGGGGTTGTTGCCTGATGGTTACTATCGTGTGTTTATTCGTGATTTGACGTGTCAGACGTGTATCGGGATTCATGATTATGAGCGTGACGTACCGCAGCGTTTGGTGATTAATTTGTGGTTATTGGCTCGTGATGCGCGGGATGATTTTGGCGATACGCAGGACGATGTTGTCTGTTATGAGGGCATCAAGGAGTCTTTTTTGCGTCATATTGCTTCCAAGGCGCATTGGTCTTTGGTGGAGGGGCTAGCGAACCAGTTGCTTGATTTGGTTATGGCGGACGAGCGTGTGTTCTGTGCAACCCTTTCTTTAGAGAAACCCGACATTTTTGATGATTGTGGGTCGGTGGGCATCGAGCTGTCTCGGCGACGGTGAGATGGGCGGCAGCGATAGGGGGAGTCAGAACGTAAAGCCCCATAACGCGTCACGTAACAAGCCTTTATGGGTGATTAAGATGGGGGGAAGCTTGGGCGTGAGCGGTGACTGTCGTGCGTGGCTGACGGCGTTAGAGGCGGTTGCTCATTCTTGTCGTGTTGTGGTTGTGCCGGGCGGCGGTGTCTTTGCCGATGGCGTGCGTCTTTTGGCTGAACCGTGTGCCATAGACGAAGAACAGGGACATGACTTGGCCGTGCGTGCCATGCAGCTGTATGGGCATGTTCTCGTCAGCCTCTCAGCCAGTATGCGCGCTACAGAGACGCAACAAGACATGCAGGAGGCATGGCAACAGGGCAAGGTTGCTTTATGGATGCCCTTTACCCTGATGAAACAAGCATGGCAGCTGCCAAAAAAGTGGCATTATACCTCAGATACGATAGCGTTGTGGCTGGCGTTGCACGTGCGCGCCGATGCTTTGTTTTGGATTAAGGCGCGCCATGCTCAAACACAGACACACACCTTAACGGCTTTGCAGGAGGAGAATTTATTGGATAAGGGGCTTTCTTTTTTCGAGGACAGCGGGCTTTTGTCGTATTGTTTAGGCCCGGGGCAACAGCAAGCATGGACGGCGTTTGCGCAGGGACAGGGAAAAAATCCCGCAAGAGTCGTGCAATGGGAGAAAAAAATACGTCATGGCACAGCGTAACAAACAAAAAAAGTGGGCGTGGGCATTATCGGGTTCAGGGCATTTTTTTCAAGAATCCCTCGATGTGATACGGACTCTTGGTGACGTGGATCTCTTTTTGAGTCGGGCGGCGGAAGAGCTGTTGCCGATGTATCGTCAGAGCTTAAGGGGCTTATCGGTGCGTCTCGTTAAAGAGCGTAGTGCCAGTTCGGTATCGGTGGCTCGTTTTTATCAGGGGGCGTATCACACGTTGATTATGGCGCCGATGTCCAGCAACACGGTGGCAAAGTGTGTTGTGGGCATTTCTGATACGTTGATTACCAATGTGTTTGCTCAAGCGGGTAAATGTCGGGTTGCCAGCATTTGTTTTCCCTGTGATACCGCCCCGGCGTTGCAGTCGATGGCGCCGAAGGGGATGGTCGATGTTTATCCTCGAGCTATCGATTTAGCGAATTCTAACAAAATGGCTTCTTTCGAGCGCGTGCACGTCGTATGGTCTATGGACGAGCTGATAGAAGCTGTGCGTAGCAGAACGACAGCCTTAGGCGAAAAAAAAGAGGGCTGATGATGGCAGAAAAAATTGTTTTTTTGACTGGGCATATTGCTGAGGCGCCGTTGCGTAAGGTCTTGCAAGAAATGGATGCGCGCTGTGATTTTGTTTGGCAGGTGCATAACATAGGTGTGCATGTTGCTGCTTTGATGACGCCCAGCATTATCCGCCGCCGTTTGTCGTTGCAGCAGTTGGACGATGATGTGGTGCGTATCATTGTGCCGGGGCGGGTGCATGGCGACATCGAGGCTCTGTCATCGTATTTTTCCGTGCCGGTGGAGCGGGGCCCCGATGATTTACGGGAGTTGCCTCGTCACTTTGGTTTGGGGAGTGAGCCTGCGGACTTGTCTGCCCATGATTGTTTGATTTTTGCTGAAATAACCGATGCGCCGTATCTTGCTGTTGCTGATGTGGTGCAGCGGGCACAAGCCTTAAGCGAACAGGGGGCGGATATCATCGATATTGGCTGTTTGCCGGATGTGCCGTTTGCCCATTTAGAAAAAATCATCGAGAGTCTGAAAAAACGTGGGCTTAAGGTGAGCGTCGATTCCTCCGATGAGGACGAACTGAGGCGCGCCGCCAAGGTTGGAGTCGATTACATGTTGAGCTTGCATGAGGGGACGATTGACCTTCTCGATGATTATCCGCACACGGTGCCAATTTTGGTGCCGAAGATGCGTGGCGATATGGAGTCTTTGTATCGGGCTATCGAGGCGTATCAAAAGAAAAAACGCCCCTTTTATGCGGACCCGATTCTCGACCCGATTCATGCGGGCTTTTCCGAGTCGTTGTCTCGTTATTTACGCTTGCGGCAGCGTTATCCCGATATCAAGGTGCTGATGGGTACCGCCAATGTGACGGAACTCTGTGATAGCGATAGTAGCGGTGTTGTGATGGTGTTGATGGGGCTGGTTTCCGAGTTGCACATCGAAGCGGTGTTGACGGTGCAGGTCAGTGCCCACTGTCGCCGTGTCGTTGCCGAAAGCGATAGAGCGCGGCGTTTGTTTTATTATGCTCGAAAAGAGCGGACATTGCCTTCGGGAATCGATGATGGGTTGACGGTGGTGCATGAGCGCAAACCGCTATGGGACGAGCCACAGGCTCTTGTGGACGCACAAAAGAAAATACGAGACAAAGCATGGCGCATCGCCGTCAGCGACAAACAAGGGCTGCACGTCTACAACGGCGAGAAACACGTGCATGGCTGGGATCCTTTTGCGTTATTTAGGCAGATGGGGTTGCAAAGCGATGGCTCGCATGCCTTTTATATAGGCTATGAGCTGGCAAAGGCTGAGCTGGCACGTCATCTGGGTAAGCGTTACGTGCAAGACCGACCGTTACACTGGGGGGTGAGCCTGCTCCCGACACCGGCCTCCGCCCGAGATAAGAACGATGAAAATCATTGAAACTCTGGTGACAACATGTAACGCGGACGATACCGCCCATGTTGCCCCTTTTGGGGTCAAAGGGTTGGACGAGAGCACCGCCCGCATCGGCGGCACTGTTACGCTCGCCCCGTTTCGTCCGTCCCGTAGCCTCGATAATTTGTTGCGTGCCAACGCGCAAGCGGTCATTCATCTCAGCGATAACCCGTTGTTGTTTGCAGGCTGTCTCGTTGGCAAGCGAGATTTCCCGCTGCGAAAAGCAGAAAAAGTCACGGGTTGGGTTCTGCCGCAAGCGGTCAGAGCCTTCGAAATAGAGGTGGTGGACATCCAAGACGATGAGCAACGTCCGCGGGTTACCTGTTCTATTGTCTGGACGCAAAACCTGTCTGATTGGCAGGGCTTCAATCGAGCGGGCATGGCTATCATCGAAGGCTGTATCCTTATGAGTCGACTGCGTCTCTGGGACGCTACAATCATTGCCGAGCGTATGGCGATGCTGGAGGATATTGTTGGACGCACCAGCGGCAACAACGAAGAGCAAGCATGGCAGTGGCTACAAGACTACTACCGCGACCACAAAAAGAAGGCGGGGCATGGAGGCGGGCAATGACAACGGCTAAGGTGTGTGGCTGGCTTGCGAGCGTGCGCGATGCCGATGAGGCACAACGGGTTTTGTCCACGCAAGCATCGATTATCGATATCAAAGAACCGACACGTGGGGCTTTGGGTATGGCGTCTCTCGACCAACTGCGGGCTATTCTCGCTGCTGTTGATGCCTATCCGGTCACGCCCCGTAAATTTATCAGTGTTGCTTTGGGTGACTATGGCTATGACGAGATGACCCACGCATATGAGAATTTACGTGCTTGTGGCACATTAGCGGGAGTCGATGTTGTCAAAGTCGGCTTACGCCTAGTTTCTGGCGAGCGATTGCCGTCTACGATAGACGACTCTTTTCGGCAGTGGGCGCGTCATGCCTACCCTAAGAAATGGGCGTTGGTGTTGTTTGCTGATGATGTTGGTTTTGCGACTCACTGGCACACAGTCGTTGCCCGTGCGAGCAGGCAGGGGTGCTATGCCTGTGTCATCGATACAGCCAACAAAAAGAGCGGTGACAATTTAACCACGTTGCTTTCTATGGAATCTCTGCGTGCGCTTGTAACACGGGTGCATGGTTTAGGCATGGGTGTGATTTTTGCTGGTAGCTTACGTGAGCAAGATATCGGTATTTTGTCTTCTTTTGGGGTCGATTATCTTGGCTTTCGAGGCTTGTTGTGTGCGGGTGGACGCAATGGGCGTATCGATGAGCAGAGCTTACAGCGGGTGCAGGCGTGCTTTCATAAAAGAGTCAGAGCCACTGCCGGCGCACAGCTATCGACTCGGGCATGGTCGGCAAGGGTGTAAGACTCAGCAAGATGAGCCGATAAACGATAGCGCGGCAGGGAGGGATGTAAGGCATCGGCGAGGGCATCCATAAGAAACGCCCCACAGCCAGTGACGCACAGATGCGTATCACGGGGGTCACATTGATGTTGGGCGAGAACGCGACGGCAGGCATGCACCAGCTGATTTTTTTGTTTGTTGGTAAAGGCGCGTATAAGGGAGTCGAGAAAAGGCGAAGGGGTGCTTTGGTCGAGTGCAACCATACGAGCAATGCGTCGGCGGCTGGCACTGGCATCTTTACTTTTTCCGTCAGCGGTGGGCATCTGGTCGTCTTCTGCTTTGAGGCTGTCACTTAATCGATAGAGGTCGGCGGTGGTGGCGAAGACTTCGGCACACAGGGGTAGTGTCTTGCCGTCAACGTCGATGGTGGGCCCGAACGCCATTAAGGGTGTGCGCACCACACCGCTATAGACGAGTTGCCCTGTGCGTAGGCGGTCATGGTCGTTATCGCTCTGAGACAGAATCGTTTGTTTGTGTAGGAGCGTTATGTCGGTGGTGGTGCTACCAATATCTACGAGGAGGAGGGGGGCAGACACCGTGTGCAGACGTGACATAAGGCGGGCGGTGATATGCCAGTTGGCAGAAGCGACTGCAAGGGGGTGTTGCTGGGCGCGCTCTATGGGGCATAAGCCATCGGGTAGGGTATAGACAAGAATGTTTGCCTGAGGGGGGAGCAGGGCGCGCAAACGATGAAGCACATCCAAGACACCTTGTTTGCGGCTGATAAAAATGTCGGCAAGTTCCGCACTCATGGTAACGTGGTGCGTGTCGGGCTGTTGGCGATAGAGGCTTTCTGCCCAGAGGAGGGCTTGTTTGCTGGCTCGATCGAATTGGTCGATGCCCTGCCACAGCGGACAAGGCAGCTGGCGGGCATGCAACGTGCTGTCGCTGATAAGGGCGGTTTTCAGGTGCGCACCGCCAATATCCCAACTTAAGCAGGGGGGGCAGGGGGGGGTGGGTGTCGTCATAGCGTTACAGTCGTGGGTGTAGAAGGGGACGGATAGGCGGCGCGCAATTGCCCCGTGTGGTGCAGGTCGAGCAACCACGTGGCAGGATTATCATTCAGGGCGGTGCTTAAGCCCACGTAGGATGTGGTGACTCGAGGATTGATATCGATGACGCTGACGGTATCGTTGGTGTCGATGATGTCGATGCCGACAAAGCCATAAAGGCTAGGAAAAATTTTAGCGATACGCTGCGCGAGCTGTTGGTCTTGGGCTTGTTGCCCGCTAGAGCGGCGGATACCCACGTCTATGGCTCGTAAATGGACGGCGTTGTCTTCCGCAAGGGTGATGTGGTGTTGATTGCAACTGAGCACGTGCGCACTGCCGTTGCCATCGCATAGAAGGGTGAGACTTAAGTGACGTCCCTCCAGCCATGGGGTGATGATGTGGTGGGGATAACGCTTGTGGGTGTGCTTGAGGGCTGAACCCGATAGACAAAACGTATCGATGCTACCGACACCATCATCGGGCTTGAGGACGTAGCGGTTGCTATCGTGGGCATCGATGGAGTCAAGGGTGATAAGGGGCGGGGCTTCGATGCCGTTGTGCTGGAGGGTCTGTGTTGTTTGCCGTTTCGATGTTGTGGCTTGCACGGCAGGGGCGCCACTGCTTAAAAGGGGGATAGCACAGGACTCGGCATGATGTGTTAGGTGAAATAAGGTGTTGTTGCTTTCTGGCGCGAGCAGTAAGCAACAATCTGACGGGGCGGATGGGGCAAAATAGGTTGTCCATAGCGTCTTCAGAGCGGTGGGTGTGAAGGGCTCTTCGAGGATGATAAGGCAGGCTTTATCGGGTATAAGGGACGTATCCCTCGTGGCGTGGCGGGTTGCCACAACGAGGGCATTGGCGTTGCTTAGGTCTCGGGCGAGGGCAGAGACCATCAAGGCAGCTTCATGCTGGCTGGCATGCTGGTTGGCGGGCTGGCTGATAAGAAACTCGGTTAACAAGACGGGCATCACATGGAACTGATAGCGGTTATCGACCGACGTGCAGGCTATGCGGTAGAGGCTCAACGTGGGAGCAGTCGTGGTCTGTATCCTTTTTTACGCCCTCCTTTTATGCCACAGCTGTGTTCTGTTGTGAAACGGCTTTATGGTGTGTATGGCTTTCGTTCGGTTTATGTGGCGGACCTTGATGCGTTGCGGGGTCGGCGGTGGCAGCACAACAGCCTTGTGCATGTGGCTCGTTGTTTTCCTTGTGTGACGTTTTATGTTGATGGTGCTTTTTGTGATGGTCGGGGGTTGCGAGTCGCACAAAGGCGATGGTGTCGTAACATGGTGCCTGTGGTGGCAACGGAGTGTTTGCCTTGTGTGTCAGCGTGGTGTCGTTTGCGCCGTCTGTGTCGTGCGCCTTTGGTTTTGTCTTTGGATTATCGCAACAAACGTCTGTTGGGTGGCACACATATGGATAAGGCGGTGGGCTTATGGTCGGAGTCTGTTTTGGTGATGGATTTATGTGGGATTGGTCGAGGGGGTGGAGCGGTGTCGGCTCAGGTTATGTCGCTGTGCCAGCGGGCAATGCGGTTGGGCTACTCGGCGGGACAGATAATTTTAGGCGGCGGCGTTGCCAACGAGGAGCACTTACGGCAGGCTCAAAGGCTTGGTTTTGGCGGTGTGCTTATCAGTTCGGCGCTCTATCGTGGCTATCTGTCGGCACAGCAGCTAAAAATGTGGAATCAGGGGCTTGAATTAGGGGGCTCATCGGTTTAGGGTAAAAGAGAGTGAGAGACAGATAGATGATTGCGAAGCACACCCTGCAGGCAGCCGAGCTGCTGGCGGCCCCTCGAGGGGCTAGCGGGCACCAGCGCGCCTATGACTATGTGCGGGGGCAGACGCAGCGTCTGATAGAGCCCCTCAATCCTGAAGATATGGTTGCGCAGTCGATGGTGGATGCCAGCCCGGCCAAGTGGCATATCGCCCATACCACGTGGTTTTTTGAGACGTTGGTGCTGAAGGCTTTTGTCGAGGGGTATCGCATTTATCACAAGGATTTTTCTTATCTGTATAACTCGTATTACAACAGTTTGGGCGAGCGTATGGTGCGGGGCAAACGAGGGCTTGAGACTCGTCCGACTCTCGATGAGGTTTTGGCTTATCGTGCCTATGTGGACGAGCATATCGCTGCCCTGTTGCTACGGGCGAGCAACGATGAAGCACTTTTGTTGCGTGTGTCGCCTTTTTTGACTCTTGGTTTGCACCACGAGCAGCAGCACCAAGAGCTGTTGTTGATGGATATTTTGCACTTATTTTCGCACAATCCGCTTTTTCCGGCCTATCAGTCGTCGCCGCCGACTTTGATGCGGGATGTGCCGCCCCATCGTTGGCTCGACCATGAGGGCGGTCTTGTGGAGGGAGGCTACGCTGGCGATGGCTTTCATTATGACCACGAGGGCCCTCGTCATCGTTGTTTTCTTGTGCCGTATCGCTTGGGGTCTCGTCTTGTGACCAATGGCGAGTGGCTCGAGTTCATGGACGATGACGGCTATAACCGCCACGAGTTGTGGCTCGATGATGGCTGGGGTTGGCTGCACAAAAATCACGTGTCTTGTCCGTTGTATTGGCAGCGGGTGGACGAGCAGTGGCATGTGATGTCGTTGTATGGGCTGATGCCGTTGAATCGTCATGCGCCGGTTGTTCATGTCAGCTTTTACGAAGCGGATGCCTATTGCCGTTGGCGAGGCTACCGACTGCCAACCGAAATGGAGTGGGAACACGCAGCCAGTCACTACCCGATGCAGGGCAAGTTCCTCGATAGTGGCTATTATCATCCGCAAGTGGCGGACAACGAGGACTATCACCAACTCTTCGGTGATGTCTGGGAGTACACGTCCAGTGCTTTTCAGGCTTATCCGGGCTACCGCCGCCTAGAAGGTGCGGTGGGCGAATACAACGGCAAATTCATGTCTGGGCAGAACGTTATGCGTGGCGGATGTTGTATAACACCGCAGGGGCATATGCGACTGAGCTATCGCAACTTCTTTTATCCCTCGATGCGTTGGCAGTTTGGTGGCGTGCGGATGGCAGCCGATGTCGACTAAAGCCATCATCGACAGACAATTCTATGCGGATGTGGTGGGCGGTTTATCGTCCCCCAACAAGACGATACCCTCCAAGTATCTTTACGATGAGGCGGGCAGTGCCCTGTTCGAGCGTATCTGCGAGCTGGACGAGTATTACATTACGCGTTCAGAGTTATCCTTGCTGGAAACATGTGCGCCGCATATTGCCGATGATATGGCGGATAAAGTGCAAATCATCGAGTTTGGCAGTGGCTCGGATCTGAAAATACGCACCCTTCTGCGTGCCTTTACGGGCAACGTCACCTACGTGCCTATCGACATTTGTGCCGAGGCGGTGCAGCAGTCGGCTGATGCCCTCAGCAAAGACTTTCCGCACGTGCATATTATCCCGGTGACCAATGACTTTACCCAGCCGTTTACGTTGCCGCCCAGCTCGGATGATGCGGAACAGCTGGGCTTTTTTCCGGGCTCTACCATTGGCAATCTCAACGAAAAAGAAGGACAGCGTTTTTTGCACCAAGCGGCTGAAAATCTCGATGATGATGCGTCATTTTTGCTTGGCATGGACTTGCAGAAAGACGATACCCATCGTCTCGAAAAAGCCTACGATGATTCGGAAGGTGTGACGGCACAATTCAGCCTGAATTTGTTGACCCGTATCAATCGTGAGTTGGCGGCGGACTTTGATGTGTCTCGTTTCCGCCACCGAGCGCGCTGGAACGAAAAAAGAGGGGCGGTGGAAATTTATCTCGTCAGCCTGCAAGCCCAGAAAGTGCGAGTCGGCGACCACGTCTTCGACTTCGCAGAAGGGGAAGGCATCCACACCGAGACCTCCCGCAAGTATACGCTGGAGCAAATCGAGGAGCTGACCACATCGGCGGGATGGATAGTCAAGAAACGCTGGATTGATGATAAAACGCTGTTCAGCGTCAACTATTTAGAGCGGGTTACGTAAATTGACGAATGGGGCTCCGGCGGCAGGACTCGAACCTGCGACCCGGCGGTTAACAGCCGCCTGCTCTACCAACTGAGCTACACCGGAAGCATGGGGCAGTATACCATTTCTTGTTTTGTTGGAGAACAAGAAAAAGAGGCGCGAGTCGGAATCGAACCGGCGTACACGGATTTGCAGTCCGCTGCATAACCACTCTGCCATCGCGCCACAATTGCATTTTTTTCATCGTCTTTAGAACATTTGCACGAAACCCGCCCGTATAAGGTGTGTTTCGCCTCTATCGCCGATGATGTCGATACCCCTGAATCGCTCAATGTTGTTATATTTGATGAAGGTATAATCGAGTCGGGCTTTGATGTTGCGTGTGCCGATATCGAATTCGACTCCGCCGCCGACTCGAGAATTACTGGTGAATTTTGTATCGTTAATCGTCTCTTCTTCTCTCTGTATGCTTGTGCCGCCGCCACCGCCTTTGACATACGAGGTCACGGGGCCGGTATGCCAGTTGAGGCGTAAGATGGCTGCCACATCGAGGCCGGTGCTGACTTCTGCTCGAGTGCTTCGGTCGGGTGCAGTATTGTACGTAATTTCCCTTTTGCCGAACAGGTAGCCGACTTCGCCTTCGATGGCGATAGAAAAGTTTGCCCCCGGCTTATGAGCCGGGCGCGCCAGCAAAGCAATGCCACTGCCAATATGTAAGCTGCCGTCATTGATGTTGTGCTCGATGGCTCTGCCACCGGATAGCCGAAAATCAATGGGAGAGATATGTAAGCCGGCAAGGAGAAAACCATAAGAACGAGAATCCGCGTGCACTGTTACAGGCATCGCAAAAAACAAAGCAAACAGCAAAGCACGGATAAGAAACATTGTCGAAGGCGGGTCGAGAGTCGTTGAAACTGAAAAAAGTCAATCTATCTGCACTATAGCTAGGAAGAGGTAACGTTGCAAGTGCGATTGTCTGGTATCAAAAGTAGCGGGTCAGACCAAAGCGTAGAAAATGGGCGTGTCCGCCAATAGGGATGGTTCGACTGACGGCTCGTGCGGCTTTTTTGCCGTAGCTGACATAAAGATAATCGAATCGCAACGCATAAGTTTCGAAGACGACATAATCGATACCGGCCCCGAACCGAGGGCCGTTAATGGATGTGCTGTTGGTTATGGTGTCTGGCAACGAAAGCGTGGTGCGTCCTTCATCCGAGCGGACTTTGAGAATAGACCAGCCGTAACCGAATTGGCTATAGATGGCGGTGTTGCCGCCCTGATAGCCGAATCGTCCGAGCAACGAAAAGTCGGTGGTGTATTGTATGCCGTCTCGTTGCTCTTCGATGTCTTCTTCGCTGAAGATGTAGCCGACAGAGGTATCGAAGCCGAAGAAGAAAGGATTGACACTTCTATGGGGAAAGAACAAGTCATAGCCGTAGCTGAAATGCGCGGCCGAGCCATTGACATTGATGTCGCCAATGTTGGAGAAGACGCCGCCGCCAAGCAGAGCCGTATAGCTACGCCCCAAGCTTTGTGCGTGGCTAGGGCGCGTGTCTGTCGCCACAGTAGCCACAAAGGCTAAAGACATGAAGAGGACGCAACAAATATGTTTGTTCATGTTTCTTCTGTTCGATACAAATGCGATACAAAAAAGCACCCCCGTTGAGGGGGTGCTTTCTATCGTTTCGATGTGTCGGAGCACGCTCCTCTTTAGTACACTCGTGAGAGTCGGAAGTTAAAGAGATGCCCATCCAGTTCGACGGGCCCGAATTCTGATTTGTATTCGGCATAGGTGTAGTCGAATCCGACATTGACGTTGCGTGTCATGCGTAGGCTGATTCCGCCGCCGTAGCGTGCGCCGAGGCTGAAGTTTCTTCCTGTCACATCTGTTACCTCAAAATAGTCAGCGGAGGCATATTCTTTGATTTGGGTGTAGCCGACTCCGCCTTTGACATAGAGGGTCGAGCCTTTGACTTCGTAGCCCAATCTGAGGGCGACGGACACGTCAGCATCGATGCTGAGGTCGTAATGGGCGTCTGTGCCTTGGACTGTGATGTTATTGTCACCTTTTGCGAAGACGTAGCCGCCATTGACATCGAAACCAGCGAAGAATCCATCTACGGGAAGGGGCAGATAGAAATCTCTGAGGTAGCCTGCGTAGAGCATGGCACCTTCGGGCTTGAATTGGTTATCGACTTGTGCGCCGATCTTGGCTTTGGTCGTGATGGGGCCTGATTGTAGGTAAAGTTCGGCACGACTCTTGAGTTGTAACGCTTGTGTCTGGTCAGGAATAAGCGCGACAGCAGCAAATGCAAGAGCCATGAGGAGAGGTGTTTTGGTAAAACGATAGTGCATAGCAAACCTTTTGACTTGACGTTGACTTGAAGGCGGTTGCGGGCTTCAACGCCCGCACGCCTGTGTGTCAAGTATATAATCTGTTATTCTGTTGTCAACCCTCTTTTTGTTTTATGACCTTTTTTGTTCGAGGCTTTTTTTGATGCGCTGTTGGCTTTTTTTGTGCATGGGGGGCAGGTTTTCCATGATGGCGCGCATATCGTCCATATCGCCGCTACAATGGAGAGCCAAATCACATCCTGCCCGCAAGGCGTTACAGGCCCGCTCTGCCAAAGACCCCGACAGAGCCTTCATGGTCAGATCATCGCTGATAAGAACACCATCGAAGCCCATATACGTGCGGATAATGTCGCCAATCACCACAGGTGACAGCGTCGCTGCGCGGGTGTCATCGATGGCGCGGTAGGTTATGTGGGCGGTCATGCTCCAAGCGGGTTGGTCGCTGGCAAGGGCTTTGAAGGGGTGAAAATCATGGGCTTTCAGGTCAGCCAGCGGTGCATCCACAACGGGCAAGGCGTTGTGGCTGTCAACCCGCGCCCGTCCATGCCCGGGGATATGCTTGATGATGGGGATGATACCGTGGGCGCGCAGACCCCGCATATAAGCACGAGCCAAGGCAATGGTGCGACTCGGCTCATCGCTGAAGGCACGGGTGCCAATAATCGGGTCAGCATCGCTGGTGGGTAAATCCACGACCGGCGCACAATTGATGTCAATATTGAGCTCACGCAACGTCTGAGCGATGTTACAGGCGTTGTCATAGCACGCCTGCGCCGCGGTATCGAGGTCGCGCTTGGCTTGCTCGCCAAACGTAGCACAGGCGGGAAAAAAAGGCCAAGGCGGAGTCGGCAGACGTTGCACCTTACCGCCTTCTTCATCGATGAGAACAAGCGGGCGAGCATGGCTGACGCAGTCTTTCAGCTGGCGCACCAACGCCTTGAGTTGCGCCACTTCAACGCAGTTGCGCCGAAAAAGAATGAACCCTTGCGGATTCGCTGCACGGAAAAAAGTTTGCTCGTCATCGCTGAGGTGTAGCCCCCGACAGCCAAAAATAATCGGTGCGATGGCGGTCATCGTCTTTGTTGGCGGGCGTCACGAGTGTCGGGATAGACGACCCAACAGGGTTCGCCTAGGCGTTTTAATTGATTGCACAGGGCGAGGGCTTTCTGGCGACTGGCAAAGGGAACAATCTGCAGACGATAATACGTGGTTTGAGCGCGGGTGAAAGCCTCGACACGAGCCTGATAGGGTGCCAGCAGACGCCCATGCTTATAGAGCATCCGTAACCACTGATTGTTGGTATCGATACGCTGTCGGTGTGCGCCCAACTGCACGCGGTATCGGCTACGTTCCTGTGTGGCGAGGGGACGCACGTTCCTCTCGCTATCGGCAGGGGGCTCACGCAGAGTCCGTGGTCGCGCGGGTTGCGCGGACGTGTCTACTCGCCTTGCCCGGGGTGGCTGTTGTGTCGCTGTAACAGCAGGCTTGCTGGCAGGCTTCTTTGTCTTGCTCGCAGGGGGAGGCGGGGGGGCAGAGGGGGGGGGACGTATCGCTTGGGGTTGTTTACGTTCTTGTTTAAGGGCTTCAATCTCTTTTTTGAGGCGGTCAAAGTCGGCTTGGGAAGGCAGGGAAGGTGTGGAGGGGGGAGCGGGCGGTGCTTTTTTTGTGTTG
>JACONH010000009.1 GCA_014323835.1 Alphaproteobacteria bacterium GM202ARS2
GGCAACCGGACGGCACGGATCATTGGCAACCTGCTCAACCGGCGCGGTGAGCAACTGACAGCGGCCACAAGCCCGTCTCGGTTGCTGGAGCGGCGCCGCAGCTTCGCCAGTGGCGGCCTGCGCCAGGGCTTGGCGGTTGCGGGCTCGGGCGACAACGACAACGGCCGTGTGCGCTACAGAAGCAGCCTGCGACGGCTTGGCGTGGGCGATGACGGCGCAGACGCTTATCAGGACTACGACACCGGCCCGAACGGGCTTAGCCCGAAGCTGGGCTGGGACGTCTGGGTCTCTGGGGATCTGTCGTACTATCGCGCCAAGGGGCATTTGACAGAGAACCAGGGTCACTTTGGCGTGTTCAAAATCGGGGCGGACTACCTGATCAACCCGCGGTTCCTGGTCGGCATTGTGGCGCAATACGACCGCATCAAGGAAGAAACCAACGCGGACGGCTACAAGGTCGAAGGCAAGGGCTGGTTGGCCGGTCCCTACGTTGAATATGCACTGAGCGAGAACGTGATTGTTGACGCCACGGCCTTGTGGGGCACGTCGCGCAACGACATCTCGCCGTTCCTGACGTACACGGACACGTTCAAAACCTCGCGGTGGCTGGCCGCGGCCCGGATCACGGGTACGTGGGATCTGATGACGGGTCAGGCCAATGGCGTGCTGCGGTTTGAGCCCAGTGCCCAGCTGATCTACTTCGACGAGACGTCGAAGTCCTACACGGACAGCACGGGCTTGCGCATTGGCAGCCAGGGCGTGCGTTTGGGCCGGCTGAAGTTCGGCCCTGCGCTGTCCTACAGCTACCAGACGCCAAGCGGGGTGCAGATCAGGCCGCGGATCGCTGCACAGGGCCTGTGGAACTTCTCACGGCGCCAGAGCGGCACGCAGACGGGCGAGACGGCGGACGTTGGCGAAGTGCCGCTGGAACGGCTGCAGCTGCGCGTCGAGGGCGGTTTGACGGTTGAGTTGCCGGGACAGGGCATCTCGGTTGATCTGTCTGGCAACTACGTCGGCCTTGGCACGCCGGACAACCGGTCTGGCGGCGGCAGTGTGCGGGTGCGCATTCCGCTGCAGCAGCCGTGAGGCAAAGCTAAGCCGCGCCTCATGGTTGGGGCGCGGCTGGTGCCATAATGGCGATTATGCGAATCCGGGTTAACGAATTCCTGCCTTGATGAGCTTATCAATCAACTCTTCTTGCGATCCAGCACCCTTTGTCGAGTTGCACGCGCCGCAAAGCAACTGAAGGTTGGCTTCGTGATCGGTGCCGCCCTTGGACTGCGGCACCTTGTGATCGATCGTAAGGTTGCGAAACTGGAAATGCACTAGGCAGCCGGCGCATTTGCCTTCCTGCTTACCATACAGTGTGTGTTTGAACGTCCTGTAGTTCGGCGGTGGTCCGAGGTCGGTTCGAACGGGAATATCTGTGCGGTGAATGATGTCGTGCAACAGGCTTTGTGTGCCCTTAAAGGGGCCTGCCGGGGCGTCTGCAGCGAGGCGTTGCACGACAAGGTCCGCCGCTTTTGGTGAAATATCGATGCCGACCCATTGCCGCTGCAAGCGGTCCGCTGTGACACAGGTTGTTGCGCACCCACAGAACGGGTCAAATACAATATCGCCGGGGTTGGAGCTGGCTTTAATGATGCGGTCGAGAAGGGCAATCGGCTTTTGCGTAGGGTAGCCTATTTTTTCCGGATCGGTTGGGCTTGTGATCTTGGGAACATCTATCCACCAGTCATTTAACGGTGTACCTTCCTTTCGCAACCCTTGGTCAAAATATTTTCCTTTGTTTTGTGTCCGACCGCGTTGCAACGTTCCTTCCGTGTAAGGCCTGTATTGCACATTAAACAGCACTTCTCTCGACTTTGAAAAACGCAAAACTATATCATGTTTGCGTGCAAAATCATTCCGCGGCACACCACCGCCCGCATAACACCACACAATCTCATTCCTAAAATTCTCTTTCCCGAACACGCAATCCATAACCAGCTTGAGATAGTGACTCGCTGTCGGGTCGCAGTGCAAATAGATCGATCCGGTTGGTTTCAAGATCCGGCGCATCTCCAGAATGCGTATCGCCATGTAGATCAGGTAACTCATCATCGAGTCACCGTGCGCTTCCCGCGTGGTGAGAAGTAGCATGTAAAGCCCCGGATGGTCCTCGGCAATCATGCCATGCCAGGCCAAATCGATATCACTGAGGCCCCAGGTATCCTTGAATTCAGCGCCAGCGGCCTGCGAGCCGATCGGGGCCGCATAGTTGGCGTTGGAGTTGAACGGCGGATCGAGATAGGTCAGATCGACGGTCTCCGAATTCATGCAACGCATGATGTCGAGATTGTCGCCCGTAAAGATGGTTTTGTTTTTCCAGTTTGGCTCAGTCATAATGGCAAACAGAAAGCAGCCAACATGTGAAAGAGTCCCGAGTCTTGCGTGAACTTCCAGTGATGTGCATAAGAGGAGAATGGCGGCATGGACGTTTGGGTTTACCGCGCACCCGCGTTGCGTTTTGGCAATTGGTCGTCTGATCTGATATCCGAGAAGCACGACGCAATTTTTGTTCGGCCGCCAGGATCAAAACACGACACCAGCAACCGCAACCGGCGCGGTCTGCCGGAATTCAAATTTGAGCTAATCAAGATACAAGGTCTTCCGCAGCGCCTAGTTGTGGTTCCAGTTCAACCGGCGCCGGTTGGGTGTTGGACAGCGGGCCACAATTATTGCGGCGGTGGCGACTCCCGATGGTACCGGGCCTGCGTAAGCCTCATTGGTGTTGATGTCAGAGTGGTTCAAATCTACGACAACTATGAGGGGTGATGCGGCCGCTTTGGCAAACTGTTTTCTTTTTACCACATTAATGATATATTGTGATTGCTTCGTTTTGACTGAGCAATCCAATGAACGATCTAGCACAAATTGACATATCAAAGGCACCGCTTCCGGCTCGATATGAGGCGGCAAAACTAGCGTTGCGAAAATGTTATGAAGTCGACGAGTGCAAAGAATGGTCCGACAAAATGGTCGCGCTCAAGTCTTACGCTCGCCAGACTGAAGATCCCGAATTGGAAGCATACACAAAACGCATCCACGGACGTGCACAGCGACGTTTGAATGAGTTATTGGCTGAACACAAAGCCCGTGGAAAGCATAAAAATCGAGGCAATCAACACAAATCCGGAAGAATTAACGGCACCGTTAACTCTTCCAAAACGAAAGGGCGAATTGCAGAGGGTGCAGGCCTGTCTAAACGTCAAGTCAACACGGCAACTAATATCGGCAATATTCCAGCTGATAAGTTTGAAGAGCTAATTGAGCAAAAAGACCCGCCAACGGTCACGAGGCTTGCCCAAATAGGAAAAACTTACGGCCCGAAACACACCAAACAAAAGCCAAAACTCCGGAAGGAATCGACGCGAGCGATCGGGTCAATCCGCGAGTTTCACGAATTTGCGAGACAGCATTCACCGCAGCTTGTGGCGTCTGGCGTCGCTGCTGAAGAGATCGAAGCTGTCCTGGAGGCACTGACATTCATCCAGCCTTGGATGAGTGAGTTCGGCAGGAGGCTGGCTGATGAGCTTGAATAAACCGTTGCGCTGGGAGTTGGCTGCGATTGTTAGCAGCTTGCGAGCCAGCGGAAGCGTGATCGATCCGCTGTCGATTGCCGCCGACGTGATTAACGGGCACGCCAAAAAAGGCTTGCGCAAAAACCAGGATGGCGATTGGTTTCGCGGCGTCGCATATCCGCAGGTTCGCGAAGAGTTGCGAAAACTGATCAATAGCTGGAAGTTGAAGGGGGATATGCCGGACCAGCTGGGGTTCATGGAGATTGAGCAGGCCCAAGCCTACTATACTGTGCATCGCAATGGCAGAGACCAATTCGTGCCGATTCTGCAAATGACGTATGACGAGTTCACCGGCAAAATGGATGAGCACGAGAAAAAGGGCCTTGCGCAACTGCAGCACAGCCGCGAACTCCGGCGGATTCGGGACTTGTTGTTCGGCGGTCAAGGCACGATGCCACTGGATGAAGCTGCATAATACCGAAAGGCCATGTAAATGCTGACACGTGGCAGGCTTTCGTTCGCCGAAATCGAAGCCGGCGAAACAGCGAAACGAATGGATCGCGAAGGCGAGCATTTGCCGGGCAGCGAGGATATGGTTGCTGAGCGGCTGGCGCGTTTGGCGATGCACGTAATCGAGCAACACTATTTTGACGAAGCGCAGATGCTTATCATGATGTACATGCCGCCGAAAGGTGAAGACGAGGAATACAGCGACACTGACGAGGTCTACATGGATGCTTTAGTCCGAGCAGGTCTTCAACGAGCGCTTCAACGCCTCAGACCGGATACATAGCGCCCGCTTGCGGCGGGGCGACACGCGCAGGATTGAGAGATAGCATGAAACCCGAAGAACGATTGGCCAAACTCGAACAGCGACTAACTGAGATTGAGGCGTTCCTCCACGCGCAAGGGCGAGAGCGTCAACACTTCGCGGAAGTGCCCGCTCCCCAAACCCATGGCATCTTCGAGACTAGTCATATTCTTCCAGTAAGTGGTTGCCCAATCGGACTCCAGTGTTGTTGGAAGGTTCACCAGTCTCCAATCGGTTGAGCCTTGCGCGGCGGCGACGCTAATCAGACGAACTCTGTACAGAATGTCAGTCGTGCGTTGTTGACTGCTAGCGAATTCGGCAGCATCCACCATATGCAGAAAAGCAAACGCGCACTTGAGGCGTGATGGCCATTGCGAATAAGCCAATTGCCGTTCGCGTTCTAACACTAGCTCACGCAGCATGAGCGGCTGTGCGTTGGGCACGTTCGTTCGTCGAGCAATTATCCGTCCCCAATTACCCGGTTCAATAATTGAACCAGGAGCTAAGGGCGTAGGGCACAGGTGATACAGATCCATAGACCGTTGTCTCGTCTATTGCCTTGGCGGCATGTGTGATGACAGTTTGGTGATGCACGGGTCCTGTATCAATTGTGAACAGCTAGCCTGAAACGGTGGAACAGAGGCTGAACAAATACAATTTACGGTACGGTTGAACCCAAAAAGAAAGCAGATCACACTGTAATATAACGACAAATCGGCTCTACCGTTTGTATATTGTATACTTCCGGATGTTGACGATTCAAGGCGTTAGTAGCGGTCAATTGGCGCTACAAACCGCGAACGAATGCAGGTTTTTTGCAATTTAGGGTACGCGCGAACCTTAAATTGGAACCGGTCGCGTCGAACGGGACGAAGATTATGTCACTCCGCCGCAATCGCCCGCACGGGCTCCACATTCAGCGACGCAGCCGCTTTCTGCAGGTACGTGGGCGAATAGCGCGCATAGTACTCGTAGGTGATCTTGGTTGACGTGTGCCCGAGATACTGCGCGATCGCTTCCAGCGGTACATTGTCTTCAGCCATCCACACGGCCGCCGTGTGGCGCAGGCAGTACGGGTACAGCTCAAACCCCAGCTCGGCACGCTTGCCAGCCTGTTTGATCGACCACCACATGGATCCAAGCGGCTTGCCGTAGTGCTCGATGACATAGTCGGTCTCGGCCATGGGCTCGAACAGCTTGAGTGCGTCCAGTGCCATATCGTTGATTGGCACGATCGGCCGGCCCTTGCGCGTCTTTGGCCGCAGCGGATCCCTGAAATCAATCTGGCGCTGGGCAAAGTCAACCCGGTCCCAGGTCAGTTCCAGGATGTGGCTCGGCCTGGCGGCCGTGGCCAGCGCCAGGATCGCATAGAGGCGCACGTGCTCGGGCCTACAGGCCGCCAGGAACCGCGGCGCGTCCTTGCGGTCAATGTAGGCGCCGCGACGTTCGCCCGGCGGCGGCCGGTGGATTGGCGGGCGCGATAGGATCCATTCCTTGGACACAGCGTAATTGAGCGCGGCCGACAGATAGGTCAGGTCGGTGCGAATCGTGCCTTCCGCAAAGCCTGCTTCATCGCGCTGGGCGATGTAGTCGACGATGATGTCATCGCTGAGCTGGCGCGGCTCGTAGATGGCAATGGGCGCGATGTAGCGCATGGCATCATCCATGCGCCGACAGTGTTTGCCAAGCTGTTTTCGGTTGGCGATATAGCGCTCAAAGATTTCAGCGATCGTAAGGGTGTCGCCTGGCGCCTCGATGTCTTGGACTAGGTCCGCGAACCGCCGCTTTGCTTCCGCTTCATCCGTTGTCGAAAGACGGCGGCGTCGACCACGTCCCGACTCCGTATATTCTTGAGCGCACCATTGTCCGCCAATGCATCGCAAGTACCATCCAGGCTGTTGCTTTGGTCGTCCGCGACCGGAAGATCGTGCAGCCATACGCGTATTACTCCACCAAACTTGAACGAAGGCAATTTGCCAGCATGGATCTGACGATAAACGAGGTCCGTTGAGCAACCAAGAATCTTCGCAATCTCTGCGACACGAAGCGCTTGCGGTCGTGGTTTGGTGGCATGCATTGGCGGACCTCACGTCACGGTGAATTAGGCCGGTACACAAAACACGGAAGCGTTACTGATCGCGGATCGTCGGGGCGGCCGGCGGTTGTTACGCCGATTTTCATTCCACAAACCATGCACTTGATGACATAGACGCCGCAGCGCTTGGCCGGGTAAGGCACGTGGGCGGTGCATTTCTTTTGGGCGCCGTCGGATATGTCTATGTCCTTACCGTTCGGGAATTCAGGGTTGGGCGCGCATTGGGGCTCGCGGTTACGGTCTTTCCATTCGATTTTCAGATGAGTTGGCATCACCTTTGCTCCACTGATTGGCGTTAGCAAGTATGATCCGACGCGTCAGGATCATCAGCGCTTCAACCGTTACTTTTTCTTGTCCTGGTTCTGGCGGGTAAAGTGCTAGAGCCGATTCCAATAGCATCGCACCGCCGTTGACCAAGCTGTTGATTATAATGGTTGGTTCGGTATTGCGGTCATGTTCAGAGGTCACAAAGCGTTGAAGTGCATGCAGCATTGGCAGCATGAGGCGGGCCGCCGCAGCAATTCGTGGATCGTCGGACAGTGTTTCGGTTTGCATCGCCAGTACGGCTTCGTCAAACGCCTGTTGTGCTGACTTATTCGTCATTGGTGCCGTCTCCATCGTTTGCAACTGAAAGGTTTAGCGCATTGCGCATGCCGGTCGGCAACATGCGCGCCGTTTCCTGCCCTTCGGGCGAGCGCCAATATTCGTTGCATTCATCCATGCAAGCGTCGAACTCGCCACGTGCTAATCGGTCGGCGATGGTATGCAAGCCGTATTGCCGGCACAGGACAAAGCAGGCCGTGATTGGGCAAGCGGCTTTGCCGTAATAGTCGGCAAACTCGCCTTGTTGAGCGCGATCGGCCAAACGGTGGTGGCGCAGATCAGTTGCGACTTCACGGATTGCATCGGCTAAGCGCTGAGCATTACGTTTGGTTGCTGGGCCCATTTCACTCATGACTCATTCCCTTTGTCAGGCATCGGCATTTTGCCAGGCAGCGGCATTTTTCCGCGTTCAACAATGAGTTCGGCTAAGCCGGGAAGAATGTCATTGCCGTATTGGTGCCGGCCGTAGTCAGCCGCTACATTGACGACGACAGAAACGGCTTCATCTGTGCCCATGCCGCGTTGCATGGCTCTTGCAATTGCGTCTGAGACCTCTTGCGCAAGTGTCTCTGGCAATTTGCCGCTTATGGTTGGGTAATCTGGCATGTCACTCATTGGACTGCTTTCGGTTGATCTTGGCCAAAAACGCGCGGCGTTCCTGTTTGGTTGGAAACGGACGCGATGCGATCGGCCGGTATGTGCGCTGCTGCGCTTCAGTTCGTTTGGTGCCGGTCAAGTGCAGTCGTTCATAGCGCCCGGCTTGGGCGATCATTCTGCGATCGTGCCTTGATTTTACTTTGTGGAACTTGGGCCGCATGTACGTCAGATTCCACCACTTGCCCGGCCCGCCAAGTTTGACCGCGACGTTGTGGTCGGCTTCGAACAGCGCGATTACATCCTTGGCCGGCACTTGACGCGCGCGCAGGTCATTGCGCACGTCTTCCGGCAACAGTTCCGCGAGCGCGGCGGCAAGCCGTTCGGGATAGGGTATGTAATCGCGCTGGGTCATCAACGAAAATGGTTAGTCCAACTGTTAGGCTGCGTGCCGTCCGACGTAAGGGTCAATTGCTACGGCCGTGCCAATGCGGCTAACGATGTCGTTAAACGCATCGTTTTCGATGATGTCGGCGCGATCGACCTTGAGAAAGAAAGTGACATTGCCGGTGCCGACGCGGTAGCGCATAAACACGGACACGCTGTAAGGGTTGCCGCGGAAATAAACCGGTATACCGAGTTCAAGCTCCGCTGGCACGGCAACCTCGCCTTTGGCGTCGGTGGTCTCGTCGTAGCCGATCTTGATGTCGCCGTTAGCCTGATAGACAACGGCGTCATAGTTGGTTTTTTTGCTGGCCCGGAAATTGCGCGCCATGTCGAGCAGTTGCGCGGCTGGCGGGTCAACAATGTCGGTGCGGTTTTCTTCAATGAACTCCGCAAACTCAGCCTGTTCCATGCCCAACGTTGCACCGGTCCAGAGCTTCCATTGGTCGGAATAGCGTGGATGGAAAACCGCGATGTGCGCCAGGCGATCGGGGTCGCCCGAGGCATGATGATAGTCGAAAACAGCGGTGACGTGCGGCTTAGTGGCGATGAAACCGGGTTCAGCAAACAGCTGCGTTTCCACCGTTTTGAACCGCTGGACGTAAGCGATAAACGACGCTTCATCGTGAAACACCGGGTTCTGCCTAATGCGCGGCAGCGGCGGTTCGACGGGCGGCATCGCGTGCACATCGCAACCTTGCGGCACAACGAGAACTTCGCCGCCATCGGGTCGATCGAACGTGTGCCGGCTTGCGCCAATGGCGACAAGTTGTTTGATCGCTTCAGCTTCAGACATTATTGCATCCTTTTCTGGAACGTTGGGCGCTTACTCGGCAACTGTGATCGGTTCGCGGTCATCGTCTACGACGGTCCGCAGCGGCAAGCGGTCCTGGCTTGGATCGTCCCGATGCAACCCGAAATCCTTGCCGACAAAGAACGTGGTTGATGGCCGATCGTGCTCTGGTTCCTTAACCTTGAGCGTGGCGTCGATGTTGACGGTTTCGCGCCCGGTGGGCACGAAATCCAGGACCAACGTCATCTTGCCAGGCTTGCGCACATCGGTGACTTGGGCGACCATGGAATAAACGGCCTCTGTGAGGTCGTGCAGCATGGCGCCGTTTTCGATTTCGCCGAGCACATCAGTAAATGGTCGGCCAGGGAGATTTTGTCCCATTGCATTGCTTTCTAAGTTGAACGCATGCACTGACGCAAAACTTACGCAACGTCGTCAGCGTAGTTGATGGCCATTTGCTTGGCATCGTCCAATGACTTGGCCATCCACTCGCCGCGGCCCCATTGTTTTGGCGGGGCTATGAATGTGCCGCCGATCGTGCCGCGCATGGCTTCGTTGCCGAACGTGTCGCTATATGTCCAACTCACATAAACGCCTTGTACGCTGTCCTGCGCAACATTACTGGCCTTCACGTCGAGATGATGCGGGTCGGTCCAAAACCGAATGCAATCATCCTTGAAATCGTCCCAGCATGTCGGCACGTAGGCGATATCACCGCGACGCACTTCAGACCCGATGCCAAAACCGCAGATTGCGCGATGGCTCCAGCCGTACCAACGTCGCTCACGCGCGCAGAACCCGATTGAACAGATTGTGCGTAGCGGTTCGACCTTTTCCGGCGCGATGCCGCGATTGCCGACGATGTAACGGGCGGTTTCTTCGTTGCCGATGTAATCGCCTGTTGGTGTCAGCGCGACCGTGACTTCAAAATCTTCCGAACCATAAGACGAGCCATCAATGAGCTGCTTGACCAGCACGAAACCATCGAAATGATCCCTGGAAATTTCCCGCTTAACGTCGTGCATGTTACCCCTGAATCCTTTGCATCATGGCGATGCGTGTTTCGGTTGATGGCCGTTTGTGCTCTTGCAGCTCGCGATCAAATTCGTCGCAATCATCCGAGCGCTTGACCTGGACCAGCGATACGTACGCTGTGAAATGAATGCCTTTTTCGGACACGCCTTCCCAGACGCGCGCCATGTGCTGGCTGCCGTCAATGTCGACGATTTCAGTGGTGCTGGTTATCGTTGCTTTCATCGTACGCCCTTTCATACTGTCGTCGTGCTTCGTCGGCTTCCTGTTGACCCGCCGCTATGAACGATCTAATCAGCGACATTAAGTTTTCGTATTGTACGTCTCGCATTTCCGGTGCGAACCCGAGCACCCAAATTGCCGTCAGATGCGCCAATGCGGCACCGCTAATGCCTGGATGGCGGTGTGCCAACAGCGGCCTAATCTTCGTGATCAGGTCAATTGCTTCATCGGGATCAACGTCAACATTCAAAGTTTCACTGGTCCACGTACTCGGTTTCTCAACCATGGTGGCAAATCCTCATAGAAACACGCGCGCGCAGTAGGCGTTCAGCGTTGGCAAGCGCTCGCCAAGCACGGCGTGAACGCGATCGTTGAATGTTGCCGCCATGCGTTGCAGCAGTTGCAAGGCTTCGCGACCCTCAACGCGCGCTGCGTCATGCAAGACTGGCAAGCCGGTGCGCACGGAGTCTTCAACCTGGGCTAATTTTGCTGGTGTGCCTTTAGCCCAAAATTCAATGTTGGTTGGTCGACCCATGCGGATGATGTAACCGTTATCGACCTTTTGAACCTGATAGCTTTTGGTCGTCCAAAGCAACGTCACGCCCGGATTGCGCTTGATGGGATGTCCGCCGGGTGATTTGATGTCTTGGCCTTGCAATGGCCCTTGGCGGCGTACAGCATGCGGCGTCGTTAAAAACGGACATGCTTTGGCAGCAAATGTCGCGCAATCATGATGACTTGGCGGTTCGGCCGATGTGCGGTTGATGCCGCACATTGGGCCAACGACAAACGTCTTGTACGCACCGAGCTTGTCGCCAGAAAGCCAACAGCGGTTTTCTTCAATGGCGATTTTGTATTTGAGAGGGTCGTATGCTTGAAACACTGGCTTGCCGTCGACCCAATCAACAAACCAGGGCACGATGTAGCCGCGTTCATCGACGCCGAGCTTTTTCATGCGGTCGGGCAAGATGTCGAGATGTTGCGGCTTGATTGGTGCGAACCGTTTCATGCGCGCTGTGCTCCTGCCAATTTAGCGTCCAAAACGCCCGTCTTACTGACTTTGGCGCTGGGTACTGGTCCAATTTGTTCGGCAAGGGCTTCAATGGCACTGCCAACGACGCGATATCTTGACTTGCCGATGACCAGCCGAATTTGCGCTTCGCAATCTGCAAAACAGATTTCAGCCTCGCGGCAGACAGTGACACCGCGCGCCGTCAGTTCTAGATCAACAATGCGCTGATCGCGTTTGTTGCGCGTGCGCGTTATGAGTTTTTTTGCGGTTAAGCGTCGGACGACATCAGTGACGGTTGATCTGTCAATGGCAGTTTTGCCGATCACATCTGTGTTTGTGCTTGGTTGATTTCTCCCAATGGTGATCAATATGAGCGCTTGGCGCGGCGTCAAACCCAACTCGCGCAGGGCGTTGGCAGCCATATAGTCGACGGACTGGCCGACACGGTGAAGTGCTGGAAGCATTTTCAACATTACTCAACTAGCTCCGTTCTGTTTCGATGGTCTCGGGGCCGCATTCGCCATAAGCATTTCGCTCAATGGCATGCAGCACTGCGGTGGCTTCCTTGATGTCACGTTGCATCAGCGCAATGTTTTTCTGGTCCCAAGTTGTAAGGACTTTGCCTAAAAGCATCCTGAAACTAAGATCAATGAGTTGCCGTCCGCACCCGGCCAGGATCTTGGCTTGGAACTGACGCACTTTGAGGTCCACGTCGCTAACGTCGGCGTCGCTCATCGCTCACTCCGCGGTTGGGTGGGTGAAGATTTGCGGGTCAGTGATGGCCACGCAAGACAGCCGGTCCAGCGGCACGCGCAAGACACCGGCCGGCAGCTCGGGCTGCGGTAACGGATCGATAAGCGCGTCAAATACGTCCAAGGCGGCTTGATACTTGCGCCACACGCGCCAGCGCAGAACCGGCACGAAATACACAAATCGAAAATAATGATCGATGTGCACGAAATAGCGCTGGTCGGCCGCGTGCTGTGGCGCTGGGACCGGCAGGGCAGACCCCGGATGTGTCGGGGGGACACAATCCGGAGCCTCAGATGCAGGAAGGCGAATCCGGGGATCGCGCATGCACCCGTTACGTAAGGGACAGGGAAATGTAACGGGGCCTGATTGCATGACTTCGAATCCCGAGGTTGCATCCGAGAATTCGAGTAGTCGGAAAAATCCGATGTGTCAACTGATAGTCGGAAATTTCCGACTTATGATGCTTTAACGACACATTCAATGCGCGCTGCCCAATCGACCGCAACATTTTCAATTGGGGGTTGCGTGGGATCAAAAAACCTCACTGAAAAACGATTTGGTTCGGTGCCGCGCGTGAGGATGCCGACGACGCAGGCGCCGGTTAGAAGTTGAATGATGCACTCGCGTGAGATCAAATTGCCAATGTTGGCGCCGTCGGTTTTGGTGCCGATCAGCATGTCACCGACATCGTGGCGCAACGTTGCGACATCGACGAGCAGGGTTGTGACGTCCGGTCCAAAAGCGGGTGTGGCGGCGGTTCGTTGTTCGTTGTCTGGGACGGGTATGACCTGACCGCCGTGTGTGAGCGTGCCCATGATTGTCAGGTTCCTTGGCGCGAAATAACCGGTTCCATGGTAGAACTCGTCCAAACTTACACCGAGGGCCGCGGCAATACGATAGCTGTTGATGAGGGTGGGGTATGCTTGGCGGTTAACTAAGTCACTGACATAACCCCTGTTGAGACCAACTTTTTCTGAGAGGCCAACGGCAGTTAGGCCGCGATCCTTAATCAGGCTCAAAAGTTGGTTGTGCCACTCACTCATAACAATTTAATGCCTTGTCCATGTATAATATCAAATTGCGATCGTTCATGTTGACGCTTTACCAGTCGGAATTATCCGACTATAAGAATCTACATGAGAAGCCGCAACAAACTGCTCGCGGACATTGAGGCGTTTCTGCGCAAGACAGGGATGACGCCGACAGCGTTTGGCAAGCAAGCGGTCGGTGATCGCGATTTGGTGTTCACTCTTCGAGAGGGCCGCAGTTTGACGTTGGATTTGGCAGACAGGGTTATTGACTTCATGGCCGAATACCAGGGTCAGCCGCGACCGGATGTGCCGTTGGTAGCATCGCTTGGCACTGAATCCAAAGTGAACGAGCGCGCACCCATCATCTGACGGTTGAATCAGGTCGGATGTGGCGCAGTTATCACGAGTATGTTGAGTGACTGACAGGCACCCGCGAGAAGGATCGGGCTCGCGGCGCGTGAACGGCATGATTGCTTAGAAAGGACGTGCAACGTGTTTGCATGGTTCAAGACGCGCGGTTGGCTTTGTGCTCGATCTGAGACAGCGGATCAGCTCGCGGCTGACTCTGCGCGCATCGTCATTGCCAGCGAACCGGTTTCGCCAAAACCCGAACCGACTCCCGCACAAGTTCGAAGCGGTCGCGAGCACGCGAACCGACTCCTGCATTGGTTTCAGAGTGAATGCACTGAGGCTGGATGGATTGAGGGCGACCCGCACATTGCCGACTTCAAAGAGGTGCGCTGGGCCTATGAAACCATGTGCCGCGAGTTGAATTGGGCGCCGTTGAACTGGGTTGCGGTTGGCCGGCATTTCACGCCATTGACTGGCGGAAAGCTCTACCGATCGGCCGTCGACCCGCGAACCGGTTTGAAGCGCGCCAAGGATCGAATCTATGTCATCCGCAGCGCTGGGCAGTTGCGCGTGGTACCGACTCCGCGATTGCCGGCAACGCAATGTGAGTATCGAACCGACTCCGACGTCGGTTCACGTGCCGCGTAAAAGAAACACCGACGGGCCGTCACCCGTCGGTGTTTGTGTCGCGTTTCTTCGGGTTTGTCGCTGCGTCGCAGCGTTGGGTGTTTGGGTAAGTATGAGGCATGCTCATACCGAAGCCAGGCAACAACAGGGGATAACAAAATGGCCGCCGACCTCGTGTGCCAGTGACTCGCACACTTGGTCGTCAAGGTCAAGAGACTTCAAGGTGCGAGCCATGAGTGGACGCCTACAAGGACTGATTTATGAACTGAAATTTGGCGGTTTGGTTCCCAAAGCCATTGCGGCAAAGCTGGCCGACTGGGCCAACGATGATGGCACTGGCATTTTTGCATCGAAAACGACAATGCACGAACAGCTAGAGTGCTCGAAACGTACGATCGACAAGCATATCAATCTGTGGCTGCTGCTAGGAATTCTCAGGATAGACGATCTCGGTGGCGGCCGGTTGAGCAAAACCAAGCGCCAAGCCCGCATGCGCAAGTACAAAGCGCGCGGCAAGTCAACGATCTATTCGTTCAACATGCCGGCATTGCAGCGCCTCCAGGACGAAATTGACAGCATCGAGGAATTGACAGCTGCGGCAGAGGCGCGTGGCGAACTGGATGAAGACGGGTGCGTGCGCCGCGAAGTCATCGAGCAAATTCGCGCTGGGCATTATCAGTTTGCAAAATGTGAAGCTGATACAACTCAAGATGCTAGCATGGATGATAGCACAAATAACAGTGCAGCTGCTGCACCCTTAACAAAAGGTGCAGCAGCTGCACCCTTAACGCCGAAAGGGTGCAGCCCAGGAAGTTTAAGGGTGCAGCCCAGGCAATCTAAGGGTGCAGCAGCTGCACCCGAACCCTATAGAACCCGAAGGAACCCGAATAACGGGCGCGCGCGCGACGGCGACCAGATGGCCGCCGCCCGCCCGCCCGGCCGCGTCAAACAGAAAGGCCCGTCAGCAATCTTGCGCTGGCATCTGGAGGATGTGCTCGGGCGCCATGTCGTTGGTGCGTGGTTTGGCGAGGTTCGCGTAGTGATACCGCCAAAGCCGGACGATCCGGCCGAAATTGTTTGCGGGTCGCCATTTCGGCGGCAGTACGTCGAGCAAAATTTTGAGCGGGTGGTGTGTGAGGCTGTTCGCGAAGCATTCGATCGGGGCGTTACGTTTGTGGTCAAGAGCAAACACCCGCCGGAAATGCAGGGTGACGTCCTATTTTCGATGCAATCACAGGAGGGACCGCAACATGAGGCGAGGTCCGTACAGTAATCATCAATTTTCGTTTGCAGAGAGGATCCGCAAGCAATGCGCGAAAGGAGACAAGCGGTATTTACAACTGCTCAAGCAACATCACCCGGAACGCATCATTTACGTGGAACCCGACCATGACCAAGACGGCACCCCGAACAAAACCACCAAGAATTCCAAAGATCACGGCGGAAGGCCACAGCTGCCGGCGGTTGACGCAACCCGAGCGTGATTATTTGGAAGGCCGGGCGCGCAGTGCTCGAAAGCGTCTCCAAACGGTGACTCGTGAGAGCGGCCCGTCGCATGGCATGACAGCTCAGCAATTGGCCAAGGCTGGCGACCAGGTTGAGCAAGAAACGATGGTGCCGGCACAGGGCCCGGTCAAGGCAGTGGTGCGCCAGCGCCTGACGCCGACCATTGACCGCTACAAACAATACTTTTCGGCATCGGAGCAGGAGGCGTTGCGGCGGTTTGTGGATGATGCGGAGCGGGCAACGACGGTCAACCTGACGATGACCTACGACGGCATTCCGGCTAACGCGCCGGGCCCGCGTCGCGGTGGTGTGAGCGATTACAACCGAGCTGCACACAATCGGTTGCAAATCATCAAAGGTGCGTTGCCCGAGAGATGCATTGAGATCTGCAAGCATCTGGTGCTGGCCATTCGCGACGACGCGGTGGAGCGCGAGCTAAGTATCCACCAAGTTGCACAAAGCCACGCGACACATTTGCGGCGCAAAGAGGCGCTGGGTTTCTTTGGTGCTGGATTGCTGGTCGCCACGGTTTGGATGCTTGAGTACGTTTATCGGTGCATCGACAAGGGCACGGTGCCAGATAGCGCCTTGATGGTGCAGCTTTGGGCCGAGCGGCGCGCGCGGGCGCAAACAGGGTAGCGGTTTAGGGCTTGCCAACGAAATGGTCGCTGGCTACAGTCGTCGAGCTTCGGTGTTCTCCATCAAAATGTCGAACGCATCAAGGCGCCCCACAGTCCTCGCTGCTGTGGGGCGTTTTCGTGTGCGCCCGTGACAGTTTACGCAGCGTCACAAAACTTAACCGGTCTGTCACGACGTTTTCATCAATCCGCTACGAAGGTGCGGAGGCGCCGATAAATAGGTTATCGGCGGCTGCGATGTTTCTGGAGGACATCTGATGATCGAACAATTGAAAGGCGTTGCACGCAGGTTCTGGCAAGAGGAAGACGGCGCGGCGATGGCGGAGTATGGCATCCTCGTTGCGGTGATTGCGTTGGTTGCGGTGGCAGGTGCGGTTGCTGTCGGGACCGGCTTAGATGGCATTTTCGGCAGGATCAGCAATTGTCTAAGCAACACAGCCAACTGCAACAACTAGTTTCGCGTTTTTGAGTCCCTTCATGCTGATTCCCAGGACTTGAAAGCGTGAAGGATCCGGCAGGGCCAGCGCACAAACTCTGCCGGATTCCTTTTGCGTTTGAGACTTGACAACCATCATGATGCCGATGTAGGCATTTCATTAATCAGCCGATTTGCGAGTACGCATCGGTTCATTGGCGCAATTTCCTTACAAAATCAAATGCTTACGCGATTCCCATGGGTGATGGCCATGGGTTTATGGCGTGATCATGCTGGTTTCAGGCGGCGACCGTGGCAAAGGTTTACAACAAACCCAGATGCATTGAAGGTGAAATCCTCGGTCAAAAGTTGTCGCTTGCAGAGGCTGTGCGCCGGTATGGCGAGGTCAGTTATCAAGCGGCGTATCAGCGTCTCAATCGTGGTTGGCCGTTCTATTTGGCGGTGATCACACCAAAGCTTGAGGCCGGGGCAAGACGGGAGTGACGCTCGTGCTTATGCCCGGCATGCCGCTTTGGCCTGACGAACACGAAAAGCTGCTGCGAGGATCCAAGCGCGAGGGATTGCGGCGCAGGGACTTGAACCGGGCTATTTTGCGTCGCGCTGGGCAGCGGTTTGTTGCCAAGCCGCCGCGCCGCCGCAAGAGAGCGGTGAAGAATGCAGATGCATTGCAAGTTGGTTTCACGTGAAATCGCCCATCATCGACAGCAGGAGCAAGCATCATGCCGCTGAAATCGGGTCGATCAAAGGGCGCAATTAGTTCGAACATCAAAACGGAAATGGCCGCAGGCAAACCGCAGAAGCAGGCCGTTGCGATCGCGTTGAGCAAGGCCGGCAAGTCGAGCAAAGCCAAGGTCAAGTCGGCTGCCAAGCGCAAACGCAAATAACAGGATTTTGTATCGGGTAACTATCAGTCGTCAACATTTCGTTGTCGGCACGACTGGGCGTGATTAAATCATCGCAACCAGTCGCGTAGCATAGGGAACCGATGTGCGTGCACATTGGTTGCAAAAAGATGACCAAGAAAAAGGGCGAACTTACTGAAAAGCAAGCGGCTTTTGTCAAGATTTACCTGACCAATGGCCGTAACGGCGCTGAGGCGTATCGCAAGGCGTACAATGCCAAGAAAGCGTCGGACAAGACGGCAGCAAACCAAGCTTACAAGCTGCTGAACCACCCCGACATTGCCCCGATCATTGACGGGGTGACTGAACACGCCCGAGAGGCGGCTGGGATGTCGGTGGAGCGGCTGTCGGAGATGTATTACAAGGCCTACAATCTGAGCATGATTGCAGCGCAGATGGGCGCTGCGGTTGGTGCGATCACTGGGCTTGCGAAGTTGCACGGGTTCCTTGCCGAGAAGCATGAGCACAGGCATCGCCATGAGGACGCGCTTGAAGAGATGGCGCGACGTCGGGCGGAAGCGATAGCTGTGGAACGAAGCGGTGTCCAACATTGACGATCGGGAACTGGCGTTGCGCGAGGAGTATGAGCAGGATTTTTCGCTGTATGCGCGCGATTGCTTAGTGATCCGCACCAAGGGCGCGGCGCTGCAGCCGTTGTTTATGAACCGGGCGCAGAGATATTTGCATGATCGGCTGGAGCGTCAGCTACGCGAAAAGGGTCGCGTTCGTGCTTTGGTGCTCAAGGGCCGGCAGGTTGGCATATCGACCTACATTGGTGCTCGGTTCTATCGTAAGGTCTCGCACAACAAGGGCTTGAACGCGTTCATTGTGGCGCATTTGGAAGCGGCAAGCGACAACCTGTTCAAGATGGCCAAGCGCTATCACGACAATTGTCCGGAGCTGTTCCGCCCGGAAACCGGTAAGGCCAACGCTAAGGAGATGAATTTCAGCCGGTTGGACAGCGGCTACAAGGTTGCGACGGCCGGGTCAGCTGAGATTGGCCGATCGGAAACGATCCAGTGTTTCCATGGGTCTGAGGTTGCATTTTGGCCCAATGCGGACGCGCACAGCGCGGGGATCCAACAGGCAATCGCCAATGCGCCAGGCACGGAAGACATTCGCGAGTCGACAGCAAACGGGCTTGGCAATGCGTTCTATCGGGAATGGCAGGCGGCCGAGCGCGGCGATAGCCAGTTTGAAGCGATCTTTATCCCGTGGTATTGGCACGAAGAATACGCAACGACATTGCATGATGCTGAACTGCCGGAAGATTGGGCTGTTTCGGAAGAGTGGTTGGAGTACCAGCAACTTTATGAGCTGACGGAAGAGCAGCTTATTTGGGCTTGGGTCAAGAACCGCGAATTGGCGACGGCGTCGGGCGGCCAGATTGACGAGCCGTGTTGGAAGTTCAAACAGGAGTATCCGGCCAACGCGGCAGAAGCGTTCCAGACCTCTGGCGAGGCCTCGTTTATCGTTCCGCGGCTTGTGCTGGCTGCGCGCAAACGCAAGGACATTCCGGCATATGGCCCGATTATCCTTGGCGTTGATCCGGCCCGTGGCGGCGGCGACAAGACAGGTTTGGTGGATCGCCAGGGCCGTGTAATGGGCGCGAATGTTTGCGAGCTGGTCGATTATGACAACCTGATGCATTTGGCCGGCTACATCAAAAAGGTCGCGGTTCGCATTGGCGCTGCCAAGGTTGTGGTTGACACGACGAACATGCAGGGCCTGACGGACCGGTTGGCGGAGACGCTGGGTGCTGACATGGTTGAGGGCGTCAACTTCGGTGCCGGCGCGTATGACCGCGAGGCTTTTGCCAACCGCCGCATTGAGATGTGGCACGACATGATGCGCTGGTTCTGGGACGAAACGGGGGTTTGGGTACCGGACCGCGACGACCTGCAAACCGACATCTGCGCGCCGGTCATTGGCAAAGGCGCGACGCACAACCGGTCAAACGGCCAGCTGATTTTGGAAGCCAAAGACCACATCATTGAGCGGCTTGGGCATTCACCGGACCTGGGAGACGCGGCGGCATTGACGTTTGGCATTGATATGGCAGACGCTGTGCAACAACAGGTCGGTAACGAAATCTACAACATGTGACCAGTCACAGTGAGGCTTGGCGATGCGGATTGAATACTATCATCGACCGTATTTGCGCCGGCCGGATCCGTTGCGGTTTGAGGTTCACCCGGACGCTGTGCTGATCGCGTGGCGGCTGCATTCATGGTGGATCACGGGGACATGGAATGAGCGACTCTATGGTTGGTTCGCGAAACGAGCCAGCGCGCGCGACGAAAAGAACGCCAGGGCTAGAGACACAAGGGCCTGACCAGGGCGACGGCGGGACCGAATTCAATCCAAACACGCATTTCGAGCCCGGCATTCCGTGGTCGCATTTGATCAAGAAACACAACCACAGCGGTATGCGATTTCCGAGCCAAACGCGGCGGCCGTCCTGGCATCGCGGTCACACTGGTTTGCGACCATTGGGCCAGAACAAAGGCTAGAATCGCATGATCGAACCGACAACGGGTCAAGTTCCGGTACAGCTGATCGACGTTTATGACGCCGATTTCCTGAATGCTGAGCGAGAGGTTTTGCTTACGGCAATGGAAGTTGCCGGGTGCGATTCGGCGGACGTTCTGGATCTGTTGCACAGCACGATTGTGAAACTGGCTTGGAAAGCTGGTTGTCCGTTGGAAGATACGATCAAAGCGCAATCGCGTCATGTTGCGCTGGCGCATGGTCCGCGGCATTGAGGAAGGTCGAGCTGCGCCGGAGGAGTTTTGTGGCCGGCGCAGCTCTTGTCCCTCAGACCTAAGCGTACAGTACTCGTGCTGGCAACCATCGGATCGGTTGTAAGGCTCCAGCTCGCGACCTGCCCATATCCCCCATCGGTTCCGGAAGGGATGCCAACTCGGGCAGGCGGTCTGAACGACCCGCTGAGAATGGCCCAAGACTGATTAAAGCCGCCGCGCATTGTAGATGAATTTTATATGCATCGTGTGGAAGTCTTGGGCGGCGCACAAACGAACGGGTGCCGAATGGGCATTGCATCCGACACCCGCCGTTATCACCAGATCGTTGTGCGTGCGCCGCGTGGCTGCATTACAGGAGCATCTGTGACCGACAGCCACCCGAATAGGCGGGTTGCGGCACCAGTTAGGTGACCGATGAATTGTGCCGCACACACGATGACAATGGGGCGCATTTCGCATGAATTTTTGCGGCGAGGATGACTGGTATCCGGAATGACCGTTTTCAAGTGTACTATTAGTGCACTTGAACGCCTCACTCCCGCGATCGCAGCGCCAGACCGGCAGCAACGATGGAGCGGGTCGGGATGTCGGCGAAGATCATTCAACTGCCGGTCGATCCGGGTTTTTCGCACGACGCGAAAGTTGTTCTGGAGCGGGCGCTGAAGTCGGACATCAACGCGGTGGTCATTCTCGGGTGGTGCGAGGATGGGTGTGAATACATGGCGACGAGCATTGCGAGCGGCCCGGAAGTCTTATGGCTCACGGAGCGGATGAAGCAGCGTTTGATGGGCACGCAACCGTCGGACGTGGAACGTTAACAGGCAGAGGCTAGCCTCATGGCGATTGGCACTTATCGATTTGACGCGTTGGGCGTTCCGAAGAAATCGGAAGCCTACGAGCTGATCGAACAAATCCGCCAGAACATTGAGGATGCGTGGGAGCACGACCGCGACAACCGCATTGACCAAGCCTCTGACATTCGATTTTGCGCTGGCGATCAATGGCCGGAAGTAACGCGCAATGAGCGCGAAGATGAAAACCGGCCCATGGCGACGGTCAACCGTCTGCCACAGTTCATTCGCCAGGTCACGAATCCCATCCGCCAAGCGGACGTGGCAATCAAGGTCAAACCCGTCGATGACGGTGCTGATCGGGATTTGACCGACGTCTACAATGGCCTGTTGCGCCAGATACACTATCGTTCCAGGGGCAAACACATCATTGGCACTTGGGCGGAGCATCAGGCGACGGGCGGGCTTGGCTGGATGCGGATAGACACGGGCTATGCCGATGACTCGGCATTTGACCAAGAAATCACCTTTAGCAACGTGCGCAATCCGTTAAGCGTCTACTGTGATCCGGCAGCGATCGAGCCGGATAGGTCAGACGCCATGTGGATAGCGGTTGCTGAGCTGATGCCGCGGTCGTGGTTCCAAAGAACATATCCAAACGCCAAAGAGGTGGCGATGGATGTGCCGGCAATCGAGGAAACCGAGAGCCGGCTGTTTTGGACCACGTCCGACGGTATCCGCATTGCTGAGTATTGGTGGAAAGAACCGATCAAGATTGAGTTGGCGTTGATGGAGGACGGTTCGACCATCGACGTGACTGACATGAGCCCGGTTGAGCGGCTCTATCTGCCCATCATCCGCCAGCGGACCGCGGACAGTTTCAAGGTGCGCATGGCGTTGGTATCGGGTTCGGAGATCCTAGAGGGCCCGTTTGACTGGCCGGGCAAGTTCATTCCGCTGGTTGCGGCCGTCGGCGGCGAGTTTCCGCTGGAGGATCGCAACTACCGGTATGGCGTGGTGCGGTTCGCCAAGGATCCGCAGCAGCTCTACAACTATGCGCGCACGGCGCAGTCGGAAAGCTACGACCTGCAGGCCAAGGCGCCGTGGTTGGTTCAGCAAAAGCAGATCGCGCGGTACATTTCGATATGGAACAGCGCGGGCCGGTCGAACCGGCCTTATCTGCCGTTTGATGCCGACCCGAAAATGCCGAACGAACGGCCGCAGCGCATTGAGCCGCCGGCTTTGTCGTCGGCGTTGGCCAACGAAACGGTCACTGCGTCGGACGATCTCAAGGCGACGACAGGCATTTATGACGCCGCGCTGGGCGCGCGTAGCAACGAAACCTCGGGCCGCGCGATTATCGCCCGCGATCAGCAGGGCGACACAGCGAACTATCATTTTCAGGACAATCTGGAGCGTTCGCTAGAGCATGCCGGGCGCATCATTGTCGACCTGATCCCGCACATTTACGACAACGAACGCGTGCTGCGTTTGATGGGCGAGGACGGCAAGACCGAGGAACGCGTTGAGATTAACAAGGTTCTCTATGCTGAGGACGGCATGCCGGTCATGTTCAATGATTTGAGCCGCGGCCGGTTTGATATCCGCATTGAGATCGGCAAGTCGTTTTCGACCAAGCGCATGGAAACGTCGGAATCAATGATGGCGTTTGTGAGCGCGTTCCCGCCGGCTGCCGAGATTGCGGGCGACCTCATAGCCAAGGCGATGGATTGGCCGGGCGCCGACGAGCTTGCCGGCCGGCTGCGCAAGCTGGTCGCGTTGCAGTTCCCTGGCGTGATTGAGCCAGAACCGGGTGAGGAGCCGTTGCCGGGTGACCCGGCGCAGGAAGGCCCGAGCGAACTTGAGCAGGCCGGCATGGACCTTGAGATGCGAGAACGCGAATCGAAGATTGAAAAGACGATGGCGGAAGCCCGGAAGATCCACACCGAGGTCGACCGCATGGAAGTTGAAGACGCTTTCGAGGAAGAGAGCGGATTTGCCAGCAGGCAACAGAAAATGTTTCCGCAGCCGGCGCCGAGTGGGGCCGGCGGGCGTGCAGTTCAGTAGCTTAAGTCAGAACAGAGAGTAAGACCCGAGGCAGGCAGGAAACTAGGGGAGTCATGACCCCGGTCGAGCGCGTGCACTCACGAAGGCGCTGTCACTGGATCCGGAACCAGGGCGGCGCCTTCGCTATTTCAGGAGAATGGAACTATGGCAAACCAAGAGACGACGTCTCAAGCCACGGGGCAATCAAACGCGTTGCCGCCGCTCAACATCCCGCCCGAGGCTTTCGGGTTGGACAGTAACAGTGAGTCAAATCGTTCCGCCGCACCGGACCAGGCGGCGCCAACAGGCGACGGCCAGACCACGACTGAGGCTGGCAATCCGGACGAGACTGAACAGCAGTCGACGCACATAGAGCCTAACGCAGATGGCGATGGCGGCAACACGTCTGAGACATCGGCGGAGTCCGGTGAGGGTGATGGTCAAGAGACCAGTGAGACCCAGCCGAAAAAACCGAAGCGCAACCGGATCACGGAGCGCATCCAGCAGCTGAACACGCAACGTTGGGACGCAGTTCGCGAAGCGCGCGCTGCCAATGAACGGGCAGAGCGTGCGGAAACGGCCTTGGAGCGATTACAGGAGCGCATGAGTCAGGCGCCCGAGATCGATGACGATGACTACGAAGGCCAGCAAGCGTATCGCACGCGGCAGATGCTGCATGAGGACCGCATGGAGGCCGCGCAGGAAGAGCGCGACCAAGCCATTGAGGAGCGCAATGCGGCGATCGAGCGGGAGCAAGAGGCGCGTAACCAAGCCTTTATGACGAAGCTTGAGGATGCGAGTGACCGGTTCCCTGACCTGATCAGGGATTTCCGAGATGTACCGGTGTCGGATGTCGGGGCAGAGTTTATTGCGGACAGCGATAATGCCGCCGAAATCGCGCACTGGCTTACGGCAAATCGCACTGAGGCACGGCGCATTGCGACGCTGCCTCAATCGGCTCAGCTCAGCGCGTTGGCCCGGCTAGAAGTCCGGATCACGGAAGCGCCCCAGGCTCGCAAAGTTTCGCAGGCGCCGCCGCCGCCGCCAAAGGTGAAGGGCACGGCGTCACCCCAAATCAAAGACCCTAACGATCCGTCTTTGAGCTTTGAGGAGTATCGAGCAATTCGACGCGCCGAAATCGAAGCGGAGAAAAAGCGGTCTTGAGCCTATAGAGGCGAGAGATGACAAACACGACTTTGACTGCGGACGTCATCGCCAAGGAAGCGTTGATGATCCTTGAAAACGAGCTTGGTGTGTTGGACACCTTCCACCGGGCACATGAGAGTGAGTGGACAAACCGGGTCAACGGCTACAAGATCGGCGACAGTCTGTCCATTCGTCGTCCGGCTGACTACACGGTTCGATCTGGTCCCGTGTTGGCAACGCAGGACACGATTGAGGGCATGGTTGACATTCAAATCAACCAGCAAAGGGGTGTTGATTTTCGGTTTACGTCGACCGACCTCACCCTGAAAATGTCGGACTTGTCCGAACGTGTCATCAAGCCGGCCATGACCAACCTGTTGAACGCCGTCGCGATGGACTGCTTCAATGAGTTCTATCGCGAGGTGTACAACTGGGTTGGCACGCCTGGTCAAACGATCAAGAACAACACGCAGTTTTCGGCAGCATTGCAACGGCTTGATGAGCTGTCGGCACCCGGTGACGGGCGCTGCGCGGCGTTGACGCCGGCTGACCACTGGGCGGTTGTCGGGTCTCAAACGACCCTGCTTCACCAGCAGCTGGTTGGCTCTGCCTACGAAAAAGGCACGTTGGGCATGATCGGCGATGCCATGACGTACAAGACTCAGGTTTTGCCGACGCATACCACGGGCGCCCATGCCGGCACGCCGTTGGTAATGGGCGGCAACCAGAACGTCATGTATGACGACACTGAGTCGAAAAACAATTGGCGTCAGAATCTGATGACCGACGGCTGGACCAGCAACACGGCAAACGTTGTGCGTGCGGGCGATGTGTTTACTATTGCCAACGTGTTCCAGGTCAACGCCAAGACCAAGGCCAAGACGCAGAACCTGCAACAGTTCACTGTTTTGGCTGATGCGTCGGCAACAGGGGGGGCAGCGACGCTGTCGATCTCGCCGCCGATCATCACGTCCGGACCGCATCAGACGGTTGATGCAGCACCGGCTGACAATGCCGCGATTACGCTTGTTGGTTCGGCAAACACGGCGTACCCGCAAAACCTGTTCTATCACAAGAACGCGTTTGCGCTGTGCATGGTGCCGATGGAAATCCCGCAAGCGGCGTATCACGCCAGCCGGCAGAGCTACAAGAACATGTCGGTTCGCGTGATCCCGATCTACGATGGCACAAACGACCGGTCATCGTGGCGTCTGGACATCCTGTACGGTCGAAAGACAATCGACCCGCGCATTGCAACGCGGGCATCCGGTGCTGAAGTCAGCTAACGTCTGACGGCACGACACGCAAACTGAAGGGCGGCACTCCGCCGCCCTTTTTGACCACTTGATTGATGAGGACACGATGACGGACGAAGCGGGCAATCGCCAGGACACACGGGTTTGGATGTATCGGCTGGGCGCTGAGGGCAAGGTTGAAAGCCATCTGTTCGATACGCCGGACGACATTCCGGAAGACGAGAACTGGCAGGACACGCCAGCCGGCCTTGTTGAGACTGAACCGCGCCGCCGCGGCGGGCGCCGTCGGTCGGACAACAAAGACGATGGCAACGGCGACGCAGCGGAATAAGCGCCATGGTCACGACCGCAAGGGACATCTGCAAGACGGCGTTGCGCCGGTTGCGTGTGATTGACGCCGATGAGGCGCCGGATCCCAATGAGGCGGAGGACACCCTTGCGGGCCTGAACGACATGCTGACGTCCTGGCAGCAGTACAACATGAATTTGCTGTTGGCGCGCGACTTTGAGCTTGACGATGAATTCCGGTTTTTTGTGCCGCCGGCCGAGACCGGGTTTGAGGTTATTCAGATCGCCAACTTGAAAGGCGATTGGAATGCCGACACGAACACACCGGCATTGTCGTCTGGTGTCGGCAATCCCGGCGACGTGTACCGGGTCAGTGTGGCCGGCAGCACCCGACTCGACGATGTGAGTTCGTGGTCGGTCAATGATTTCCTGATCTACGACGGCGGCTTGGTCGCCCGCGATGTGATCCAGGGCGGCGTGTGGCGCCGCGGGCCATCGTCGCGCCGGTTCAACCGCGGCGTTCACGCATTGCTGGCCATTTACGTTGCGGACCAGTACGGCATAACGCCGTCAGACACAACGCATTTGGACGCCATCGAAGGCTGGGATTCGATCATGTCGGCGTACATCAAGCCGCCGACCAAAGGCATTTACGATAGCGCGCTGGTCCGGCTGCCGTCGAACCGGTACCTGGATTATTCGCGCATTCTTGGAAGCTGAACCATGCAGTTTGACCCACGACAAAACCGGTTTGAAGACAGGACAGTGAAGATCGAACGGTGCAACGAGAAGTTTTGGGTTCGCGATATCAAGATGTTCAGCGCGGTGTTCGATGGTTTTGCCGGCGTGGTCGATAACGATCTTGACGACAACAATGATTTCGCGCGCGGCGACATTGTTGTGTTTCAAGGGTGCGAGGTCCGCAAGGTGTCGGTTCAAGCGCCGAAGTTGGTACATGCGTGACACTAGTGTCTAGACACTAGTGTCGGGTGTTGAGATGAGCACATGAGAACAAACAACGGGAAAACAAAGGACAACAGCAATGCCAAAGGGTAAAGGCTACGGTAAAAGCAAGATGGGCAAGGGAAAGTCGGGCATGAAATCGATGATCGCGAACACCAAGCCGGCGATGCGCAAAAGCATGGTTGGCGGCAGTATGGGTCGCGATCTCAACCCGCCCGGCCCGACCAACAAACAAGGCAAAAAGCGCTAACGCCAATGCCGCTAACACCCCTTCAGCTTCCGTATCAGTCCAACCGGTCAAAGTTCGGAGTTGAAGGGGACGCGCGCCTTGTTAACGGCTTTGCTGAGGAGCTGGGCGTTGAAGGCAAGTCGCGGTTTGCGCTCTATCCCATGGCCGGCTTGTCCGCTTGGGGCAGTTTACTGCGTAACGATGCAATCGTGCGTGGCGCGATTAGAGCGTTGTTGCCGGTTGGCCAAAACCTATACGCTGTTATCGGCACGAACATTGTCGCGTTCGACAAAAACCGCACCGGCCGAGTGGTTGGCAGTGTGGCGGCCAGTGGCGACGTATTTATGCGCGCCAACCGCAGGCGACCGCATCCGCAGATCGGCGTGGTCTCGGGCGGCGTGTTCAATGTCATCGACACGAACAACAACAGTTTTGTGCGCGTCGACGTTGGCGACGGCAACCTGCCGCCGGCAACCGGTTTTGATGTGCTTGACGGCTACGGCATCATCGCGCTGGAGGGCGATCGCTGGATTATCACCAATGCCGACGATTTTACGACGATTAACCTGACCGATTTGGCGCGGGCTGAAGCGTCACCGGACGTTCTGGTGCGCCCGTTTGCATTCAATCGCCAGCTGTGGCTGATGGGCGGTGAAACCACGGAGATTTGGCAGAACGTTGGCGGCACGGATGCGAGCGCGTTTCCGTTTTCGCGCACGACTGTGTTTCAGTTGGGTTGCCTGGCACCAAACAGCGTGGTCAACATCGACGAAAAGCTGCTTTGGGTTGCTCATGATGGCACGGTGCGGCTTAGCACGGGCGGCTACAGCGGGCAGAGGATTTCCAATCACGGAGTTGAGCGCGCCATTAAGGCCGACGCCAACCCGGACAGACTGACGGCAACCGGTTGGACCGACGAAGGCCACCACTTCTATGCGCTGTCGGGGACGGACTTTACATACCAGTTTGACTTGACGACCGGCTGGGCCGAGCGCACGTCCGCGAACCGCAAGCGGTGGCGCATTGATCATGTGACGCAGTTTGACGGCATGCTAATTGCAGGCGACATCGCAAGCGGCGAGCTGTTCGAAATGAGCAGCGAGTACGATGATGAGGCGGACGACCCTCTGATCATGCGGATTGGGTTTCCGCCGACGCATGCTTGGCCGGCGCGGGTTATATTCAACGCGCTCTATGTGGACATTGTAGCCGGCCGCGGCGCTGCTATGGCGCGCGAGCCGGAGTTGATCATTCGTTGGTCGGACGACGGCGGGCGGACAATCAAGGGTTCGCGGCGCAAGTCGATGGGCCGGCAGGGCCAAACGCAGACTCGGGTCAAGATCAATCGTCTCGGCATGCAGCGGCGCAACGCGCGCCAGTTCGAACTGATATTGCCGGCTGCGACTAGGCGCGGCGTGATTGGCGCTTCGGCTGACATTGAGGTTGTGAGCACATGACCAGTGTCATCACGCTACCAGATTCCAAGCATCCTCTGGTGCGAGGCCAAGGGCAAATTGACCCGGTTTGGTTTCAGCAGCTCACGGAAATGTTGCGCCGCGTAAATATGCCAAGCGCGGCTGGCGGCAGTGGTTGGTCGCCAGTGTTGGCGATTGTGACAGACGGCGATCGCCGGGTATTGCAACTGAGGTCTTGGGAGGGTGGCACCGGAGATCCGCCGGAGTCGGGCCAATACGTTGGGCCGTCTGGCTATGTTGACGACATTGCGGATGCGGTTGACTTTGGGACTGATCCGCCACCAGCATTTGGCCGCATACGCGTGGGCGAAGTAACCTTGAGCGCTGATGCGGCTCAAGATGTACTTGAACTTGCGGCTGGCAGTGGGGTCAACGTGACGCCGGATCCGGCTGGCGCGGACAAGGTCACAATCGGCTTAGCACCTCCAACGCCGGTCAATGAAATCATTGCAGGCGTTCGTACCGGGGCAATTGTCCGCGCCGGCTTGGGTGACATCCATACATTTTCGCCAAACGTGTTTCACCGGCCGATCGTATTGCAGTCGTTTCAACCTACAGCGGAATTTGACATTGTTCGCGTTGAAGCTTTTACAGATGTTGGCGATGACGAGCGGCAGGTAACAGCGTTTTTGGTCGAAGTATCGAACAACGCAACAGACGGCATTTTGTTAGATGTGTTGGCGCAGTCGACGAGCAATGTTGCCGACAGCTTAAACGACAATGCGCTGTTTTTTGAGTTTTCAGAAGCGGTAAGGGTTCGGGCAGGCAGAAACTACGCTGTGTTGTTCCAGGCGTCGAGCGGCACGAACTTAAACATTGCGGGAACGAGCGGGACTGGTGAGGACTTTGGCAACAATTTGCCCGTCATCACGCACAACTTGTTTGTGTCTCAATTGAGTAATGTACAAGCCGGATTGGCTTATCAGAGAAGCGGTGTCGGCACGGGCCGGTTGCGTTGCGCGATCTGGGCACGGTTGCTGCCTCAATCACCGGTTGGGCGCATCAACGTCAGAGCCAGCGTTGCGAGAAGTGCGACCACTGTGTCGAGTAGCGCATTTGCGTTTAAAGGCAATGCCGTAACTGCGCTGAAGGATTTTCGAATCCTCAACGTTTCCGCGTTGATCAGCCCAATTGTCAGCGGGGCGCGCTACAAGGCCGTGATTGCGCGGTTGGCGTCAAACAACACGTTGGACGAAGTCGTTTCCAGCAACGAGATTACGGCGGTCGATGCTGGCAACGGCACGTTGTCGTTTGATTTTTCGCCCGCAGTCGACTTGGTTGCCGGGTCGCGATATGCGGTCTTGGTTGGGCGTGTCGACGCTAGCAATCAATATGCGCTGCCGGTTGTTTTGCCGTCGCAAACAAGTGAAGGCCAGTTTATAGGTTTGCCAGTGGTCACTGGCGATAATGCGGTTCAACTGGCTCACTCAGATCCCGAAACAGGCGATGCCGTCGACTTGAGCGCCGAGCAAGGGTCTCGGGTGCAGTTGTTCATCAACGCATCACTGGTGTCCGTCACGCAGACTGACGGCGAGGGTGTCCGGGATCTATTGGCGACTGCTTCTCGATATGTGTTGCTTGAGGACGCGGCTGTCCTTGCCTGGAACTTGACCGATGGCATCAATTTTCGGGCAACGCTTGGCGGCAATCGGCAACTTGCAAATCCGAGCAACATTGAGGAAGGCCGCGGCGGCAAACTACGCATCACGCAGGATGGCACGGGCGGGCGCACATTAAACTACGGGTCGGCATTCGTGTTTGCAAATGGTAATCCGCCGACGTTGTCGACAGACCCCGGCGCCGTCGACATTCTGGAGTACGACTGCATTTCGGCGACAGAGGTGTTGGTGCGATTGGTCGACCAAAAAATAGGATCTGCGGCATAACTGACCAAGGCAAAGCAAATGGCAAGGAACGCACTCTATGCTTTGGCTGATAATGAGAGGCGTATTCCGCGTGCGACGCGCGCCGCCCGACCTAATGCGCTCATGCCCGAACTTGCGGATCGTGCCATTGTCAATGCGTTGGAGCTAGCGAACGCGTATCAAGTGCCGCGTGATCTGGCGGCCAACGTTGCCAATGCGCTGTACAATGCACCGGGTACGATCGCGGGTGCGGCGCAATCGTTTCTGACTGGTCGACCTGGCGGGCCGGCTACTGAAGCGGAAATCTATGACGCTGCCGGGCGTTCGGTACGTGCGCTGGGTTCGGCGGGCTTGATGGCTGGTCCAATCGCAGGGCGTGCGTTGCAGGGCGTGGCAGCAAAGACGACGCCGGCCGCGGCGTTCCGGCTCGGGCGACCATCAGACCGCTATACTGAGCCAGATGGCACGGAAGTGTTTACGCGCCCGATTATGCGCAACAATCGCAACGCAGGCGAGATCACCTATGAGGTGCGTCCAGGCGCTGACGGCAACCCTGAAATCCATGTCGGCATGGTCGGCACTAAGGCTGGCAAAGCGTCAATCAATGAGTTCAGCCGTGAGTTTGCCAACACGTTTGGGCCCGCGGCAATCCGGCAACTGGCGCGCCAGTTGAAGCAGGAAACGGGCGCGACGCGCATTGGCGGCCATCGTGTCACGGGCGCGCGCTGGAACACGGGCGGCTTTGATGAAGAAATGTCGACGGTTTTGCGCTCAGATCAGCGAGCGGCAATGCCGTTTAGTGGTTTGGCAATCTCAGAGTCGAACAACCAATACCGGTAGATAGGGCGCATTCTAATGGGCATCTTCTCAAACTTCACGGGCGGCCGGTCCCGCCGCGATGCTGCAGCTGGCCATACTGCGTTTCGGCGCGAGGTCACCGCCGGTCGTGAGCGGGCGCGGCCTCATCTGGAACGCGGCCGTGATCGGTTCTCGGAATTTGAGCGCTACGGCAGAGAAGGGCTGGAGGGTAATCGCCTGTATGGGCGCGCCGTGGGCGCATACGGCGCAGAACCGCGGCAGGAAGCATTTGAGTTATTTGAGAGTGACCCGTTTCGCGGCTTTGCCAATCAGAACACAGAAAACGCGTTGATGCGTACGTTTCGCCGCTACAATGCCGGCGGATTGGGCGACAGCGCTGTCAACCGAGCGGCCGTCGGCGAAGTAGCCGGTCGCTTCGCGCGCCAAGACGTCAATGACTTTTTGAACCGGCTGCGCGCCAGCGGCATGGACGCGGCGAACATTGGCCTTCGCGGGGCGTCGGGCGCGGGCGGGTTTGACCGCACGTTGGCGGATCTGGAGACCAATGCGGCCAACGTGCTGGGCCACAGTCACTTGGCGAACGCGCTTTATGATGCTGGCACGCGCTCAACGGGTTTGAACAACCTGCTGCGGCTTGGCGGCACGGCTGCGAGAATTGGGAGCTTGTTTGTCTGATGACACGGTTTACAGCGCCTCAAGTTGTTCGTCCGACGGGCCTTGACCTGGATTTCAACCCGTTGAACCAAGGCATTGACGCGATCGGCAATGCATTGATGCGCCGCCGTGAGGACGACATCAACAAGGCGCTGGGTGCGGCGGCTCAGGAGCGCGGGCTTGAAGGTCTGCAGGACGAAGCATACGGGCGCGGCAAGATCGACCTTGGCATGCGTGCCGGCAACATTCTGGAACAGCGCAAGGAACGTGCTCGGGTTGCTGGTCGGCAGGCTGCACAGGCTGCGGAATCGGCGCGCCGGTTCGATGCCACCCACAAGTTGGCTGAAGAGCGTTTGCAGGTGCAACGCGATCAGGCCAAGACCCGCAAGATGACGTTGTTAGATCAGCGCAATGAACTGGCGTCTCGATTGGGCTTCAGGCCCGGCACGCCGGAATATACGCAGATCATGACCACCGGCAAGCTGGCGTCGGGCAAGGGCGCCGAGCTGTCACCGCGGGCCGAAAAAGAAATCATCGAAACTGACGACCGGATCGCAGCAGGGCAGGAGGTGCTGCGCTCGCTCGACTTGGCGATCAAGCTCAACCCGGACGCGGCTGGCGGCATTGGCGCCGAGACTTACTCAAACATCATCGCCAATTTGCCGGACATTGGCCTTGGGCTTGGCACGCGGGCCGACAAGGCGCTGCAGCTCAACCAGATCATCACGCAACAGGCACTGTCACAGTTGCGCGCTACGTTCGGCGCGGTACCGACGGAAGGCGAGCGCAAGATTTTGCTGGAGGTGCAGGGCTCCATCAGCCAGCCGCCGCAGGTCCGGGCGCAAATTTTCGCGCGCGCTCGGGCGGCTGCACAGCGCAAGTTGGCTGAAGATCAATCACGCATTGAACGGCTGCGATCGGGTCAGTATTTCCAGCCAGGTGGCGGAGTGGCGACGCCAACACCGCAAGCGCCAGCGGCCCAATCGGTACCGGCCGCGCCTGCAGCTCCAACCGTACCGCAAGGGGCGCAGGCGCCTGCAGCGCCTGGTCCGTTGCCCGCAACACCCGACAATGATCCGCTAGGAATTCGCTGACGATGACGACGCTGCAAGAGTTCCGCACAAAGTATCCGCAATACGACGACGTATCGGACAACGACCTTGCGGGCATGCTGCACCAGAAATTCTATTCGGACATGCCGCGCGACCAGTTTGACGCGCGGTTGGGCGGCGCTGCGTTGATGGTACCGCAGGGCATGCACGGGCAGTTTTCAGAAGGCGCGCGGGCCGCGATCCCCGCCGATGTGGCGGCGGGCGAGGGCCGGCCGTCGATCACCGGCACCAAGGTTGAGGAAGACATCCGCAAGGACTTTGTCGAACCGTTCGCGGAATGGGTCACGAGCCCAGGCGGCGATTTGGCGGATCGTGCCGGCGGCATCCTGGGTTTTGCAGGCTCGCTGCCGGTCCGCATTGCAACGCAAGGCCAATATGGTCTGGGCGATGTTTTGCCGGGAACGCTAGGCCAATCCGCTGCAGAGGCTGAACAGGCGTTTGTCGAACGGAACCGGCCGGGCTTGCAGGTTGCCCAAAACATTGGCGAGGGCTTGGGCTTTGTGCCGACGGCGCGCAGCATGGGCTATGTGCCGCCCGCGCCGCGCGTTCGCGGTGCCGTGCAACCGCATGAGCGCGCGCAGATGTCGCCTGAAAACCCCCAGGCCCGCGCCACGGATGCGCGCACGGATGCTGCGACGTACGCAGAACAGGCGGGCCTGCCGACGCACCCTGGCATTGAACTCGGCCCGAGCGGGCGGCAGATTGCCAAGGTGTTGGAGCAGCAACCGGTGATTGGTGCACCGCTGCGCGCCGGCACCCGCGAGATCCTGGACGAGACCAGGAAGCGAACAGAGCAGATTGCAGGCGAGTTTGGCCCGTCGGAAAATTTCCCGTCGGTCGGCAACATTGCGCGCAACGCGCTGGAGCGTTTCCGGCGCGAACAGCCGGAGATCGATGTTGAACGTCTCGACGACCGCAGCGTCAAGTCGCTGGCGGATGAACCGCCGTCGCTGTCATCGTTGCCGGTGGTAGCCGAGGCGCGCTATGAGTGGGCTTGGCGCGGCATCCCGAAAACCATGCGCGAGGGCCGATCTAAGAAAGACCTTCCGCGCGTGCTTGGCGGCGTGCCGGCGGCCACTGAGGAAGTACACCGGCAGATCGGGCGCAACACCGGCATTATCAACCGCGAGGAAGCAATTCGGGTCAGGTCTTTGAAGTATGACCCGAGAAGTGGCGAATACGCCGACCCGACGCTGCCATCGCCAGCCAATCTGTCGCTGGTGCGCGGCGGCGGCGGGGCGTTTCCAGGCATGGCCATACCGCGAGTTGGTAATCCGCTGCTCAATCAGGCGCTGGACAATATCTCGCGGGGTGTGTGGCGTGGCACGGCGCAGGATATTCGCAATTTGCGCACCGAAGTCAGGCGCCAGATTGCCGGTTTGGCGGACAACGAAAAGAATGTCGCGTCGCTGGCGGACCTGAACCGGTTGCATCATGCGCTGGGCCAGGATTTCTATCACTTGCTCAAACGCAACGCCAAAGAGTACCGCAGAGGCGGCCAGCCAAAAATCGCATCGCAGTTTGATGAGGCATTGGCCAAGTTTAAGGACGCGGATGAGTTCTATCGCAAGGCGCAGGAGGACATTGCTCGGTTGCGCCCGTTCGCTTACGAGGGCGCCACGGGCGAGCGCGTCGGCAATCAGATCTATCGCGCGGCGTTGGCAGGTGGCAAAGGCAATATCGAACTGCTCAAATCGTTGAAGCGCACCGTTCGGCCAGAGGAATGGAATGCTGTTGGCAACGCCATGATTCGGGAACTTGGCAGCGTGCCGCCCGGCCAACCCGGCTTGGTTGGCGAAATCGGGTTCTCGCTGACGCGGTTCGCGACCAGTTGGGCAAGTCTCAATCCGCAGGCGAAGCAGCTGCTGTTTCGCGGCAAGCGCGCCGCGTTCAAGGAACTGAACGCCATGGCCAATCTGGCGCGCCAATTCCGCGACTTTGAGGCTTTGGCGAACACATCACGTACCGGTATTCACAACCTGACAGTGGCGATACTAGGCGGCGGCGCGATCGCGGCCTACAACTACCCGTTCACGACGTTGAGCGCGGCGGCGTTGGGTTACGGCGGCACCACGTTGTTGACCAACACGCGATTTTTGCGGTGGTTAAACAAGGGTCGCCAGCTTGAAAAACCGGCTTATCGTGGCAATGTAAAAGCACAGAGGGCATTGGCCAACCATCTGGCAGGCCTGCAAAACCTGATTGCTCAGGATGTTGGCATAGCCAACGGTTTTCGTGCCATTGCTCAGCAAACCGCGCCGCAAGGCGAGATGGAGCAATAACAATGCTGGCGTTGCTAACCGATGTGTGGTTCTGGTTCAAGTTTGTGATGGTGTTTCTTGCGCTTTACGTTGCTAATGCCATCGGACCGGTGGCGTTTGCGGCTGCATTTGCCATCATCTTGGGCGGAGCCATATGGCTTGACGTCCGGTTGCTGCGCAAATGGCTCGATAACTAACCCATGAGTTAGTGGGTCAGCCGCACTGAATTGATGATGCCGTGGGCGATTTCAGCGAATGCGGTTTGTAGTTCGCTGCTGGTCGGCGCATGGTAGGTACATTGCGCCAGTGGGCAATGTTCGGGCGGTGACGCACAGTCGGTCATGAGGTCGCGCAAAATTTTGCGCCTTGTGGTTTCCGGGCCAAATGTGATTGTGATCACAGTGATGCGGTTCTCGCCACGATTGGCCACAGCGCGGGCGTTGCGACAGATTGCCAGCGTTTTTTGGTTCAGCGTCGTTTCCGCTGTGTTACTGCCGACGACAAGCCGAGAACTGTCTGGCACACCATAAGCGGACGCAACGCGACCTCGGCCAACATAGTTTTCGCCGTCGGTCATCACGATCAGGTATTTGAAATTGCGCGCATCAGCGTAACTGTTTGCGGTATTGAATGGTTGGTTGGGCGACAGCAAGCGCCAGCCCCAAATGATGCCTTGCGGTATCACCGTATGGCCATTGGCGCGCATGCCGTTGATGGCGTCGATGACGTCGGCTTTTGAACCGGTCAATGGCAAGATGTGTTGCCTTGGACATCCGCAATAACTACCGGACGGTTTGCGGCATTCCGCAAAATGATTGTGCGGATGAATAGGCAAATATGGCAGCCATGCTGGTGTTCGGGTGTCGCGCACGTCGTCGGGATTGTCGCGGGCGAGGACACAACCATTCCATTGATTGTTTCCGATTTTTTCCGATGCAAACCACAAAGCACTTTCATTGTGCTCACCGATGTTGACGGCGTTGGCAAACGGTACGAGCCCAACGCGAACGGGCGGGATTGAGCGGCCAGTTGGTTGAATGAGAATGTTGGTAAGGTCGCGCGCGGCTGCTCTCAGCGCGTCGATTTTCCTGGTGGTGTCGGTGTCACTCACCCTGCGACCCATGGATCCGGTATTGTCGAGTACCAGGGCGATTTCGGCAAAACGCTGGTTTGACGAAGCGACAGCACGGACTGTTATTGGGAAGTACGGCAGCCCGATGATGGGCAGAAACGTGTTTTTGCTGCGCGCCTGCAAAATGACCACGACTGAATCGTCATCGCCAGACGGTGGCACAGACACAGTGATTGTTTGACGAAACTGCCAACTTTCAATGTGGGCGGCCAAATAATCATGTACTCGCCTCGTGGCTTCGCCTTGTTTCTCGGGGCGTTCCACGGCGACAGCAAGTGCCGCAGCATCGGCGACATTGACCAGACGTTGGCGCCACGACAACGCAACGGCATAGTCGACCGCACCACCAATGATTGGGATTATGACCATGAGAGCAATGGCGAACAGCACCAGGGCTGCGCCGCTTTGATCGCCACCAAATCGTGTGAGGGCCGGGTTTTGCATGACAGTCTCCGATCGTTTGCTTAATCGCATCAAAGAATTCGAAGGCTTTGCGCCGCGCGCAAAGTGGGACTACAAGCAATATAGCGTCGGCTATGGGACGCGCGCATTAAGCCCAAATGAACAGATTGACCGGGCAACGGCCGACCAACGGTTGCGCGATGAGGTTGCCAAAGCTGCGCGCATTGTCGACCGGGCCTATCCAAACATCGATCCGGTCTGGCGCGATCGTTTGACCAGCCTGACCTATAACGCTGGCGCCAATTGGGTTGACGCAGGGCTGGGTCGGGCACTGAGGCAGGGCCGGTTTGACGACGCGAAGCGCCGGTTTTTGCAATACAACCGAGCTGACGGACGGGTTCTGCCGGGCTTGGTGCGCCGCCGACGACAAGAGTTGGCATGGACAGGGTCGCCTGGAACAACGGCAACCTCTCCCGCACTGTCCATAGCATCAGCGCCGGCAATGTCCGCCAGCTCGGTTGTGCCGTCGATGCCGCGTGATTTCGCTACGCTGGCCGACGACGAGACACGGTTAGGGTTTGATCAACGCATAGCTGCAGGGCAGGAGCCAATGGCCAACTTGACGTCAGCACGTACGAGCGGCGGGCAACCGCCGGCACAAGATGACCAAATCACGGAGCAGGATCTGCAGGAGTGGTTTCAGGCGCGCGGCATTGTGCCGTCACTCCAGCCAACGGGTGCCGAGCCGCAAGGGGTTGAGCAGGGCGGGTTTATGGCCCAATTGCAGCAAAACCCGTTCGGGCAGTTCCAGCCTGATCCGACGAGTGTTTATTCACCGACGGAAGAGGCGCGCCAGCGTGGCCCATTCGGCCCGGAAAATCCGGCCATGGGCCAACCGCAGCCAACGGCAGAGCTTCGCACGACGACAACGCCGTTTGGCGATGTGATCGCGCAGAACCTGGGCACAGAGTTCGGTCCGGCCGCCAGTGCCATTGATCGCGCGCTGCAGACGGCGGCGCCCTATGCGGCTGAAGTGACCGGCATTCCGGGCGTGATGCGCGGCGCGGAAGCGGCGGGACAAGGCACGGCGGAGGGCGACCCGCTTAAGGTGGCGGGCGGTGCGGTCCAGGCTGGAGTTTCGGCATTGCCTTACGCTGGACCGGCTGGTCGGGCGGCGATGGCGACCGTACCGCGGATGATGGGGACAGCGGCGACCGGCACGGCAGCCGGCGCGGCAGCATCCGGGGCCCTCAGTCCGGACCAGGCGCAGGCAGGTGATGAGGCAAGCCAGCCGTCGCCGCTGCAGCAGCTATATAGCGAGCGGGCGGGCATCCTGCAACAGCTGCGCGATGCGCGCGACCGACGCGAAGCGCAGCGCCCGCCTGGCCGCAAACCGTCGCCAAAGCGTGACCCGCTGTTCACGGCCGCCAACAATGAAGTCAGGGAACTTGAACAGCAAAAGTCGACGCTCGACGCGCGGATCCAGCGGCTTGAACACATGGAATCACCGGAGTACAAGCGCGAACAGGCCGCGAAGGAACGCAGTCGCGGGTTTATCGAAAAGAACCCGGAGATTGCGGCGTTGCTGCCGGCTGCGGGCCTTGCAGTTGGAGCGGGCGTGCCGGCAGCATTACGCGGCCTCAAGCGCGCTGGGACGTTTTCACCAGGAAGCGAGGCGAGCCGGTTCGCGCGTGACATTCGACGCACAGAAAACGCGTTGATGCCGGGCGGCGACAAAACGCAGGCCGCTGTCGGCGCAAGGGCTTTGCAAAATCGCCTTGCTGAGACCGCGCCACCGACCACGACCACCGGGCGCGGCGTTAATGCGCTGTTGCCGGGCGCCAGCGCGGCCGGTACGGGCGGCGTGCTGTCGGCGGAGGCACAACTGCTGCCGGACCAGATTGACCGTTATGCACTGGAGCCGGGTTCACCAGAGCAGGTCGCGGCCGAAGAGCGTTCACAAGACCCGTCGCGCATTCTCAAAGCTGCTATTCCGGGATTTGCTGCGGGCTTGTCTGGCTACAAGATTGGCGGGGCGGTGCCGATGAAAACGGCCGACCGTGCAAAGGCTGGCGCTTTGGTGAGCGAGGCGCGCAAGCGTGGTCTCATAGACGAGACTGGCGCCACCACAGCAACGCGGACGCGCCAAGGCCAACGAAAAGGCCAAGGACGCAAGCAAGAGGCAGATAAACAAAAACCATCTCGCGGGCGAAAAACGACACGAGATGCCACCACCCGTTCCACGGCAGGGACAACCAGAACGCGAACGCTTTCAACAACTGCAGGGCCAGGGAAAAAGCCAGCATCGACGCCGCCGACACCAGGCCAATCAAAAGGCCGTAGCGCCCAAGATCCGCTGTCGACAGTGGCGGCTCGTCGGGCAGTTGTTGAAAAATTCGCTGCAGCGCCATCGCGTGTAACTCCTCGTGACTTACAAGACGCCGTGCCTGGACTAACTGCCAAGCGCGCCGAAAACACATACAAAAAACTTAGTGAACTGTTGAATGAAGTCAAGGGCGATGCCGAAGCTGTCAGGCGCCTTGGGCCTAAACTGTTGGCATCGTTGGCGGGCGCTGCGGTTGTAACAGGTGCTAGTGTCAACGCCTTGATGCCGGATCGCAACGCAGATCGCCGCTAAGCCGGCAACTCACTCCATCACAATTTAAAGGTGACCTAATGGACTCCGTACAGGTTTTCCATCCGGGCTATCGTGTGCTCGATGAAAACGGCGATCCCGTCTCGGGCGCAATGATTCGTTTCTTTGACGCTGGCACTACAACGCCGCGCACCGTCTATGCCGACGAAGATTTGACCGTCGCGCTGGGCACGACCGTTATGACCAACAGCGACGGCGTTCCGGTCTCAAACAGCAATGCACCGGTCGTGATCTACACGGGTGAGGGCGATTACAAGATTGAGATCGTTGACAGCGACGGCGTAATCGTGTTTCGCCCGATCGACAACGTGAAGGGCGGCGATGCGACACCGAGCGGAACAACGGCGATCACCGCGAACGTTCTTTACAATCACATTGGCGCAATTCTGATATGGCCGCTTGAGGGCACGTTACCTGTTGGCATTGTGGACGCCAACGGGCAGGAATTGTCACAAAGCGAGTTCCCGGAACTGTATGCGCTTTACGGTTCGACGTACGGTGAAGCCAGCGTTGGCATGTTCCGCGTGCCCAACCTGCAGGACCGGTTCCTGCGCGGCGCAAGTGCGACCCGAGAAGCCGGCACCGAGGAAGACGATCAAGTTGGCCCGCACTCGCATACGGGCACCAGCAACGATGGCGGCGCGGTTGGCGAGCGCGATTCAATTTCCAGTTATTCGCAAGTGGGTGTCGCATTTGGCGCCAACTCGGCAAGCACGTTCGACGGCTCGGCAAGCCGCGTGCGGTTGCCGGCTATTCCGGCGCATCGTCACACGTTCACTACTGACGAGTTGAACACATCGGAAACGCGCCCGGTCAACACGTCTGTGCGCTGGGTGATCCTTGCAAGCGTGACGCAGGGCATGGGCGCGATTACGGCCTTGTTGGGCCTGCCTTACAGGTTCAGCGATGAGGTTAGCGCCAACCCGCCGGCTGGGTTTTTGCGGTTCAACAACGCGACAATTGCAAACGCGACTGAACTTTACATCAGCGAAACCGGCCAGGAAAACGAGCCATACGGTGAAGTCTTGGCGCTGTTTGGTGACGCCGATCTTTACATTACCGGTGCGGCCGCGCGCGAAGATTACGCCTGGGTCAGCGTCGTTAACACCAGTGTCAGCGGCGGCGTGCGAACTTTTGAAATTCAGCATCGCGCGTCCAATGGCACGTTTGCCAACAATCAGCAATTGTCGGTCGTGCCCAACCGGCGCGGTTTGAAGGGCGACCGCGGCCCATCGGGCGGCCAAGATGGTTGGTCGCCCGTGCTTGCGACGGTGGTCGACGGTGAGCGGCGGGTTTTGCAAGTGACGGACTGGACCGGTGGAACCGGTACAAAGCCGACCACGGGGCAGTATGTTGGCTTGTCGGGACTTGTCGCAACTGCTGCGATGGCGCAGGACATTCGCGGGCCGGCCGGTCCCGGTGGATCTGTTGCAAAGCAGTATGAACGGGTTTATACGCCTGGCGCCAATTCCATTGACATATCGGCGCCGACGGCCTTGTCGCTTGACTTGACGGCGTTGACCGCCATCACGGACTGGCGTGATTTGGAGTTCCTCGTATTTGCAGTGTCGGCGGACGGTGCGAGCGATGCAGTGCAAACCGAAATCCTGGTGCACACGCAACCACTATTGGACAAGATATCGACCAATCCTTACCGCTCGCAAGGTGCTGCGGCTGACCAGATTGCGGTGTTTCCGATTGCCAACAACAACGCGACCGACCTCAACGTCATGGGCGGCGCGAATGTTGATTTTCTGCACGCGATCTATGGCGGCATCTTTGCTGGCGCTACTGGCCCGACGGGCGGCCCTGGCGAGCGCGGCTGGTCGCCGCAAGACAGCATTGTCGCTGATGGCGAACGGCGCGTTTTGCGCATTGCCGATTGGGCGGGCGGGCAAGGCGACAAGCCGCAGGTCGGTCAGTATATCGGCGCATCAGGGCTTGTTGCAAACATCACCGACGGCGTTGACATTCGCGGACCGCAAGGCATACCGGGCGACGCGGCCGATCACGGCTGGTCGCCGCAGTTTGCGCTCGCGAGCGATGGTGCACGGCGTGTTCTTCAAGTATCAGGCTGGATCGGCGGCACGGGGACGCCGCCCGCCACGGGGATGTACGTTGGCGCATCTGGCCTTGTCGCCGATATTGGTGATGGCATTGACATTCGTGGCGTGGCCGGTAGCAACGGTTGGACGCCGCGCTTGTCTGTGGCAATCGACGGTGAGCGGCGGGTGTTCCGCGTCACAGACTGGGTTGGCGGTACGGGCACAAAACCGGCGACCGGTCTTTATCTTGGTATGACCGGCTTGGTTGCCGATATAGCCAATGCCATCGATGTTCGCGGTCCGGCGGGCGCAGACGGCGACAGTCCGGCTGCAAGCACCATTGCGCAAACCCGACTGTTCGCGTTTGAAGACGGCGGCAGTCAGTACCTCGGCACCGTGTTGTCTGTCACGACCGGCGCGCAGGAAATCATTTTTTCAGACGGTAGCGTTGACATTCCTGCCGTTGCGGGTGGTGAGTTCCACAGGGAAAATGAATATCTCGTCATCAATTATCCGGCGGGTTTGGCATTCATTCGCGTTACGAGTACGACAAGTTCTGGCGGTGTCGGAGACATTGAAGGTCAAATTGTCGACACGATAGCGTTTGACGGGTCCGGCACGTTCATGCCGCCGAACGTTGCGTCATCGCCTTTGGGTGCGATGGAATCGGAGCGCATTAGTGGATTGACTGACGCGGAGCGTCGCGTCATTGAGGGCGTTGGTCTAGTTGTCGCGGCTATATTTACAACTGAGTACACGTCCAATCCGCCGCCATTAAATGAAGTGCAGTTTGTGGAAAATGTGTCGCGTATAGATCGCGTCACATCTGCCATACCAATTGAGAACTTTCGCATTTCATTTGAGCAGACCAATGCCGATGGGGCACCACGTCTGAACATTTTGACCAGCCCCGATGTAATGGAGATTTCTAACGTTGCACGCATTGTCAACGGCGAGCGTCAGGAACGATCATATACGATGGTCGATCACGGCGTCTATGAAACCACACGAGGCACTGTGCGCGTATGGCAAGCCGATGCGGACGATCCCGATGTTTCAGACGGCACCAACACTTACGAGATATCACTTGCTCATGGCGAGACGCCAGCCAGCATTCGCAGCAAGTTGTTGCAGAATGCTGATACAAACGTCTTGACCGATGATCAGCAGATTGTTGTCAATTCGCTTTATGAAGTGCCATCTTCTACAAATCGCGGCGGCACAGGTGATCGCCGTCAACTATTGCGCGTTACAGCAAGTGACGGTTTGTTGGTAACGGGTGCCAACGCCGAAACGCTCGTTGATGGCAATACAACGGCCAACTCTTTGGCAGGTGCGGTCCGCTTTGCAACGTTGCCAGGAAATATTCCGCGCAACGTTGCAAGTGAATGGCTGGAATTCGAATGGATCGATGATCGTAGATTTGTGACGCAGGCTACGCTGAGGCAATCGACGAACGCTAGCAATGGTACTTGGCGCTGGCAAGGGTCCAATGACGGAGTTGCGTGGACCAACATCGGCGAACCCTTCGTGCTGGGCGGAGTACTCGTGCACGTGCACCAAGAGTTGGATCAAAACGTTTTAGATTGGCGTTACTATAGGTTGCTAGGTGTGAGCGGAGTGGCGCATGGTGATTCGTGGTTGCGCGAGATCGAATTTATTGTCGGTCGCCGGTATGGCCGCAGTATAGAGGATGATGCAGCTGTATTGTTGGATGGCATTCCGCGCGGTGAAATCGAAGTCAATGTTACAAAGGTGTCGGGGCCTGACTTAGCGGTCGGGACGCCAATTTACTGGTCGGACGAAACTGCGCTACCAGTTCCAACATCGGGTTCGCCTGCGGTTTATCCGAAAGGCGTTGTATCGGAAGAAATTACGTTCAGCGATGGTCGCGTCTTAGTCGCCGGTGAAATTAGCCTAGTGGTGCTTGGTGACCTTGCAGTCGGCGCATACGTCTATTGGAGCCGCACTTTGCTGAGCGTCAGTGATGGTGTCGGCGGAATGCACACATCGCATTGGACGACGAACCAGTCCGAGGGTACGGTTAATCACACATTTGGCGAAATCATCGCGGTTGGTAGCGACCAAATGGCGACCGTGTTGTTTGATTTCCGCGGTCCTATCCAAGCGCCAGATCAATTTGGCGAAGCACAGATTGATGCCAGAGTTCGGGCACTCGTTGCAGACTGGGCAGAAACCAACAACGAAGACGACATACCGGCAGGCAAGATACCAGGCGGCACGGGCGGCGGTGGCGGCAACGCGTTTGGCACGATCGACGTTGACGGCGTCGATGTAGTAGCCGACCAAGCCAACGATGAGTTGCAGCTTGTTGCCGGCACCGGCATTGTGCTTACACCCGACGCTGCGAATGACCGCATTGTCATTGCGTCTTCACCCAACCCGCCGGCCGACTCGGTTATAGCGGGTGTGCGAACAGGTTCGGTCATTCGTTCGGGGTTTGCGGAATCGTTTACATCGTCAATTTCGTCTTACGACCGTGATGCAATCGGTGTGCCGTTTCGGCCAACGGCAGGGTTCGACATTGTGCGCGTTGACGCGCAGATCGCGACGCATAGCATCCCCAACAACCAGTCAATGCGAGCGTACATCTGTGAAATTTCCAATGACGGGGACATCGACGGCACAGTTGTTGATGTTCTTGGGTCGTCGGCCATGGTGGCTTATACGACGGCTGGCGGCAAAACATTTGACTTTGCATCGCCTGTGGCCGTGCAACCGGGCCGATGGTATGCTGTCGTGTTTGCGGTTGCTCAAGGCAATAGAACCTACATTAACAACAATGCTGGCCAACAACAAACGTTTACAAACAATCTTCCGGTCCAAGCCAGCAGCTACAGCATCAGGTTTAGCACAAATGTCATTGAGGTCGGTACCGGATACGAAGATATCACCTCCCTCAACACGACGCACCGCATAGGTATTTGGGCACGTGTCGCACCGCAACTGCCAACCGGGCGAGTTGCCGCACGGTCTGTCGTGGCGGCCAGTGCAACCACAGCCTCAACGTCGGCATTTGCATTTAAGGGCAACATCATTATCCCAACTGAGGATTTCGACATTCTGCGGGTGGCAGCCACGTTCCGCCCGCTTTTCAACACGGGCACGTATCAAGCCATTGTTGCGAGCATCAACACGTCGACCGGCGCCTTGATTGCCGTCAATTCGAGTGAGTCGGTAACCGCAACGCTTGGGTCAAACGGCACGTTGTTTTTCAACTTTTCGCCAGCAGTGGCAATGAAAGCGGGCACAGCGTATGCGGTGATGGTTGGCCGCACGGACGGCGCCAACGACTTTGCATTGCCGATCGCGCTTCCGACGAACCCAGTTGATGACGTCTATTCGGGTTTGCCGGTGACGATGGGTGATTCGCCCGCGCAGCTGGCACAAAACACGCCTGCCAATGGGCAACTTTTGGATTTGACCGCGCCGGCTGGCGCGCGCGCGCAGATCTACATTACTGCCGGTTTGCAAGCGACGTTGCGCACGGCGGCCGCAAGCGTCAAGACACTCTATGAAAGCAACGCCGATACAAACGCACTGACAGACGAGTTGCGCGGGCTCATTCTTGGACTTGTGCGCGGTTACGGCGTGTCGCTACCGTATGTGCGCCCGCAATCAGCAAGCGAGGACATCGCCATCGGCACGCCTGTTCAAATTGTCGGACCAAACGGCACGACAGTTGAATTGGCGCAGCCGCGAACCGGCGTACCTGAAGCATTGCCAAATGGCGTGGTTTCAGAGGAGCTGACAGAAACTGCTGGTCGAGTTCTTATTGCCGGCGAGCTTGCGGTACCGGTTCGCGGGACAGTCGCTGTTGGCGACGTGGTTTATTGGTCAGAAACGGCGCAGTCGGTAACGCTCACCGATAATTCAATGGTCATGACGCACTGGACGCGGACCCGCAGCGAACGCAGCAACAATTCAGTTATTGGTGATATTCGCGCAGTTAACGCCGACGGGCGATCGGTGGTGAAGTTCGATTTCCGTGGCATGCCACATGCTCAGTCATAACCGTCCAGCAAAGGAGGCAAGGACATGAACAGACAATGGATTATCGATGCGCGCAGACGACGACTGCACGCCATGAGAGAAATCGCCAGCGAAATAGCATTTATCCTCGCGCATGCTAAACATCCCGACAACCGGCACAATTTCGTCAAAGGGTTTACGCGCGGCGAAAAGTTCACGAGTGAAAAAATTATGGATCAAACGGCCACGCGCGTTCGGTTTTATCCGCGTTCGCATTGTTGGATCGAAGTGTCTGATTTGCGTCCGCTGTCCGTTTACGGCATTGAGGTCAAACCACCAACTAGATTGAGCACTGAAACGCAGCGTGTCGATGTTGACACCATCGACAACAAATCTGCCAAGCCAATCAAGCGCAAAATTGAGTTTGGATCGGAATCGGAAACGTCAGAGCGACACCTTGTTGGGCTGTCATCAAGTATCTCATTGTCGCAAACGGTCTCTTATGGTTCGGCGGCCGTTGGCGCTTCGGGTAAAACCACATTCACAATACAACTGACAGCGACGTTGGAACGCGAGACTACGGATCGTGTCGCATCATCAAAATCCACAACGTCAGAGTACGAAGCGCAACCGGGCAAACGTACATCTCTAACTGCCAGCAAGGAGACAGGGATATTCAAACAGCAAATCTTGATTGATTGCCTTTCCGACGTTACGGTCAAAATTTGGATGCACAATGCGATTGATAATTTCACATTGCAAAGCATGGATGACATCTTTGCTTCGATTGCCGGAGTGACAAAGGCAGACCATTGGTTGTTAAATGGTTTGCGCGGCTTTGACACGCGGTTGGAGTATCCGAGAATCTCGCTATTGGTGGAGCGGCAAGTGCAAAATGCAATGTTCAACGATTTGACCATCACCGAACAGGATATCTGACGACCGCGTCCTGCGCCCGGCGTTGTGTTACAATGGTGGCAACACGAAATCTTCACAATCGTTTCAGGTGACTGTTCATCAACGCATCTAGTCTGCCCGCTATCGTAGTTCGGGATGGAGGACGATTTGATGCGATTGTTGAAAGTCATGGCGCTGGGCTGCGCTCTGATTTTGCCGACTGTGAGTATGGCCGCTGCGACAAATTTCAAAACGGCAAAACAAAGTGATGTCCCAGAGCGCGGGCCGCAAGGCGAGCGAGGTCCGCAAGGCGAAAGGGGTCCACCGGGTGAGACCGGGCGCACAGGGACACCAGGTAGGCGCGGACCACCCGGTCCGACTGGCGCAACGGGTCCGGCCGGACCAGCCGGGCCAATCGGTGCTACAGGCCCAGCTGGACCGCAAGGGCCGAAGGGCGACACGGGCGAGACCGGTCGCACAGGAGCGCCGGGCAGAACGGGTCAGCCTGGTGCGGATGGCCCGCAAGGGCCGCAGGGCGTCGCAGGTCCGACGGGCCCCAAGGGTGACAAAGGCGACCAGGGCGACGCAGGAGCGCAAGGCGTTGCCGGCAAAGACGGTGCCGACGGGGAAAATGGCCGCGACGGTCGTGATTTCGATGCCGGTAAGGCCATAGCCTTAAGCGCGGCGTTGTCGATACCGATCTGGCTTGAGGAAGGCGAACGGTTTGCCATCTCGGGCGGGTTTGGTATTTCGGATGCGGGCGACACCGCATTTGGCGCGACAGGTATTATGCGGTTTCGCAAGGGCGTGAGCGGTTTTATTGGCGGCGCAATATCGGAAGACGGCCGACACTCAGCTGGCAAGGTTGGTGTGCGCGTCGGCTGGTAACAAAACCGTGACAATATGGATAGCAATTGAGGCCGGGCACCTTTTGGTGCTTGGCCCTTTTTTCGTTTAACCGTGCGATGACATTTTGTTAACTGCGTTGAAGTGTAGCACTGAGTGCGTTATTTATATAAGCAGCAAATGTAGTGGTATGCCGTAGGTGATCATTATGGAAGCAACCAGTCACCGTGTTTTGCCTGATGTGTCCGTGCGAATGCTCAGCCGGTTATTTGAGCACCATGTTTTAACCGTGAAAGAACTTGTTGCGCATTGTGAAATTGACGAGAGCCGCGTTCGCGCAGCGTTGGTTGATTTGGGAATATGCCGCGCAATTGAAATTGCAGGTGGATACGGTTTGCCGCACCACTACCGATTGACGGCGTACGGTCGTGATTTGTTGGTTCGCGATCAAAGCGTGCTGACGGTGAGCACGACGACTAGGTTATTGCGTACAGAAACCGCCAAACACTGGCCCGCACGTTGCGGGGAGGCAGAGACAGACGCATGTACCGATTTGGAGACACCAGCCAACAGCGCATGAGAGGCTTGCACCCGGACTTGCTGCAAGTTGTCCACCGGGCGTTGCAACTGACCACCGTTGATTTCATGGTTGTGGAAGGTCTGCGGAGCTTGCCACGCCAGCGTCAGCTGGTTGCGCAAGGTAAGTCTCGCACATTGAACTCACGCCATTTGACTGGCCACGCTATCGATCTGTGCGCTATTGAACGCGGAAAGCTGAAATGGGGCCCGCCAGACAGCACGGCCGTGGCGGCTGCAATGAAGTCGGCGGCCGAAGAATTGCAGGTTGATGTGGAATGGGGCGGCGATTGGCGCAGCTTCCAGGACACGCCGCATTTTCAGCTGTCGTGGAAATCTTATCCCAAGCAAGACACGAGCTGGCACACGAGCGAACAGGTCGACGCAATGAAGCCGGCAAAGCAGCCCAAGCGTGCTGCGGCGAGCATAATGCGCAAGCATTCGGCTAAGTTTCGCATGGCGGATTTGATGAAGGGCATACAGGCGTTTTTTGGGCTCAGCACGGCCGGCGGCTCGGTTGCGCTGCTCAACAGTTCCAAGGCGCAATTGGATGCCGGCGCGAAGATCGTAACCACTTATGGTTGGGTCGCACTGTTGGTCATCGCTGTTTTGTTTGTCGGCGTGGCTGTGATTATGCAGTGGATGCAAGACCGCCAGATCAACGATTATGAAAACGGCGCCTATACACCGTCTGGGATGATGGAAGGTGAGACAGGCGGGGCTGGCCCAGGAGGTTGGCTATGAGCGCGGTCATAGGCGTCATAGTGTCGTTTCTCAAGACGCGGTTGGGTCTCGGGTTGATTGCTGGTCTCATCAGTGTGATTGGCGTCAACATCTACTTGGGTCGGCGCGATGCGCGCGTCGCGGCCGATGTCATCAAGACAATCGAGGATCGCAATGACAAAGGCATCAAAGCTGCTAACCGCGCTGGGCGCAAGTCTCGCTCTGCACGCATTGACGGGGTGCGCCGGCCGATCGATCCCTTCGCCAAATAATACAGAAGCATTGCTGAAAGCTTTGCCGCCGATTGAGTACAAAAAAGATAGTTTGTGTTCTGCTCAACGCGGGATCGCGGAACACAATTCGCGCTGGCAAACCCTGAAGACGGGTAAGGAAACGATATACAGCGCGCCATGTGACGCAAAGAATGTTGGCACGAAACCGAAAGGCAAACCAAAAACCGAACCAAAGGTATCTTGAAATGGCTGTCACGAATGCAGAACGACTCGCAACTTATGATCATGTTGCAGGCGCTCGACTCGCGAGTGACCGGCCTAGAGATATTTTTGAAAGGGCAGAACGGTCAACAAGGGCTGATCGACCAGGTCGAATTGTTAGAGACTGGAATGAAAGACTTGCAGGCCAAACAGGCTACAGCCCCAAAACGGCGTTGGCAGCTCGACGACGTATGGAAGTGGGCGCAACGCCTGTTCAAGGCATGGTTGGCGTTGATGGCCGTCGGCATGGTGTTAGGCGGAAAGATCGCGTGGAAAGAGCTGTTAGGCGTCGCAAAACTCGTTCTGTCTTAAGGCGCGTGCTGCGGGTTGTTGATCGCAATTTCTGTATAATGTGTTACGTTGTGATAGCGCTCGCGTTTGCGTTCCATGGTGTGGACATAGCAATGACGGGTGGTTTCGAATGAAATGGATGCTTGTGATTGTGATCACGACAATGGAGGCTGCAACGCATGCGGCCATCCCGGTGCCGACCCGCGATATTTGCATGATGCTAATGCAGCGGTCTGACGTCGTGGTTTACTCACGTATGGACCTGCCGCAGCTCGAAAAGCCGGCTCAAGCCAAGGCCGCGTGCATGACGAAAGAGGTCTACGACCGCGCTAGAGAGATGATGCAGCAGGCGGATCTGTAGTATCGGCGTACCTTTCTAGTCGCTTTCTGATGGCGGATCAGGCATTGGCTGCCAGTGAGTTGGCTGATGCACAAAGGCGCCCAGTTCATAGACAACGCCCCACCAGCTGCCATACCAACACCCCGATGAGGGCGCGTTCCACGCATCGCACCAAACAATGATGCGAGTTCCATCCTTTGGCGCGCTGTCGATTGGCTTCCACATCACGGGCCTATTCTTCCTGGTGTTGATTTAGAAGGTCATCAAGGTCATTCGCGATCAGGGCGAGTGTTCGAGCGAGTTTTTTGTTTGGGGTCATGTCGGCGATAAACCACAGCTTGAGGTGAATAAGCTTAAGGCGATTGCCATCAGCCAGCACATCGACCATCTCATTCCACATGGCCCGTTCTTTAGGATCTTCCGGCAGCCTCTCCATTACCGGCCTATTCTGCCACGTCCCAAGAATAGGCAAACGGGTCGCTATGCTTGGGGAAGTTGGCGCTCAGAAATTCATTGCAGGACTTGTCGACTTGCTCACGCTCATCCCCCCATTTCTGGGGAGCTGTGTCGCCGTGAAAAATGATACTGCCAGTTGCTCGGTCAACGACATTGCAAGTCACGGTTCCGTTCTCATACTCACCGTCGTAATCCGTCTGGACTTCGTAGCGTCGGTTGACGCGATAGTCTGCGCGCCGATCATAGAACGCCGCCTTGTAGAAGATACCGAGTCGCACTCGGCCTTTGTCATCTACGACATCATTGTGCATCGAGTGCCCAGTAGCCTTGATTGACCAGCCGGGCGGTGGCGTGACAGAAACGAATAGGTCATCGATATCATCACCGAATTGGAACCCAAGCGACAGCAGGTATTTTTGCGCTGTCGCAGCGTCGCCCCGACCTAGATATTCTTTGGGAAACTGGCTGAATGTTCGCACTAGGCCCTGCTGTCCAGCGGCCTCCTGCGCCTCGATGCCGCCCGGTGTAGCAGCCGTGATGGCGTTCTCCATGTCTCCGTCGGCCAATGCCTTTAGCATTGCGGGTGTAACGTTTGTCATAGTTCCGGCCTATTCTTCCTATCCGTTTTGATGCGCTTGAAGGGCGCGGTTGAATGCTTCCTGCGGCGTCAAGCCTTCATCGAAAAGCGGTCGCCATGCGTCGGGATCGACAAGGAATTCACCCGGCTCGTATCCGTGGTCGTTCTGCATGACCTCCTCGTCCAGACATTCGATCCAGCGGCTGAAGATTGTCTCTTCGTCATCGTGATCTGGCGGATAGAGATGATCGTCACCCATAGTTCCGGCCCTTTCTACTCACAGCTGTTCGATCTGGCTTGCCGGTGTCTCAACCGGGTCGATGTATTGGACATCTGCCTCGCCGAGTGCGGTTTGCAGCTCGGTAATTCTGGACGACGCGATTGACAGAACCTCCTCGAAACTTGCGCCAGTCACCGCAGCCACTTCCATCAACGCCGCCTCAACGGCTGAGGTCACGTGGTGCTTGCGATCGTCGTGCATATCAAATCTCCCGTTGCTGATTGACATATAACAACGGGCTTGACAGTTGGCAAGGTGTATGTGTAAAAATAATTGAGGATTCAAGGAAATGATTTTTCAATGCCAAAACGACGAACAGCCCAGTTGATCGGATACGCACGTGTTAGTACCAAGGACCAGAGCGTCAACCAACAAGTGCAAGCGATGCTTGACTACGGCGTGAAGAAAAAAGCCATCTTCACCGAGACGGTGTCGGGTGCGGCCCGTAAGCGTCCACAGTTGGACGCGGTTATTGCCATGGCCGATCCAGGCGACACGATTGTTGTGTGGAAGCTCGATCGCTTCGGTCGATCAATAGTCGATTTACTGCAGCGAATGAAGTATCTTGAAGAGCGCAACGTCGGTTTCATCAGTTTGACTGACAGCATCGACACAACCACGCCGGCCGGACGCCTAATGGTGAATATGCTGGCCGCGATTGCACAGTTTGAGCGAGACCTGATCTCAGAGCGTACACGTGCCGGCATACGTCACAAGATGGAGACGGAAGCGTACAAGCCGGGGCCGGTGCCGAAGCTTCAGGGCAAACCGATCAAATATGCCCAGAAGCGCCGAAATGCTGGCGCGTTCGTATGGCAGATCATCGATGAGCTTAACGAAAAGTTCGGCATCGAGGTTAGCGCTAAGACGGTCTACAACAACACGGTCGGGCCGTCGCGAACGAGACGAAAGTAGGTGCCCAAATGCATATAGACTGTCCGAAATGCGGTGGCGATATCAGCGACACATATGAGCCGGCTGACCCATCAACGGGGATAATGTCAGGTGGTTGGTATTGCGACGCTTGCGATCACCCTGTGGCCGATCATGAGGCATATGAGCCGCTGCCGGGCGATGTTCCTATCAGTTGTGGGCGCGACCCAAGCGAGCCAATCGGCGTCCCGTTTTCCGAGCTTGCATCAAGGCCTGGCAACACGGTCGAGCAGCAGGCGAAATATGAGAACTTCAAACGCATTGCCCGCTCTTGGGGCTACGACTGATTGGAGCAGAATAGGTGCGGTCATGGTCAAATATCCGCAGCGCATGGAGCGCGAAGAAAATGAAGGCTATACGGATTGGGTGGACTGCTCACAAGAGGTTCACCGTATCGCATGTTGTGATTGTGGTTTGGTGCACGATTTCCAGTTTCAGGAAATTGATGGACGCATTCATTTTCGAGCGCGCCGCAACAACAGAGCGACTGGGCAGAAACGTCGCCAACAGGTTCGCCGCAACGCGAGGGAGGCAGCAAGTCGCGTGTTGCACGACCCGATGAACAGCAAAAAGGCGAAGTTAGCAGCAGGCAAATCTATGTCTCAGAAAGGCTAGCAGAGAAGGTGGGCACATGTTTAAGCTAAAAAATCCGCCACCGGGTGTTCGGTTCAAGTTGGAAGGCGAGACGGTCTACATGTCGCGCGATGATGGCAAGACATGGCAAGTGTATATGATCTTCCCAGGACTAGAAAAGTAGGTGCGAACATGACAGATGACAAGATGAACGAGTTAGTTCGCGAGACTTTGTTAGAAATCAACACATGCGATTTCGGAACGCCGGGCGAGGGACAGGTGATAATTCCATGCCACTGGAGCAGAACCGGCTGGGCCGTTGGTGAACCTAGCGGTACGTGCACATGCGCTCCGGCATTCCCGGTCTGTCTTCCGAAACCTTTAACAACGGCAAAGTAGGTGGGGTCATGACATCGATTCATTCAATGACGTTGGAACAGATCAGCGAGGCGTATCTCTATCAAGTCTCGCAGCGGTGCGCTCGCCGATGCAACCCGCCCGGCGACGTTGTCGAATGTGATTGGCCACATTGCAGTTGTGACCCTTATGCGTCGATTGTCATCGCACAGCTTGAACACAAGAAGCTCGAAGGCGGCGAGTGCGATATTTGCAAAGACGAAACGGAATAATGGGTGGGCGCGATGGAATTGTTGCGAGGCTCTGTAGACGAACACAAGCTGACGGTGCGCGCTATTCCGAAGCGACCCGGCCGACGCCGCAAGTGCCACTGTGGCTGCGGTGGCGGTTCAACCCACATCATGCAAGCCAACGGCATCGCAATGGCGAGTGGTTGCGAGTTCGCAATGTGGAAGAAAAAGCAACAGCACGAAAAACGTCGCGGTTGGAAATGAAGGTGCGGACGTGACCAAGTTCGAATGTAGTTCTTGCGGCGATACAGGTGTCATAAAGACGCCGCCAAAATTGCCGCCGGGAATGACGCTCAAGACGCACACGTGGGAGCAGATTCAAGATAACGCTTCACCAATCGAGAACTTCGCTTGTCCGCGCTGCTGGCGAGGGCAGATGAAATCTGTGACGGACAAACTTGTCCCGTTCAACGTGGCAGAATAGGTGCGAACATGTTCGTTTGCGAGAAGTGCATCGAGGAGCGCATGGAGTACGCCCATGGCGTCGGCAAATCATATGGCTCCTGCGAGCTGTGCCTTGACGTGACGACGTGTCTTGATGCTCGGCACTACAAGTGCAAGCCCAGACAGGGCGGAACAAAACGACGTGAGAAGAAACCGGAAAAGTAGGTGCGTCTAATGATGAGTGTTACAAAAACGTCGATTTGCTTGATGGTCAGTCTTGCGCTTTGCGCTTGCGACATCGCGAGCAAGAGTAACAACCAGCAAACAAAAGTGAGAGCTGTCAAAACAGAGGTTGCGACCGTGCGACCTGCACGACAGTTGCGCAGGTTCCCCGCTGTACTAGAGCCACCCCAACTGATTCCTTTGTCGTTCGAAGTAAGCGGCCGAGTTGCCGAAGTAGACCTGAAAGTTGGTCAACGGATCAAAAAGGGAGACTTGCTCGCAACCATTGAACCAGTGGATCTAGAACTAAGATTAGGTCAGGCCATCGCCGCTCTGGTTGAAGCCAAAGCCGCTGCTGAAAACGCCCGAGCTGACGCGAAGCGCAAAGAACAACTGTTTGCGAGAAAAGTCACGTCTGCCGCATCGCGAGATCAAGCGGTCGCCTTGGCCAAACAGGCGGAGGCTAGGCTTGATCAAGCCCAAAGTAACGTTGACTTGTTGCGCAAAAGCCGGTCCGACGCGGAGCTTCGTGCTCCATTTAATGGCGTGATCAATAGCGTTGACGTCCAAGATTTCGTAAGTGTGCAGGCGGGTAGTCCGGTGGTGACACTCTATGAAGACGGTAACCTGCAAGCTACCATTCTGGTGTCATTCGATATTGCGCGGTTTGTTAAGATTGGTCAGCAGGTGAGGGTCGTGCCTGCTGATCTGGCCAATACGCAACTCGCCGCACGCGTAAGCGAGATTGGGCGCCGCGCGCCGGCCGTGTCGTCATTTCCTGTAATTGTGAAGCTCGACAAAACGTTGCCCGATCTGCGTTCGGGCATGGCTGTTGAGGTGCAGATTGAGACGACAAAAAGCCGGACGGCCGGATTGATCCCAATACCGCTGTCTGCTCTCATCACCAATCGGTCTGGACCGTTCACCGGCAACCCGCCGTTTGTCGGTGAAATCTACGTTTTCATACCGCAGGACAAGGATCACGGTAAGCTCGAAACACGAAAGGTCAAGATTGCGGCGGCTGCCGAAGATCGCATCTTTATTTCCGAAGGCTTGAACGCAGGCGATCTCGTTGTGACGGGTGGCGTTCCGTTCCTGCGCGCCGGACAGCAAGTCCGAAAGTATCAAGTTAGTTCGAAAGAGGCAGAGTGATGAGTGTCCTGACGCAAGTTGGTTTGGAAAATAGCCGTGTGACTGTTCTGGTTATGCTGATCATACTGGCGGTTGGATGCATTTCCTATTTGAACTTTCCAAAACGGGAAGACCCAGCAATTACCGTGCGCACTGCGGTGGTTGTCGCGCAAAATACGGGACTAACCTCAGCGCAACTGGAGGAGTTTATTGCCGCGCCAATTGAGGAGGCTGTCAGGGCGATTGCAGGCGTCTCCGAAGTCAGAACGCAAATTACCGGCGGCGCGGCCATCATTCAAATTGATATCAAGGATGAGGTGCCTGAACGAGACATCAAGCGTGTGTTTGACGAAATCCGGGACGATGTCGGCGCGCTAACCCAAAGAATGCCACAAGGCACTGTTGGCCCAGTCGTAGACACGAATTTTGGGGATGTTGCCGCAGCGACGATTGCCGTTACAGGCCGCGGTTTCAGCTTGGCGGAAATCGATGACGCGGCCACAAAACTCAGGGATCGCCTCTATGCCCTTAAGGAGGTTTCAGCGGCCACCCTCTATGGCGCCCAGCACGAAGTGATTACGCTTGAAGTCGACCGCGACCGGTTGGCGGCGATGGGTGCCACGATCAACCCTATTGTGGCGGCGCTGCAGGGTCAAAACGTGCGTTTGCCTGCCGGCTCGCTAGAAACTGCTAACACGCGTATCCCGCTGCGCGCGACTGGAGATCTGCGGACATCAGATGACATTGAAAACTTGTTGATCGAAATTCCCAAGCTCGGGCTGATCCGCCTCGGTGACTTGGTCAATGTTCGCCGCGGTTACCAAGACCCGCCGCAAACTCCAATCTATCAGGACGGACATCCGGCCGTACTGGTCGCCGTCGAAATGGCAGACGGTGTCGACATTACAGCCCTCGGCCCAAAGCTCAAGAACGTAGTTGACAAGTTTCGCGCCGATCAGCCTATCGGCATTGATGCGCACTTTTCGACGTTTCAGCCAGACGTCGTTACCGCGTCGGTCAACGGCGCGTTGATCAATATGGCGCAAACGTTTGTGGTCGTGCTCTTGGTCATGTTGGTTTTCGTCGGCTGGCGCGAAGCTTTGATCATCGCGTCTATTGTACCGTTGTCGGTGAGTTTTGCCTTTGCATGGATGGGGCCGTTCGGTGTCGAGCTGCAACAAGTGTCGATCGCGGCTATCATCATCAGCCTTGGATTGTTGGTCGACAACGGTCTTGTGATAATCGAAGATATGCAACGGCGCATTCGATCAGGTCAGTCGCGAGAAGCAGCGGCGCTGGCGGCGGGTTCCCAGTACACGTTACCATTGTTGATTGCGTCAACGACCACGGTTGCAGCGTTTCTGCCGCTGTTCCTGCTCCACGGCACCGAAGGTCAATATGGTTATTCGTTGGGTGCCGTCGTCATGCTGATGCTTGTGGGCTCATTTCTGTCCGCGCTGTACCTATTGCCGCGGTTGGCCGTTTGGACATTGCCACAGCCGAAGGCCGAGTCGTCCGAGCGCACCATGTTTGATGTGTTTGCGGACGGTTACGGCGCTGTTGTCGCTTGGTCAATCCAAAGACCGCTTGTCGTTGTGTTTGGGTCTGCTGCATTGATTGTGCTGGGCGGCAGTCAAATGGGCAATGTTCCAAACCAGATGTTTCCACTTTCCGAACGCCCGCAGTTTCTGGTCTACATGGACCTGCCGCGCGGCACCGACATTAAGGAAACCCGAAAGCAGGCCGTAAGATTTTCCAACTGGCTGAAAGCTCGAGGTGACGATGTGGTGAGCGTGACTGCATTTGTCGGGAGCGGCGGCCCGCGGTTTGTGCTGTCACTTGACCCGGCCGATGCCGACCCGTCGTCGGCGTTCATGGTTGTCAATACGAAGAATTTCGACACGTCGACACGCTTAATCGAAGCGTCACGACACCATGTTCTGCAGGCTTTTCCGAACGCAGAGTTTCGCATGAAACGTCTTGCTATGGGCGGCCGGGAACCAGGCGTTGACATTAAAATTGCCGGGCCCGACGGCAAGCGGTTGCTGCACGCGGCTCATGAGGTGCAATCTGCATTCGCGTCGGCACCGGGCATCGTCCAAAACCGCAATGACTGGGGACCACGAATACTTGAGGGTCAAATCAATATCGCTCAGGATCGTTTGCGGGCCTATGGTTTGACAAGTCAGGACGTGTCGAATGCGCTAAAAGGCTACTTTGACGGTACGCAAATCAGCGTGTTCCGCGATGGCGATAAGGAAGTGCCGATTGTATTGCGCGGCACACCGGAAGATCGCAAGAGCTATGAAGCAATTGCCAACGCAATTGTTGAAGCAAACGGACAACCGCTGTCGTTGGACCAGTTTTCCAAATTGCGACCCAGCTTGGAGTTCTCTTCGTTGCGCCGCGTTGATCAACGCCGCACAATTACTGTCTCAACGATATCAGACGCCATGACAGCGTTTGCCCTTTACGACCACATCAAACCGACACTCAAAAAGCTTTCCAATGACCTCGGGCCCGCTTATCGCATCACAGTCGGCGGGGAGATTGAGAACTCTGCGGAAGTTCGTCAAAAACTAGGGGGTGGTTTGCCGATCGCTTTGGCCGTGATGTTGATCGCCTTGATGATTCAGTTTAATTCGTTCAGACGGGTGGCTGTCACACTACTATCCGTCCCGTTGGTCATCGTTGGCGTGCCTGTCGCCTTGCTTGCAACAGGCCAACCGCTGAGCTTTTTTGGTACACTTGGACTGATCGCCCTATCCGGCATCATCATTAACAACGCCATTGTGCTTATTGACCAAATCGACATTGAGCAAAAAGACAAGTCTCGTAACGATGCCATCGTGGCTGCCGCAAAAAAACGTTTTCGGCCCATTTTGCTCACGTCTCTAACGACCGTCGTCGGCTTGATGCCCATGGCTTTGACAGGTGGCGCTTTGTGGGAACCAATGGCCACACTTATGATAGGCGGATTGGGCTTTGCTTCCGTGCTGACCTTGTTTTGGGTTCCTGCACTTTATCGGTTGTTCTTTCAAGATTCCACCGGCACGGCTGACGTGTCGGGTGGTTTTGCAGTGGAAAGGTAGGTGCCCAATGGGTGACATAGGACGCGAGATAATCCGCCGAACCAGAGAGCGCATCATCGAGATGGAGCGGCAGATTGAATGGATGCGAGGTCAGGGAGAAGATACGATTGGAAGGTTAGGTGCCCATGATGACATACGACAAAATCTTCGCGGAGATCTCACAGTGGTGTCAGGCGAACGGTTATCGCCTGCACATTCCACTCAAAGGCTCGCCCTGGTTCGAGCGGAAATGAAGGTGCATGCGTGACTGAGGAACGGATTGTTGAACTTGGAGGCGGCACATACAGCCAGCCGCGCCAATTACCAACTGGAGAATGGGCTTGCATCGGCCGGATGCTGTTTACGTGGGCTCTGGTGATCGGAGTGACCGAACAGTCTACCGATCGGCGGTATTGTTATGAGCGCGAACAGGATGCCCGCAGTGCGCTAGAAACCTGGGACGGCATCGACGACCCGCCAGGTCCGTGGATTAAAGAGAAGCCATCTAACCGGATCAACTCCGAATGGGCGAAGGCAAAGTAATTCAAAACAAACTGGCCGCACACTTGTGTGTGCGGCCAGCGTGTGAATTCGCATGCAACGATCGGCGCTCAAAAGCGATAATTTAGCCCAATGCGCCCAATGTGGAAACTAAGGTCATCTGTCTCGTGCGAAAAACCATTTCCGTTGGCTACACGTGACAGCTTGACATTGTTGACGTCTAGAGAACCGGCATCGAACGACGCATAAAGATATTCTATACCTAACGCCCAATGCGATCCGAACAACATTTCGGCGCCACCACCGACGACGTAACCGGCTATGGTTTCGGTTTGCGAGGCACGTGCGCCAGTCGTTACAAACGTGTCAGTGTAATCGAAACCAGCCTTCACGTTTGTCACGGCCAAACCGCCGGTCGCAAATACCATCAAACTGTCTGACACCACAAAACCAATGCGTGGCCGCAATGTCAGCAGCCAATCCGTCTCGGCTGTCTGTGTCAGCGTGTAGTGTAGACCCTCGCAACATTGGTATTCCGTCGGCCCAATCGAGTGTTTTGCTTCGGATCGGAAATCGGACCAATCGGCTTCCAATCCAATCACCCAGTTTGCAAACTGCCAATTGTAGCCGGCTTTGATGCCACCACGCGAAAAGAACGTGTGGTTAGAGGAACGGTTGCCAATTGTCGAATTGATGCGGTCAATTTCGTTTGGCAGAAAAAAACCGTCGTCGCGATGGTGCACTCTTGTCTTTCCGGCAAACTCCGTGGAGCCAACCCCGATCACAATTCCGACATACGGTCCGGCCCAACGTTTCGAATGCGGTAACTGATGCGACTCGTCCAAGTCTGCTGCAGCGACACTGATTGACATCAGTGAAGTTGCGAGCGCGAGCATCGCACCGAGCAACAACCGTGTTCTGTTCATCACGTTCTCCATCAGTCAGCCCAAACAACACTGGCTTGCTAACTGATGTGCCGCTGTCGGCGTTTGAATACAAAATGAACGAAATCGCAATGTTGCAATGTCATCACGCGACGCGCTGGGCAATTGGTGATGGTTGGCCGAGCGTGCGTTGCATATGTCACGCGACTGAGGATTCACCGCGAGTTCATCTTAGCATTGCGATCAATTCATACAAACCGCTCCATTGATCGCAGTGATGCTTTGATTGATGGGGATTTACCGATGTCGCAATACACAATGTCAGACGTTGCGCGCGCGCTGTGCAGTCTACTAAGCGCGCTTTTCTTGATTGTGTTGGCCAACGCCAACGCCAACGCACAATCCAGCACGGAGTTTGTCGGATCACCGACGGTGACGTTCGGCGACGTGCCACAGCCACCCGCAGCAGACGACCAACTTTTGGTTATGCGTCTTGACGCGGCCGGTGCGTTTAACCTCAAACGGACGATTGGTCGACAAGGCTATGCCAGCAGCTTTGTACCGTTTGATGACGAGCCAACAATTGCAGTGTTGTTTCCTGTCACGATCGTTGCAGCAAATGTTACGATCAACCTTGCTAACGTCCGGGCGGCCATGCAAGAGCAAAGGTTTCCGGCCGACAACCGCACTGTCGTACGCTTTGAGCTTGTTCGCCTTCCAGACAGACCTGCAACAGAAACGTTGAAGGCCAGGGACGGCACGCCCGATGCCGTGCAAATCGGCACGCCCAGCACCATCGACGTACCATTGTTTGCAGCGGCAGCGCCAACGCCTGTTGTTCTGCGGTTTGGCACGGCACCGCCAACGCCCGGACCCGAAGAAACAAATTCAGACGTGCGCATACTCAACTCAGGCGATCATGCTGGGCCGTTCTTGTTTGATTTGACAACGATGGTTGGTCGCTCGGACGATGCAAGTAGTTTCGTGGCGTTTGCAACTAAGCCGACAGAAGAAATTCTGGTGCCGGTCGACCAAACGACGGCATTATTCCAGGTGCGCGTTGACCTTGCGCGACAAGCTGCAGCGCAACAGAATTTTGCGCAAGACGACAAGACAGTGGTGCGTGTGGAACTGAGCATCAATTTTGGATCGAGCCCTGTACCGTTGCGGATTGACGGGCCATCTGTTCAGCAATTTTCGCTTTATCCAGCACCGCCGCCGGCCCCGATCCTGTCATATACGGCTGGCGAACGGCGCGTGGCGCGTGGTTCGCTAAGCCTTATTTACAACGGTCGCGTCACGAACGCATTCACCGAAAACTTTGGTGCCACAACGAGATTGAGCGTTGGGCGCAAGGGCGATGAAAGCAGTTTTGTGTCCGTTAATCCGGACGTTGACAGTTGGACGTTCGGCCCGCCTGCGGGCACTTTTACACATATTCAATCCGTGGGTGTTGTTGAGGCTGCCGCCGACGCCCGAGGCTTTGCGCGCGACGAGAACACCGTGGTTCGGTTTGAACTTGAATTGGAGGCGGCGGCCAAAGCCAGAGGCATCACGGTTGCTGAGCCGGCCGTCATTGAGACGCCTCTGTATGAACCGTTGGTGCTGGACACCACGTTAACCCTGGTCGCCAGGACAACACGCGGTGGCGCGGTGACGTTGCCGTTTGTCGTGACCGGCCCGAACAGTTACCGGCAGGCCGTCAGCTTGAGCAACAACAACAACGCGCAGACGCGCGCGTTGGAGGGTCTGACAGCTGGAGCCTATACGATTGTTGTTCCAACCGTGGACGGCTGGGCTGAGACCAGTGCGACCTGCGCGCAAAACGGGCAGAACCTGACGCTGACGCGGACCGCCGGCAACATAACAATCAACGTGCTCGATGGATCAGCGACGACGTGCGAATTTGCGTTTGACCCAATGCTGCCGACCGTTGCGATCAAGTTCGTCGAATTCGACGAGAACACGGGCGCGGTGTTTCGGGTGCTCACTGGTGACCCAACAGCCAACACGCAGGGCCCGACAGTGTCGCAAGACGTTGCTGTGCAGATTCGCACCTCTGCGCTGCAGCTCAACGAAGCAGGTACGACGTTAAATGGCGGTACTGAGAAGGTCAGCTTAACAACGGTGACGATCCCAAGCGGCGCGCGCGAGGCTGACTTTACGGTGTCGGCGTCGGAGCTGACGGATGCGGGCTTTGCGTTTGGCGGTCGCACACAACTGCGCGCCGCGATCCAGCCACCGTCGAACCCGCCAGCGTATCAGATCCGCGACCAAGTCGGCATGGTGGCCGTGCGCCTTGGCCTGCCGCCCAGGCGCGGGCAGGTCAATTTGATTGTGCGTCGGTCGTCTGGCGAAGGCGCGTTGGTGGTTCCGGCAACGTTTAGCCAACAACGGCGTCGCAGGCCGAGCGAGTTTGAATTTGCAGATGTGTCTAGAGAGCTTCAGTTTGGCGATCGGGTGCTGCAGAACAATGTCGCGTTTCGGGATATTGAGACAGACGTTTATGAGCGCTACGCCCTGATTGTGACCATACCGGACGGGTGGCAGCGGGCTGACGGCGACGACGCTGTGAGCTGTGCTGATAGCGATGGCGTGAACGTCACTACCACACGGCAGACGGCAACAAAGTTGTCGATTAGCTTCACGCTGGCAATGGGTGCGCAAGCCACGTGCACGTTCAATCTGGCAAAGACCCCAGAGCCCGATTGGCAACCGGAACCGAAGCCAGAACCAGAGTCCGCAGAAATCCGCATTGTCAAGCAAGTGACCGGTCGCGATGGAACGTTTGGCTATCGCATCGTCAGGAGTGTTGGCGGCACTTCGGCGGGACTTACGACGTTTGCAACGCAAGTGCGCGCAACGGCGGGCACCGCTGTGGCGGGCAGCATCAACGTTGGTTTGGGTGCGATTACAATCACGGAA
>JACONH010000010.1:0-47203 GCA_014323835.1 Alphaproteobacteria bacterium GM202ARS2
CCACCCCCACGCACGCTGTCACGACCCCCAGAACCACCCCCACGCACCCTGTCACTCAAACACGACAGCGACTATAGCCGTCTCGATGCCATCAAAAAACCCACACAACCACAACCCTACACCTCAAGCGACTACCAAAACCTCGCCCAGAAAAACAAAAACTATGAACCCCTCAACCCCGATACACGCACAAAACCAGAAAGCGACTTCACAAGCCCACAACGCTCACCCTCCCCACCCTCCCCACCCTCAGAGGACAGCTCCGCCTAAACCACAAAGCAACGGGGAGCCCCGCTTCATGCCGAGCTCCCCGATTTACTTATAAAAATGTTAAAATTGTTTCTCGTGAAACAATTCCTAGAACATCTGTCACGTCCCTTATAGGCGTTGCATGACCCGCATCCCTGATGCTACATCATGCCGCCCATGCCCCCCATACCGCCCATGCCACCCATACCCCCCGGCGGCGCAGCCATGTCATTGCCCTTCGGCTCCGGCTTTTCTGCCACCATCGCCTCAGTCGTCAACAACAAGCCCGCAACCGAAGCCGCATCCTGCAAAGCCGTGCGCACAACCTTCACCGGGTCAATAATCCCCGATTGCACCAAATTGGTATACGTCCCCTCTTGCGCATCAAAGCCGTGATTGTCATCGCTCTGCTCCAAAAGCTTGCCCACAACAACCAATCCCTCAATACCCGCATTCTCAGCAATCTGCCTCACGGGGCCCTGTAAAGCACGCTTGACAATAGACACACCAACATTCTGGTCGTTGTTCGCACCCTTAACAGTATCCAACGCGCGGCTGGCATACAACAACGCCGTGCCACCGCCCGGCACAATGCCTTCCTCGACAGCAGCCCTCGTCGCGTGCATCGCATCATCAACACGATCTTTGCGCTCCTTGACTTCGACCTCGGTCGCACCGCCAACACTCAAAACCGCAACACCACCCGACAACTTAGCCAGACGCTCCTGCAACTTCTCCTTGTCATAATCAGACGTGGTCTCCTCAATCTGCGCACGTATCTGCTCACAGCGAGCACTGATCTGTGCCTTGTCACCCGCACCATCAACAACCGTCGTCTCTTCCTTGTTCATAACAACACGCTTTGCCGAACCCAACATGTCAAGACGCACATTCTCTAACTTGATGCCCAAGTCCTCGCTGATAACCTGACCGCCCGTCAACACCGCAATGTCCTCCAACATCGCCTTGCGTCTGTCACCAAAGCCCGGCGCCTTAACCGCCGCAACCTTCAAACCACCACGCAACTTGTTAACAACCAATGTCGCCAAAGCCTCGCCCTCAACATCCTCAGCAATAATCAACAGCGAGCCCGAAGCCTGCACCACCGCCTCAAGAATCGGCAACATGCTCTGCAAATTCGACAACTTGCTCTCGTGCAACAAAATATACGGCTTCTCTAACTCCGCCAACATCTTGTCCGCATTGGTAATAAAGTAAGGCGAAATATAACCCCTATCGAACTGCATGCCCTCAACAACATCAAGCTCAGTCTCAATGCCCTTCGATTCCTCCACCGTAATAACCCCCTCCTTGCCAACCCGCTGCATCGCCTCGGCAATCTTCTTACCAATGGATTCCTCGCCATTGGCAGAAATCGTGCCAATCTGTGCCACCTCATCATCGGTCTGAATCTTCTTGGCGCGACTCTTCAACACCGACAACACCTTCTCAACCGCAAGGTCAATGCCCCGCTTCAAGTCCATCGGATTCATGCCCGCCGTGACGGATTTGATACCCTCACGCAGAATGCTCTGTGCCAAGACTGTCGCTGTGGTCGTGCCATCGCCCGCAATGTCCGACGTCTTGCTCGCCACCTCACGCAACATCTGCGCACCCATGTTCTCGAACTTGTCCGCAAGCTCAATCTCCTTGGCAACCGTGACACCATCCTTCGTAATGCGCGGCGCACCAAACGACCTGTCAATAACAACATTACGACCCTTGGGGCCTAGGGTTACCTTGACCGCATCCGCCAAAATATCGACCCCCTTAATCAGACGCGCACGCGCATCCGCACTAAAACGAACTTCCTTACTCGCCATCGTAACATATCCTCCGTTACTGCTGAATAATGCCCAAGATGTCGGACTCTTTCATGATGAGCAGCTCCTCGCCGTCAATCTTGACCTCCTGTCCCGACCACTTGCCAAAAAGAACCCTGTCGCCTTTTTTGACGCTCATACCCCGCTTCTTGCCGTCCTCCTGGACTTCACCATCGCCCACCGCAAGAATCTCGCCCTCGCCAGGCTTCTCCTTCGCCGTGTCCGGTATAATAATGCCACCCTTCGTCTTCTCATCACCCTCAAGGCGACGAACCAACACCCGATCATGAAGAGGCTTCAACTTCATAACGCATAATCTCCCTTAAAAACAAACATGAGCACACAATAAGACCACCTGCCAAAACATTAGCAGATAAAGCCATCGAGTGCTAACATACACTCTAAATAGGTAAAACAATGACCCCTGTCAACGTTTTTTAGAGAAAACACACCCCCTAGATTAAAAAAACAAAACATGATACAAATAGGCAATCATTTTTTAACGTTCAGTCAATTGCTATAACCATGACATCACCCACACATACCAGCTGGAAAACAGAACTCTTGCATCGGCTCCAAAACATAGACCCGTATCAATTCGAAAAACTATGCGGCAAACTGCTAAAAGCAATGGGTGCCACCAACGTTAAAGTCACGCAACGGAGTCATGATGGCGGTATTGACGGCACCGCAACTATGCACGCTAACCCCCTATCTGTTGACATGGCGTTTCAGTGCAAAAGACGCAAGGGAACAATAGGAGAGAAAGACATCCGTGATTTTTTAGGTGCCTTGACAAAGTTACGCAATAAACAGGGGCTTTTCATCACAACAGGCAGATATACAAAAACAGCTCGACAGACAGCAAAGGACAATCTAATTTATGAGATACACTTAATCGATGGCGATGACTTATGTTCCTTGATGGAAATTCATCGAATAGGCATAAAAATGCAAACCGTCATCGATGAAGCCTTCTTTGCCGATTTGAAGAAAAAGCCTTAAAAGACCGACACACACCTGCAACGAGTGAAAGGTTGTAGAAAGGCTGTTAACTTTTCGGAAAAAGAGTGGTAGACTACGAGGAAGGGAAAAAACATCATGCGTGTGTCTCAACGCAAGGAGGTTATATGAAAAGCCGCAACGAACTCGCCGCAGAGCTCAAGGTCTTGTATAAAAAAACCCGACCAAAGCGAAAGGCAACAGATATGGCGCGGGTGTTTGGTATCGTTTATGCCGATAACATCAAAAACATGGGGCTAGTGTCTCCCGTTTGCCTAGATATCGCTAGGGAAGCGAATATTCCCGATACCTACGGAGTCGAGATTTATAAGGGTGTTAATCTTTCGCCCTACGTTATGCCTAAACCCGATATTCTTAAGGCGTTCTAGCCTTACCCCGACAAACAGTGCTGGAGCCACAAGGACGTTAGTTTCTCATGGACGCTATTCTGCGCAAGGCGTTCCCGCAAGCACTTAAAATCAACCCTATCTAAAGGTTGATCCTGATTAAAGCACGAATAGACAACGCTGGTCTCCCCCGTCTGCGGGTCCCGATGCACCTGTAAGCACTGCGCGCATATCTCCTTCATCATGCACTGCATCGGCGAATTAATACTCCCAATCGCAATATGCTTAGGCTTCAAATACGGCTTCAGCACCCCATGACGTGCCGCCGCCACCGCACCCATCATCCCATCCGAGCCAATCACAATCAATCGATCAATGTCCCCCAAACCCATCGTTTTTTGTCCCGCCTGTCCTTCCAAACGTCCCTCGCCATACGCCACCATCGCTTCAACAATATTGCCCACAAACGAAAAGTCGCACGCCCGCGCCGGCGAAAACCCCGGCCCTTCATCACAACACCACACCACATGATCCGATGCCTGCTCGATGAACGACACCTTATAGCGGTCGTGCATCTTGCGGTAGCCCGCAAAATACAGCACCTTTGAGCCCTTCGCCCTTAACCCCGCAGCAATAGAAAACAACACCGCATTACCCAATCCGCCCCCCACCAACAACACATTCTCACCCCCCACCAGCTCTGTCGGCATGCCCGTGGGCCCCATCAATACCACCGGCTCATCAGGACGCATCACACGACAAATATCAGACGAGCCCCCCATCTCTAACACAATCAACGACAACAAACCCTTGTCCTTATCGACCCAAGCCCCCGTCAACGCAAGACCCTCCATAGCCAGACGCGTGTTCTCCTTCAGCGGTGCTAAACTCTCATAGTTCTGGAAACGAAAAAACTGCCCCGGCTCAAAATGCCGCGCCGCCGCCTGTGCATGCACAATCAACTCAACAATCCGAGGAGCAAGCTCCTCAACTCGAACAACATAGGCACGCCACAAACCATTCAAACGACTCCGCAACCCCTGAAAATCCTCAAAAGCAGACCCCACCTTATCCTGACCGCGTCTCGTCTCCAACAGACGCGTAATCTGAGGATAGCCCTGCTTGGCACTCGCCATCGCCCGCACGACATTACCGGCATAACTCGGATGCAAGTCGCCAAAGAAACTGACACCCCGCCCATCTTCCCGCACGTGCGTCAACACATGCACATCCTTTGGCTTGGGCAATCGCTGCGGTTCAACCGCATTGCCCGCCTCATCCACAGCCTGAAAGTAGCCCTTATCAAGAGAAAAAATCGAATCGGCTTCCCGTGACAACACAACATTCGGCTTTGTGCCTGCTGCCACCAAAATCGAGCCCGCCTTCAAACGCTTTGTGCCCGCACCATTGACAACATCCAAAGCACAAGCTTCGCCCCACGTATCCACGACAACGCCTTGCGGGGCATGATTGTCCAGAACGTGGATGCCTTCCTCGACGGCTTTGCAGACTTCCTCATAGTTCAGCCGATAACTCGGTGATTGTGCCAAGTCCTTACGATAGACCATCAACACGCCGCCCCATTCATCCAAAAGCCCCTTAATGTTGGGCGCGCGCCCCGCCTCAGCTGCAGCCTTACGCTCGGCACGCAAAGCCCTCGCATGCGCAACATACTCAGCCACAATCGCGCGCTCGCGCTCATCCCACAGACGCGCAACCACCTCCGCACCCATAACCGACTCGAGACGCTCATAGCGGACAAGAAAACGCTCCACCTGCTGCGGATAATAGGCAAGAGCCTCCGTCGCCGTATCCACCGCCGTCAAACCACCACCAATCACCACCACCGGCAAACGCAACTGCAAGTTCGACACGCTGTCGTCCTTTGCCGCACCCGTCAACTGCAAACTCATAAGAAAGTCAGATGCCTGCCGCACGCCCGCCACCAAACCATTGGGCATATCAATAATCGTCGGCTTGCCCGCCCCCATGCACAAAGCAACATGGTCAAAGCCCAGCTGCCATGCCTCGTCCAACGTTATAGTGCTACCAAAACGCACACCGCCAAAAAAAGCCCCCGTTGCCCGCCGCTCAATCAACAAACGGATAAGCCGCAAAAAGTTCTTGTTCCAACGCACCGTGATACCATACTCGGCAACACCACCAAAGCCCGCACCAATACGGCTTTCCAAAGGCTCATACAACGATTCAACATCATAAATCGGCTCAAATGCCGTCGGCTCGCCTTGCAAATCAACGCCATTCCACGCCGATAACGGCTCTAACTTCAAACCATCGATGCCCACAACACTATGACCATCATTCATCAAATGATGTGCCAACGTATACCCAGCCGGCCCCAGACCAACCACAAGCACCTTGTGGCCACTCAAGGCACGAGGATACGGACGCTCCAAATTCAACGGATTCCAACGAGTCAACAAGCTATAAATCTCAAACCCCCACGGCAACGCCAACACATCCTTTAACACTCGAGTTTCCACTTGCGGTATGTCCACAGGCTGCTGCTTTTGATAAATGCACGCCTTCATGCAGTCATTACAAATACGATGCCCCGTGCCCGCAATCATCGGATTGTCCACCACCGCCACCGCCAAAGAAGACACCACAAAACCCTGTCCCTTCAACAAGTTCATCTCGGATATTTTTTCCCCCAAAGGACAGCCACTCAACGGCTCGCCAAAGACATTTTCCCTGAAAGAACCCGCCTCCCCCGTAGCGAATCCCTTCGAGCACGAATCCTTGCCCTGTTTATGACAGTAAATACAATAATGTGCCTGAGCAAGGGCTTGGGCTAAATCCATGCCATCATCCGTCAAAGCAAAACCCTCACGAAAACGCTGGTGCGTCTCAGGGGCACGCTTGGTCGCAACGCCACCCAGAGACGACTCCTGCAAAGGCACCAAATCCGCCATGTCCAAACGATGCGGATACATAAACAAACTGCCCTGCCGATGCGCACGTTGTCCCTCAGCCATCAGACACGCCCAAGCCCCATAACGCGCCGCCTTATCCAAATTCTGTGCCTGCGACTCCTCATCGTCCAGCCACACCATAACATGCCGAGCATAAGCATCTTCGCTAAACGGCTCGCCAAACAGCACAGCCAACGCCTTTTGTTCTGCCAGCCCATCATAGTCGCGCACATCATCCGCCTTATAAGCCTTCAACGCACGCCTCTGAACAAAAAGACGGCGACAACGATGCACAACATCATACGTATGCTCACGGACGTGGGCTTCAACCGCCGACTCAATGCCAAACAACTGGACAAGAAAATCTTCCAACGGCTCAGCCAACGCCAACAACAGCGGCGACTCGTCTGCTCCCCTGTCCGCTCCTGTATCCGCCTGCATACGTTGGCGCGCCACCAGCAACCGTTCTGCCAAATCGGCATCACGCTCCCGCACAAAATCGACAAACACATCATCCAGTGCCTTTAAGCGGTCACGGTCATACAGGTCGGCAAATGAAAAACCGAATGCCAAATTCAAGACGTTGTGGGTGGCTCCTTTCGACTCAGCCATGTTTGCCTCCCTGCCAGAAATGCTGGTGAATATAATCCATCATCAACGCCACCGATTCCTCGAGAGACAACGCCATCGTATCGACAGTAACCTCCGGCTTCTCCGGAATCTCATAGGGGGCTGACACCCCTGAGAACATGGGAATAGCCCCCGTGCGGGCTTTTTTGTAGAGTCCCTTAGGGTCGCGTTTTTCGCATGTGGCGACATCGGCTTTGACGTAGACTTCGTGGAATTGTTCCTTACAGACTCGGCGCGCCAAGTCTCTGTCTTCTCGATACGGTGAAATGAAGGCAGCCAGCACAATAAAGCCGCCATCGCGCATCAGGGCTGCCACTTCGCTGACTCGCCGTATGTTCTCGGCACGCCCCTCAGGCGTAAAGTCCAAGTCCTTATTCAAGCCATGCCGCACATTGTCGCCATCGAGAACGTAGACTTGATAGCCTTTCAAAAACAGGCGACGCTCTAGTTCGATGCCGATGGTGCTCTTACCTGAACCCGACAGCCCGGTCAACCAGATGACTCCCGCATCGTGGTGATTGCGCCGAGCACGATCGGTGGTGCTGACTCTATGGGCGACCTGATAGATATGCTTGTGTTCGTCTTGCACAGCCGTCTGTGTCGTCATCATCGGTAGCCCCTCGAGGCTAATAATACCGCCACCAGCAATATGGTAGCCGTCTCTGAGGACGAAACGCCCACACAACGGGTGCGCGCTATGGTCATCGAGAGCCATCAAACTACGGGAACGCAAAATCACCTCAGCAACGCTGTTATACGGCACCTGCTGAGCCTTGACGCGCGTCGATGTCAAATCGTCCGTATCGATAACTTTTTCCACCGAGGATAACTCAACGCCATGGTCAGAAGGGCCAATGCGCATGCGATAAATCTGTCCCTGCTTTAAGGGCGTCTTCGACAACCAAAACAGACGACCCCGCAAAACATGACCATAGCGCGGCGGGGCATCCACGTGACTAGCAACCATGCCGCGCTCAACAAAAATCTGTTCCTTTAAGATGATACCGACACAACAGCCACTGGATGCCTCCTGCAAGGCTCGCCCCTGAGGCGCCCGCCAAGACTCGAAGGAAGCAACCTCCCCTTGTAAGCCCGAAGGCGAAAACAGCAATCGGTCACCAACACGCATGCCACCGCTCTCGATACGACCCACAATGATACGACGCTCGTCAAACTTGTAGACATCCTGCACGTGAAAACGCAACGGCAAATCATCCGCCGACGGCAAAGCACGCAACGAATCAAGAGCCTCAAGCAAAAACGCACCCTTATACCATTTCATCGTCGACGATAACCCCACCATATTATCCCCTTGTTGCGCAGACACCGGAATAATATGACGAGGAGTCACACCAAAAGACGCAAGATACTCGGTCATCTCCTCAGCAAGAGAATCAAAACGCTCTTGGTCATACAAGGCTCTGTCCATTTTATTAACCACGACAATAACTTGGCGAATACCCAATAAATGTGCCAAATAAGCATGCCGCCGCGATTGTTCTCGCACGCCCTCCGCCGCATCCACAAGCAACACAACCGCATCAGCAGAGGCAGCACCCGTCACCATATTCTTAAGAAATTCTCTGTGCCCCGGGGCATCGATAATCACATAAGAACGCTTCTGGCTATGAAACCAGATTTGTGTCGTATCGATGGTGATACCTTGATCGCGCTCTGCTTGTAACGAGTCGGTCAAAAAAGCCCACTCGAAAGGCATCGACCGCCGCCGACACATCTCACGAATGGATTCGTAGCGTCCCTCAGGGAGGGAATGGGTGTCGTAAAACAGTCGCCCCACCAGCGTAGACTTGCCATGGTCCACATGCCCGAGCATGACGACTCGCAAAGGACGTTCCGTTAGGGTCGCGCCCTGCGCCGTCGCGGCGCGCACAGATTGAGAAGGTGCCATGTCTTATCCCCTTGTTGCGTCACATATAGCCATCGGCACGCAGACGCTCGAAGGCATCTTCGCGCTCGTGATCCATGGCTCGTCCTGCCCGCTCAGGGGTCTTGGTCTGAGCCAACTCCTCGATGATTTCTGCCACCGTCGCCGCCGAACTGCTGATGGGATGCGTGATATCTTGATCCCCAAGAGAACGATACCGCTTGCCCTTGCGACTGAAATACAAATCAACAATCGGGATCGATTCTCGCTCGATATAGCGCCAAACATCCAGTTCCGTCCAATTCAACAAGGGATGAATACGCACATGCGTGTCAGGCGGAAAGTCGGTGTTATATTGATCCCAGAATTCTGGCGGTTGCTCGCGAATGTCCCAGCCGCCGTCCGCTCCCCTTGGCGAGAAGACTCGTTCCTTTGCTCGTGTTGCCTGCTCGTCGCGGCGGATGCCCGCTATCAAGCCGTTATACTTCTTTTTTGCCAACACATCCTTAAGCCCCGCCGTCTTGCGCGCCGCCGAACGAGCCGCAGGAGTCAAAGACGAATCCATCGACTCTAAAGGCGGACACAAACCAACAAGTAAATCAAGATTCCACGCCTTCTGGTAACGCTCACGAAAAGCATACATTTCAGGGAACTTCTTACCCGTATCCACATGCACGACCGGAAAAGGTACACGCCCAAAGAAAGCCTTCATCAAAAGCCAAACCAGAACGTTGGAGTCTTTGCCTAAAGACCACAAAAGAGCCAAATTATCGAAGGCATGATAAGCCTCTCGCACAATATAGATGCTCTCTTGCTCGAGGCGGGTGAGTGAATCAAGTTTCGACATCGACCCCACCTATGGCTTATCGCTACCCGCCATCCAGCTGGCGCGATGGATGCCACACTCGGTTTTTTGCATGTTTGCCCACCGCCCTGCCCTCGGATCATCGCCCGCCTCAGCACGATGCGTGCAATGATGACACCCAATCGACGGATAACCCTGTGCCACAAGAGGATGAAGCGGCAAGCCGCGACTCTCAAAACGGCTACGGATACGCTCAAGAGACCAACCCGCAAGCGGATTGACCTTTATCAAACCATCAACAGCCTCAAACGTCTGTAAGTGCAGACGCAAATCACCATGATAACGCTTACGACCCGTTATCCACGCACGATAACGCCCACTGCCAAACGCACGCAACAAAGGCTCCACCTTGCGAATATGACAGCAGCTATCCGCATCACGCCGCCATAAATCACCCCGAGGATCCAATGACAACAAACGCTCAGGAGAAGGACGCTCCACCTGCACACAACTTAAACCAAGATGAGACACCAACGTCGAAACATAGTTATACGTCTCCTCAAATAACTTACCCGTATCCAGAAAAATCACCGGCGTCGCCGAATCAATGGATGCAATCATATCCAATAAAACCGCCGACTCCGCACCGAATGAGGATGTCGCCGCTATCTCGCCATAAAACTCTTCCCGCACCAAAACCTCGAGAAGCGACTCGCCGTCCATCCCCCCATAACGTGCCCGCAAAGACCGCACCCGCTCTTCGGCTTCCACCACCTTCGTCGCGTGCTCGTTACGTAATTGCGCGCCTGCCTGTCGCACCGCCCGTTCCCGCACCTTTGTGGCATCCTTGTTGCTCGATACCCTCGCCATCTGTCTACACCTTGCAAAAATAAGCCCTCCGCTTTGTAAGATAGGGGGTCGAGCGGGATATGTCAACATGAATGGGAAAATAAAATTATTATCACATAAATGTTCGTAGAATAAAAGCATTGCGTTGCTAGAAGAAAACGTGTCACTATATCAACCTTACGTCTATGATGGGCGTCTATGACGGCTATAGCGTGGGGGCGTGCCCTCGAGAGACTATGGGAGACTATGTATGTGATGTTTGCTGTTTTGAGTCCTCGTGTGGCGTTATCTTACGTTGATGGGCGTTCATGCCGTTTTGTTGCGATGTGGCTACTAGCGTGTTGTTTTCTGGTTGCCTGTATGGTCGTTTTGGGCGGTTATACCCGCTTAAGTGGCTCTGGTTTATCAATGCCGTCGTGGCAGCCCATTATGGGCATCCTTCCGCCGTTGTCGGCGGACGACTGGTTGGCACATTATCGTGCCTACCAAGCAACCCCCGAGTATCGTCTCATGATGTCCGATTTGGCTTCATTCAAGGTCATCTTTTGGATTGAGTACAGTCACCGTCTTTTGGGTCGTGTGTTGGGGTTGGTTTTTTTCCTGCCTTTGTTGTTTTTTGCTTGGCAACGGTATGTGACTCGAGAGTGGCTGGTCTTGTTTTCTGTGCTTTTTATTCTTGGCGCATTACAAGGCTTGATGGGCTGGCTGATGGTCTATAGCGGCTTAGTGGACGAGCCACAAGTCAGCCCTTATCGTTTGGCAGCACATTTATTCTTGGCTTTCTTGCTTTATGGTCTGCTTTTTTCAGCGATGTTACGGTGGATGTTTCCCCACGGTATTCAAGGTGAGCCGACTCCCAGCTATCCGCCTCATCCTTATTATACCCGTGACACCCTGTTGACACATATATATGTCGCTTTTGTGTTATTTGCCGTAACAGTCATTTTTGGTGCGTTGGTCGCGGGGAATCATGCCGGCTTGATTTACAACACCTATCCCTTGATGGACGGCAGTTTGTTGCCTCCTCTCGATGATGGGCGGGGGGCTTGGTATCAGCAGATGGTTACAGTCCCTGGCCCGATACAGTGGGTTCATCGACTGCTCAGCTTTTTAACGGTCTTGGTGCTTTTTGCCCTTGTTTATCGCATTGAGAAAAATCGAAGCACGCCACCCGTCATTGTATGGTCGGCGCGTAGCTTGTTTCTTGTTCTTATCAGCCAGTTTTCTTTGGGTATCGCCACGTTGCTTTATGGTGTGCCTACGCTGTTGGCTTTGAGTCACCAGTTTGGTGCGTTGCTTCTGCTTTCTATGATGGTCTGGCTGATGTTTGCTATTAAGGATTACCAACACAGCTTCTTGGCATCGCTCCCTCCCCCTATAGATAATCCTGCTCAAGAATCATCTTCCACAGGGCGTTTTTAGTCATGGCTACACAACAAGAGCATCGTCTTTTTCTTTCTTGGCTCCTGATTGCCGGGCTGTATTTTTTTGGCTTCTTTGTTCTCTGGGAGAACGGCTGGGCAGGACACATCTGGGCAATTGATCAGAGCGGGCTTGCCTTTTTGATTGGTCTTTTGTTTTTGGCGACCACCGTGCATTGTGGCTGGACGAGCTATCGTCTCTCGCAACAGCTGGACAGTGCCAACTATCTCGAACACCAGCTGACGGACAAGACGACACTCAAGACGTTGTTGCGCGATGCACACGTCCACGGCGCCCTGCGCGAGTATCTCCAAGACGTCCACAAAGAACGCGCCTTGAGTCCGCAACAGGTGATGCCTTCTGAAACCTTGAGTGCCACTCATATTCAACCTATCGAGTCTCTGGCGGAAAATGGCTGGTTTATCAGCGATGCCATGATCAAACTCGGCCTTCTCGGCACTGTTATTGGCTTTATCATCATGCTCAGCTCGCTGACGCAAGTCGATACCCTCACTCTCGATTCGGTGCAAAGCTTGCTGGTCACCATGGGCTCAGGCATGGCGACAGCCCTTTATACCACTCTGACCGGGCTAACCGGCAGTCTTCTCATTGCGGTGCAATACCGCCCCTTAGAACACGGCGGACAAGCCTTGATTAAAACCATGAACCGACTGGCTCTTATCCGTCACGAGGTGACGTCATCATGAGAACAAAAAAAGGATATCACCGCCGAGCCATGGATCCTTTTACGGATTTGCTCTTTAATGCTTTGATGGGCATTACGTTTCTGTTTCTTATTTCGATTATCTTTATCAATCCGATTACAAAAACCGGCACTGTCGAGCTGAAAGCGGAATATATTATTTCTATCACGTGGAAGGACTTTAATCCCGATGATATTGATATTTGGGTGGAATCGCCGCAAGGAAGCCTTGTCTGGTTTAGAAACCCCGAAGCAGGACTGTTGCATCTCGATAGAGACGACAGAGGGCTCCTTAATGATACCATCGTCATCAATAACGAGGAGGTGGTTAATCCTCTTAATCAGGAAGTGGTCACTGTGCGGGGCATTGCACCCGGCGATTATGTCGTCAACATTCATTATTACGCAACACAAAGCGACAACCCCGTAGACGTCCACATCAAGCTCGAGCGCGTCAATCCTCGTCTCGAGGTCGTCTACTATAAAACCGTGACTCTCGAGAGCGTTGGCCAAGAAAAAACCGCGCTCCGCTTTACCATGACGGCCGTTGGCAACATTATTAACATGCACACGCTCCCAAAAAAATTGGTTACGTCTCGCACACAAACAGGCTAACGTGACGGATAGCTCTTGTATGGTTTTGTGCTATGCCTCATAGTTTATCCACCATTTTTGTTCTTGCGGTCAGCTACACTGTCGTTGCTGGTCTTTTGCTTTTGTGTCTGCGTTCTGCGGCTCTTCATTGGCGCATCAAGATAGTTCTTTTTGTTGGTGTGGCGATTTTTTATAGCGTCCACTATGTATCGCTCAAGGGCATAAGTGGCTGGCCTGGCTCTGCTCCTTTGCCTGCGGAGTTTCGTCTTATCGCTGCCCAAATTTATGAACCCAACCCTGTTCTCAATAGTGACGGCACAATTTACCTCTGGGTAAGCGATATGGCGGAGGATGTCGGTCTGACAACGCCGCGGGCGTATCAGTTGCGTTATGCCGAGGCGTTGCATCGCCGCCTCGATACCGCACTGAGCCGTATGAAAAGCGGAAAGCCACAAATGGGCGTGCAAAATAAAAAGACACAAGGGGCTGATCTTACCGCCCAGGGGCCCCTATCAGCCGTCGCAGAAAGCAACGTTACGTTTTATGATCTGCCATCCCGCCTGCTCCCAGAAAAATGAATCGTCTCACTCCCCGTATTATGTCCCGCGTTGGCAGCTGTTTTTTATCCCTCGTGTTTCTTGTGTCCTGTTCGCCCGAAACAGAGCACACGTATTTTCCCTTAGACGGCGGACGCTGGCACTACGCCATCACTATTACCCCCGGCTATGAGGTTAAAGAGACTATGCGCTCTATCCGCGAGAGTCTGCCTCTGACCGATGTGACCCGCATCGAAGGGGCAAGCGAAACCTCAGCGGGCGTGCCTGTTCTCTATGAAAATGTTTTGCCCATACGCCACGAGAATGATACCCTTTACTATTACCGCGCCAACAGCCAAGGTATCGAGCGTCTTGCCTTTCAGTCTTCTGGTGGCTCGGCTTTACGCTGGGAGGACAACGTGCGACCTGTCCTGCGTTATCCCCTCCAAAAAGGTCAATCCTGGAAGACGTCCAGTCAGACGTATCTTCTCGTGCGCCGTCTGCCTCTCGACATGGGCTTGCGTGCCACCGAACCCTTCTACATGCACTACACCATCGAAGACACGCAAGCCGTTGTCTCGGTGCCTGCTGGCACCTATGCAAACTGCCTGAAAGTGCGCGGGCAAGGAAAAGCATCGTTCATCGGCTACCGCGGAACAGGAAGCATCGACGTGACAATAGAGCACATCGACCACTACGCCCCTCACGTGGGACTCATCAAATCACAACGGACAGAAACATCGTCTTCCCAGCTGTTCGGCACAAACTATTATCTTATGGAACTCAGCGCATACGAGCCATAAGCACCCCCAAGGCACAACCGCTATGGCTGTTTATACCCACGTCGACGAGAAGGCTCTGCGTGCTTTTCTTGCTCCCTATAATCTGGCTCCTCTTAAACACTTCGAGGGCATCGATGAGGGCATCTCCAACACCAACTACCACGTCTTTTTCGTTGATGGCAGTCGTCTGGTGTTGACTCTCTACGAACACGAGCGTCGTCTTTCTCTTGCGGATGTGCCGTTTTTTCTTTCCTTGATGCGCCATATCAGCGACAAAGGGCTTCCATGTCCGACCCCTATTCGTGATCGCCATGGTGCCATGACGAGTCTTTTGTGTGGCAAACATGCTGCCCTTTTCTGTTTTCTTCAAGGCACACCTGTGCGCGTCATCACCCTTGAGCATTGCCGTCAAGTCGGCACACAGCTGGCGCGTCTGCACTGTGCGACCGCCTCGTTGCCGTTACAGCGTGCCAACCCGTTTGACTTGTCGGGGTGGCGCGCCCTTGCCGAGCAACTCAATCCCCCCCGCCCGATGCGCACAACCATCAATGAGACCTTAGCCCGCTTCGATGAAGGTGATATGTCCTTGCTCCCCAAAGGTATCATCCATGCCGACCTGTTCCCCGATAACGTCTTTTTCGACAAAGAGACACTGTGCGGTATCATCGATTTCTATTTTGCCTGTGTCGATAATCTCGCCTATGATTTGGCTATCACCTTGAATGCTTGGTGCTTCGATGATAAGCATACCTTACGCCCCACCTACGCCCAAGCGTTACTTGCTGCCTATGACAAAGAACGCCCCCTCAGCCCAGAAGAACGACACCGGTTACCGCTCCTCTGTCAAGGAGCTGCTTTGAATTTTCTTTTGACTCGACTACAAGACCAACAGGCGTTTGACCATCCGCTACCCGATAAAGACCCACAAGAATATCACAACAAGCTGCTCTTTCACCATAATCACCCTATGATAGCAACGTTACTGCCATGACACTTAAAAGCAACGATGATGTCGTGACCATTTTCACCGATGGCGCCTGTTCTGGCAACCCTGGCGTAGGGGGTTGGGCAGCCACGTTGCGCTGGCGCGGCACGACCCGCGAGCTCAGCGGTGCCCACGGCGATACCACCAACAACCGCATGGAATTGACGGCAGCCATCCGCGCCCTACAAAGCTTGGATCGTCCAAGTTCTGTTCATCTCTATAGCGATAGCCGTTATGTGCAACAAGGCATCACCCAGTGGCTGTCTCGCTGGAAGAGCAACGGCTGGCGCACCACGAGCAAACAAGATGTCAAAAACGTCGATTTATGGCGCGAGCTGGATAGCCTCAATGCGCGTCACACGATTCGTTGGCACTGGCTGAAAGGACACGCTGGCCAACAAGACAACGAGCGCGTCGACCGTCTGGCGAGAGACGCCATCAAAGCCCATAAAAAAGCGGACAAAAACCCGGACGCGCTATAGGTCGTTCAGGACTTTTTCTGCTTTGGTTTTGTCGAAGGCGGGGCCGCCGTCATCGTAAAGGCGCGTAACGACGCCGTTCTCGATGAGAGCCACATAACGTTTCGAGCGCGCCCCTAGGCCCGCTGCCGACAAGTCACACATCATATCCATGGCTTGCGTGAATGTGCCGTTGCTGTCGGCTATCATGCTGACTTTTCCCTGCGATGCCAACTTTTCTTCCCATGCGCCCATAACGAACGGGTCGTTAATCGACAAACAATACAGAGCATCGATGCCTTTTTGACGAAAAGCCTCCGCCTGTGTCACGTAGCCCGGCATCTGGTCATCGCACGTAGGCGTAAACGCACCAGGCACCGCTATCAAAAGGACTGTCTGTTGCGCCAAAAGGTCGATGCTGTTGACCTGCTGCGGCTTGCCATCGGCAAGAACAAAAACGTCCGCCTTGGCTATGCTATCACCTGTTTTCATCACGTCTCCTATTGTGATTGGTCGGGTTGCCCTTCCTTTTCCTTTTCTGTTGTCCCCCTTTTCCGTCATCCCCCTTTTCCGTTATCATTGCGCTTGACCCTCCCCGGCTAGCTTCAGGCTTTCTTGCACGCCTTCGATACTCAGCAGCTCCGGGAGCACAATACCCTCAGGACGTTTGGGCCCAAAAATAACGTTAAACGGCACACCATAACGTCCAAAGGCTGCCATCCACGTTGCAATATCGTTGTCCGGTCGTGTTAAATCCCCTTGTTGAGCTTCGATGGCTTCTTTGACAAATAGACGGACTATCGGCTCTTTGTCGAGCACAAACAATTTATTGACCTGGCACGTGATACACCAATCTGCGGTGATATCGACAAAGACGACTTTGCCATTTTGGACGTGGTGGCGGATTTTTTCTGGGGCAAAAGGATGCCAATCAATTCCTGCTTGGCGTGTGGATGTTGGCTGAGCGACGGCGGTAGGGTCTTTGAAAAAATCCCACTGCACAAGAGCCATAACAATGAGCACCCCTGTCGTGAGAACCCCTGTGGGTAGGCGGGTTGCCACGCCTTTGCTACGGGCAAAGAGGAGCACGAACAAGACAACGAGACTGGTTGAAAAAATCACGAGACTCTCGATAGATAACGTATCAATCAAAAGACTCAGGAGCCAAATGACGGTTGCCAGCAAGGGTAGACTCAAGGCTTTACGGAATGTTTGCATCCAGGGGCCTGGCTTGGGCAGGATGAATCCACCTGAACCCGGAAAAGCCGCAACAACAAGCCACGGCAGAGAAAAACCCAGACCAAGCACCATAAAAACCAGCACAATATCGAAGCTGTCGCCAGAAAGAGCGAAGCCTACTGCCGTTCCAAGAAAGGGTGCTGAACACGGCGTCGCCAACAGCGTTGCTAAGATTCCGCTCGAAAAGTTTTCATAGAACAAGTTGTGGCGTTTGCCGTCTCCCTGCCACAAGCGAGACAACGCCCCGGGCAAGCGTAATTCAAAAAAGCCAAGCAAATTGCCCGCGAACAACGTCATCAACAAAGCCATGGCAGCGATGAACAAGGGTTGCTGAAAGTGGAGCCCCCACCCCACCGAGACTCCGAGCTGGCGTAACAACAAAACACCAAGGGCAAACAACAAAAAGCAGAAGAGAATGCCCGCAACAGAAAACAAGAAGCCTTCTCGCACGAGGGTTTTGTCTTCGCCCGCTGTCGCGACCCCCAAGAGCTTAATCGACAACACCGGCAAGACGCACGGCATGAAATTCAAAATCAAACCACCAAGCAACGCAAACAGCAAAATCCAGCCATAAGACGTCCATGGGTTGCTCGTGCCAATCACATCATCGACATCGACAGACACCGCATAGTAGCCATCGGCTTTTCTGTAGACATCGAGGCTTTGGTAGGAATCGACAACGGTCAAACGCAGCTGGTGAGCACGCAGATTAGGATTATCAACGAGGGCTTGCCCGCCGACATCCACAGAAAAAACCGCAAGGCGATTGCCTTCCCGCATGGTGACCTTAGGCTTAGAAAACCATAGGTCTTGACTTTTTTCTCCTTCGAGGAAGAGGTCGGGTGCGACAAACGGATGCTCAGAGTGAGCAACGACTCGCAGACGCCATGGCTCCTGATAGCTTCCCCCCACGGAACGCAGCTTAATTGGCGATGCTTTTTCCGTTAAAGGCACTTGCGAGCGATAGCGCGCCAAAGTGGCCGCATTAGCCGAAGACGGCACAACGCCAGCGTTACGCGCCATGTCCTCCTCTGTCGCAACCGAGATATGCAACGACACATCTTCCTGCACCGGCAAGCAAATATCCTTGCACACCAAATAATCAACAGTGCCCCGTAGGATAACATCTTGGCCGGCTTCAGCAAGAGTCACATCGATGGGTAGAACCACCTCCTTTTCGTAACCAATTGACTGCAAGCCAAACTCAACAAAGCGAGTCGGAGCAGGCCACAAAACATTGAGGTTGGCAACATTTTTTTGTTCTCGCCACGTAAACTGTATCGGCAAGCCCGCATCACCCGGATCGCGCCAGTACGTTTTCCAATCTTTATCCAGTTGAATTTGTAACCCAGCCCGTAGGGTTTTCTTATCCTTCTCGATGAGGGCGGTTTCGGCTATCAGGCGGATATGGCTGGGATTGCGGCTCGGTAGACCGCTTTCGCTGAGGACAAAAGACGGGGTGAGTGTCGCCAGCAACGTGCCTGCAAGGAGAACTATCTGATACATGTGAGACACGAGACACCACCTACGGGTTTTGTGTTGTTTACGTGACCAACAGTTGCGGGTGTGCACCTCGATGCCACAACCGTAACAAGTCTATGTCAACATAGTGCCGTCCATGGGCGTGTCCAGAGATAACTCGGAAGGGACGTTCGTGCTCGCCCATATCGCTGAGGACGGCGACTGCCCCCGGAAAAGCTTCATCGATGGTATACGATGTGACAGTGGCGACAGCAGCGATTCCGGCTTTGACGCTTGCTTGCACGCCCCTTGGCGTATCTTCGAAGGCGAGGCACGCCTGCGGCGAAAGTCCCAACTCGTTGAGAGTCCAGACGTAAATATCGGGCGAAGGCTTTTTTGCTCGCACTCTGTCGCCATCGCCGATAACTTCGAAGGCGTCTTTGATGCGCCCGCCGGCAACATGACGGAAGATGGTTTCGACATTCTCCCGTGTCGTCGATGTGGTAATGGCGAGGCGTAAACCTTCCTCTAGGCATGTCTGCACCAGCCGTTCGACTCCGGGGCGCAAGGCGACCGACTTTGTCGCGAGCAATTCGGCATAAGCAAAATTTTTGGCTTTATGAAGGCCATCGATGAAGTTGGAAAAGTCGGCTCGTGTTTGCAGGTCGGGCTCTGCTCGAGCGACGTAGTGGCGCAGCCGCTCCGCGCCGCCGCCGATAGCCAGCAGCTCTTTATATAGGGCTCGGTCCCAGTGCCACGAGACACCAAATTCTTGAAATGCGGCGTTGAAGGCTTGACGGTGAATCTCTTCACTTTCAATCAACGTGCCGTCCACATCGAACAGAACAGCAGCAAGGCGCATGACGCAACCCCCTCAAAGGTATAAAACAACAGGGAAGCCTTGAGCTTACCCTGTCTATGGTGTTTTTGTCAACCGCCACCAGCGAGATGCTTATAACGGTCGAGAGCATCTTGCAAAATCCATGCGGCAGCCCTCGCATCGTGGTGCGAGTCCTGCGGGAGCGGTGCCCGTTTTTTTTCCAGCCCTTCTTTATGCAGGCGTTCAGCAGCAGAAGACGAATAACGTTCGTCCACCAGTAGCACGGGCAAATCGAACGCCTTGTGGGCACGCACAGCAAAGGTGCGGGTGCGCGCGCATTGTTCGCCTTCCTGTCCGTCCCAGCGCAGCGGCAAGCCAACGATGAAACCGCCTACGTGGTGCTCGGCAACGATAGGACGTAAATGCTCAATGATATGTCCCCACTGGCGCGCATGAATGACGCCCAGCGGCACCGCAACCCGCCAACGTTTATCGCTCAGTGCCATGCCTGTGCGAGCAAGACCATAGTCGAGAGCCAAAAGACGCTTGTTTGCCGCAACCTCGCGAGAAAAACGCTCAGGCTGCTTGCTAACCGAACTCATTTCGTTTATCCCATCATCAAAGCCCAAACACACTATAGAGACTCGTTGAATGACTATCGATAAAAAAACCATAGACGACGTGGCACGCTTGGCGCGCTTGACTATCGATAGCAACGATACGCACTGGGCACAGAACTTAACCGCTATCTTCGAGTGGATCGCCCAACTGGAGCAAGTCAACACCGATGGCGTTGAGCCCCTGTATTCAATGGCAGACCATACGCTCCAGGCGGAGCCTGACGAGCGTAGCGATGGCGGCTGTCGCGATGCGGTTCTCAAAGAGAGCCCACAACAAAGCGACGGCTTTTTCATCGTGCCCACAGTCATCGAACGGTCGGACTGAGAGGACGTCATGACTACGACACCTTGTCACATGACAATGGCGGAGGCTGCTGATGCTCTTGCCGACAAAGCCCTGAGTGCTTATGAGCTGACACAAGCCCACATAAAGGCAATTGGGCAACACAAAGATCTCAACGCGTTTATTACGACAACGGCGGAACATGCCCTTAAACAAGCCCAAGCCAGCGACGAAAGGCGCAAACGGGGTGAAAGCTTAGGTGTCCTCGATGGTCTGCCCCTTGCTATCAAAGACCTCTTCTGCACCAGCAATACCCGCACCACCGCAGCATCCAAGATTTTGGCAAACTGGACGCCTCCCTACGAGTCGACGGTAACCGCGCGGCTCTGGCAGAACGGCGCCGTCATGCTCGGCAAAACCAATATGGACGAATTCGCTATGGGCTCTGCCAGCAACACCGGCCACTTTGGTAGCGTTATTAATCCTTGGGTAGACACGTCATCTCCGAACACGCCCTTGACGGCGGGCGGCTCATCCGGCGGCTCAGCAGCGGCGGTCGCCGCACGACTCGCTTTGGGCGCACTCGGGTCAGACACCGGCGGCTCCATACGACAGCCCGCCGCCCTGTGCGGCATTGTCGGCGTCAAACCAACCTACGGGCGATGCTCGAGATACGGCATGATCGCCTTCTCGTCATCCCTCGACCAAGCAGGCACCTTCACCCGTAGCGTCAAAGACGCCGGCCTTATCCTCAACGCTATCTGCGGATTCGACAAAAACGATACGACAACATCAAAACAAAATGTGCCCGACTTCACACAGGCTATCGGCAAAAACGTCAAAGGACTCCGAGTCGGCATCCCAAAAGAATACCATCACGACAACGTCCAGCCCTCGATTCTTGCAGCTTGGCAACAAGCCCAAGACATGCTCAAAGACAACGGCGCCCAACTGGTGCCTGTCTCTCTGCCGCACACAATCTACGCATTGCCCGCCTACTATATCATCGCCCCCGCTGAAGCCTCCTCCAACTTGGCGCGCTATGACGGAATCCGCTACGGACTCAGAGCCAAAGCCAACGACCTAGACGAATTGTACCACCAAACACGCTCACAAGGATTCGGCGAAGAAGTCAAACGCCGACTGCTCATCGGCACCTACGTCCTCTCAGCAGGCTACTACGATGCCTACTACCTCAAAGCAACAAAAGTACGTGCCAAAGTCAAAGAAGACTTCGACCATGTCTTTAACAAGGTGGACGCTCTCTTGACGCCAACAACCCCGAATACGGCATTTCCTGTTCATCAACAAGACTCGGACCCGATTACCATGTATGTCAACGACCTGTTGACGGTGCCTGCCAGTCTTGCTGGTTTGCCGTCTTTATCGTTGCCAATTTGTCGCAACGAGCGGGGTCTGCCTTTGGGCGTGCATCTTATTGCTCCTTCCTTTGACGAGACGACTTTATTACGTGTGGCTCATGTTTTGGAAAGCAACATTGAAGACGATTTTACGCCGCCGGCGCGCACAAACACCTAAGTCTTACCCCTTAGGCCCGACGCGCACGTCCACGTTGGCGGTAGATGGCGAGCACCGTCTTCATATTCAAGCCTATGGCAACCCGACAGGCGCGCCGGTTCTTTTTCTGCATGGAGGCCCCGGCAGTGGCTGTCATGACGGCCACAAGCGTCTTTTCGATGCCCGCCGTTGGCACGTTCTCTTCATGGATCAACGAGGAAGCGGACGCAGCCAATACCAAGACCTCTATCGCAACAACACAACGCAACACCTGATACACGACATCGAGACTCTACGGCAACACCACGGGATCGATAAGTGGACTCTCGTGGGCGGCTCGTGGGGGGCGACTCTCGCTTTGGCTTATGCTATCGCCTACCCGCAACATGTGCGCGGGCTCGTGCTACGTAGCCTCTTTCTTGCCAGCAAAGCAGACACCCGCTGGGCTTTTTACAGTGCCGCGCAACGCTTTCGCCCCGACCTGTGGGATGACCTTCGAGGAACTCTCGATAGGCGTGATGATTCGGATGACCCCATAGCCACGTTGCAAGGGATGCTGAAAAGCCCACAGGCTGAAACCCGAGAGCGTGCCGCACACATCTGGGCACGCTATGAGCATGTTCTTTCTTCTCTCGACGTAGCCCCCCCTTATTTTCCGACACAGAACACAAGCAAAAAGTGTCCCCGAACCCCTTTTTTAGAGAGTCACTATATGGCACACGATTTCTTTCTGCCACCGAACCATATTATCGACAATGTCGCCCGTCTGCGTTGTCTTGATGCCCTTTTTATCAGTGGTCGCTATGATTTGCTTTGTCCGCCTGAGCCCATTTATCGTCTGCAACAGGCATGGGGCGAAAAATGCACGTTGCGTTTTGTCGAAACGGCAGCCCACCAAGCAGAAGCACCCGCCATGCGCGCGGCTCTGACGCGCGCCATAGACGATGCTTATTGTTGGGGAACAGACGTACCCGAATAGACAGCATGCCATTCGGCACGCACACTTTTATCTTGTTCGTTTGTGCCATAGCGTTGGTAGACACCTTTGAGTATCTCTTTTGGGGCTAAGCGTCCCAAAGCCCAGACCGCCATGCCTCGCACCAATGGTGAGTCGTCCTTCAAGCGCGCACAAACCGCATCAAGAGCGCGGGCATCCCCGCTATTACCAAGGGCAATCATCACGTTGCGCACAAAGCGATTGCGTCCCGTGCGTTTAATCGCCGTCCCCTTAAACAAGGCACGAAAAGCATCCTCATCGAGAGATGACAAAGAGATAAGCGACTCATCGATGCTCTGACTCTGCCAGTGGCGCGCCCTGCGAGCAAATTTATTCCAAGGGCATACCGCAAGGCAATCATCGCACCCGTAAATACGGTTGCCGATTTTATGCCGTAAAGCACGGGGAATGACGCCCTTGTGTTCAATCGTCAAATACGAAATACACAAGCGGGCATCCAACTGATAGGGCGCGACAATCGCTCGAGTCGGACAGATATCCATACAAGCCTGACAGCTACCACAATGGTCGTGCTCAGCCGTATCCGTCTCTAGTTCGAGGGTGGTCATAACCTCGCCAAGCAGTAACCACGAGCCATAATCTCGGGAGACCACGTTGGTGTGTTTGCCTTGCCAGCCCATACCTGCTTTTTGTGCGAGAGGCTTTTCCATCAACGGCGCGGTATCACAGAACACTTTTGCTTCGCCGCCGTTGTGGGCGATAAGCCAACGGGCAAGGGCTTTTAGACGCTGCGACATGATTTTGTGGTAGTCACGCCCCTGAGCATAGACGCTGATAACGCCCCTATCCCTGTGACGGAGACGAGTCAACGGATTGTAGCTCGGCTTATAGTTGAGCCCACAAACAATGACCGAGCGCGCACAAGACCATAGACAACGGGGGTCTTTACGCCTATCCTTGTTTTTATCTAACCAACCCATGTCGCCATGCCAACCCCGCTCGAGGAACACCTGCAAACGCTGCGATGTCTGTGCCAACAGACGAGGAGTCGTGATACGCACATCATCAAAGCCAAGCGAAAGGGCTTTGTCGCGTATCAACTGGGAAGGGGACGCACTCATGGGTGCTCCTCTCCATGACACAAGCCCCGACACAAAAGCAAGGTGTCATTCTGTTGAGCGGCGGCATCGATTCGGCAACAACCCTTGTCCTCGCTCGCGATAAGGGTGTTGCGTTGCACGCTTTGTCCTTTCAGTATGGACAGAGACATCACCATGAACTCACCTATGCCAGCATCCTTGCCAAACACTATAACCTCCCGCATACGACTGTGACAATCGAATCGGCTTTGTTCCGCAACTCGGCACTAACGGATACACGTCTTGCGGTGCCACAACCCACAAGCGTTGCCGCCATCAAACAACAAGGAATCCCGACCACGTACGTGCCTGCGCGCAACAACCTGTTTCTCGCCTACGCCTTAGCCTACGGCGAATCCCACGCCATAAGCGCCATTTTTTTCGGCGCCAACATCATCGACTATAGCGGCTATCCCGACTGCCGTCCCGAATTCATCGATTCATGGCAGAAAACCGCAAACCTTGCCACTAAAATCGGTCGCGAAAAGCCTATCACGCTCCACGCCCCGTTGCTGAAGATGGGCAAACGCGCTATCATCGAAACAGGCTTGCGCTTAGGACTCGACTACGCGCAAACATGGAGCTGCTATGACCCAACACCAGACAACCAACCCTGCGGACGATGCGACTCGTGCGTGCTACGAGCCGACGCCTTCCGCGAGCTCGGTGTCACAGACCCCCTGCTGAAGCGTTAACAGACAATGTCTGCTGGTCAATTGTTACCAAGATTCCCATAAGCCATGCCCTACGCTGTTCACGAGATTTATGCCAGTTACCAAGGGGAAGGTGCCATGAGCGGCACCCCCGCGGTTTTTTGTCGCCTGCGCGGCTGCAATCTCTGGTCGGGACACGAACACACCCGCACCCAAGCAAAATGCCGATTCTGTGATACCCAGTTCGTCGGCGCCTATGGCACCAACGGCGGAGTCTTTACCCGCACAGCACTCGTCAAAAAAATCTTGTCATGTTGGCAAAAAAACGCCCACAAAGAACAATACGCCCGCTCGCACAACCCTTATATTATCATGACCGGCGGTGAACCCATGCTCCAGCTCGACACCCCTCTTATCGATGCCCTCCATACGCACGGCTGTCGTGTCGCCATCGAAACCAACGGCACACTGCCTGTGCCCGATAGCATCGATTGGATTTGCGTCAGCCCCAAGTTCGGCACCGAAATTCAACAAAAAACCGGACACGAACTCAAAGTCGTCTGGCCACAATCCTATACTCGACAAGACCTCAACGCTATGGCACACTGGCACTTCAAGCATTTTTTTCTGCAACCCCTCGATGATGCCCGCAAAAACCGCAACTTCGCCTCCACAATGGCAACCTGCGCGCACAATAGCCCTTGGCGACTCAGCCTACAAACCCACAAAATTCTCGACATCCCGTAACCATCATGCCAAACAAGACGTCCACCACAATGCCAACCGTGTCGATTTACCATCGCTTCAGTTTTGTTGCGGCGCGGTCTCTGCCGCACATGCCCCCCAGTTATCGTTGTTCTCGTCTGCATGGTCATACCTTCAAAATAGAAGTCCGCCTCAAAGGTGTCGTCAATGCCAAAGACGGCTGGCTCTATGACCACTATGCCATTGCCGATGCCGTCCAACCTCTTATCGACCAGCTGGACCATCGTTACCTCAACGATATTGACGGCATGGACAACAAGCCGAGCAACGAGACCATTGCCGTATGGTTCTGGCAACGCATCAAACCAAAGCTGCCGTTGCTCTCGCAAATCACTGTCATCGATACCGACGCAACCGGCTGTATCTACAACGGCGAAGACAACGAACAGGGTTGACCGATAGGCTCACCTATCACGGTATCCTCGCGCATCACCAGGTTGCCCCGCACCATCGTCATGATGGGCCAGCCGATAACCTGCATGCCTTCATAGAGACTCCAGCCACATCGCGAGGAACCCAGACGGCGGCGCGCCTGAAGATCAACGAGCGTCAAATCTGCATCGAATCCCTGCGTCATCGACCCCTTTGCTTGCAAACCAAAGACCCTTGCCACATTCGCTGACGTCATGGCAACCAATCGGTTCAACCCCAGACGACCTTGATGACAATGATTCAGCATAATCGGGAGCATCTGTTGAACGCCCGGCATCCCTGAGGGCAGCTGCGGATAGACGGACTCGGTTTTTTCAGCGCGGGTGTGCGGGGCATGATCAGAGCCCACTGTAGCAATCTCGCCCCGTCGCACCGCATCCCATAACGCTTGACGATGACGAGACGAACGTATCGGTGGATTGACAACCGCAAAGCCTTCGCCCCCCAACTCGGCAGCACGACGCAACGCCGAAGGCATCTCGAACGTCAAATGGTGTGGCGTGACTTCAACTGAAACCCAACCGCGCACCTGCGGGGCAAGACTCCGCAACCATAAAACCTCTTCCTGCGACGTCAGATGCAAAATATGCCCATAGCGTTTGTGCTTATGCAACAAACGCACCAGCCTTTGACTGGCATTCAACGCTGCCTGCGGGTCACGCAAACGCGCATGCGCGCCACAACCCCACCATTGTGACCATTGCTTGCTGTGGTTGTCCGCCCTTATCCGCAGCCGTGCTTCGTCCTCACAGTGCACGGCGATACGCCGATTCACACGAGCCAAAATGCCCCCTAAGGTTGCCTCATCGTCAATCAACAGCGAGCCTGTCGAGCTACCCATAAAGACTTTAACGCCAACACAACCGTGCTGTTTTTCTACATCCGGCAAAGCCCGCCAGTGCTCCCGATGAGCACCCACATAAAAGCCGTAATCACAAAAGAGACGCCCCTTGGCTAAAGCCACCTTGTGGCGATGACTGGCAACATCCACGAGGGCAGGCTGCGTATTGGGCATATCAAAGATACAACAGACACCGCCCAAAACAGCAGCCCGCGAGCCACTCGCCAAATCTTCTTTGTGCGTCAACCCCGGCTCACGAAAATGCACGTGCGAGTCAATGACGCCAGGCAAAATATGTAAGCCGCGGGCATCGATGGCACGCTCTGCCCGCGACAAAGAGATTGTGCCCGCGACGTCCGCTATCTTGCCATCATGGATGGCGATGCTCGCGGTCTCGCTTCCTTTTTCGGTCACCACTGTGCCGCCATGCACCACCAAGTCGAACGTCCGCGCCATCACAACGAGTCCACAACTTTGTCTAAGCCCTGTAGCGTATCATACCATTTCTGGAGGGCACGAGCAGGTGTGAATTGGTCGAGATAAGCCCTGTAGCCTGCTTGAGCAACGGCATCGACGGACGTGTCCTGTTCTTCTACTTTCTGTAACACATGAGCCCACGCGTGCATCGACGAGTCGGTAACAAAGACATTGCCTTGCGGGAGCAAGCGGCGGTCGAGATAACGCGGGCGCGCCAGCAAGACGACTTTTCGGCACGCCCACGCCTCGAGCAAAGGTTCGTCGAAGGCATCCATTTCATCAAGTAACGCCAAAGCGTCGCATGCTTTGACATGCTCGGCATAGTTTGCCTCTCCCTTGAGGATACGCAATCTTGGTCGGATACCATAGGCGACCGAGCGTTCGGCGATAGCCTTTGTTTGCCCCTCGCCACTATGGAAGAGCCACACATACCAATTTTGTTGCATCTTCAATGCCGAGAACAACCTGTCGAGTTCTTCCTGCCATAAACCCTGGGGGGCGTTCTGGGCGCGCACAAGGAGCACTCTTGCCCGCGCTGGAATGGCATAATCACGAGCACGATTAATCTGCCCCACCTCCGTCACTCTATCGACCAAAAAAGGCACACAAAACAGACGCTGACTCTGCCAGCCTTTATCCTCCTGCAAGGAATCCCGTAGCATCTCACGAAAGGTGAACACGGCATCGAACATGCCTGCCTCCGGTCTATGGGTATAATCGAAGACGATTCCGACGCGCATGACGGCTTTGTGTTCACGGCGAGCGACAACCGAGCGTGCACCCCGTCCCCACGCCAAAACATGCGAGAGACCATACGCTCCGATAAAATCATCGATATCGCGGGTCATCCGCCGCTGCGACCGAGACAACACCCCCGTTGTCTCGCTATCCATAACATCGAGACGAGCATCGACTCCCCGACGATGCAACATGTCCAAAAGACGCACCGAACCAAAACCCAAAGCGTATTGCTTGACACCTAAACCAGCCAGCCCACCGAGAACATGGAGCAACAGACGCCTATGGCGGAAAGCCAGACGTTCTTCTATCACGTGAAGCACGCGCATCATCGCGCACACGCCGCACAAAGAGCAGAGAAACGCTTATGAACACCATCGATTCCCTCAGCAAAGATGCTCGAGCCCCCCACAAGCACATCAGCACCCCGCGCCCGCAAGTCCGACACGTTGGCTAAGGTGACGCCACCATCCACTTCGATAAGCATGCCCGCACCCTTTTTCTGTTGCAACGCCAAGATTTTATCAGCCACCCCAGCGATGAAGGTTTGTCCACTAAAGCCAGGCTCGACTCCCATAACCACAACCTGATGAATGTCCGCCACATACGGCAAAACCGCTCCAATCGGCGTCGACGGATTCATCGCCAGACCAACGCGGCACCCCCCGTCACGGATACGTGCAATTAACGCAGGCACATTCGTATCCGCTTCTAAATGGAAACTTATCACGTCACTCCCCGCATCGATATACGTATCAATTAACGTGTGCGGTGAACGCACCATCAAGTGCACATCAAAGAGACTGTTACTATGAGGACGCAAGGCGCGGATTGTGCCTGCCCCCAGCGTTATATTCGGGACAAAAGCCCCATCCATGACGTCGAGGTGTATCACCTTTGCGCCTGCTTTGTCGGCGGCACGTAGGGACTCACGCAAGAGTCCCATGTCTGCTGCTATCAATGAAGGAGCGATCTCCGCCATAAGGGTGCTGGTGCGCGCTAGAGCGCGCCCTCCTGATAGTGTTTTGCCATCGCTGACAAAGGTATGCCCTTGATTTTGCTTGCCTGTCCCGCCGCACCGAACGCCTCATAGCGTTGCACACACAGCGACTCCATCGTCTCATAGGCGGGCAACGAAAACTGGCGCGGGTCGAATTCGCTCGGACGCTCCTGTGCCACCCGACGCCACGTCCCGGTTATCGCCATACGACAATCCGTATCGATATTAATCTTACGCACGCCATTCTTGATGCCTTCGCCTATTTCTTCCACAGGCACACCATACGTCTGCTTCATAGCACCGCCATGCTGGTTAATCAAATCCTGCAAGTCCTGCGGCACCGACGACGAGCCGTGCATGACCAGATGCGTGTTCGGCACAGCTTGGTGAATGGCGCGCACCACATCCATCGCCAAAATGGCACCATCAGGCTTGCGCGTAAACTTATATGCCCCGTGGGACGTGCCAATGGCAACGGCTAAAGCATCGACTCCCGTCCTCGCAACAAAATCCTTTGCTTGCTCGGGGTCCGTCAACAAAGCCGACCGCTCAAGCACACCCTCAGCCCCATGGCCATCTTCTGCTTCGCCTGTTCCGCTCTCCAGCGAACCCAGACACCCCAACTCGCCCTCGACAGTAACCCCCTTGCGGTGAGCAGCATCAACCACTTTGCGCGTGACCGCCACGTTATAATCATACGAAGCAGGCGTTTTACCGTCGGCTTCCAGAGAGCCATCCATCATAACCGAAGAAAAGCCCGCATCGATAGCCGACAGGCACGTCGCCGGCTCGTTGCCATGATCCAAGTGCATGGCAATCGGCACCTGCGGCCACTGCTCCACAGCAGCTTGCAACAAATGACGCAAAAACACATCGCCGGCGTACTTACGTGCCCCACGCGATGCCTGAATAATCACCGGCGAGTCGGTACGCTCGGCAGCACGCATAATCGCCTGCACCTGCTCCATGTTATTGACGTTAAAAGCCGGCACGCCGTACCCCGCACTTGCCGCATGGTCTAAAATTTCCCGCATCGATACCAAAGCCATCTTAAGCCTCCTTGACGTTTTGTGCCATATCCTCCAGAACCTCGATGCCGGGAAGAATTTTTCCTTCACACCACTCGAGGAAAGCCCCCCCGCCCGTAGACGCATAGCTAAACCCCCACGTTTCTGCCTCTTTATCTGTTTTTTTTCCCTTATAGCCCTGTGCCACTGCAGCCAATGTATCACCCCCGCCGACAACACTCACCAATTTCTTTTTGTCGCTACGGGCACGCACGTACGCCGCAACCTCCTGTGTCGCTTCGTGGAATGGGTCTATCTCAAAAGCACCAAGGGGCCCATTCCAAACAAGTGTCGCCGCTTGCGATAAAATGTCCTTAATCGCATGCACGCTACGAGGCCCCAAATCCATGACCTTATGGTCAGGCTCGATAGCATCAATTGCCACATGGTGCGTGCGTCCCGCGCCATCCTGCACACAAGCATCTACAGGCACAATCAGACGACACCCCCGTTGTGTTGCCACCTGCCTAATCGCCGCCACTGTCTCCTTTTGGTTTGCCTCATACAACGAACAACCCAGCGCGTAGCCTTGTGCTGCCAGAAACGTATTTGCCATAGCCCCACCAATAATGACCGCATCCATTTTACGCACAAGACTCATAAGAACACGCACTTTTGTTGAGATTTTTGCACCGCCAATCATGGCGACCATCGGACGCTTGTCGCCACCCAAAACCTTCTGCAGGGCTTGTATTTCTTCTGACAGCAAAACGCCAGCATAACACGGCAGCTGACGTGGCAACGCAGCGACAGAAGCATGGGCACGATGCACACAAGCAAAAGCATCATTGACATAAATGTCCGCAGCACTTGCCTGTCGCAACCCTAAGGCAAAATCTTTGTCGTTCATCGTCTCGCCACGATGAAAACGCAAGTTCTCTAAGAGGAGCATCGACCCCTCCGTCAACGCGTCCACTCGTTGACGCACGTCGCTACCGATACAATCTTCGACAAAGTCAACGTGGTGCGGTGCCATCCGCGCCCGTAAATCCTCGGCGACAACCCGTAGCGACAGAGTCTTATCGATACCTTGCGGACGACCAAGATGGGAAGCCACCACCAAGCGCGCCCCGCGGGTAGCATACCCCTTTAATCCTTTAACTGCCCGCACCAGTTTTTCTGCCGACCGTATACGGCCATCTTGCAACGGCACATTCAAATCACACCGCACAAACAACGTCTTGCCGTCAATATTAATATCGTCAACTGCAACAACCATCGAACACCACACTTTTTTTGACTATCCTTACAGAGGAGTTATCCTGTCCCTCTATCTTTTATGGTATAACCCAACTATGACTATCAAGCCTATCCTTATTGTGCCTGACCGCCGTCTGACGCAGACGAGCCAACCGGTTTCTGCCTTCGATGCTAGCCTTACCGCCCTCATCGATGATTTGCGCGATACGCTGATAGACTGTGACAACGGCATTGGTCTTGCAGCACCACAAATTGGCGTTCTTTTGCGTGTCTTTGCTCTGCGCATCGGGCCAGACGAACAAGAAGTCTCGCCGCCAACAATTTTTATCAATCCCGCCATCACGCACCACGACGAGCAAACCGAAACCGCCCAAGAAGGCTGTCTATCTATCCCTGATACCTTTATCGATATCACGCGTCCGCAATCGATTCAGCTCAGCTATACCGATGAACACAACCAGCCCCAGAGCTGTTCTGCTCGTGGTCTCTTTGCTCGTTGTCTGCAACACGAGAATGACCACTTGAATGGGGTCTTACTGCTCCATAGGCTATCGCCCCTGAAAAGACGTCTTGCGGTGCGTAAAGTGCAAAAAAGTCTCAAGCCCAAAAAAAATGGTCGCCCAAGCCCAAAATAAAACCTTACGCGTGCTGTTCATGGGGAGCCAACCCTTCAGCTTACCGACGCTGGAGACACTCTATACCAGCCCTTATGACGTCGTTGCGGTCGTCTCCCCGCCGCCGAGCCCACAACAACGAGGGCAACGACTACGCAAAAACTGCGTCCACAGCTTTGCCGAGCAACACGGCATCGCCGTTATGACGCCGAAGCACATCGATGAGACATTCATCGATGCCGTCGTATCTCAATCTGTCGATGTGATTATTGTTGTTGCCTATGGTCTTTTGTTGCCGTCTCGTTTTCTTTCTGCGGCACGCTATGGCTGTATCAACGTTCATCCGTCTCTTTTGCCGCGCTGGCGGGGTGCTGCCCCCATCGCTCGCGCCATCATGGCGGGCGACAGCCAGACCGGCGTGTCAATCATGCAAACCATCGACCAATTGGATGCGGGCCCCATCCTGCTACAAGAAAGCACACCTATTGACCGCACCACCACTGCCGAGCAACTGGCTGTGACTCTCGCCCACGCCGGTGCGCGTCTTATCGATGCGTGCCTGAGTCGTTTTGCTCAAGGCACACCACCCGAAGGGACACCGCAACAGGACAAGCATGCCACCTACGCCAAAAAGCTGTATCCTACTGATACCAAGATTCCTTGGCAGCACACCGCCGCCGCCGTCCATAACCATATTCGTGGTCTTTGTCCCAAGCCCGGGGCGTGGTGCTGGCTACCGCACAGGCACGCGCTGAAACGGCTGAAAATCCTCGCGACAACCCCTGAAGCCAATACGACGCGTCTACCGCCCGCCACCGTTCTCGATGGCAACGGACTCGTCAAGTGCGGCACAGACGCCGTGCGTATCGCCCAACTACAACTGGAAGGCAAAGCACCCATGTCCTTGCAAGAATTTCTGTGCGGCACGCCGCTGCCCCTCGGCACCACCCTGCAATAAATGCAACGCTGGAAACTCACCCTCGAATATGACGGCAGTGCCTTCAACGGCTGGCAACGCCAGAACCATCGAGCGCGTGTGCCGCCTCATGTGTTCAGTGCTCAGCACGCCCTCGAAGACGCCATCTTTGCCTTCTGTCAACAACGAGTCACGTCCATCGTTGCGGGCAGAACCGACAGCGGCGTCCATGCCCTCGCGCAAGTCGCGCACGTCGACTTAGCCCCTCAGCCCCGCATCGATGCAAACACCCTGCAACACGGACTGACGTTCCATTTGAAGCAAAACAACCATGACGCGCTTGTTCTTATCGATGCCCAAGCGGTTGCGCCGTCCTTCCATGCTCGCTTCAGTGCGCACGCGCGCCATTATCTTTACCGCATCCTCAATCGACCGACTCCGTCGCCGTTGCTGAAAAAGCGAGTCTGGCACGTCCCGCAACCCCTCGACATCCAAGCCATGCGGAAAGCCGCACACCAGCTGGTAGGCTTGCATGATTTCAATAATTTCCGCGCCGCTGGCTGCCAAGCCAAAAACACGCACCGCCACTTGACCGCCCTCGATATCAGCCGCACTAACGACCTTATCCAAGTGCACGCGCAAGCCCCGGCGTTCCTCTATAAACAGGTGCGCATCATGACCGCCGCCCTCGTCGCCGTCGGCAGAGGCAGACTTTCTCTTGAACAGCTGGCAGACCAGCTGAGTAGCACAAGGCCCACCCGTAAACAGGCAGCTCCCCCGCACGGACTCTACCTACAAAAGGTAGACTATACCGCTCTCGAGGCATCCCCCGACTGATGACCAGACACCAAGTCATGAACGTAGACTTGCAAAAAAAGAGCACCACACACATCCACCATCATTTCCAAGACAACGACCATAGCAGCCTGTCCGCCATGAATGGACAAAGCCTCCTTAGCAACGAGCCATTGATACCGCACCAACATAATGACAGTGACCAGCAAAACAAACGCCATGAAGGGCGAGATCATCAACACCGGCTCACCTGATGCGTCGCCTATTTTTGTTGGCATCAACAAAAAGACCACGTGCATAAGCATGACTCGCAAAGCCCGAGTCCAGTTGCGGGCAGCAACGAACAGCATAAATCTGTTTGTTCTTTGTAGGGCTTGTGCGACATTGCGCATAATCAGCGGATACACCAACCATATGATGCCTTCTACCAAAACGATAAGCAAGAAGCCGTGTGCGACGAACCCTTCCAGCGTGGTTTTTCCATCTTTCAACAACAGAGCCCCATAGAACGGCACAATAAAAAAGAAAACAGTAAAGCTGCGCCATACGCCGTTTTTGCTGGCATCGAAACAGGCGAATCCTCTTTTCGTCTGGCCCATGAGCACCAACCATGCCCCACGTAAGCCAAGCAAGATATGTGTCACGGCACGCCTCCTTCATCAAAGAATCGATGGATAAGCGCACCATAGACGTCACGCAAGCGATGCAAGTCTTCGACCAAGCAGGCTTCGTTGCTCTGGTGCATGCTCGCACCAACAAGCCCTAGTTCGATGACCGGGCAGTACTGATGAATGAAACGAGCATCAGACGTACCGCCACCGCGGGCTTCAAAGGGACGATAGCCCAACGTAGCCTCACAGGTGTCGCAAAGCCAAGCCACCACATTAGACTGACACGATACAAAGGCTTCGCTACTCACATGAAATTCCGCCTGATAAGAAGACCGACCCACAACCTTATCGCTAACAGACGTAAGAAGGGCACGCACCTGCTCGCTTGTGTAGGGAGCAGCAAAACGCACATTGACGTGGGCTGAAGCCAACTCAGGGGTGACGTTGGATGCCTCCGAGCCACTCTGCAAGGACAACACAGCAATATCGGGTAACTCACTATCTGCCCCCTTTGCTGTCTGCCAAACAGCAGGGGCTTTCAGTTGACTCACGAGAGCCATAAGCAACTCTATCGGGTTGCGGTTGGTTGTCGGATAAGCACTGTGGCCGCTTTTTCCTTGCACGCGTATCGTCATATGGAGGCTCCCTCGCCTTGAGGAACGATAGGCATCGCCAACCTTTTTTTGTGCGGTGGGCTCTCCCAGCACGCACAGCTGCGGCGTATACCCCTCAGCGTCAACCCAACGCAACAGAGGGTCCATGCCGTAGCGTGCCTCGCCTTCTTCGTCATTGGTCAACAACAAGCCAATGCTACCGTCTGTCTTGGAGCCATTTGTGCTGATAAAATCGGCACATGCCGATAAAAAGCAAGCCACCCCGCCTTTCATGTCTACAGTGCCGCGCCCGAAGAGGGCACCGTCTGCCACGTGTGCTGCAAAAGGAGGAAAACGCCACTGCGACTCATCGCCCGAAGGCACCACATCCGTATGACCAGCAAAAGCCAGCGCGCACGCCTGCTTGTTACCGTCCCGTTGGCTTTTGCTTCCGCGCCAGCGCGCATAAAGATTGTCCACGTAATAGCCCTTCTCGCGACCAAAACGGTGACGGTAACAGCGAAACCCCAGTGACTCCAGCCACGGCACGAGCCAGTCATAAAGACCATCATCATCGGGAGTCACGCTACGAAAGCGCAATAAACGCTGTGCAAGCTCGAGCACATCCGTCATGGCTGTGCTCATAGTTTGGGGAGCGTGATACCTTGCTGCTTCATATACTTGCCCTTGCGGTCGAGGTACGACACCGCACAAGGGTCATCGGCACGCAAAAAGATGAACTGCACCGCACCCTCGTTGGCATAAACACGGGCGGGCAACGGAGTCGTGTTCGAAAACTCCAGCGTCACGTAGCCTTCCCACTCGGGCTCGAGGGGAGTCACATTCACGATAATGCCGCAGCGCGCATACGTGGACTTGCCAAGACACAAAACAAGCACGTCCCGTGGAATGCGAAAATACTCAAAGGTGCGAGCCAAAGCAAAACTATTGGGCGGAATAATGCAATCGCCCTCCGTCTGACTAACAAAGGTCTGTTCGCTAAAGTTCTTAGGGTCGATAGTCGTCGCTTTGACATTGGTAAAAATGCGAAAGTCCTCCGCCACACGCGCATCATAGCCATAAGATGATAAGCCATAAGAGATAACGCCTTCGCGTTTTTGATTTTCCTCAAAAGGCTCAATCATCTTGTGCTTAAGGGCTTGTTCCCGTATCCATTTATCCGACATCAAACTCATGAGGTGCCGTCCTTCGCTCCTTTAGATTGACTGGTCGCCTGCTTGGCACGCATCGCCATAATCGTTTCTCGGCGGTCAAAGCCACGCTGATAAACATAAGGCAGCTCCGCCATGGCTTGCTTCCAACTGGCAAGGGTTATCCGTTCATCCACTTCTACCACATCGACACCACAGCGTGACAAAAAAAGCAGCTGGTCTTGCAAAATATGCCCACGAGCACGCAACTCTCCCTTGAATCCATAACGTTCTCGTAAAAGACGCGCCGTCGAAAAAGCACGCCCATCCCGAAAAATCGGCAACGTAACCGCAACCATCGCCAAATGGTGACAATCATCGCCCAAGTCATCGACGTTGTCGTCGCTTTGTAGAATAACGGCGACTTTTGCTTTTTTGCTATAAGCCATCAGCGCGTCTTTTTCTGCCTGCCAGCGTTTCAAGCTGACGGCGACATCACCCTTTTTCAGCGGCGTTGCGTCATCGAGGATCTGCCACGTATCCTCATACCAGGCACCGTCCTTAATCAGAGGCATAAAGACGCTCCTTGAAGACGTCGTTGCCCAACCGCCGCCACGTATCGAGAAAGCGTTCCTTTCCCTGCCGTTTCTGTAGATACGTTGCAACAATGGTCTCCACAGCATCGACAATTTTGTCAGACGGAAAGGCTGGCCCGACAATCTGTCCCAGAGAAGCATCATCGCCGGCGTGTCCCCCCAAAGAGATTTGATAATACTCTTCGCCGCGCCTATCGACTCCGAGAATACCAATATGTCCCACGTGGTGGTGCCCACAAGCGTTGATACAGCCAGATATTTTGATTTTCAGCTCGCCAATGTCATTTTGTCGTTGTATATCTTGGAAACGCACGCCTAAGCGTTGAGCCAGCGGAATCGAGCGGGCGGTCGCCAAAGCACAATAGTCCATACCCGGGCAACAAATCATATCGGTAATCAAGCCGTTATTCGGGCTCGCCAAATCTAGACCCACCAATTCCTGCCAGAGATGATACAGGTCTGCCTCACGCACATGTGGCCAGACAAGATTTTGTTCGTGACTCACACGTATTTCGTCATGGGCATACGTCTCAGTTAAATCTGCCAACGCACGCATCTGGTGCGATGTCGCATCGCCAGCGATGCTCCCCGGCGTCTTGAGCGAAATGGTCGCGATCGCATAGCCTTTTTGTCGGTGTGCCGCCACGTTGCGGCGCACCCACAACGAGAAAGCCTCGTCTTTCTGGCATTGTGCCTGAAATTCCTTGCTGTCTTGTGCCGATACCTGTGCCCATGTCGGCGGCGTAAAATACCCACGCAAGCGCGCCATCGATGCATCCACATCCACGGCTCTGTTGCTGGTTTTGCGTATGCGTTGCCACTCTTCGTCCACTCGCCGTTTCATTTCCTCAGCCCCTAAGTGAGCCACAAGAATTTTAATACGCGCCTTAAACAAGTTATCCCGACGCCCCCACTGGTTATAGACCCGCAAAATGGCTTCGAGATAATCCAGCATATCACCCACAGGCAAACACTCGTGCAACGTTGCACCGATATAAGGCGTGCGTCCCTGTCCACCACCGACAATAATACGCAAAGCCACGTTGTTCTGCTTATCACGCACCAAGCCGATACCAATATCATGCACTTTAATCGCCGCCCTATCCTCAGCACTGCCAGACACCGCTATCTTGAATTTACGCGGCAAAAAAGAAAACTCAGGGTGAAACGTCGACCATTGACGAATAAGCTCGCTATAAGGACGAGGATCATCAATCTCATCGGCACTCGCCCCAGCAAAATGATCTGCCGTCACATTACGGATACAATTGCCCGACGTCTGAATAGCGTGCATCTCAACATCAGCAAGGTCTTCCAGAATGTCGGGGGTCTCCTCCAACTTAATCCAGTTGTACTGAATGTTTTGCCGCGTGGTGAAATGTCCATAGCCTTTGTCATATTTGTCGGCAATGTGAGCAAGCTGTCGCAGCTGCAACGAAGACAAAACACCATAAGGAATAGCGACCCGCAACATGTAGGCATGCAGCTGAAGATAGAGCCCATTCATGAGGCGTAGAGGCTTGAATTCTTCTTCTGACAATGCGCCCTGCAAACGGCGCGCGACTTGCCCACGGAACTGACGAGCCCGCTCACGCACCATCTTGTCATCAAATTCATCGTAGCGATACATAGTCGTTGCTTTATACCTTAGGTGTCTTCTTTTCTCAAGAGGGCTTGTTTGCCGAAATGCAGATGCACGCTCGGACCGAAGGCACGTATGACTTCTCGATAGCGCACCGGCACCCACTTTGACGTCACTCGATGGCTGGCGAGCCCGCCGTTGAATTCATCATCGCCAATAGGCACAACCTCTATCCAGTAGGGGCTGACGACTTCTTGCCGTCCGACAGCTTCTTCTGCTTGCTGGAGGGCACCCTCGCACTTTTTGACATCGGTAAAACGGGTAGCCTCATCGATGAACAGAACCCACGCCCCGTCGCGCCAATAAACCACGCAACCGTCCTGCAATCGACTCGCTGTTATCACTCTTTGCTGCATCGTTCATCCTTTAAGACTTGCCAAACCCCTTACAAGATTCTAGATACAGAAGCAAGCACTGCCAAGCCTTTTTTCTCACTGTGTCGGTTTTGAACTTCTTGATGATGGCATCGACTTCTGCCCCTCCCCCCTATAGCCAGAGCCAAGCGTGGCCCTTCATCGAGGCTCAACGTCTGCTCGCGTCTTGCGCCCACAAGCCACCGCAAAAAGGCTTCGTTGCCTTTGCCACCGGCTATGGCCCCTCAGGCTTACCCCACATCGGCACATTTGGAGAAGTGCTGCGCACCACCATGGTGCAACACGCCTTCTCTCATATCAGTTCTCTTAAAACCACGTTATATACGTTCTCGGACGATATGGATGCCCTACGGAGCGTGCCCGATAACGTCCCGCAACCTGACCTGTTGCAGAAACATCTCGGTATGCCCCTGACGAGTATCCCTGATCCTTACGACCAATACGACAGCTTTGGCGCGCACAACAACGCCATGCTCCGCCGTTTTCTCGATTCTTTTGGCTTTCAATACGATTTTCAGAGTGCCACCGATAACTACAAGCGAGGCGTCTATGACAAGACTCTTCTGACTGTGCTCGAGCACCACGAGGCGATTTGCGCGCTTGTGCGTCCCACCCTGGGCCCCGAGCGTCGCAAGACCTATAGCCCCTTTTTGCCCATTTGCCCCCAGCGAGGAGTCGTGCTGCAAGCACGCGTCATCGAAACGCACCCCGCACAAGGCACGCTGATTTATCACCACCCCATCGATGATAAACCCATAGAAACGCCCGTCACGCAAGGACACTGCAAACTGCAATGGAAAGCCGATTGGGCCATGCGCTGGTCTGCCAGAGACATCGACTACGAAATGGCAGGTAAAGATTTGAGCGAATCCGTAACCTTATCTGCCAAAATTGCCCGAGTGCTCGGCAAAACACCACCCCTCAGCTTTATCTATGAGCTGTTCCTCGATGAACAGGGCGAAAAAATATCGAAGTCAAAAGGCAACGGACTCAGCATCGAAGAGTGGCTCGATGACGCCCCCAAAGAAAGCCTTGCCTATTTCATGTATCAGCACCCGAAACGAGCCAAACGTCTCTACCGCGCCCTTGTTGCCCGAACCGTCGATGCCTATCTGCACGAGCTGGATGCCTTCAACGAGCAAGAACCGCAGCAGCGTCTCGATAACCCTGTCTGGCATATTCACCGCGGCGAGCCGCCTGCTCCCTTTTCCCGTCCTGACTTTACGATGCTGGCTAATCTGGCATCAGCCAGCGGTGCCGATGACCCGCAAATTCTATGGTCTTTCATCCAAAAATTCGAGCCAAAAGCCGCCCCCCATAAAGATGCGCTTCTCGATACGCTGGTCGCCAAAGCCCTACATTATGCTCAGCACCGACTCAATGCCGACAAAACCTATGACACACCCACCGCCACCGAGCGCACCGCTCTGCAAGCCTTAAAAGAAAAAATCGAAAACACCGACTCACAACAGGATACCGAAGCCTTGACGAAAACCCTACAAGCACACGTCTATCAAACGGCTCACGATTGTGATATTCCCATGAAGCAATGGTTCTCGAGACTTTATCGTCTGCTACTAGGGCAAGAGTCGGGCCCCCGTCTGGGCTCTTTTGTTGCCCTCTATGGTCTCGGTAAAAGTGTCCAACTCATCGACGAGGCTTTGAAACGCTAAATGCCAAAACGCACCGACATCGACTCGATTTTGATTATCGGCGCAGGCCCCATCGTTGTCGGGCAAGCCTGCGAATTCGACTACGCAGGCACGCAAGCCTGTAAAGCCCTCAAAGAAGAAGGCTACCGAGTCATTCTGGTTAATTCCAACCCCGCCACAATCATGACCGACCCGCAAATGGCTGACAGAACCTATATCGAGCCCCTAACCACGTCTATTCTCGAAAAAGTCCTCGACAACGAGCGCCCTGACGTTATTTTGCCGACGATGGGCGGACAAACCGCTCTCAATCTGACCATGGCTCTGCATCAAGAGAGCATCCTCGATAAGCTCAATATTGAGATTATCGGCGCCAGCCCGCAAGCCATTGTCAAAGCCGAGTCCCGAGAAGCCTTCCGCCAAGCCATGACCGACATTGGTCTGGCAACAGTGCAAGGACACATCGCCACGTCCATAGAAGAAGCCCATACCATCGCTCGTAGGCTACCCTACCCGTTAATTATCCGTCCCTCATTCACCCTTGGCGGCGGCGGCGGCGGAATCGCCTATGACGAAAAAACCTTCTTGCGAATCGCCCAAAGAGGCTTGCGCGCCTCCATCAACAACCAAATCATCATCGAAGAGTCCATCATCGGATGGAAAGAATATGAAATGGAAGTCGTCCGAGATAAAAAAGATAACGCCATCATCGTCTGCTCCATAGAAAACATCGACCCCATGGGCGTCCACACCGGCGATTCTATCACCGTCGCACCAGCCCTAACGCTGACCGACAAAGAATACCAGTGGATGCGAGAAGCCTCCCTGAACATTCTGCGAGAAATCGGTGTCGAAACCGGCGGCTCGAACGTGCAGTTTGCCGTCAATCCCGAAACCGGCGCCATGGTCGTCATCGAGATGAACCCGCGGGTGTCTCGTTCATCGGCTCTTGCCTCAAAAGCGACAGGCTTCCCCATTGCCAAAGTGGCTGCCAAACTTGCGGTGGGCTACACCCTCGATGAAATCGATAACGACATCACCAAAGCAACGCCCGCCAGCTTCGAGCCCACCATCGACTACATCGTAACCAAGATTCCCCGTTTTGCCTTCGAGAAGTTTCCATCGACGCCCCCCGTTCTTGGCACAGCCATGAAGTCGGTTGGCGAAGTCATGGCTCTGGGCGGACGCTTCACCGAGTCGCTGCAAAAAGCCCTGCGTTCCCTCGATATTGGCTGGGATGGGCTTGTTTGTCCCGACCCCACCCTGAGTGACAAAGAAATTCTCGTTGCTCTTAAGCAACCAACACCGCAACGAATTTTATGGATTGCCGAAGCCCGCCGCCGAGGCATCAGCCAAAAAGACATTCAACAAGCCTGTCACTACGACCCATGGTTCATCGACCAGATCGATAGACTCATTCACATCGAAAAACAGATGGCTCAACACGATGTCCTTGCCTCGCCCCAGACCTTCATCGACTACAAAAAGGAAGGCTTCAGCGACCAACGCATCGCCCAGCTCAGCGGCGTTACCCTCAAAGCTATCCAAGCCTACAAAGCACGTAACAAGCTCGCCCCCCACTACCGTCGGGTCGACAGCTGTGGCGGCGAATTTGTCGCGCGCACCCCCTACCTTTATGCCACGTGGCAAGGCATAACCGCAGACACAAACAGCTGCGAAGCCATGCCCTCGACAGCAAAAAAAGTCATTATTCTCGGCAGCGGCCCCAACCGCATCGGACAAGGAGTCGAGTTCGATTACTGTTGCGTCCACGCTGCCTTTGCCCTCAAAGACATGGGGCTAGAAAGTATCATGGTCAATTGCAACCCCGAAACTGTCTCGACCGATTATGATACGGCAGACCGCCTCTACTTTGAGCCCTTAACCACAGAAGATGTCGCCGCCCTTGCTCGCGCCGAAAGCGCGCGCGGGACGCTACTCGGTGCCATCGTGCAGTTTGGCGGACAAACACCCCTTGCTCTTGCTCGTCCCCTCGAGGAACACGGCATCACCATTCTTGGCACGCCCATGGACTCCATCGATTTGGCGGAAGACCGCAAGCGTTTCCAAAGTCTTTTACACCGTCTCGGTTTACGGCAACCGCCCAACGCCACCGCTCAGACGACAGCACAAGCGGTTGCCGAAGCAAAAACCCTCGGCTACCCCTTGATTATCCGCCCCTCCTACGTGCTGGGCGGACGCGCCATGGAAATTGTCTATAACGAAAAAGAACTCAAACGCTATATGGAAAGTGCTCTTGCCATTAGTGCCGATAAGCCTATCCTCCTCGATTCCTTTTTGCACGATGCTATCGAGATTGACGTGGATGCCGTCTGCGATGGCCGTAACACGTTTGTTGCTGCCGTCATGGAACATATCGAAAAAGCAGGGGTTCACTCGGGCGACTCGGCTTGTTCTTTGCCCCCCCACTCCCTTGATGCCTCCCTCATCGATGATATCAAACGACAGACGTGCCAACTTGCCGAACAGCTGCAGGTGCGCGGCTTGATTAACGTCCAATTCGCTATCAGCGATGGCCACGTTTACATCCTCGAGGTCAATCCTCGCGCCAGTCGCACAGTGCCCTTCGTTGCCAAAGCCTTGGGCATACCCCTTGCCAAACTCGCCACCCGAGTCATGCTGGGCGAGCCCCTCAAAAAAGCCATGCGCTCCTTGAACGTCGCCGATACACCCAGCGATACGCCCAGCGGCACAGGCAACAGAAAAAGACAAACCTTCAGCGTCAAAGAAGCCGTCTTTCCCTTCCGCCAATTTCCCGACAGCGACGTGCTCCTAGGCCCAGAGATGAAATCCACCGGCGAAATTATGGGTATCGATACGTCCTTTGCCCGCGCCTTTGCAAAATCACAAATGAATGCCGACAGTAGCCTCCCCCTCAAAGGATGTGCCTGTATCTCCGTGCAAGACAGAGACAAAAATGCCACCATTGCCGATATATGTCGCCAACTGGCAGACATGGGCTTTTCTATCACCGCAACCAAAAAAACAGCAGAATGGCTGACCAGCAAAGGTATCGCAACTAAAACCATCAAAAAAGTGCGCGAAGGCCAACCGCACATCGTCGATGCCATCACACAAGGCAAGATTCACCTGATTATCAACACAACCGACAAAAGCATCGACACCGTGCGAGACAGCTTTACTCTAAGGCGGGCGGCGATTGCTCACCATATTCCCTATTGCACGACTCTCGCGGCAGCCCTCGCCACCACACAAGCCATCAAAGCCCTGCAACAAAAAGACCAACCCATGAGCGTCAAATCCCTGCAAGATTACCTGTAACACAGATAAATGTGTGCTATGACTCAATTGAGCTTGTAGCCGACTGAGCTTATATTAAGACGATGACCAACACGCCCCTGCCATCAAGCCTTGAGACAACGAGCTAAAAGATGGGTTTACCGCTACCCAAGACTCTCCTCGACACACAATCCCCTGTCCACATTATAAACGGGGACTGTCATAACCTATTGAAGGACGTAGAAAGCCACTCCGTCGACTTGATCGCGACCGACCCCCCCTATGAAATAAGCTTCGACAAACAGAGCTGGGATAAGCTCGGCAGCTTAAATTGGGCGTTTTTAGCCGATGAATTCAAACGCATATTAAAGCCCAATGGCACACTCGTTGTTTTTCAAGGATGGTCGCATGTCGCCCAAACAAAAATAATATTGGATGACAGATTTACACTCAAAAATTGGATTATTTACGATAGAGTCAAGGGCAGAGGCGCAAAACACAACTTGGTCTCCACAAGAGAAGACATCCTGTGGTACGTGTGCAACGAAAATACCTACACCTACAATAAAATAAGCTCCACTATCAAAAAAAAGACAGGAGGAAGCATCGGCAAAAAAAATGGAAACCCCTATAGAGCCTTATCAAATGTATGGACAGATATAGCACCCATCGTCCCATGGTCTCGTGAAAGAGTTAAACATCCAACACAAAAGCCACTGGATATCATGTTGAGAATCATAAGTATCTTCTCTAATGTCGGCGATGTCGTCCTCGACCCCTTTTGTGGCAGCGGAACAACCGGCGTCGCCGCTCAACAACTAAACAGAGAATTTATCGGCTTTGAAAAAGAAAAAGCCTATTGGTCACTCAGCCTCGAAAGGATGTCTTCCCATGAGTGATGATTTGAGAGATGGCATCTTATCGCTGAATACCCGTCAATTTGGAACGGTCATAGAGCTGATGGTTCAACTATTAAAGGACTATAAAAACAGTGAAAACCTAGAATTTGACTTATACGACCCCCATACAAATGAAAAAATAGAAGTAAAATCATCTAGAGCTTACAAAAAGCAAACTCTCAAGCTCTCACTCGATACCTTATACGAAATAATCATAAACAATTCCAATAGGAAGAGACTGCTCAAACAAAAACAAGCTCTAGAATCTGATTTTAATTGCAATATTCAACAAGTAAAGATAGCCTATTTTGATAAATTATACTATGTATTGCTATTTTATGATGTAATAGAGATATTTATGATTTATGCCAAAGACATAAAAAAAGATACGATGATTGGATATAGCGACAAGCAACATCGGGGCAACTATGGGGAAGGGCAATTTCATATCACTCAGAAAAACTACCAACACCACAAAGATAATTACTTCATTCAATCGATGACCTACGCTGACATAAAAGCAATTCTACTCAAACGAAAAAATAGAAAAGCGTAACCAGACGATGAGAACGCGCATGACGCTAAGGTCGTATGCTCGTCATGAGCAAGACATCTTGACGTCACGTTGATATTCAGTTATACTTTTTAACTTAATGTTTCCTTAGGTAAGAGGGGCGTTGCGAGGGTTCGCTATGGCAGAAAAATATCCCATGACCAGACAAGGCTTCGAACGCCTACGCCAAGAGCTTGAGACCCTCAAGAATGTCGAGCGTCCCGCGGTGGTGCAAGCCATTGCGGAAGCACGAGCCCACGGCGATTTGTCCGAGAATGCCGAATACCACGCTGCCCGAGAAAAACAAGGATTCATCGAGGCACGCATCAAAGACTTGGAAGCCAAAATCAGCTTTGCCGATGTCATCGACATCGACACGCTATCAGGCAAGACCGTAACATTTGGCGCCACCGTGAAAGTCGAAGACGAAGACAACGGCACACAGCATACTTATTTTATTGTGGGTTCGGAGGAAGCCGATGCTGCCCGCGGTGCGATATCGATTACCGCACCCCTAGCACGGGCACTCCTGAACAAAACAGTGGGCGACTCGGTAGAAGTCAACACACCGAGCGGCAGTAAAGGCTACGAGATCCTTGACGTATCGTTCCGTTCGACGTCCTGACGGCTGCCCTTTTTGTTATGGAGACCCGCCACGACCACGTTCTCTTATGTATCCTTGATGGCTGGGGACACGGCAAGGCGACGGCGGGCAACGCCATTCATCAGGCGGCGACTCCCGTCTATGATTCGCTTATTGCCTCTTATCCGCACACGTATGTGTCTGCCTCTGGCGCCGATGTCGGTCTGCCGCAAAACCAGTTTGGCAATTCGGAAGTGGGACACACGCACATCGCCGCTGGCCGAGTCGTCCGCCAGAGTCTGCTCCACATCGATTCGCTGATAAGCAGCAACGCTTTTTGTCGCAACAAGGCTCTACACGAATCCATCGCGCAACTGAAAAAGAGCGGCGGCACCGCGCACGTTATGGGGCTTGTCTCGCCGGGCGGCGTGCACGGACACCAAGAACACCTCAGTGCCCTGATTCATTGTCTGGTCAAAGAGCATATACCCATTGCTCTGCACGCCTTTCTCGATGGACGCGACACAGCCCCGTCCAGTGCCCTTGCCTACATGACCCGCTTCCTGCAAGACCACAAAGACCTGCCTGAGCTGACTATCGCCAGTCTGTGTGGACGCTACTACGCTATGGACAGAGACCGCCGTTGGCAACGCACCCAAAAGGCGTGGCTCGCCATCGCACGAGGAAAAGGCACCAAACACACCGACCCCCTCGCTGCCATACGAGACAGCTACGAACACGCCATTACAGACGAATTCTTTGTGCCCACCGTCATCGGCTCGTACCCGGGCATGCGCGACGGCGATGGCTTGTTCATGACCCAGTTTCGTGCCGACAGAGTCCGCCAGCTGTTGCTCGCCTTCCTCGACCCCGAATTCAACGACTTCCCAAGAGAACATCGGGCAACCTTCGCAACAACCCTCGGCTTGCAAGAGTATTCCCTACGTCTCAATCGCTTCATCAAAACAATGTTTCCGCCTTTTTACCCCAAAAACACCTTAGGCGCGGTCATTGCCGACCACGGCTACCACCAAATGCGCATCGCCGAAACCGAGAAATACGCCCACGTTACCTACTTTTTCAATGGCGGTATCGACCGCCAATTCGACAAGGAAGAACGCACGTTACTGCCCTCGCCTCGAGTGCGCACCTACGACCTCGAACCCGCTATGGCTGCCCAAGATGTCGCCAATGCCACCATCGAGTCACTGCAACAGAAACGCCATAACCTCATTGTCGTCAATTTTGCCAATGCCGACATGGTGGGCCATACCGGTAGCCTACCCGCCGTCATACGCGCCGTCGAAACAGTGGATTCCTGCCTCGGCAACGTCCTTAAAGCAGCACAAAACAACGGCTACTATACGCTCATAACCGCAGACCACGGCAACGCCGAGTGCATGTACCAAAGCTCAAGCCGTAAACCGCACACCGCACACACCACCAACCCCGTGCCTTTCATCGTTGCCGACAAACAAGCCGTCATCCTACCAACCCCCTACGCCCAAAAACCCAGCTTAAAAGATATCGCCCCAACCATTCTCTCGCTGATGGGCCTACCCCTGCCACAAGAAATGACCGGCAACCCTCTGGTAGCAACAACCTCGACACAACGCCAGCTGGCTCATCCTTAGCCTATGCCCTAGATTATGCCATTGATTTTATTATCTTTTCTTTTCAGTTTCAGCCTTGTGCTCCTTGCTGCCACCCCCCTACACGCCCAACCCCCCCCCACCCCCCTCGACC
>JACONH010000010.1:47264-100866 GCA_014323835.1 Alphaproteobacteria bacterium GM202ARS2
CCTTGCTGCCACCCCCCTACACGCCCAACCCCCCCCCACCCCCCTCGACCCATCCAAAAAAAACTCGAATGTTTCACGTGAAACAATTGCCACGACAAAAAAATCGAATGTTTCGCGCGAAACAATTGCCGCGAAAAAAACCAAAATGTTTCACGTGAAACAATTGGCTCGAAACGAGTCCTTCACCCTCGACTCATCGAAAAAAAAATCGATGTTTCACGTGAAACAATTGGCTGAGAATGATTCGCCCACTCTTGAGGGTTCGAAAGGGGACTTACGTGCGTTGCAAGACAAGATCAAGGCGGCGCAAACACGGCAGGAAGACTTCGAGCGTAAAGCACAGGAAACCGAGCAATCTCTTGTTGCGTTGCAGAAGCAGCTGGCACAGAGTGCTTCACAAGAGCGTCTGTTGGAAAATCAGCTGGAACAAGCGCATCAGCGTATCCGTGGTCACCAAGATGCTATTACAGCCAAGCAGGGTGCTTTGCACGAGCATTTAGATGATTTACAGTATGTCCTTGTGCTGTTGCAGCGTCATACGCGCAAGCCGCCGCCGATTGCTTTTTTTGACCCGCAGCAAGCCGACCGTTCGATACGGCGGGCGACGATTCTTGCGACTCTTTACCCCCAGCTTGTGGGCCACGCCGATACGGTGCGCCAGCAGATTGATACGCTGCACGGGCTTATCTCGCAAGCCAACGTGGAGCGTCAGCGTCTAGAGACTCTGCAAGGGGCTCTTGCGCAAGAAAAACAGAAGATTCAACTACTCATTGCCCGTAAAAGTCAGCTGAGGGAGCAATTCAGCGAAAGTGCCCGCATCGCTGAAAAGCGCACGCGCCAGCTGGCACAGCGGGCACAGGATGTGCGCGCTCTTATCAATGCTCTTATCGAACAAGAGCAAGCCAAGAGGTCGACTCGCGCGGAAACGGGTCTGCCCATACAGCGCATCGATGACCCTGATGATGTCAAAGGGCATCTGATTCTGCCTATCGATGGTGTTCTTGTTGGTTCATTCGGACAAAAAGATCCTGCAGGTATCGAGGGACTTGCTATGACGCTTCAAACCTCTAGGCTTCAGCGTGTTGTTGCTTGTGCGCCCGGCAAGGTGCTTTATGCCGATAAATTTCGAGATTACGGCTATATGATTATCATCGCCCACCACGAGCACCTGCTGAGTATCTTGTCGGGCATGGATGGTCTTTTTGTTCAACCTGATACCTACGTTGCTGGCGGCGAGCCCATCGGTCGAGTCGCCGCCAACACGCGTCTCGCCATGGAACTGCGTGCCAACAATAGACCCATAGACCCTCTACCATGGCTCGCAACACAGCCCAAAATACCTACCGATAAAAGCTCAAAAATAGGAGCTAGCAAAAAAATATAAAGTGCCTTATATACGTATCATCTCATTTCTTTTTCATCTAGCCACGAGATACCCGTGACCATGCCCCGTTTTTTCTTTTCTCTGCCCTATCGTTCTGTCTTCTGTGCCCTTGCGGTTGTTGCCCTCAGTGCCCTGCCCCATGCTTCGTTGGCACATGACATCGAGGAAGAGCACGTTCATACCGCGGGGGCGGCTCAAACGTCTGAGAAGAAAGAGGCTGACAAGAAGGAGGATGCTCAAGCCATTTATGATCATCTGCAGGATTTTGGCAAAGCCCTCGATATCATACGGGATGGCTACGTGGAGGAAGTCGAAACCAAGGATCTGATTGCTGCGGCGATTAATGGCATGTTGAGTTCTCTTGACCCTCATTCCGGTTATCTCAGTGATCAGGGTTACAAGGATATGGAAATCCGCACCAAAGGTCGATTTGGCGGGCTTGGTATCCATGTTACCATGGAAGAGGGGTTGGTGAAGGTTGTTTCGCCCATCGATGAGACGCCGGCGGCTCGAGCGGGCATTCAGCCCAATGACTTGATTGTCGAGATTGATGGTGAGCCTGTCTTTGGCATGACGTTGCAGGAAGCGGTTAATCTTATGCGGGGCGAACCTGGCACGCCTATCGACCTTAAGATTATACGGGATAAGGATAATCCCCCCATTGATGTGTCTATTGTGCGCGACCACATTAAGATTATCTCGGTGCGGGGTCGAATCGAAGACAGCAACGTAGGGTATTTGCGTATCACCGACTTTAATCGGAGCACGCACGAGTCGTTGCTGAAGGCGGTCAACAAACTCAAGGAAGAGTCGAAAAAGGAAAGTCCCGAGACACCTTTGGTGGGTTATGTTCTCGATTTGCGTAACAATCCCGGTGGTCTGCTGGATCAGGCTATTTTTGTTAGCGATGCCTTTTTGACGGGGGGCGAGATTGTGTCGACTCGTGGCCGTAACCAACGCAAATTTGGTCGCTGGGATGCTTCGAAAGACGATATCATTCAGGGGTTGCCTATGGTGGTGTTGATTAACGGTGGGTCGGCTTCGGCATCGGAAATTGTTGCGGGGGCGTTGCAAGACCATAAGCGTGCTATTTTGCTTGGCACGCGCTCTTTCGGTAAGGGTTCTGTGCAGACGATTCGCAATCTCACTGAAAAGACGGCTATTCGTATGACGACAGCGCGCTATTACACGCCGTCGGGACGCTCGATACAATCGACGGGCATCGAGCCCGATATTTTTGTCGAGCAAGCCACCATTCAACCCTTGCAACCACGTCAGGGGGCGCGGGAAAATGACCTGCCCAAAGCCCTCGATAAGCAAAAGGAGGATGGCGAAAAAACAAACACGCAGGTGGAAGCGAAAAACAATGAACGGCAAGATTATCAGCTGCAAAGGGCTATCGACCTGTTGCAAGGCTTAAACTTGCTCCAAAAAGCAGAAAACCATGCCCCCGTCATCAGCCAAAGAGCCAAAAGCCCCTAAAGCCTCTAAAGAGATGCCGACACGATACCGAAAGGGAGTCGGTATCGTCCTCGTCAATGGAAACAAAGAGATTTTTGTCGCCCAACGTGCCGATGCTTTTTCGCGCTATTGGCAGATGCCGCAAGGCGGAATCGAGCCCAACGAGAGTCCCTTGCATGCTGCCTTGCGAGAACTGAAAGAAGAAACAGGAATTCAAAGTGTTACGTTGCTCAAGCACACACAACAGTGGCTCCAGTATGACTTGCCCGCTGAATTGTTGGGGCGACTCTGGAACGGGCGCTACCGTGGCCAGCAACAAAAGTGGTTCCTGATGCAATTCACGGGTACGTCTGCGGACATCGACTTACAAGCCCATACCCCTGCTGAGTTTATCCGTTATCGTTGGAGTGCTGTGCCTGAGGTTATCGCGCATGTGGTTCCCTTCAAACGTGCGCTTTATCAAGAGATTATGCGGGCGTTTGCGCCGTTTCTGTCTGTGTCGGTCTCATCACAAGAACGAGAGCGGGTCGATATCGATACGCAAGCGCACCGCTGAGGGTATGGGCACATCTTTGATCCAGCGGCGCACCAGTGGTGCCAAGGGTCGTCTGTCGTCTGCTTTGACGAGGAGCCGCCAGCGGTGGTAGCCTCGTATCATGGCGATAGGGGCTTTACTGGGGCCCAACAGACGCACCCCTTGTTCCTGTCGAAAGGCGCGTGCCAGATTTTTTGCTGTTTGTGCGGCGACTGTGTCCTGCATCGCCGAGACAATCAGTGCTGCGAAACCGCCGAAGGGCGGTAGTGACAATTCTTGTCGCTGTCGTGCTTCGTGGCGCAAAAAGCCGTCGCTGTCGCCGTCCACGAGGAAGCGTAGCACTGACTCGGAGGGCGTATACGTTTGCAGGAGCACGTGCCCTGTGTTTTCGGCTCGGCCTGCCCGCCCAGCCACCTGTTGTAGCACTTGAAACATGCGCTCGCTGGCGCGCAAGTCGCCGCCCGCAACGCCGCCAAGCCCCGCATCCACATCCACCACACCCACCAACGTCAACAAAGGAAAGTGGTGCCCTTTGGCGACCATCTGCGTGCCAATGATAATATCCACCTCGTGCTTTTCGATGGCTTGCACCGCCTGTGCCATCGAGGGCACATCGGTGAGCCTATCGCTCGATAACACCTGTATGCGTCTGCCTGCGAAACGGCGGGCGACTTCTTCCTCCAACCTGTCGACGCCGGGCCCGCAGGCGCGCCAGCTGTCTTTTTTTCCGCACTTGGGGCATGCGTCAGGAATCGGCGCATGATACCCGCAATAGTGACACAACATCATGCCCTGATAGCGATGCTGCACCAGACGATTATGACACTGGGGCCCCACCAGCCAATGTCCACACGCCCCACACACTGTTAGCGGCGCATAACCCCGTCGATTCAAGAACAAGAGAACTTGCTCGCCCTTGTGCAAGCACACCTTCATCGCCTCGACCAAAGAAGGCGATAGAAACGTGCCCTTCTCCATTTTTTCCTGTGCCATATCAATTAAGGCAACCGTCGGCATTGTCGCTCCTCGAAAGCGCGTGGCAAGGCTAACGTGGTGATAGCGTTTCTTCCACACGTTTGCCATGCTCTCTAGGGAAGGGGTTGCCGACACCAGAAGCGTATGAATGTTATGCTGTCGTGCCCGCACGACCGCCAAATCACGTGCGTTGTAAATCAAGCCCTCTTCCTGCTTGTATGCCGAGTCGTGTTCTTCGTCTACGACAATCAAGCCTAGACGAGGCATCGGCAGAAACAAGGCTGAGCGCGCCCCAACGACAATATGCCCTTCGCCGCGCATCAGCTGGTGCCAGACTCGCTGACGCGCCGAGGCACCCAAACCACTGTGCCAAACCAAAGGCTCGTAGCCAAGAACAGAACGACAATGATCCAACCAGCGTTGCGTCAACATAATCTCAGGCAACAACACTAAACCTTGCCTACCGCCCTCGAGACAATCACGCAACCTATCAAAATACACCCACGTCTTGCCCGACCCGGTCACACCTTGCAAGACTCCCACATCAAAGCCTTCTCCCATCTGAGCCACAAGGTCGTTGCTTGCTCGTTGTTGCTCATCGTTCAATGGGCTTTGTGCCACGCACCGCCGCGGGCTTTCTTTCTCCTGCCTGCTGAGCACGATGCCGCGCCGCACCAGGGCTTCGACAACACTATCGGAAACGCCACAGGCACGTGCCAAAGCCCGCTTGTTCCTGTACACACCCTCGCCCCTGAGCTGCTGCAACACCCGACTCTGATGGGGCGTGACAGACTCCATGTCTGTTCCCCCACCGTCTGCCACAACAAGCCGACTTAACGGCTTATAGGGGGCAATATCCTTAACGCCGCCCAAAGCCAGACGCAAGAAGCCGCCCCGAGGCGAACACGTCCACGCCGCACTCCAATCGATGAAAGCACGCATCGTATCAGCAAGAAATAAGCCCCCTAAGCTGTCGCCACGTTTGAGCGTCCCCTGATAAGCCCGATGCTCTTTATCAGGCTCGGTCTGCCACACACAGCCCGTCAACCGCCGCGTGCCAAAAGGCACACGCACCAACTGACCCACACGAACCGACTCGCCTTCTTCCCCTACAACGTCATAATCGAACAGACCATCCAAAGGAACAGGCAGTAACACCTTCACACGCATGACTCCTCACAGCTCCCTATAACTTCCCCCCACAACTCCCACGTTGACAAACAAAACAAAGCGAGTAATATGCCCTCTGAACGCTTTTATCTTTCACCATACCACTGTTGCGAGGTCTCTTATGATTAAACGTATGCCTATGGCTCTTTGGATTGTCCCCATTGTTGTGGTCGTTGTTGCTTTGATTTTGAATTTTTTAGCACCCGCCAATGTCCATAACTATCTTCTTATTCTTTACTACCCCTCCGCTTCGGCGTTGCTGGCGTTGGTGCTCATTTTTATTGGCTTCGTTCAATACCAAGAGGACAGCAAAGACTCGGGGCTATGGACCATAGCCTTTTTCACCGCAGCGGCTCTCATGGTGCCGTTGTTCTTTATCACCATGTCCTTTTCCATTTTAGCCCTGCTGAAGTCGTCAACGGAAGGTGCTTCGGTGCATCTCATCGGTAACGCTTGGGAGACCATGTCCGTTGTCGGGCTTATCACCGCAGCTCTTTTGCTGGCTCACTTTATGATTGTCCGTGGTAGCGGCAAAGCATGAACCCTCTTCTATAGAGGACGGCTGGGCAAACGCGGTCGCGCGTTTTTTGACACAACGCACCAAGCGCGGCGCTTCGACTCACACTGTTAAAGCCTATTTGAATGATATCGAGGCTTTTTTTGCCTTCCTACAAGCGCGTGCTGAGGGCAATCAACCTATCCGCCTTGAATCAATCACCCGTGACGACTACCGCGCCTATTTAGCCTACCGCCAACGACAAGGCTACGCGCCCTCTTCTGATCGGCGGGCAGTGGCAGCGTTACGGGCTTTTCTGCGTTTTATCGCTGACGAGTCCCCTGAGCTGCCCGTCATTCAACCGAAAACGCCGCGGCGGGGGCGCACAACGCCTCTGCCGCGAGTGCCCTCGCCTGATGCCCTGTTCTCGTTGTTAGGGACAGACTCGCTAACACCTCGCCCATCGGGGACACACGCCAAGCCCGCCTGGATTGTCCAACGAGACCTTGCCCTGCTGGCTCTTTTGTATGGCTGCGGTTTGCGTATCAGCGAAGCCCTTGCTCTAACGCCACAAGCCATTCGTGGCGATACACTCCTGATTCATGGCAAAGGACAAAAGCAACGGCTCGTGCCCATCATGGACGAGGTCAAACAACGACTCGACTCGTATCGCTCGCACCTGCCCTTTGCCTGTGCCGACAACGAGCCCCTGTTTCGAGGCAAACAAGGCAAGCCCCTCAACGCCAGCGTGTTCCGTAACACCTTACGTCAACATGCCCGCAAACAAGGCTTAAGCACCCCGATGTCACCCCATAGCCTCAGGCATGCCTTTGCCACACATTTGCTCGCTTCTGGCTGTGATATACGCCATATTCAAGCCCTGCTCGGACACGCCTCCCTAACCACCACCCAGCATTACACGCACCTCGACTATCAGACTCTGAACCGCATCCACAAAAAAGCCCATCCCAGACGCTAAAAAAACCTTGCCCGTAGCCCCCATCTCCTCTATTTTTAGGGTATACACTGTCCTTAGGAGCTGGTTATGCCGATTTTTCTTGCCCTGTTCTTTTTTCTTCTCGTCCCCTTCCCTAGCTATGCGACGTCACCCAGTAGCGAGGATGCCCCGCCCAACGCTTGCACCCGCAGTGACAAGCGCGGCTTTAGTTGCTACTTTAACATCGGCTCCTCGCCGCCCCAGACCGATGCCGAAATAGAAGACGTCGCCCGACAATGCTTCGAAGCCTTGCAACGCTCCTGTAACGACCAACAAGGCGGCACCACCTGTCGATGGACGGCACGATTCACCTGCAAAAAGATTATCGGCAGAGCCCGCCAGCGTAACAACAGCACGCCTTAAATCCATTAATTCAGGCGCGCCATCGCAGCAACAGCACCCCTTAAAAAATTAGAGACGCGCAGCAGCCGCAGCTCTCGTCAACGCCTCGTTCAACGTTGGATGTGCCTGACACTGCATCGCTATGTCTTGACAGCTGGCAGAAAACCGCAAAGCAGCCACTGCCTCTGCCAGCACAGTGCCGACTTCTGCCCCCATCATGTGGACGCCCACCACGCTGTCCCGCTCATCTCGTAGCACTTTGACGAATCCTTCGTCTGCGCCCATCGCCACCGCGCGCCCATTGGCACGGAAGTGTGCCACACCCTTACCATAAGCCTTCTTGTCGGCTTTAAGGGCATCCTCGCCCACACCCACACAAGCAACCTCAGGGTGCGTATACACCACACACGGAATATGCTGAGGCAGAAGCCGCTCGGTTGTGCCACCGCTCATCGCCCGCACCGCAATACGCGCCTCACTATCGGCTTTGTGGGCAAGCATCAGCCCACCCACAACGTCACCAATAGCCCAAATGCCCGCAACCGACGTGCGCATCGTCTCGTCCACAACGATGAATCCGCGCTCGTCACGCACAACCCCCAGCTCGTCCAAGCCCAACCCTTCACAACAAGGCTTACGTCCCACCGCCACAAGAATATGCGACACATCGAGGGTGCGTGTTGTGTCTTTTTCTTTCAGTTTCAATCGATAACCACCTTTGACCTTGTCGTATCCCTGCACTGTCGTCTGCAAGAGCATATCGAGCCCCTGTTGCTGCAAGGCACGCCGCAAAGCAACACGTATATCGCCATCCATCGTCATAAGAATGTCGTCCATCTGCTCGATGATCGAGACCTGTGCGCCGAGACGCCGCCACACCGAACCCAGCTCCAAACCAATATACCCCCCGCCCACCACCGCAAGATGACGAGGCACAGACGTCCAGCCTAAACCGCCCCGAGACTCAACAACACCCTCGCCATCCAACGGCAAAAACGGCAGAGACGTCGACACCGACCCCGTCGCAACAATCACGTTTTTGACTCGAAAACGCTCTTTTTTATCCGTAACAAGCCAAAAACCATTATCCCCATCTTTATCAATCTGTCCCCGCGCACAAACATACGTGCTCCCTTTCCCCTGCATGAGCGAATCAGCCCCTCGAGCAAGACGCTCAACAGTGGCTTGTTTACGTGCCATCAAGGCTTTCACATCGATGCTTGCCTTCGAGACACCAATGCCCCAATCGCCCCCCCAGCCCGCAACAGTGCGTTCATATAAATAAGAGCCATGCAACAACGCTTTCGAGGGAATACAGCCTTCATGTAAACATGTCCCGCCCGCCTGCTTGCGTGCATCCAAGCAAATCACCGACAAGCCAAGAGCGCGTGCTTCCTCCACCACCGCAAGACCACCCGGCCCCGCACCCAACAAGCCTATATCATAGACATCCGCCATACAAAGCCCTACACGTCCACCAGTATCCGCTCGGGATACTCAATGAATTCCTTCACCATCGCCAAAAACGTAACAGCCTCCGCCCCGTCAATCAAACGATGGTCATACGTCAAAGCAACATACATCATGGGTCTAACCACAACGGCACCGTCCACCACCACCGCGCGCTCTTTAATGGCATGCAAGCCGAGAATAGACGACTGCGGCGGATTGACTATCGGAGTCGACATCATCGACCCAAAAATACCGCCATTGGTAATCGTAAACGTCCCGCCCGACAAAGCAGATATATCCAGCGTCCCTGCTTGCGCGGCTTGGACGTATTCAGCCAAAGCACGTTCTATCTCGGCAAAAGACAAACGCCCCGCCCCCCGTAGCACCGGCACAAGCAACCCCTTAGGGGAGGCAACCGCAACACCAATGGCGGGCTCAGACGGATACATGACCTGCGGCGAACCCTGTATGTCACCCTCAATACGGGCATGAATAATCGGCAAACGCGCCAAAGCTTCCACAACCGCCTTGATAAAAAAGCTGCTCAACCCCAACTTGATGCCATGCCGCTGGACGAAAGCATCCTTATATTTTTTACGCACGCCCACAACCCGACTCATATCAATCTCGTTAAAGGTCGTAAGCAAAGCCCCAACATTTTGTGCTTGCTTGAGACGCTGAGCAATGCGGCGGCGCAACACCGAAAGCGGCTCACGGCGTTCTTGTTGTGGGGCTTGTTGTTTTATCGCGGGTGTCTGTTCCCTCGCCACCAAAACGTCCGCCTTGGTTATCTGTCCACCGCGCCCTGTGCCTGCCACAGATTGCGACTCTAAGCCTTGTTCTGCCATCATCTGTGCCGCGGCGGGCATCGGTGCACGACCATTGCTCCCTTGCTCCCTCGCGACAGCTTGTTCTGCTCCTCCTTGTGCACCTTGTGTCTCTTGTGCCTTTTCAGTTGGAGGCTCTGTCGCGAGCACCGATTTTCGTTCTTCCCTCGGCGGCGGGGCGGATGGCGCCAGCGGTGCTTTACCCGCTTTGCCTGAACCTTTCAAAACGCCGCCGCTATCGATGCGGGCAAGAACATCGCCCACCTTAACCGTCTCACCGCTTTGGGCTTCGATTTTTTGCAACACGCCACTGCTGGGGGCATAAATCTCGAGAGTCACCTTCTCGGTTTCCAAAGAAAGCAACGCTTCGTCTTGCACAACGTTATCGCCTTCTTTCTTGAGCCATTCCAGCACCACCGCTTCCATTATCGACTCGCCAAGAGCCGGCACTTCTACACGCACAGTCATGTTACAACCTCCTTCTTCTTTATGCCCCCCCTAGAGTCTTGAGAGCCACCTTGTCTCCACTGTGTGTCTCTATCAACAAGCGTATCGGCAAAAACCTGTGCCAGCAGCTCCTTGCCTTCCATGACGTGACGCACATGTAGCCCCGTTGCCGTCACGGCAGAAGGCGGTCTTGCCACGCAAACAATGGGTTTGTTGATTGCCCGCGCCGATTTAAGCCCCGCCAAACGTCCACGGACAAAAGCCCACGCCCCCATATTTCTTGGTTCTTCCTGACACCAGACAATCTCAGCCCCAGCGTATTGTCGCAACAACCCTTCCAAATCGAGGGCGGGAAACGGATAAAACTGCTCGATACGCAACAAAGCCATATCCGTAATGCCTTGCTTCTTGCGTTCCTCCAACAAATCATAATAGACATGCCCCGAACAGCAAATGACTCGCCTGACATCCTGCAGCTGCCCACTCAAAGGATCCGGTAAAACACGGCGAAAGCCCTCCTGTGCCGTAAAATCCTCCAAAGGCGACACACACAACGGATGACGCAACAACGACTTGGGCGTAAAAACAATCAACGGCTTTCGGAAAGGACGGCGCATCTGACGGCGCAACAAATGGTAATAGTTGGCAGGAGTCGTGCAGTTAGCAACCACCATATTGCTTTGCGCGCACAGCTGCAAATACCGCTCAGGGCGGGCGGAAGAATGATCAGGCCCCTGTCCCTCGTAGCCATGCGGGAGCAATATCACAAGCCCCGACATACGCAGCCACTTGCTTTCCGCCCCGGCAACAAATTGGTCGATAATCACCTGTGCGCCATTGGCAAAATCACCAAATTGTGCCTCCCATAAGGTGAGCACCTGTGGCTCTGACAAACTGAAGCCATATTCATAGCCCAGCACCCCTGCCTCCGATAAAGGCGAGTTGATGATTTCGCAGACAACCTTGTCGTTTATCCCCTGTAACGGCATGAAGCTCTCGCCGCTCTTTTGGTCAATCAACACGCCATGGCGTTGCGAGAACGTGCCACGTGCGCTGTCTTGTCCGCTCAAGCGCACCCCCACCGACTGATGCAATAAAGAGGCAAAGGCAAGCAACTCGCCGCTCGCCCAATCAATCGCTTTGCCCGTCTTCACCGCCTCCAAGCGTTTGCTATACAGCGTCTTCAGCTTAGGATGAATCGCAAAAGAACGCGGGTAGGCAAACAACGTCGCCGCCAGATTCTTAAGAGTCTTGCTATCGAGACTGTCTTCATCCTCATTATAGTATTTGTCGGTTTGCTCTCGTCCCCGCCAATGCCCTTCCAGCCAATCCGATGGCGGCGGTTGCCGAGACCGCTTGGAAGACAACGCCTCTCGCAAACGCCCATGCAAACGCGCACACAGCTCTTTATCTTCCTTCTCGCTGATATGCCCCTGTGCCACCAAACGCTTGGCAAAAAGCGTGCGAGTCGTCGGCAAGTTGGCGATGCTCTGATACATCAAAGGTTGCGTAAAGGACGGGTCATCCACCTCACTATGACCATGGCGGCGATAACAAAATAAGTCTATAACCACATCACGCTGGAACTTTTGCCGATAGGCGACTGCCATGCGTGCCACCCGCACCACTTGCTGCGGGTCATCGCCATTCACATGAAAAATCGGCGCCTGAATCGACTTGGCATGATCGGAACAATACGCCGACGAGCGGGCATCGTTACTATTGGTTGTAAAACCAATCTGATTATTAATAATGATATGAATTGTCCCGCCGGTGCGATAGCCCCGCAAATCCGACAAGTCCAACGTCTCAGAGACAATGCCCTGCCCGGCAAATGCCGCATCGCCATGAACCAAAACGCCCATGACGCCCTGCCGAGACGGCTTGCCAAAACTGCCACGCTGATATTGCTTCGCCCGCACCTTGCCCAAAACAACAGGGTTAATCACCTCCAAATGCGACGGATTCGATGACAACGAAACGTGCATCAACGACTCGCCAAAACGCCTGTCAGCTGACGCACCAATGTGATACTTGACATCCCCTGAGCCCTCGATGGAGGCACTGGTCTCGGCATCCATATCGAACTGATAGAACAACGCCTCAAACGGCTTATGCAAAATATGAGCCAATACATTCAAACGACCACGATGAGCCATCCCCAAAACAATTTCTTGCACGCCTACCGCACATGCCGACCGAGCTGTGAACTCTAGCATCGGCAAAAGCGACTCAGCCCCCTCCAAACTGAACCGCTTCGAACCCGGATAATGACGCTGCAAAAAATGCTCGAACAGCTCGCCCTCCGTCAACTTCTCTAGAGCAAGACGGGCATCCTCCTTCGACAAAGCCTCCCCCGCATCTGCACTCGTCTCTACACCCTCCATACACCCTTGTAGCCATGAACGCTGCGCACTATCATCGATATGGGTATAGTCCAAAGCCAATGTGCCGCCATAAGCCTGCTGAACCAAAGCCACCAAAGCACGAGCACTCAACTGGCTTTTGCCAAAAAAACCACCCACATCGTAAAGATGACTATCATCGCTCGCATCGAGACCATAACACGTAGGATCCAAATCGGCACCATAGTGACGTTGCCTGCGACCAAGCGGATCTAAGTCTGCCAAATAGTGTCCTCTTGCCCGCACCGCTTCGATATAAGCCCGCGCACGATAATCGCCTCCCTGTTCACCTCGCCCCTGTCCATCTCTTATATCGGCGGTCGTCTGCTTGCCATCCACCTCTGTCGCCAAAGAAGAAAAAAAGGCGCGCCAGTTCGCACTCACGCTTTGTGGGTCACGGCAATAACGCGCATAATAGGAGTCCAGCAAAGACCCTTGCGATAAATCTAGAGACGTGTCATGCTCAATCATGGTGGGGCTTACCTCTTCTTTCATAAAAACACAGGCACATTGCTGAAACAACGTCTATACTAACATAAATTAGGCGTTATGTCTTATGTGGACACCTCGAGGGAATTGATACCATGTGGTTTGTTTTTTTCTTCATGTTTCTTGTGCTTGTGCCGTCTTATGGGTCGGCTCTCACATCCTATCGTGGAACATACGACTTAAGCCTTGAGTCGGCATCGCCCGGCAGCGGCAAAACCCAGTTCGGCACCACCATCCGTTCTGCCGAAGGCACGCTGATTATCTCGAGGCAACACGACTGCACGGGCTCTGCCCTTGCCGAATCGTTCCGTGTCATTCTCTATGAAGACAACGGCGAGCAATGGAGCATCGAGAATGAAGGCACATCGTGGGAATCGCCCGACCACCAAGAATACCAATTCGATGTCTGGGGCAGACAAAATCGACAACTCGTCCTCAAAAAAAGAGGCAGCGCTCAGCGCCAAGACAACGGCGACCTTCTCGTTAATTTCCACAGCCACTTCAAAGGGCAACAAACCATAACCTTGTCGTCTGCCGACCACCCGCTGTTACTGCCTGTGCAAGCGGAACAGATATGGATGACTCTGGCGCAACAAGGAAAAACCATCATCAACACGCAAGCCTTCGAGCCTAACCTCGATGACTTGCGTGCCAATGTCAGCCTGTTTGTCGGCAACAAGACCCACAAAACGCAACAAGACGCCCTAACCCACTATGCCCCCAAAACGCCTAACAATGAGTCCCATAGTGTGCCTTGCGCGCATAAAGCCTGCGACTACTGGCCCTTGTTACTCGGCTATCATCACACCAACGCTACGCAGGATGGCGCGCAGACTCCCTTCTTCGAGGCGCGCTACACCATAGACGAACAAGGCGTGCTATGGGCAGCACAACTAAAATACGATGGCTTCAGTCTCAACGTCCAAGCCACCGAACTTAAAAGCCTCAAAGACATGCGCAGCGACTGCCCCTAAAGCTCTTTCAGGCGGGCTTCCATGCGGGCAATATCGACAGGTGCCGACAAGTGCAACCACAGCCCTCCATAGACAACAGCAAAAAGCCGACCACGTTCAGCGGCAGCATCATAGATGGCACGCAAGGAAAAGCGGTTTTCACGTTGCTCGTTGAATAGACAAGGCTTTAAGATTTGCATGCCTATAAATCTATGGGTCGTTTGCTCTTTATCGTTGCGTCCATACAAACGTCCATCTGCCGTCATGGCAAAGTCCCCTGACCCCTTCTCACAAGGCACAACCAGCAAAAGCCCGTCCATTGTCTCGGCGCGCCACCCCCGACACAAACAGGCATAAGCATCCGTATCGTCACCCCCGTCATCATGCCAGATACTATCACCATTGAGCACACAAAAAGGCGCGCTGCCCAGTAACGATAAGGCACGCTTGACGCCGCCGCCACTGTCTAAATCGTCTTCCTCGATGCTTACATCGATGGTCTTGTTATCGTCTTGTTGTATCTGTTGCACCGTAGCAACAATCTGGTCGGCATGACGGCGGGCATTGACGACAATATGGCGCACACCTTTGTCATTCAGCAGCTTTAAGGCTCTGTGCAAGCAGCTCATGCCTGCTATCGGTATCAATGGTTTCGGCATCGAGTCTGTCAGTGGTTGCAGGCGTTTGCCATCGCCCGCACATAGAATCATGGCTCGCTCGAATTGTTGTTTTCTCGGTGGTGTCATGTTAGGTCTCCAAATCGAGTCCGTTGTCGGCAAACCATGCGCGCAGAGGGGCAAGGGGCTCTTCGTCGAGGGCGGCGCGTAGCAACCGCAACACCTGTGGCATATAGGTGGCGTAAGCCTTTTTGCCGTCTCGCTTTTGTAATCGGACAAAAATACCGACAATTTTACACAACCGCTGGGCGTTCAACAGGGCACAGGTGCGGGCAAAGTCGTCTCTGTCCGTTGCTCCGTAGCATGTGCTGTAATACTCGAGCAGGTGGTCTCGTTCTTTTTGTTCTAGGTTTATGCGGACATCATACAGCATCGAGACGAGGTCGTAGGCTCGTGCGCCGCGGCGGGCATCTTGAAAATCGAGCAAGCCACACGCTTGTTGCGGCGCTGTTGCCTCGCAGTGAATCAGGTTATCCACATGATAGTCACGCAAGACCACAACCCAATCGTCTTTTTGTGTTGCCAGCACATCGTCCAACAACGTGCGCCACCGCTGGCAGTACTCGGCAGACGATGCCTCAGACAGAGACACGCCACAAGACGGCGCATACCAATCCAGCACAAGACGATGTTCCTCTTCCAGTGTCGCGCTATCATAAAACGGCAAAAAGAGGGCATTGCTATCGCCCCTCGAGCGATGGTGAAGACGAACAAGGCTATCGATGGCTTGCTCGTAGAGTTTTTGCCGTTCTGCCCCGTCGGCAAAGCAACGGGTATACGTGCGATTGCTCCCCAAATCCTCAATCAAGGCAAAACCTTGTGCGATGTCATAGGCATAAATGGTCGGCACACGTAAACCTAAGCCGCGCAAATAGGCAGCGACACGCAAAAAAGCAACCAAATCCTCCTGCGGAAAAGGGGCGGACATCGCCAGCATCGCGCCTTTGTCTTTGTTCGTGTTTTTTGCTTCAACCCGAAAGTAACGGCGATGAGACGCATCACCGCGCAGAGCATGCAACACACGCCTTCCCCCGCAATGGCGAGCAACAAATCCTTCTAAAGCTTCTACGGGGGCTTGCTTCATGGTTTCTCCTGAGTGAAACGTTGCTGCCATGACTCTGCCATCCATCGCACTGTGATAGTGCGGTGCGTTTCTTTGTGTCTGTCACCATCGAGGGCACTATCGAAGGCGATATCGAGATACTGCCCCATGGTCTGGATATGAGGGGCTTTATCGCTCCACTCGACAAGACAAGCCCCTTGTTCGAGGGATTCCTCCAACCCCAGTTCCTCGATATCCGAGTCCCGTTGCAAGCGATACAAATCCACGTGCGTCAGAGTCCACGATGCCCCTTCGTACACCTGTAACCACGTATAGGTGGGGCTTGGCACTGTGGCATAGGATGTTTTTTGTGTGTGTGCCCATGCTTGAATGGCAGCCCGTGCCCACGTGGTTTTGCCGACGCCGACGACTCCTCGCAAGCCCACCATATCGCCGACACGCAAATGGGCAGCAACATAGCCTGCCAGCAAGCAAACATCCTGTTGCGTGCAGCCCGTAAACAAGCAATGCTCAGCTGTTGTCATCATACTCTTGCCGATAGACCGTAAATTGATTACACTGGTGGACGTCATCTGTTGTTTCCTTCCTCATTTTTATTGTGCTCCTGTGACGATGATGTCATACCTGAAAAAGATAGCTTTATTCAATGATTGGCCTGAGCGTGTCAAGCAACAGGGCGCGCAGCAGCTACGTAGTGCGCTCAGTCTTTTTGCTCTTGCCCTGTTCGCGGCTGCGGTTTTACGCAGCTTTCTCTTCGAGCCTTTCACCATTCCTTCTACATCGATGGTGCCGAACCTTCTGGTGGGCGACTACATTTTTGTGTCTAAGCCTGCGTACGGGTATTCTCGCTATTCTTTTCCTTTTTCGTTGCCTCTCTTCGAGGGACGTATCTACGCCGCGCAGCCTAGACGCGGCGATGTGCTGGTCTTCCGCAACCCCAAAAAAAACACCATAGACTACGTCAAAAGAGTCATCGCCCTGCCCGGCGATACCGTGCAAATGAAAAAGGGACTCCTTTATATTAACGATGCACCCATCAAGAGACAGTATCTCGGCACCATTCACGGCAGCAACTTTCTGGGCACACGTTATGACACCTATCACCACTTCCAAGAGACCCTCGATAATGGCGTTACGTATACGACTCTCGAGCACAACAACCGCAGTGCCTTCGATGATACGGCACGCATCGTTGTGCCTGATGACCACTACTTCGTCATGGGCGACAACCGAGACGACTCGAGCGATAGCCGAGATATCATCAATGTCGGCGCAATTCCCGACGACCATCTCGTCGGTAAGGTCTCGATGATTCTGTTTTCTTATCGCGCCGATGAGCGCGTCACCCTGTGGAATCCTTGGTCGTGGTTTGCGGCATTCCGACACGAACGCTTCTTCAAAACAGTGCCGTGAGACAGACACATAAAAGCCCCTCTGAGATAAGCCCCATCGAGACGTGGGCATGCTATCGCTTCAAAGACAGGCTTCTGGTGCGTGCCTGTCAGACACGCACCCACCCGCAGTTTCAGCGTCTCGAATTTCTTGGTGACCGCGTTCTCACGATGCTCCTTGGTGCGCTCCTTTTCGAGCAGTTCCCTGAGGACAACGAAGGGGCTTTATCTAAGCGTTATGCTTATCTGGCATCGAGCACCTGCATGCACGACATTGGCGTGCGTTCGAACTTACTTCCGTTGTTGCTTTCTATGAACACGGAGCCGATATCGGAAAAGCGTCTGGTGGCGGAAGCCCTCGAAGCGATTGTGGGTGCGGTCTATCTCGATGGCGGCATTGTCGCGTGCCGTCAGCTGGTGGAGCGTCTCTGGCAAGAGGACATCGTCCACCAGCCGTTGCGAGCAACCATTGATGCCAAGACGCACTTGCAGGAGTGGGCGATGCAAAAGAACGAGCCGATGCCCGAGTATACCCTCATCGCCGAAAAAGAGCCGTCATCCTCGACCCGCTTTACTGTCAAGGTCACTGTCGGTAAGCACAGTGCTCGAGCACAGGCAAGCAAAAAACGGGATGCCGAAAAAAAAGCCGCTGCTACACTCCTTAAGATAGTGCTGCCGTTGCCTCCTGTGCGGGCATGATTGCTCGCCAAAATCAAAGGAGCCTTATGGTTGCTCTCATTGGTCATACCAATGTCGGCAAATCGACTCTTGTCAATGCGCTCACCCTGAGCACGGTGTCCATAGCGACCAGAAAGCCCCATACCACGCGCCAAGCCCTGCACGGCATTGTCACCCACAACGAGACGCAAATCGTTTTCATCGATACGCCCGGTTTCACCGACAACAAAAAAGCGGCAAGGCATATTCTAACAGCGACCCAACGTGCCATGCGCCAGTGCGAAGCCATGGTGTTGCTTATTGATGCCACTCGCCCATTTTTTCCGAATGCTCTTAAGCCTTTACAGGTGGCAAGCCATATTTCTGCTGACAAAAAAATTGTTGTGCTCAACAAAATCGACCGTGTGGCAAAAACCAGCTTACTTCCCCTTGCTGCTGCTATCGGCGAGCGTATCGATGTCCGCTTATTTATGATTTCTGCTCGCAAACAGGAAGGCACCGATGCTTTGCTGGCACACCTGAGTGGGCTTGCTCTCAATCAGCCTTGGCCCTATCCGCCACAGCAAACCAGCAACCAAAGCTTAGAAACCCTTGCTTGTGAGCTGACTCGTCAACATGTCTTGACTCAATTGCATGGCGAGGTGCCTTATAAGACTCTGGTAGAGCCGCTTTCTTGGCAGGAAAAGGAGGGACAGGTGACGATTCATCAGAGGATTGTTGTCGGCAAACCGAGTCAAAAAGCCATTGTTGTGGGGGAGGGCGGCTCTCGCCTGAAAGCCATCGGGAGTGCTGCGAGGCGTAGCCTGTCGGCTCATCTGGGCAAACCGACACATCTGTTCTTACGGGTTGCAATCGCCACAGACAACAAGCCATGAAGCGTTGGCAGGACGATGCCCTTATCCTCCATGTGCAGCACCACAGTGAGCATGCTGGTGTTGCTTATGTTCTTTCTCATCAGCATGGTCTTTATAGCGGTTTTGTGCACGGCTGGCGGAGCAAACGCCAGCGGGGTATCTGGCAGCCTGGCACGATTGTGCGCACGCGCTGGCAGGCGCGCCTCGATGAGCATCTCGGCTATTTCACGTCGAGCGCGTCCCACGCGCCCCGTCTGCCTATTTACCATCACCCGCGTGCTCTCGCGGCATTGAGCAGTGCCTTGAGTCTTGCCCGCCAAACCTTATCGGCGCGCCAACCCGAGCCTCACATGTTCGTTGCCCTTACCGCGCTGTGCCACCATCTACAAGCAACGCCCGATAAGGCAAGCCTCCTCTATGCCTGTTGGGAATACGATTTTCTAGCCCTCATGGGCTTCGGCATGAACCTTGCTCGCTGTGCCAGCGGCAAACCATGTCCACCACAAGAGCTGATTTACATTTCACCCAAAAGCGGCCATGCGGTCTCGAAACAGGCGGGCGCACCATGGCGGGATAAGCTCCTGCCGTTGCCCCCCTTCCTCCGCCACTATGCCCACAATGAAGCCCTACCCGCCACCGTGCCCGCCCACCACATCGAACAAGCCCTGCATGCCAGCGGCTTATTCATCCAAAAATACCTCTACCGACAAAAAGCCCTGCCCAAAATTCGCGAACTTGTTATAAAAGCCTAAGGCAGAAACGCTGAATGAACCCCACAATGATGAAACAGAAAAAACGCCTCGCTATCATGTACTCGGGACAGCCCCGAAATATGGAAGCGTGCATAAAAAATCATAGCTATGCCATTCATAAAGCCAATCCTCACTGGGACATCGATATTTTCGTCCACTTCTTATATGACGAAGATGCCTTTCGAAAAGAAAACATACCAGAGTGGGATGAAAAAAAAAGGAGGATGGCAAAAAGGTGAAAAAAGCCTCAAACACCTGATCCATAAGCACTGGCAGCCAAAGGGACTTATCATCGAGAAGCCAATTGCTCCTGGGGACACTTTTAATGAAGATAAAAACAACCCACCCCCATGGCGTAAAAAAGAACACATCGAATCCATGAACCATCCTCTTGCTATAAAATACGGGAGCGAAGTTTCAGGCTACCACCTGCGCCCCATGTTTTATGGCATACACATGGCGTGCACTCTTAAGCAAGACTATGAAAAAAAACACGGATTCATCTACGATTGTGCCCTACGTCTACGCACCGACGTATGCTTTTACCAGCTCTTACAGCTAGATAAATATAATCTCAATGTTCTCCATGCCACGCACTATACATGGGAAAAAAATCACGACTGCTGTGATTTTTTGTGGTTCGCAAACAGCCCACTTATGGATAAATCCTGCACACTCTTTACCAAGATGCCAAAAGTCATCCATGCTGTGCAGACAAAATACCTCATACACCGTAAAGAAAATCAGAGAGTCACAGGGGAACGTCTACTGGGGGTCTATCTTAAGTTTTTTCAAGGAATCGTTGTTAAAGATTGCAAGCTACATTTCATCCTTTTTCGTTTTATGCAACCCACCGACTACTCTCCACCTAAGCTACGGACAAAGGTGTGGAAACTTAAATTCAAGCGATTCTTCAGCCGGAGGTCGCAACATACGTAGAGTCAGAGTCTTTCTGCCTATCAGACGTACCGAGCCACACCTGAAGACACAAGCGCGCCGTTGCTGTTACGATAATCCACGTAATCGTAACAAAAAACACGGTCAGAGAAGCATTGACGTAATCATTGATGATAAGGCGCGGGGCTTGTTCTTGTAGGGAAGCCGACAGCGTGCCTTGTGTCAATCCCTCCTTGAGCCAAGCCGCATGCGACAGAAAGCCCGTGCGCACGTCCGCGCTGAACAGCTTAATCCATGCTGCCGTTGTCGTCACGGTCAACATCCATAGCATGGGGGCTGCCGTCACCCATGCGTAGCGCATACCGCTCTTTTTGACCAACAAGACCGTGCAGACTGACAAAGCCATGACTCCAAGCATCTGGTTGGCAATGCCAAACAGGGGCCAGAGGCTGTTGATACCCCCCAAGGGGTCGAGAGTGCCTTGATAGAGAAAATACCCCCACGCGCCACAGAACAGCGCGCTGGTGATAATTGTGCTGGGATAGCTGCTCAGGTTAGTAAAGCGTCCTGTGCTCTGGGCGAGGACATCTTGCAACATGAAACGCCCGACTCGTGTGCCAGCATCGAGGGTCGTCAAAATGAACAACGCCTCGAACATAATGGCAAAGTGATACCACAAAGCCGTTAGTCGCTCGGCGGTCACCGATGAGAACAAGGTCGCCATGCCCACTGCCAGAGACGGCGCGCCGCCCGTGCGGGCAAACAAAGTTTCCTCGCCCATTCTCGCTGCCAATTCCTGCATCTGCGGGGCTGTAACCTCATAGCCCCAAGACGAAATCGTTGCAGCTGCGGTGACCGGGTCAGCCCCGGTTATGGACAGAGGCGCGTTGATAGCAAAATAGACCCCTGGCTGTAACACTGATGCGGCGATAATCGCCATGATAGCAACGCACATTTCTACTGCCATGGCACCATAGCCGATAAAGCGGACATCACCTTCGCTTTTCAGCATTTTTGGCGTGGTGCCCGAGCAGACCAACGAGTGAAAACCCGAAATCGCCCCGCAAGCGATGGTGATGAACACAAACGGAAACACCGAGCCAGCAAACACAGGCCCCGTGCCATCGATGAAGGGCGTCAACGCCGGCATGTGTAAGTCCGGGCGCAGAATGATAATCGCTATCGCCATCATCACCACAGTGCCTAACTTCATAAATGTCGATAGGTAATCTCGGGGTGCCAAAAGAAGCCACATCGGTAGCGCGCTGGCAAGAAAGCCATAGCCAATCAGCATAATCGCCAGCTGCGGTGCCGAAAAGTCAAAGAACGTCCGCCAGAACGGGTGACTATCGATGAGACCGCCGCCAATGACCGCCAAAATGAGCAATGACACACCAATCAAGGTTGCTTCCATAATGCGATTGGGACGGATACGGCGCATATGCCAGCCCATCAGCACCGCTATGGGAATGGTTGCAGCCACCGTGGCGGTTGCCCAGGGGCTGTGCTTCATGGCGTTGGCGACCACCAGCCCTAAGACGGCTATCAAAATCACCATGATAGCGAGCAAGCCAACCAGGGCAACATTGCCGACAAAGGCACCGAGTTCGTCTCGTGCCATTTTGCCTAAGGAGCGAGCATCGCGGCGCAACGAGAAAAACAGCACGACCATATCTTGCACGCATCCCCCCAAAACCGCGCCAATTAAAATCCACAGTGTGCCTGGCAAATAGCCGAACTGCACCGCAAGCGTGGGTCCAATCAACGGACCAGGGCCAGCAATGGCAGCAAAATGATGCCCGAAGACAACCCAACGATTTGTCGGGACGAAGTCTCGTCCGTTGTCGAGACGCACCGCTGGTGTGGGACGCTGCGGGTCAAGAGCAAGAACCTTAGCCGCAATAAACGCACCATAAAAACGATAGCCCAACATGCCACAGCATAAACTGGCGATGATAAGCCACAGACTATTGATGGACTCGCCGCGGTGAAAGGCGATGGTGGCAACCGACCACGCCGCCAGCACAGAGACCAACGCCCATAAAAACGCTCGCCCATAAGAGGAAAAAAACACCCGCCGTAAACGTGCCAAAAGTGTATCCATCGCTCGCTGCCTCTCTTGTCTTGCTTAAGCCCCCTATTTTCCCTATTATGCTAACGTAAAGACACCCGCAACGCAACCCTCGCACATCTACACCTAACTTCTATGAAACTCATCGTTAAAAACTTTGGCCCCATTAAGGATGCCAGCATCGATGTTAAGCCATTGACGGTGTTTACTGGCCCCGCCAATCGCGGCAAATCGTATCTGGCAACTCTTCTGCATACGGTTATTCAGAACCGTCACAGACCCATGATGTACCGCTATTATGAGGTATCAACAAAACTTTATGGGACTCTCAAAAAGGGCAATGATGCAATATCTGACAAACAATTCATCTCGTTAGTGGAAGATTCATTGAAAACACACTGTCAAGATCTCAGCAGAGATTGGCGTGAAAACATGAACTACTATTTTGGCGAGATTAGTGAAAGTCTTCTAAAAAACAAGCCAGATATAAACATAACCAGTGACGATGACAACACCATCATTGATTTAATGACATCAACTCGTTCTTGTTTCCATCAAGATATAAGAGATGTGCTATTAAAAAATCTAAAAAAATCAAAACAAGACGAGATATCTCCTGAAGACTTTTCATTTCATGAGACATTTTATACCACTGAGCGGACTATCCGCAGATCTATAGGTTTTCCATATGATATACAAGGAAATATGGAATACTTACCAGCCGTACGAAGCGGAATCATGCAAAGTCATCGATTGATGGTTAGCTTACTTATCAAAAGGGCAACTTTCGCTGGTATAAGAGAACAGCAAGCCATCCCATCTTTTCATGGTATTTTTGCTGATTTCTTAAATCGCGTCAATAGCATCGATAAAAGAAGATTACGCTTTTCTCAAGATAAACGGCGCAAAGATATCGTGCAATTAGCAGATAATGTGGAAACACAGTTGCTAGAAGGCAAAGTGAATGTTATACCATCACCTACAGGCACACCAGATTTTTTCTATCAATTCACTCAAGCGAATGAGAAACACGAAATTCCCCTGATGCACAGTGCATCGACGGTCTCCGAGTTATCCCCGTTTGTGTTATTCTTGCGCTATTATCTGAGAAAAGGCGATTTCCTGATTTTTGAGGAGCCTGAAGCCCACCTGCACCCTCAAGCCCAGCAACACCTCACCGCCCTGCTGATACATTTGATACAACAAGGGGTCAATGTGCTGATAACCACCCACAGTAGCGTTATCCTCGAACAGCTGGGCAATTGCGTTTTTGCCCATCGATTTATAAAAAAATACGGTAAAAAGAATCCCGATAAAGTTGAACAACTCAGAGAAAAATATCCTATTGCTCTTTCTGCCCCTTTACATGAAAAAGACGTGGCAGCCTATGATTTTGACCGCCCAACCAAGAATGGACGCGGCACCATCGTTAAACACATACCTTACGACCTCAACACCGATTACTTACCTGAACATCATTATGATGTCAGCAATGAACTCATCAAGGAGGGCTCAACCCTACAGACAATCTATGACGATGAAAGCCTTGACCCTTAAATCAAATTATCATCATCTTTATGAAGACAACCGCACCTCAAGCCACAAAAAATTCAAACTGAATAAGGTGAATCGAGCAGGCAATAGCATTGACGTTATTGACGTACAGAATCTCGTCAAAACATGCCAAAAAGAATGTGAAAAAGAACGCTGTGACTATTTCGTCTTCTATAACATGAAGGGTAATAAAAAGCATGTAGGCATCTATATCATCGAAACTGGTGATACAAAAACAGTTACAAAAGCCAAAGAACAAATACAAAGAGGAGCTGAGCTCATCGATACCTATCTACCAAAGTGGTGCGAAAACATCGATGGCACAACATTTCATTTTATGGCTGTTGTTGTAACTGACAAACTGAATATGATAAAAGGAGAGAAAAACACAAAAAAAGAGCAAATGCCAACCATTACATGCCATCTTTGTCGAAAAAAGCCGAACAAAGTTTTACGACATATCAGACTCAAGGCTCCTCTGGAGGCTTTGACTCTTTAATGACTCCTGTCTCGGCTTTTTTTTCTTGTTGGGGTATGCTATCACCAAGCCATTGAAGGTTTTTTTCTGTTGTGGTTATGGATAGTTTTTTATTTTCTGGTCAGGGCTCTCAGTTTGTTGGTATGGGTGCGTCTCTTGCCCAAGCTCACCCCACAGCCCAGCGTGTTTTCCAAGAAGTGGACGATGCCCTCTCCCAGCATCTCTTTCGTCTTATGACGGACGGCAGTGACTCCGAGCTGCGGCAGACGGCAAACGCCCAGCCAGCCATTATGGCGGTCAGCGTTGCTGCTTATCGCTGTTATCGCGAACACATCGGTGACTCGCTTAACGTCCAGTATCATGCTGGGCATTCCTTAGGCGAGTATGCTGCCCTGGTGTGTGGCGATGCTCTTGCCTTGGGCGATTGTGCCCGTTTGTTGCGTTTGCGTGGTGAATCGATGCAACAAGCCATAGACGACCAAGAGGACAACGGCGCGATGGCGGCGATTCTCGGCATGAGTCTCGAAGACACCCAACACGCTACCGCACAAGCGGCGCAAACGACCAGCCTATGCTGTGTTGTCGCCAACGACAACGCCCCCGGGCAGGTGGTGATTGCCGGCAACGAAAAAGCCGTGCACCTCGCCTGTCGCCTTGCTCAAGACAACGGTGCCAAGAAATGCGTGCCTCTTGCGGTCAGTGCCCCCTTCCACTGCCCGTTGATGCAGCCCGCCGGCGAAAAAATGGCACAAGCCCTCGCCACAACAACGCTTACCTCCCCGCAACCGCCGATTGTCTCCAACGTGACCGCCGTTGCCGTCAGCGAGCCCGCCACCCTCAAAGACTTGCTGAGCCAACAGATAACCGCTATGGTGCGGTGGCGGGAGTCAATGGTGTTCCTTGCCAACCGAGGCACGACCCGCACCATTGAGTTTGGCCCCCAGCCTGTCCTCACGGGTATGCTCAAGCGTATCACCCGCTCTATCACCGGACAGCACATCGGCGATGATGCCACGTTGACCCATGTCCTTAAACAAGAAGCTTAAATGACCGCTGCGTTTTCCCTCGATGGCAAAAGAGCCCTGATTACCGGGGCAAGTGGCGGCATTGGGCGCGCGCTTGCCCACCACCTGCACCAGCACGGCGCCACCGTTGCCCTCAGCGGCCGCAACAACGACGCCCTGACCGCCCTTGCCAACGAACTTAAACAACGCACGCACGTGATTGTCGCTGACCTTGCTGACGCGAACGCACCAGAAGCACTCAGCCAACAAGCAACAGCAGAGATGGGCGGTATCGATATTCTTATCAACAATGCTGGCCTTACCCGCGACCAGCTGTTGTTACGTCTGAAAGAACAAGATTGGGATGATGTCCTCAATGTGGATCTCAGTGCGTCCTTTCGTTTATGTCGCCATGTGGTGCCTCTGATGGTTAAGAATCGCTGGGGACGTATCATCTCCATAAGTTCTGTCGTGGCACGCATGGGCAATCCCGGGCAGACGGCTTATTGTGCTGCCAAAGGCGGCCTGGAAGGGTTTTCCCGCGCCCTTGCCCACGAAGTCGCTGCCCGCAACATCACAGTCAATTGCATCGCCCCCGGCTTCATCGATACCCCTATGACCAGCGGGCTGGCTGAACCCTTGAAAGAAAAAATGCTGGGTGCCATACCTTGCCGACGATTCGGACATCCCGATGATATCGCAGCCACCGCTGTTTTTCTGGCAAGTGCCTCTGCCGCCTACATCACAGGGCAGACCATCCACGTCAACGGCGGCATGATAATGCCCTAACATCGGCGCGCGTAACATTCTTGCATTTTTAGGTGCAGTTATGGCATGACAGGATAAAAGGACGGGCACATCAGGAGAAAAGACCCATGAGCAACGTAAGAGAGCGTGTAACCAAGATCATCACGGATCATTTAGGCATTGATAAAGAAAAAGTTGTCGACAAAGCCAGTTTCATCGATGACCTCGGCGCCGACAGTCTCGATACTGTCGAGCTGGTTATGGCCTTCGAGGAGGAGTTCGGCTGTGAGATTCCAGATGAACAAGCCGAGAAGATCCAAACCGTCAAGGATGCGATTGATTTTCTAGAAAAGAACGCATCTTCTTGACTGTCTCTGTGTGACGGACGATGACTCAGCGCCCCCGCATCGTGATAACTGGTATGGGGATGGTGTGTCCTCTTGGCTGTGGCGTGGAGACCAGCTGGCAGCGTCTTTTACAGGGCGAAAGCGGCATCGATAAAGTCACCTCATTTGAGGTTGATGATATGGCTTGTCGCATAGCCGGGCAGATTCCCCTCAGTACGGACGAGGATGCCGACGCGCAAGGGCTGTTCAATCCCGATCAATGGATGCCCGCGCACGAGCGGCGACGCATCGATGATTTTATCGTCTATGCCCTCGTTGCCGCGAGACAAGCCATAAAGGCAAGCGGCTGGAAACCCGCCGACGAGGAACAAGCATCTCGTAGTGGCGTTGTTTTCGGCTCAGGCATCGGCGGCTTGAATGGCATCTATTCTAATTCGGTCTCTCTTTTCAACAAAGGGGCTCGGCGCGTGTCGCCCTTTTTTATTCCCTCGTCGCTTATTAATTTGTCTTCAGGTACCATCTCCATCGAGCATGGCTGGCAGGGGCCCAACCACTCGGTGGTCACGGCCTGTGCCACTGGCGCCCATGCTATTGGCGATGCCGCCGAAATGATTCGCCGCGGCGATGCCGACATCATGGTCGCGGGTAGTGCTGAAGCCACCGTCAGCAGAATCGGGCTCAGCGGCTTTGCCTCGATGAAGGCGTTGTCCACACACTTTAATGACCAGCCACAGAGGGCCTCTCGCCCGTGGGACAAAGACCACGACGGATTCGTCATGGGCGAAGGCGCAGGTGCCCTCGTCCTCGAAGACTACCAGCACGCCAAAAAACGCGGCGCAACCATCCACGGCGAAATTATCGGCTACGGCATGTCCGGCGATGCCTATCACGTAACAGCACCCCACTCGGAAGGACGCGGCGCGTTCCTCGCCATGCAAGCGGCCGTCCGCAACAGCGCCATCGCCATCGATACCATCGACTACGTCAATGCACACGGCACATCGACACCTTTGGGCGATGAAATCGAAATCAAAGCCGTCAAAAAACTCTTTGGCACGCGCATCGATGCGTTAGCCATGTCATCGACAAAATCAGCCATCGGCCATCTCCTTGGGGCTGCGGGTAGCGTGGAAGCCATTTTTTCACTTTTGGCTCTGCGGGATCAGGTTGCCCCGCCAACCCTCAATCTGGAGACCCCCGCCCCCGGCTGCGATGGCATCAATCTCGTCGCCCAACAAGCTCAACAACGAACCATACGCCACGTCTTGACAAATTCCTTTGGCTTTGGTGGCACGAACGCTTCTTTGATTTTTGCGCCGCCGCCGTAGGTGCTCCCCTGAGACAATGCCCAGCAAACAAACACGCTATCATCGCTTTGTTCTTGTCGCTCAAGCGAGTGCTCTTGCTTTAGGTCTCTTTCTTTTGTTCAACGGCGACCGCGTCTTTAGACCGGGCCCGCACGACCAAGCGACCCAATTCGTCATCGAGCGCGGCGACTCGCCACGCACCATCGCCCAAAACCTCAAAAGCAAAAACCTCATTCAAAACGAAAATCTGTTTAACTGGATTGTCTTCGCAACCCGTAGCCGCAATCAACTGAAAGTCGGCTTATATACCAGCACACCTCGAGCCTCGCTGTTCGATATTCTGACACAAATCACCAGCGGCGATGCAACCTTATTGCGGCTGACAATCCCAGAAGGGCGCAACCTCAAGCAAGCCTTGACCCTGATACAAGAAGCCCCGGGCCTTATCGGTGCTCTGCCCGATGACTTGCACGAAGGTGATATTTTCCCAGATACGTATTTCTATCACTATGGCGAAAGACGCACGACCCTGATTGCGACCATGCGCAAGCTGGCTGAACGCACTTTGCTGCGAGCATGGCGCAAGCGTGAGGACGGCTTGCCTCTGAATACGCCGCACGACATGCTGGTTCTTGCTTCGATTGTCGAAAAAGAGACGTCCCTTGCCCGAGAACGCCGCCGAGTCGCAGGCGTTTTTATCAATCGCTTACGGCAAAATATGAAGTTAGAATCCGACCCCACAGTGACCTATGGCATCACAAAAGGACAGTATGAGCTGGATCGCCCTTTGCGTTACAGCGACCTGCGCCGTTATAGCCCGTGGAACACCTATCGGGTGCGCGGCTTGCCGCCAACCCCCATCTGCTTGCCCGGAAAAAAAGCCCTAGAAGCAGTGGCACGTCCTTTAGCGACCGATGAACTCTATTTTGTCGCCGATGGTAGCGGCGGACACCGCTTCGCGAAAACCTTCGAAGAACACCAACGCAACGTCAAACGATGGCGACAATGGCAAAAAAAGAACCAACAGTGAATCGCCGCGGCTTAATGCTGGTGGTCTCCTCGCCCTCGGGCGCGGGTAAAACCTCCCTCAGCCGAGCCCTCGTCGCCCAAGAGAATACGACAAAGCACGCCCGCATCGTCTTCTCCATATCGGCAACAACAAGAAAAAAACGCGGACAAGAAAAAGACGGAGTCGACTACCACTTCCTCACACAAGAGCAATTCGACTCCCTGTGCCGACAAAAAAAGTTTCTCGAGCACGCCCTCGTCTTCGGGCACCATTACGGCACGCCCCGCGAACCCGTCATGCAGGCTCTGACTGCCGAACAAGACGTGCTCTTCGATATCGACTGGCAGGGCGCCCAACAACTCAGGACGTTGACCCACGATGTCGTCAGCATCTTCATTTTACCGCCTTCCTTGTCCGAGTTGCGCCGCCGCCTGAGCACGCGCCAAACCGATACACCGCAACAAATGAACCGCCGCCTGCAACAAGCAGAAGACGATATCCAACAATGGCACAACTATGACTACGTCCTTATCAATCAAGATTTTGATACGACCGTGCGCCACATGCGCACCATTTTACACAGCGAACGCCTCAAACGTCATCGCCAAACACATCTACAAGACACGATTGCTCATCTGTTAGCCGCCTCCCAAGACTCATAGGTACGAGCAAGACGATAAAAATCTTGCGCAGCAATATCCTGTGCTCGCTTCGTGCCATCGATTCCTGTCGCGACCAAGAGTTTCTCTAAGGCTTCTTTTTCTGCCACCAAATCTTTGAGTGCGCTTTTCAACATTTTGCGTCTTTTACCGAAAGCGGCGCGTAACACGTGGTCGAGAATACCCGCATCGAGGCACACCTGAGGTTTATCTCTTGGTATAAGCCTCACGACTTGCGATTCGACCTGTGGGGGCGGCGTAAACGCTGTGCGCTTAATTTTGAACAAAGGTGTCACCTCGAACAGACGTTGCACCGCGACCGACAAACGACCGTAGTTGCGCCCCGTCGTTGCGGCAAGACGGCATACCACCTCCTTTTGTGCCGTCACAGTGATGCCGGCATAATCACGCCAACCATCAAGCCACAAACCAAATAACGGCGCCGAAAGATGATAGGGTATGTTGGCAACAATCTTAATCGGCTTCGAGGGCCCATGACGATGACGAATACGCTGACACACATCCACCTTGAGAATGTCTTCGCTGTAAATTGTCATCCGCTCGCCCGCGCACGTTTTAAGACGTTGCAGGCTCAGTAAACAGCGCGGGTCATTTTCCACCGCAACCACATGGTAAGCCCCCTCCATTAATAACCTATGACTGAGCAGACCCGTGCCAGCACCAATGTCACAGACGATGGCTTTATCGATGGGTAAGGCACTTTGGGCGATACGCTGAAGGGTAGCGGGCGATAACAGAAAATGTTGTCCCAAGCGCGGCAAGGGCGGGACTTTATCTGCTCGCCAATCCGACAAGCCCGCCTCAGGCATGAAGATGACCTTCTACTACGTGCGGGGTCGCACGAGCCTGCCTCGCACCCCGACGGTGACGCCCCAACGTATCAGCGAGACGCAACGCGGCAAGCAAGCTGGACACCGATGCCGAGCCGTCACCAACACGATCAAAAGCAACGCCATGAGCAGGCGACGTGCGCACACAATCAATACCAAGGGTTACATTCACCCCTTCATCGAAGCAAAGAGCCTTAAAAGGTATCAACCCTTGATCATGGTAAAGGCATATAACCGCATCATAAGAGGACGCACGAGACGGCACAAACAGCGTATCTGCCGATAGGGGGCCATCAATGTCGATTCCTTGTGCCCGCAAGGCATGACAGGTGGGTATCAGAATTTTTTGCTCTTCATCGCCAAGGGTGCCATTTTCGCCCGCGTGCGGATTAAGGGCTGCCATCGCCAGACGGGGGGAACCTATGGCAAAGTCACGACGCAACGACTCTACGACACAACAGACCTTGTTGCGTATCATCTCTGTGTTCAATTGCTTAATAGCGGCCCGTAGCGGGCAATGGGTCGTCACCAAAGCCACCCGCAAGTGTTTTCCCGCCAACATCATCACCGGTGTGCCGCCAAACCGTGCCAGAAATTCTGTGTGCCCAGCATAGGGAAAGCCATGAGCATACAGCGACTCTTTATGAATGGGATTGGTTACGACAGCCGCCGCTGAACCTTGTTGGGCATAGGCACATACGCGCTCGAGGCTATCGATGACGGCTTGTTGATGCTGGGCTTGGGGATGTCCCCAACGGACGTCACCTGGGCAGTCAAGAGGCACAACCGGTAAAGCCTCAGGGAACACCTGTATCGCTTGAGCAGGCTCAGCTATGATCTGTATCGGCACCGCAACACCGATGAGCATCGCCGCCGCGCGCAAAACAGAAGGCGAAGCGACAGTAAAAAAACAAGGGCCCTTATTGTCTCCCTTGCCCTCCTTGCCCGTAGTTGCCAACCACGCTCGTAGGGTGAGCTGGGGGCCGATGCCACTGGGCTCGCCCATACTCAATGCCAACGGCACAGACTCAGATGCGCATCTCGACATGAGAGGAACGCCATAAATCACGAATTTGCTTTTGCACCAGCTTTTCGAGACGCTGGTAAAAAATACGCTCGCGCACCGCTTCACGACTCGGCAAAGCAACCTTACGAGTCGCACGGCCACACAGCTTGAGAAACATCAATTCTTCGCCAATAGAAATGACGTCGCTCACCCCGCCCTCAGGCAGGGTCTCGACAGCCCGAGCTATTGGCAGTGACAAGTCGCTCAAACTCATCTGCCCCAGATCACGTAACTTCAAAGACGGCAACGAGTCATAATTACCTTGTCGCTGACAATTGAAGTCGGGCGACTTGGCGATACTGCGTCCCTCCTCGATGACATCCTCGGCGGCATCAGCATCGCGCTCAACGCTGACCTGCTGTAAGTTGACCTCGAAGGAATCTTCTCCGCCAAAGGAGCGTCGGTCACGCAAATAAAAGATATAGACGCCGCCCGGCACCTGTAGGGGCCCCTGAATATGGCCGATGGGCGCTTTTTTTAGGGCTTCTCGCACGGCGACATGCACTTCACTGAGGCCGACCCAACCAATATCGCCGCCCGCCGCCGAAGACGCAGCCTGCGAATGTTGAGTCGCCAAAAGTGCAAAATCCTTTTCTAATGACTCACTCGATAAAAGAGCACCGCTAATCTGCAATGCCGTCGACATGACTTTGGACTCATCGCCGCCAATGACAGGCAGATACAGCTCACTCAGCAGATACTCATCTTCTTGCTTGCGGTGGGTGTATGACTCCAAAACATCGTCAATTTCGTTGTCCCCAACACTCACGAGGGGCTGTAAATAAGTGCTGACATAGTTATCCCAATACAGCTGAGATTCCAGTTGGCCAAACCAAGCGGAGCGGGCATAGCCTTTTTGTTTCATGTAATCTTCGAATCCCCCCTGCGGAATGTTGTTTAAGCGTTCTAAGTAGCGTAGGGCATTGTCGTATTGCTGCGGCGTGGGACGCAAGTTATGGCGAAGGGCCTCCTGCTTTTTCAAAGATTCCAAGATAAGGGTTTCCATGATGCGCGGTCGTATGTCGTCTCGCAGAGCCAAATTATCTTCCAGCCCCAGCGTCCCGATGAACAGCGTCATACGCTGTTCGAGGTCGCCCAGCGTAATAATTTCGTCATTGACGATAGCAGCAACACCATCGACTCCAATCAGGGCGCGCGCTTCACGCACGACTCCGCTGGCAAGCAAAATCGCCACACACGCGAAACCCCACGCAAAACTTATGTATATTTTTCGTATCATTAGCGGAAAGCAATATCACCCAGATGCTTTAAGTTGAATGTCAGAGTTAGGCTATCGCTCGGCACATAATCGCGATCTCGAGTGAAGGTTCTTTGAAACGCAACGCCAATACCGAGACAATCCCTGACAACATAATGAACCGCTGCGTCATACGCAAGGGTTCTGGACATGATAACATCATAGGTGATTGCTCCTTTGAGGCGGATGGTGTCGAAATCCCACTTCAGGCGTGTTTCATTTTCTTCTCTTTTAGAGCCATATGCCGATGTGCCTTTTTGTAGGAGTCGATAGCTGGATGACACATCGAGATTGACAATTTTTGCCCGCGCCTGCAGTTCGTGGGATACTCGGCCGCTTTTTTGGATATCAAAGCCCCCTTTATAGAAAAGATGCCACGTGTCAGCAAAAGAAACAGAACTGCCAATGAGCAAGCGTGATAAATCGTCTTCCAACCCTGAGCCCTGACGGAAGTCGTTTGTATCATCAAAGCGGTAGCTTTGACCAGCGAAGAATGAGGCTTGATACTGTTCTTTTTGTCCATCGATGGCTAATGTTAAGCCGTAGTCGATGCGTTTGCCTGATTCGGCTCGGTCTCTTCCGACCAGACGTTCATCTTGGAAGAGGGCAATATCATTCCATTCGAAGCCGCTCCCTTCGTCGTCGGCAATGCCTTCTCGACGAGAGTCTCTTGGTGCCAGCACAGCAAGCCATGAAGGCTCTAGGGTATACGTTGTCGTATTGCCGTAGCGCGCCAAAGGGTAGCGCCAACGTAAGGAGGCACGTGGAACAACATAGAGATCTGTTTTATCGGATACGTCGGGGTCGCTGGTGAAATCGCCATGATAAGCATCGCTTCTTACCCGTAGTGTGCCATCGAATCGGTGTCCGCCTATGAGCCAAGGCATCTGCCAAGTGACTTCGCCGGACAGGCGTCTTTTTTTTCTTTCGGAGCTGCGCACCAGCTGGACGGACTCCACGTCAACCTGAAAAGAAGAGCCAAAAATTTGTGGGCCACTACTGTAATGATAGGCAAAGAACGGCAACAGCTGTTCGTCATCTTCTGGGGCTTCTGGTCGTAGGTCTTGGAAATCGATGGCGCGGACATCTATATGGTCATTTTTGAAGAATCCTTCGGCATAGATTGTTTTTGCAAGCACTTGTGCTGAGCGGTCGATATCGAAGCGTCTGAGGTAGGTATCGTCGCTGGCGTAGGCGGCATCGAATCCCCATCGCCATTGCTCGTTGATGGCGAATTGCCCTTTTGCTCTTCCGTAGCCGTTTCCTTTTTGCGAGGGGTCATCTTGATTATCCTCTGTGGCAGAGGGATCTGAGCCGATAGCCGAGCCTTCGATGGTTAAGCCGCCCTTTTCTGTGCGCCAGCGCAGCTCGCCATCGAAGAGCCACCCCCCCTTGCTGTAATAGATAGGCGTCAACGTCATATCGAAGAACCGATTCGGCGTAAAATAAAACGGCAAGCCATAGCTGTTGCCGACCAGAGAGGAACGTCCCAAGATAGGACGCAGCAATCCGCTTGTCCGCACCACTTGTGGGTCGGGATGAGCATAATACGGCATATAAAAAATCGGGATGCCAAAAAGCGATAGAACAGCGTTGTAATAGCGCACCATAGAGTCTTCTTCGTCTCGAACCACTGTATCGGCGGCAATAGACCACGGGACGAAGGTCTCTTCGCCATCATCGGACAAGCACAGGCGACAGGGCGTATAGGCAGCGTTACTCATGACGTAGCGTCTCGAGGCTTGCGGGTTCAGGCGTGATTCGCTGGCGACGAATCGCTCGCCATTATCGAGTGCGACTCGAATTGCCCGCACGATGCCGCGACTCAAGTCCCGCTCGAGAGACGCATACTCGGCAAAAATAGCTTCGCCAGAAGGTTTCAAAAGACGCACCTGCCCTTCGGCAATCACTTTGTTCTGTCCCCTCAGCACCACCACTTTATCGGCACTCAGCACATAGCCGTCATAGGTCAGATGCACCGAGCCTTCGGCAATAATTGCTTCATCCGCCTCACGATGAGTCATGGACTCGGCAGACACATACAGCTTGTTTTTTTCCGCTTTCGCCGATGACGGAAGGACGACTCCATACATGACGAGCATCATCACGCCCAGCCACCGACGCAGCGATGCCTGAGACGTTTGTCCCTGAGCTGTCATGCTACCCCTCATAATGTAACAAGATGAATCCGCCCGAGACGCTAACGAGAAGCACCGGCGTGAAGGCAGCAACGAAAAAAGGAAGCTGCTCGGCTTCTCCCCGCGCGTATAAGAACTCGGAGAAGACGAACATGACGAAGCCAAGAACCAAAGCCACAAGACGAATCATGATGCCGCGCCCCCGCAAAGGTAGACGCAAAGCAAAAATAGCCGCAAAAAAGCCCATCACCGCAATAAAAAAGGGCAAAAAAAGCAAAAAGTGATAATACATCAAATGACGGCGAGGCGAAAAACCCGTCTCCTCCATTAAGCGCGTAAAAGCAGGCAGCGACCACACCGACACCGCCTCCGGCGGCGTAAAGTTATCTTGAATCTTATCGAAACCAAGAGACGCTTGATAAACAAGCTGGTCGTGGCGTTGCGAGACCAACGATGGCCCCTCCTGAGCGGGCAGTGCCGTCACCAGAACGTTGTGCAACGTCCACGTTTTGGCTTCGATGGTATTCTCGGCAGTAATGTTAGCAAAAGACGCATCCCAGCGTTCAGTGAATTGATCTTCCTTATCGAAAAAAATGAGGCTTACGTCCTTGAGAACGTTGCGTGTTGCGTCCAGTTGGCGGGCATGGATGATGACGTTGTCGTTGTCTCGGCTTTCTCGTAGCCAGAATCCGGCGGGCGAGAGGGCGATGTCGCTATCGATTCCTCGAAAGTAACGGTTGTCGAGATTATTAAAGTGCCGCAACGACGCCGCCGTCAACGGGCTGAGCACAGCAACAGTCACCAGTCCGACCAGAAAAGAAACCGCAACCACGGGCAGAAGCAACGCCATCGGCGACAGCCCCATGGCTCGGGCCACAACCAGTTCCCGGGTACGAGAAAAATGACTATAGCACCAAAGAGCCGCAATTAAAGCCGTAAACGGCAACAGCTTCTGGAAAAACAAGGGCAGACGAGACAGAGCCATCTCCGCGCTGACCGCCAAAGACACGTTCGAAAAAGACACCGACTTGCGCACCAGCTCGAGCCAGTCGCCAATAAAGACCATCGACAAAAACGCAAGAGTCGTAAGAGCAAACAGCACCCCATAGCGCGCCGCCATATAGCGTCCTAATGTCAGAGACACTTTCATGACGAGGAACCGACACGCAAAGCACCGCTGTGCTTTCTTACGGCAGTAAGCCCGCGATGGGCATAATCTGTTAACATCGCACCCAGCCTTTCTGCCCGTCGAGGATTAGCCAGATGAGCCCACGACAAGGCGACCGCAACCAATAACAAGAGATACGTAAGCCCTATCATCCATGGGGCATAGTTGCCTGAAGCATGAAAGAGAGCTATTTCCAACAGTTTCATCATCAGCAACGCCCCACATGCCATCACCATCGGGCGGATAGGTTGACGCCGCGCATAGCGCGCCGTCAACATCAAGGCTGCCACTATCAGACCAAAGACGACAGGAAGAAACGGCTTGATAAGACGGCGATGCCCCTCCACCCACATGGCATTGTCCTCTGCCGAAAACAGCTCGGATAAAAACTTTTCGTTGGGCTTGTGACGCGAACGGACTTGCTCGCCACGCTCATAAAGAAGCATATCATACTCATCAAAATCGAGCACCGACAGCATATGACGCTTGCGAGAAAGCGTTTGATGCGAACCCGCAACAAGACTCAAACGCAACCCATCGTCATGACGCACCAACTGCCCGCGACGAGCAAGAATGGTCACAGGATTCTGCGCATCGCGATTATCATGAATGAAGAGACTCGATATGGGCCCCGTCGTATCTCGTCTGGGCACGTAGATGATGACGTTTCTGCCGATATCAGTGAATCGTCCTTCTCGTATAGGCACAAAAGCAGCCTGTTTCTTGAGGTCATGCTGTATATCTCGGAACCACCCTTGACTGAGCGGCGAGATATATAACGACAACCCATAGCCCAAAAGAACGAACAATCCGCCCAGTGCCACCACAGGAAGAGCAAGACGCACATGAGAAATACCGCTCGCACGCATGACAGTCAGCTCGCTACTGGCTTCCATCTGGTGATAGACCGACATGACCGCGAAAGCAAAAGCAAAAGGCAACACCAACTCGAGCCAATACGGCGCTAGAGCAACGAACAAGGGTATGATTGCCGTCATCGGCGCACCATAATCCGTCATAAAGTTAATCAACTTCAAAGATTGACTCAACAAAGCGACCACCAACATGATGGATAGGATAACGACAGCCATGCCGAACATATTGACGGCAAGATACCAATCCAACGCGCGCACATAAGAGCGTTGGGGCGAGCGTTGGGGTGCCCTATTTTTTTTTCTGAGTCGAACCCAAGGTTTAATTGATAAAATCATGGCGACGCGCTATTGTTGGAGACTCCTTTTGCCTTATAACCCATATTACGACAGGATGCACCATGATTAAGTGTCAATTTGCGCCTCCCCCCCACAAGCCTTCCCCCGTAGCATGTCTTGTTTTGCCTGTTTTCAAAGGCAAGACCCTGAGCCAGGGTGCACAGCAGTGGGACGCCGACAATAACAAGGCGCTGAGCACGGCAATAGCAGCCACACGCTTTTCTGGGCGCACAGGAGAGTGCTTAATAACGTCTACGGGCTCGCAGCCGCATTTTGTTTTTGCTTTGGGTTTCGATGATAAAGCACACCTAAGCATCGAATCGATACACGATGCCATGAAGCCTCTGCTGGCACGCATCACACCCCTAGGGTTAACCCGCATCGCTATCGACCTCAGCGATGCCGCTTTCAGCGAGGAACTTGCCTTGGCTTGTGCCGAAGCGATGGCTCTCTTGACCTATCGCTTCGATACCTATAAAGGCAAAAAAGCCGATGAACCACCACCCCCGCCGATGCAAGATGTCTGTTTCATCACGCCCCACGCCGACACCGCAACACGCTTCTGGCAGAAGCACAGCGGCGTCATGGACGGAGTCTTCGTCACACGCAATCTCGTCAATGAACCGCCTAATCAGCTCTACCCAAAAAGCTTTAGCGAACGTATCAAACAACTGGAAAAACTCGGGGTCGAGGTGACACTCCACGACCAGAATGCACTTAAGAAGATGGGGATGCACGCGATGCTCGGAGTCGCACAAGGAAGTGCTTATCCCCCCTACATGGCTGTTATGCACTGGAAAGGAGGCGCACCCACCTCAAGCAAGCCCTCAACCAAACCCATAGCCTTTATCGGCAAGGGTGTCACCTTCGACACCGGCGGCGTCTCGTTGAAACCCGCCGGCGGCATGTGGGAAATGAAAAGCGATATGGGCGGGGCAGGAGTCGTAACCGGGCTCATGCACGCCCTCGCCGCCCGCAAAACGCCCGCCCACGTCGTCGGCATCGTCGGACTGGTCGAAAACGCTATCTCCGGCACCGCTCAACGTCCCAGCGATATTGTCGTTGCCAAATCAGGTACCAGCATCGAAGTGCTCAATACCGATGCCGAAGGGCGACTCGTCCTCGCCGACGTGCTCTGGTACGCCCAAGAAACCTATAAGCCACAGTGCATCATCGACTTAGCCACCCTAACAGGAGCCATGGTTATCGCCCTTGGCCACGAATATGCCGGCTTCTTCAGCAACAATGACGCCCTCGCCAACCAACTCTACCAGAGCGGACAAAACACCAACGAAAAAGTCTGGCGGCTACCCCTCCATAAAGCCTACGACAAAATGCTCGATAGCAAGTTTGCCGACGTGCAAAACATCACCAACCAGCGTTCGGCTGGGAGCATTACCGCCGCCCAGTTTCTACAACGTTTCATCAAAAAAGATGTGCCCTGGGCTCATCTTGATATCGCCGGCGTAACCTACCACGAAAAACCCCTCGCCCTTACGCCCTACGGTGCCACAGGGTTTGGCGTGCGCCTCCTCGACCGCTTGGTGCGAGACCACTACGAGTCATGACTGAATCCCATACTGAATCTCGGCGTTTGACGCTGTATTTTGCCCCCGCCGCCAGCTTCGATGCCCACGTTTATCGAGTGCTGCGTAAAATTCTCAAGCAACAAGCCCGCGCCGTTGTCCGTTGCATCGACTGGGCACACACCGACCACCTGACAAAAACCCTGTGGACCGCAGGCGGCAACAGCTTCATCCCGCACGGCAACAGCGAAGATGGCTTTGCCGACAAACAACCCATATGGCTCACCGATAGCAACGACAACCCCAATAAAGCCTCTTTTCTCATTACCTTCGAAGACGCCCTCATCGCCTCGCCCAAGGATATGCCCGACCACCAGCACTGCCTCTGCTTTGCCAATGACAATGCCAGCGCCAGCACCAATGCCAACGCCAGCGCCAGCGAAAGTGAAAGTGACTCACAAAGACTCGACTCGCACAGCCAGCTGTGGCAAACAAGCCACATGTACACATCCGTTGCCGCCTACCGCCACCAACAAGGAGAATGGCACAGCTGCGACAAACCCCAACTCTCGTGAAATTTCACCCTGAATTCTTAATCCTATGACTGACTCCCCCTCCGCAGAACGCACCCTTTGTATCATCAAGCCTGATGCCATTGCTCACCAGTTTATGGAAGCCATCAATGAATCGATTGAAGCAGTAGGTCTGCGTATCGTTGAACGCAAGGAGCTCACCTTGACTCTCGAGCAAGCACAAGCCTTCTATGCGGTGCATAAAGAACGTCCCTTCTATGAAAGCCTATGCCGTTTTATGACCTCAGGGCCCATTTGCGTGCAACTGCTCGAAGGCAAAGATGCCGTGCGCGCCTATCGCAAACTAATGGGCGATACCAACCCCGAAAAAGCAGCAGACAACACCTTGCGTAAACGCTTCGGTCACTCGATAGAAGCCAACGCCGTGCACGGCTCGGATAGCCCCGAAAACGCAACCCAAGAGATTGCCTTCTTTTTCGCCCCATAAAAAAGATTAAGCAACAAACAAGGCAAGACCGATGAGAATAACCCCCGTTATCGCACTGAGCCATATCGTCATGCTTATAAACAACTGCCAGTCGTCTTTGTGGCGGTTCAGCTCGTTTTTATCTATCTCCATGATGACGTCTCTCTTAAAGGTGTCCATTGCTCCCCTTAAGCACTATGGCTTAGGGCGAGCGAATTGTCAATGGCAACGATGACACCATCCCCCCATATCATTGACACGCTGATGGCTCGTATCAAAGAACGCCAACGCGCGGGCAACCCTCAGTCGTCTTGGACGGCACGCCTGCTTGCCCAAGGAAGCGATGCCTGCTGTCGCAAACTCAACGAAGAAGTTCTCGAGCTGATTCTTGCCGTCAAAAACAAAACCCCCGATGCCGTCATAGACGAAAGTGCCGATGTGCTGTATCATCTCCTCGTGTTGTGGGCACACAGCCATACGGATGCCGATGCGGTCTGGCGCGCCCTACAAGAACGCATGGCACAATCGGGTATCGAAGAAAAAGAGTCCCGCTCGTAACCAACCCCCCCGCACCCCCCGCAAAAAGAGCCACCCCAAGAGTCCGTCCCTATGCCTTACGATAACGATAACATTTTTGCCCGTATTTTGCGGGGCGAGCTGCCCTGTAACAAGGTGTATGAAGACGAGCATGTTCTGGCTTTTCATGACATTAACCCCCTTGCCCCGTTGCATATTCTTGTCATTCCCAAGGGCGCGTATGCCAACACCGATTCTTTTGCTCATGATGCACCCCCCGCCCAGCAAGCAGCCCTGATGCGGGCAATTGGCGTCATCGCCCGAGAACAAGGCTTGGCGGATAACGGCTATCGAGTCATTATCAATCAGGGCGACCACGGCGGACAAGAAGTGCCCCACCTGCATGCCCATATCCTTGGCGGCGAAAAGCTGGCAGCAATGCTCGTGCCCCGTTGAGCCATGCAGTCTCCGCAACGCTCACGGCGAGGCTTTTGTTGTGTCGCCCTCGACCAACCCAAATACGAAGAAAATGTCGGCGGCGCCCTGCGAGCCTGCGGAGTCTACGAAGCATCCCTCGTCGTCCTACGACAAGGAGAACGCCTACGCCTCGGCGGACAAGATACCCTACGCACCTACCGCCACATTCCTGTCGTCATCGTTGACGACCTGTTGACCGCCCTGCCCGTCGACTGCACCACCGTTGCCGTGGACTTCTTGCCACAAGCGCGCCCACTACCGCCCTATCAACACCCTGAACGAGCCTTCTACATTTTTGGAAGCGAAAATAGAACCCTCGATGCCCATATCGCCGAACGCTGCGACCACGCCATCTATATTCCCACACGTATATCGATGAATCTCGCTGCCACCGTCAACGTGGTGCTCTATGACCGCGCCGCCAAACGCAACGAATGGCCCCAACGCCTGCAACGCAACCAAAGACGCACACAAAAACCACAAGCAGAGGCACGTGCCCCCGGCAGGACTTGAACCTGCAACCTACCGCTTACAAGGCGGTCGCTCTACCAATTGAGCCACAGGGGCATACAACCTTTTCCGCACCATACAACCCACACCTTGCCTGTCAACGAAAACGAAAGCTTGCAACGTCCACCTCGACAGCATAAAAGCTCGAAGCGTTTACCTCGACAGCATAAAAGCTTGCAATGTTTACCTCGACAGCTTACACGTCTTAGAGCTCGAACTTTTTGTTAGAGCTCGAAACTTTTTGCCATGACGTTACATAGCTCAGTCCTGACATTACCCTCTCGCCGCGCTCACGATAGACAGCGAGACGTAGGCGTCACATCCAGTCGTTCTTTAACGTTAACGAAGGGTCGTTCTTGGCTTCATCATCTCATTTTACGTTGTGCCCACGTTATGGATGCCGAGCGTTCCCACAGTCTTGCTTTGCAGGCGTTAGGTTTGGGCGTTGCGTCTTTTCTTGCCCCGCCTCTGCCGCCCATCCATAGCCGTTTGCGCCGCACCCTCTTCGGTAAGACTCTCGCCCACCCGATTGCCCTCGCCGCCGGCTTCGATAAGGATGCCGTTGCCTACCAGCCCCTGCATGCCCTTGGTTTTTCCGCCATCGAAGTCGGGAGCATAACCCCCCAGCCCCATGCTGGCAACCCGCGCCCACGTCTCTGGCGCGTCAAAGACAAAGCCATCATCAACAGCTACGGCTTAAACAACAAGGGGCTTACCGCCCTCAAACGCGCCATCGCACCCTTCAAACACTCCCATCGTCTACTCGGCGTCAGTGTCGCCAGTATCAAAAGCACCACTGACGCTATCCTTGAGGATTTCTCTCATACCATCGATGCCCTGCAAGAAAGCACCGCCGACTACATCGCCCTCAATCTGTCTTGCCCCAATGTGTCCCACGGCAACGTAGCCATACTTTCACCGCAATTTTTGCAACAACTCTGTCGTCTCAAACACCATAAGCACTGGACGGTGCCCTTGCTGTTAAAGATTCCCTGTGCGTTAGAAGACAAAACATACACCGCTATCACGCAGCTGGCGATAAAGAACGGCTTTGCTGGTCTTATTGTCGGCAATACGTCCCCTCAGCATAACCATGCCCATAAAGGCGGTCTTTCTGGCACACCCCTCGGCACAGCTGCCGAGCATGCTTTAGCTGTCGTCCATCGCGCCCGCAAGAACAGCAAAAACTTTGTTCTTATCAGTAGCGGTGGTGTCATGGACGGCTTTGCAGCCTATCGCCGCCTACACAAAGGTGCTGACATGGTGCAGATTTATACCGCCTTCATTTACGATGGGCTCAATACGCTTCCTGATTTTATCTCGGCAATGAACCAAGCATGTCACAAAAAAACCCCCTCTTCCCTGCCCAAACGTACCTTGATTCGCAACGTAGCGTAATGGCTATAGGCGGTGCGGATGCTGCCTCGTTTCTACAAGGACTTATCACCATCGATATCGAGCGTATCACGCCCGCCCTCAGTGCATGGGGCGCGCTACTGACACCACAAGGACGCTGGCTCCACGACTTTTTCGTTATCAAAGACCCAGACAACGAAGGCTTCCTGCTCGACTGCGAACACGCCCGCAGTGACGACCTTAAACAACGTCTGCTCCGTTATCGCCTGCGTGCCAACGTGGACATTGCCTTATGCCCCGACCGTTACGCCGTTGCCGTTGCCTTTGGCGAGTCACTTTCTTACGACACCTTCCAGTTGACTCCCCAAGAAGGACACACCCACCACAAGGATGGCTCTATTTTTTACGTGGATCCCCGCGCTGCCGTTGGCGGTGTGCGGATTCTCGTGGACGCCACCCGCGCCCTCGATGCCCTCGCCCTCAGCACCGACCCCGAGCCCTATACACAATGGCGTATCCGCCACGTACTCCCACAAGGCACACCCGATTTCATCCCTGAACGGAGCCTGCTTCTCGATAACAACGCAGATACACTACACGGCATCGACTGGCACAAGGGCTGCTACATTGGCCAAGAAGTCACCGCCCGTATGTATCACCGCGGCAAAAAGAAACGCACGCTCTGTTGCGTGCCGATGGTCGCCCCTGCGACTCCGCCCCCTTATCCCTGCCCGATGAAACACAACAACGAGACCATAGGCGAGATACGTCTCGTCAGCGGCGGCTATGGGCTTGCCAATGTTACGTTACCCTTCAACACGAAGTTGACGTGGCACTTCGATGACTCCTTACAGGCTTTTGTCGCACAACCATGAACACAAGGCGGTAAAGGGCGCGCTATGGGCTTGTAGACGTTGTAAATCCTCGGCTTTCGTCCCGCGTGTGCCATACAAGCCGTGCACAAAACCTTCTAGCCAGTGGTCGAGCTTAGCTCGAGCGGGGCGCGACGATAGCGGGCGTATCAACGCATCCGCAAGGGCTTGCATGTCTTGGTCGTTTTCCTTGTGGTGGGCAGCAACAGAAAACACCGGCGGCGGCGATTCATACAGAGCAAGAGCAGAACGCACATCCGCAACAGTAGCCCGCGCCTGCGGCATATCCTTCTTGGTGATAACCAGCATATCCGGTATCTCGATGATTCCCGCCTTGATGAATTGCACCGAGTCCCCTGAACCCGGCTGGATACACAAAGCAACACTATCGGCAATATCACGTATGTCGGTCTCCGACTGCCCGACCCCGACCGTTTCAATAAGAACAATATCGAAGAGGGCTTGTAGCAGAACAGCCATAGGATACGTGGAGTCGGCAACGCCCCCGAGGCGTGTGCCCGCCGCAACAGAGCGGACGAAAGTGCCCTCATCGAGCCCGTCCATATCGAAACGCAGACGATCCCCCAGCAATGACCCGCCACTGATTTTCGAGGACGGATCCACCGCGATGACCGCAACAGTTTTTTTGTCTTTCCGCCACAAGCGGACGAGCGCGCCAATCAGGGTTGATTTTCCCGCCCCGGGGGGCCCCGTGATACCCGCAATCGTCCCGCCCTGTGTGTGAAAGGCAGCATCGAGAAGAGCCGCCGTCTCGCCTGCCCCATCATCGAACCACGGCGATTCCAGACGACTCAACGTCCGTGCCAGATCGCGTTTGGCAAGCCCTCCTAGCCCCTCTTTTAGCCCCTCCCGCAATGATTCGAGAACCTTGTTCATGACTCCTGCTTGCCCTGTAACGTAGCAAAATCAGCGACCCCATCGAAGAGCCCCTTAACCCCCGCCAGCAAACGCAATCGATTGTTCCGTAGCGCGCTATCCTCGCAATTGACATGCACCCGCTCGAAGAACCCATGCAACGGCACCCCTAAAGCCCGCAAACCCGCCAGCTGCTCGTCTATCGGTGGGCGCGTCGTCTCATCTTTCCCCAGCTGCTGAGACAGACTCTGATACGCTCGATACAACTGCTTTTCTTCCTTCTCTTGCAACGCCGCCTCCTGCACCTTCCCCTTGTCACTCTTTTCCTGTTGCACGATACGCTCGACGCGGCGATAGACACTGATAAGGCCTCCTTCCCCCTTTTTGTCATCGTCCGCCAGAAAAGCACTGAGGGTGCGTGCCGTATCCGCAAGGGCTATCAGCCCCCCTGTTTGTTGTTGTTGGCGAGAAAGGGTCGCATCGATGGCTCGTAGCGGTAAGCCCTCCGTTTGTAACACGCCGCGCAAGCGTCCCACAATATACGTATACAACTCAGCCAAAGCCGACTGCGGTTGCCTCTTGTCTTTGAGAAAACCTTGTTCTTGGTATAAGGCGACAATCATGGCACACACCTCAGACAACACGAGAGACCAACGGCTCGTCAAGCAGAGACGCACGACTCCAACGCTCGCCCGCCGTAACGCATAAGGGTCTTTCGATGCCGTAGGCTTTTCGCCCAGCAACCAGAATCCCACCAGATGATCCAGCTTATCCGCAAGAGCTATCAGTTGCCCCAAAGACTCACGGGGACACGGCTGTTCATCGCCAACAGGGTCATAGTGCTGACGTATCGCCAGAGCAAGAGACTCCGAACCCTGAACATATAAGCTGCCCATGACTCCTTGCAGCTGCGGGAACTCACCGACCATCTGCGAGGCTAAGTCGGCTTTGGCAAGATAGCCAGCCCTGCCCGCTTGTTGGCTGTCGACTCCTACGCTATCGGCAAGCTTACCAGCAATGGTGCGCAAGCGGTGTGCCTTGTCCCGCATCGAGCCCAACTTGGCATGATAGACGATACCATCGAGCCCGTCGCCTACAAAAGACTCGAGCTCACAAGACATATCACGCTCAATAAAAAAGCGGGCATCGGTTAAACGCGCATCCAAGACTCGCTGATAGCCATCGATAATCGTCTTTTCAGCTTTGCCCTTGTTGTTGCCATCCACCACAGCAATAAAGTGACGCGACAACGTCCCCGTTTTATCATACAACGGGATGTTTTTTTGCTGGCCGCGCATGACGACTTCGATGACTTCAGGTGGTAGAGTCATTGTCTCAGGAGTCATTTCAGCAAGCACAGGGTGGGGTCGCTCGCAGAAATGCGCACACACAGCAAGCAAACCGTCGTCCTTGCGGGGTGACAGCTGGTGTTTGGCAAGAACCTTGTGTATCCCTTGCTGTAGATGCTCTTGTCGCTCACCGCTGTCCATAATGATACCACGCTTATGCAACTGAGCCAGGTAAGCCTTGTGGGTTATGGCGGGGCGTTGTGAATCACGAACTTGATTCGGCAGAAACAGGGCTTCATCCAATCCTTTACCCTTAGCCCGCCAAGACGGCGATTCTGCCTTGCCGCTATGGCCAAGATAGAATCCTCCTGCCAACGCCTTGCCGTCAAAGGAGGCTTCGATACCGATAAGGGGACGCACCCACGTAAAGGCACTCCAGCCCCAACGCATCGACCGATGCCAGTGCAAGCCCAACAAAACCGACTCGAGACAAGACGGCAACAGTGTCGCGACCTGCCGAGACGGATGCTCGACTGTAACGGCAACCAGCGTGCCGCGAGTATGCTCGACCGTATGATAGTTTTTCTTATCCTCTATGCCTTTGACGCCGTGGGCGCGCAAAAAGCCCTCCACCGCCGCCTTCGGTGCCGACAGAGCGGGGCCGACTTTTTCTGTGCGCGAACCAGCAAGACGAGTCGGCAAGCCCTCGACGCACACCAGCAAACGTCTTGCGGATACGTAGGTATACGTCTGGGTCGTGGACTCGAGGTTATGCTTGGCAAGGGCTTTATCCATCAAGGTGCCTAGCCGTTGTCTTGCCCACGTCTGGAGCGGGACAGGGACATCCTCCATCCATAAGCTGGCAATGAAATCAGCCATGCTTTTTTTCCTTTGTGCTGTCGTCTTTATGGTCGAGCCACGCCTGTGCGCAGGCTCTTGCTAGGTCTCGGACTCGGGCGATGTGGGCTTGGCGTTCATGCACGCCCAACACGCCGCGGGCATCCAAAACATTAAAACAATGACTTGCCCGTAAGCAGTCATCCCACGCCGGATACAACGCCCGCGGCTGACAAGCCAACAAACGCCCACAGGATGCCTCAGCCTCCTTAAACTCGCGCCGCAACGCAGCAACATCAGCATAATTAAAGTTATAAAAGGAATAGTCACGCTCGTGGGCATGAAACAGCTGCCCGTAAGTCGTGCCGCGTCCATCCCAATCGAGGTCATAGACGCTCTCTTTCTTTTGCAGATACAACGCCAAACGCTCGAGACCATAGGTGATTTCCAACGACACCGGCGCACAATCGAATCCGCCCACCTGTTGAAAATACGTCAGCTGCGTGATTTCCATGCCATCACACCAGACTTCCCAACCCAATCCCCACGCGTTCAGGGTCGGGCTTTCCCAATCGTCTTCGATGAGGCGTAAGTCGTGGACATCAGGATCAAGCCCCAAAGCCCGCAAGCTGCCTTCATAGCATGGCAAAACACAAGACGGCGACGGCTTGAGAAGAACCTGAAACTGATAATAGTGCTGCAATCGATGCGGGTTGTCGCCATAACGGCCATCGGCAGGACGGCGACACGGCTGAACATAGCACACGCGCCGCGCTTGCGCGCCCAAAGCCCACAACGACGTGGCATAATGAAAAGTGCCCGCACCCATCGGCGCATCATAGGGCTGTAACAACAAACACCCTTGCTCAACCCAATAGTGCTGCAAACGCAAAATAATGTCTTGAAATGTCATGATGAGGTCTCTTTTACGTCTCTTTCTTACCTGCTCTTTTATGGAACGCCCAGTCTTGTTTGACAAGCCCTGTTTGCCCGCGCCCGTAACATCCCTTCAGCAGCGGGCGTTAACCCCGTTCCATCATGAAGCACCAGCGGGCTTACCCCCCCTCCCCGTCTTTTGTGTGTCTTTGTGCTTTTGCCTGCCAGCACCACCACCCGTTTGGCTTGTTTATCGCCCTGATAGGCGAACAACCGCCAGCTATGCTCGATGTGCCAACCACCCAAGCGGAAGAGGATTTGTTGTGCCGCCTGTTCCTGCCGACCATCGATGATAAAGGCTAAGCTGCCGCCCCGTTTGACTCGTCGCGCCACTCCATACAACCAATCTTGTAAACGCAGCTGCCCTAAGAACAAGGCGACCGCTCGCTCTTTATCCTGCGGTGCGCCTTTATCCTTGTGGACGTGCCAAGGCGGATTGACAAAAACCAAATCAAAAGAGCCATCCCGCAAACACGGATGAGCCAAACGCATATCGCCCACAACAATACGTGCCTGTGTCGCAAAGCCATTGACCCTAAAGTTCCAACGACTATACGCAACCAAACGGGGCTGTTTCTCCAAGCCAACGTAGTCCACCCGAGCCGCCTTAGGTAGACGTGCCAAAAAGCACAAGCCCGCCATACCTGTGCCGACCCCCAACTCTAAGACGCGCCCTTTTGTCACACGAGGCAAACAAGACGCCAGCATAACCCCGTCCATCGCGGCTCGATAGCCCTTTATCGGCTGATAAAAACGCACTCGACCCCCCAAAAGGTGGTCACAAGAAGAAGCTGCTAGCATACCATCAATTCCATTGCCAAAACCCCTCCTCGCGTTATATGCTATAAGGTATCCTTGTAGAGATACTTAAGCCTCCACAGTATCACATCATGGCTGTTATTCTGAACATCGATAAAGAGAAGCACGACACACCCGTCCTACAGGTGCGTCTCGATGAGGATATGCACAAAGTCGACCAGCTGATTACCCAGAGCTGCCAGTCGTCAGTCGCCCTCAGCACACAGATTATCCAACACCTGCTCGACAGCGGCGGCAAACGTCTGCGTCCCAAGTTGACGTTGGCGTCTGCCTATCTGTGCGATTACCGCGGCAACGAGCATTTGCGTCTGGCTGCCTGCATCGAGTTCATTCACAGTGCGACTCTGCTCCACGATGATGTCATAGACGAAAGCACAGTGCGTCGGGGCAATAAAACCGCCTGCGTCCTCTGGGGCAACAAACCCAGTATTCTTGTCGGTGACTTTTTACTCAGCCGTGCCTTCGATATGGTCGTCCAGCATGGCGACTTGGCGATTCTCAAGTTGCTCTGTGACAGCGCCACCACCATTGCCGAAGGCGAGCTGCTCCAGCTCACGCACGTAGGCGACATCGAAAGCACCGAAAACCTTTATCTCGATATCATCAAAGCCAAGACCGCCCGTCTGTTTGCTTGTGCCTGCCAGTTGGGCGCGCTCGTAACCCACAAGCCCGATGCCCTCAGGCAAGCCCTCGATAGTTTTGGCTTAAACTTTGGCATCGCCTTCCAGCTGATTGACGATGTTCTCGACTATCAGCCACACACACAACCGCTCGGCAAACCCGCGGGTAATGACTTCTTCGAGAAGAAAATCACGCTTCCCGTCATTTTAGCCTACCGCCGCGGCAACGCCCACGAGCGCGCCTTCTGGCAACGCTGTATGCAAGAAGCAAAAACCACGCCTGCCGACCTGCACCACGCCACCCAACTTATCCGCAAACACCAAGCCGACAAAGACTCGATCCAGCGTGCCCACCACTACGCCACGATGGCAAAAGACTCCCTTGCCCTCCTGCCGAAGAACAGCTGGCATGCTCTTCTCACCCACCACGTCGATGCCTGCATCCAACGCGCCCAAACCAGCACCACGCCCTGAAGAATCACCTCAGGCGTCTCACCCCCTTATCGATGGCTTTATGTCGATGCTCGCCTACGAGCGCGCCGCCAGTATCCACACGCAACAAGCCTATGCCCGCGACCTCACGGACTTTCAACGCTTTCTCAAAACCACCCCCCTGCCTGAAGCAACCCCACACCACATCGACAGCTACCTCGACCACTTGCAACAACAAGGCTATCGCGCCAGTAGCCGCGCCCGCCGCTTATCCGCGCTACGGCAGTTCTACACCTTTCTTACGGAAGAGCCCTCCCTCACGTCCCGTCATCGCAGCAACCCCACTGACACCCTTAGATTGCCCGTTGTCCGCTCGTCACTGCCCTACGTGCTGAGCCCGCAAGATGTCCAACAGCTGTTTCATGCCCTAGACTCGTTGTCCCTGCCCTCCCACCATAGACTGAGACTCCGTGCCATGCTGGAAGTGCTTTATGCCAGCGGTTTACGGGTGCATGAGTTGGTATCGATGCCCCTGAGTGCCTTCCAAGCGGACACCCCTGAGCACATTCATATTATTGGCAAAGGTGGGCGTGCCCGTCTGACTCCCTTGACGGAACATGCCACCCGTGCCCTGACGGCGTGGCTCGATTGGCGACAAAGCAAAAGCGTGCGCTCGGCTTTCTATGCTCGCTCGCCCTTCATGTTTCCCTCCGAGCGAAGCAAAAGCGGCCACATTACCCGTCACCGCTTTGCCCAGTTGCTTAAACGGCTTGCCAGTGCCACCTCGATTCCGCCCCATGCTATCTCGCCCCATAGCCTCAGGCATGCCTTCGCTAGTCACTTGCTGGCAGGCGGGGCAGACCTGCGTGCCTTACAAATGATGCTCGGACACAAAGACCTATCCACAACGCAGATTTACACCCATCTCAACAAACAGCACCTGAAAGCCGCCATCGACCGCTACCATCCCCTCGCCCGCAAGCCGATTACGAAAAATAAAGCCACCAATTGACAAAAGTATCAACAAAGGGCATGGTAACACGTTTCTATAAGAAGGGTAACAACAGGGCAACATTCTTTTTGAACCCACACAGGAGCGTTTTTATCCCATGAGTTTTACTGTTATCGACCAAGCCCCCCCCCGCCTCAATCGCAGCGAATTGGCTGTGCCCGGCTCGAATCCCGCTTTCTTCGAGAAAGCCGCCCAAAGTGACGTGGATGTCATCTTCCTCGACCTCGAAGATGCGGTGGCTCCTGATGAAAAAGAACAAGCCCGCAAAAACATCATCCAAGCCCTCAACGATATCGATTGGCGCGGCAAAATCATGTCCGTGCGTATCAACGGCTTAGATACCCACTACATGTATCGAGATGTCGTGGACGTCATCGAACAAGCAGGAGCGAACCTCGACCTGATTATGATTCCCAAAGCCGGCTGTAAAGAGGATATATACGCCCTCGATATGCTGGTGTCACAGATTGAAGCCGCAAAGAAACTGAAGAAACGCATTGGCTTCGAGATGATTATCGAAACCGCGCTCGGTATGCAGAACGTCTTCGATATCGCTGCCGCCAGCCCTCGTAACGAATCGCTCCACTTTGGCGTTGCCGACTACGCTGCCAGCACAAAAGCAAAGACGACCAGTATCGGGGGACCCAACCCCAACTACCATATCCTGACGGATGCCGATTCTAGCGGCAAGCGGGACGTCCACTGGGGCGATATGTGGCACTATGCGGTCGCTAAGATGGTTGTCGCTGCCCGTGCCAACGGCTTGCGCCCCATCGATGGGCCCTTTGGCGACTTCCAAGATGGCGACGGCTATCAGGCACAAGCCCACCGCTCGGCAACACTCGGCTGCGAAGGCAAGTGGGCTATTCATCCCTCGCAAATCAGCCTCGCCAACGACGTGTTTACGCCAACAGAACAGGAAACCACCAAAGCCCAACGTATCCTCGATGCCATGGCTGACGCCCAAAAACAAGGCAAAGGGGCGGTCACCCTCGATGGACGGCTTATCGATATTGCTTCGATTAAACAAGCCCAAGTCATGGTGGAAAAAGCAAAGGCTATCAAGGCGCGCAGTAAAGGCTAAACACGCCGATACGCTCGTTCTTGCTCGTTTACATCATGCGTCACTTCCTCGACTTCGAAAAACCCCTCTACGAACTGGAAGCCCGCATCGAGGAACTGCGCAACCTCAACGAGCAAGAAGGCGGCGTCAACCTCGCCGATGATATCCTCAAGCTGCGAGAAAAAGCCAACCGCTTTCTGGAAGAAACCTACGCCCAGCTCTCGCCCTGGCAGAAGGTGCAGGTCGCCCGTCACCCGCAACGCCCGCACACGTCCGATTACATCGCTGCCCTTGTGGACGGCTTTGTGCCCCTCGCCGGCGACAGAAACTACGCCGAAGACCCCGCTATTCTGTGCGGACTCGGCTACCTCGACCACCACCCTGTCTGCATATTGGGCCACGAGAAAGGCAAAGACACCGAACAACGAGTCGCCTGTAACTTCGGTATGCCTAAACCCGAAGGCTACCGCAAAGCAGCCCGCATGATGACCCTCGCAGGACGCTTTCAACTGCCTATTCTCACGCTCGTGGATACCGCCGGTGCCGACCCCGGCGTCCAATCAGAAGAACGCGGCCAAGCCGAAGCCATCGCCAACGCCATCGAAACATGCCTGAATGTGCCAACCCCCATCATCAGTATCATCTGCGGCGAAGGCGGCTCAGGCGGGGCTATCGCTATCGCCATCGCCAACAAAATCTTCATGCTCGAACATGCCGTCTACTCGGTCATTTCCCCCGAAGGATGCTCGTCCATCCTCTGGGGCAACGCCTCAAAACATAAAACCGCCGCCGAAAACCTGAAAATGACCGCACAAGACCTCAAAAAAATGAACCTCATCGATGATATCATCCCCGAACCCCTCGGCGGCGCCCACCGCAAGAAAAAAACCATTTATCACAATGTCAAACAAACCCTCCTGCAAGCCCTAGAGGAACTCGCCCCCCTCGACTCCGAAACCTTACAACAGCAACGCACACAAAAATTCATCGACCAAACCAGACAATTCGTCAAAAACTAACCCATGCCCACCGCCAAAAAAACCACAACCGTATCCTTCGGGAGCACCGCCCGCCACGGACACGACTCAACACCCTTCTACCAACGCGCCCTCTACCACACCAACCCATCTCAGCCAACTGAAAAGCACACCCCCCCAACCCCCCCGCCCCGCACAAAACACCCCCCCCAAATTCTCCCCCAGTTTCCCCCCCAGCTTAACGTCATTCACCACCACGATAGCCAAGATATGTGCCATATCCCCGATGGCTCTGTCCATTTGATGATCACCTCGCCTCCCTACAATGTCGGTAAAGACTACGATGCCGACCTCAGCCTCGACTCCTACAAGACCCTTATCCGCAACGTCCTCGCCGAAACCTACCGCGTCCTCGTAGACGGCGGGCGTGCCTGCGTCAATATTGCCAATGTCGGCAGAAAGCCCTACATCCCGCTACACGCCTACATCATCGACCTTGCCGAACAATGCGGTTTTCTCATGCGCGGCGAAATCATCTGGGACAAAGGCGCAAGTGCCGGCAGCTCTTGTGCTTGGGGAAGCTGGCGTTCCGCCAGCAACCCCACCCTACGCGACGTCCACGAATACATCCTCATTTTCCAAAAAGGCAGCTTCCAACGCCATCCCATCGGCGAAAACTCCCTCAACCGCGATGATTTTCTCGAGCACACCAAAAGCGTATGGCGTTTTGCCACCACATCCGCCAAACGCGCGCAACACCCCGCGCCGTTTCCCCTAGAACTCCCCCGCCGTCTTATCAATCTTTACTCTTACAAAGGCGACATCATCCTCGACCCGTTCATGGGTAGCGGCACAACCGCCCTCGCTGCCATCACCTGCCATCGCCCCTACATCGGCTACGAACTCGAGCAACGCTACATCGACGTCGCCCTCAATCACCTATCCCGCGCCCAAGCAACACTCCTTTAGACTCGCCCGCCCCCCACACGCCTGCCTGCCCGCTTGCCCTGACGGCGTTGTTGAGCTGCCTGCCGCCGCCTCTGCTGACGAGACAGCCCAACCCCCCCAGCACCCCCAACACCCCCAACACCCCCCCTCGCTAACCTCGCCCCACCCGCACCCGCGCCATTACCCGCACCACCCTTCGCCTTGTCCATGCTCCCCAAATCGCCACGATGCTCAATGCGAGTCTCCTCCTGAGCCCGCTCACGCACCGCACCCCCTTCTATACGTAAATGACACACCGCCATCGTCACATGCTCCCGCAAACCCTCCAACATCGAATGGAACAGATTAAACGCCTCACGCTTATACTCATTAAGCGGATCCTTCTGAGCATAAGCCCGCAAATTAATGCCCTGCCGCAACTGGT
>JACONH010000011.1:0-53360 GCA_014323835.1 Alphaproteobacteria bacterium GM202ARS2
CGATTCTTTTTTTGCGAGCCATATCCAACGCATCAAGCAAGAAAAACGCTACCGCATTTTCATTGACCTCCAGCACAAAGCCGACGCGTTTCCTCGAGCACGCCACCAAAACAAACACGACGTCATCATCTGGTGCAGCAATGACTACCTCGCGCAAGGGCACGAGCCACACGTCATCCAAGCCATGCAAGATGCCCTGCGCAACTACGGCGGCGGCAGCGGCGGCACACGCAACATCTCAGGCACAACCGACCTGCACGTCCAACTGGAAAAAAGATTAGCTCGGCTGCACAACAAACAAGCTGCCCTTCTCTTCACCTCAGGCTATGTCGCCAACGAGACGACCCTCGCGACACTCGGACAGAGTCATCCCCACTGGGCTTTTATCTCGGATGCTGCCAACCATGCCTCCATGATCCACGGCATGCGCGCCGCCAAAGCCGAAAAACACATCTTCCAACATAACGATACCGACCACCTCGAAGCCATCTTGGCAACCATGCCCTCCGACAAACCCAAAATGATTGTCTGTGAATCGGTCTATTCCATGGACGGCGACTTCGCACCCCTCAAAGCCATAACGCAGCTGGCACAGCGGTATCATGCTCTTGTCTACACCGATGAGGTGCATGCAGTCGGCATCTACGGCACCAACGGCGGTGGTGGGGCAGAAAAAGAGGGAGTCATGGACGCCATCGACATCGTCCAAGGCACCCTCGCCAAAGCCTTCGGCGTCATGGGCGGCTATATTGCCGGCAACGCCCAAATCATCGACTTTATCCGCTCGACGGCCCCCGCCTTCATCTTCACAACATCCCTCCCCCCCACAGTGGTTGCTGGCGCGCTCAAAGCCCTCGACCACATACGAGACAACCCCCATCTCCGCACCCGTATGCTCGATAAAGCCCAACGCATGAAAAAAAATCTCAAACAGGCGGGCATACCCATGCTCGCTTCCCCAAGCCACATCATCCCCATCATCATCGGCGACCCAAGCCTATGCACACAAGCCAGCCAAATGCTCCTCGAAAAAGGACACTACGTCCAGCCCGTCAACTACCCCACCGTGCCCAAAAAAACAGAAAGACTCCGACTAACCCTCACGCCCAAACACACCAACGCCATGATCGATGACTTCACACACGCCATCACACACGTCTGGAAGACAATAGGACGACACCTCAAGGAATAGGAACCAGACGCTGCGAATGCGATATGCGAGACGCTATGTTCTCAAAAACCTGTCGCAGCTGGTCAACGTTGTCCGCAAAAAAGCGATTCTCGTCTTCGACACAATCGAGCAAAATCGAGCGTCCCCGCTCTGCCGTACCAAAACGAAAACCAATACCAAAGAACCGAACGCCATACCGCTCAATCTGCGGACAGAGCTCACGAATCACACGCTCTCTAATTTCGCCGCCCATGTTAAAGGTCGTCTGCTGAGCAAAATAGTAGTTCGTAAGAGAAGCTGTATTGTGCTGCGGTATCGACTCGGCAAGAATATCCGCATTGGTGCTCGTCTTGTGCAACATGCCACGAAGAATATGATAACCCCAACCAGCATAACTCGCACAAAAACGATCCAAACCTGAATAACTAAAATCTTGCGCAAATTGCGTGCTCCTTAAACGCAAATCATAAAAATCAGGACAACGCCTATACTGCTCAAAACCATAGGAAGATTGATTAGGAAGACTCTGTAAGCCATCCGTAAGCAAAATAATATACTTGCGCACAGTGCCAACGCCCGTGTTGCTGACACTTCCCGACCAACCGTTGCTGTCTCTCGGCACACTCGCCTGCACCGCGTCTGTCCCCGGCGCCAACCAGACTCCTCGCCAATCCGGCGACAGAAGACGGACAGCCCACTTCAAGCCATCAATAATCATCGTCGCACCAGAGGGCGTCAAGCCATGTAAAGTATTCAGCAAAACCGTGCGCTCTGACGTCAACGGCACCACGAAACTGCGGCGTATCGTCGACGCACCATAAGACGTATCGCCAGGGTCAATGTTGCCATAAGACAACCCATGCGGATTGCTCGAAACCCGCAAGTCACACACCGCAGCACTGCGATAGCCATAAGACATAAACAAGTTTTGAGCATAAAACCACGTCTGTGGGTCATCCGCACTCGGACGGGCATCATTGATATCAAAAAGCTCACCAAAGTTATAGCTGTGCGGCAACGGACGAATATAAAACTGCGGGCCCCGCCGCAAACGATTCGCCAAACAGGGCTTATTGCGGTCAGCACGAGGTGCTCGAACACCATAACTATGCTGATTGATAAGCGCATCGCTGGCAGTCGAACGCCCCAGTCGAAGTAAAACATCCAACTGACGAGGATCAAATGCAACAAAATCAGCAAAGGGCACAAGACCAACAGAACGATGAATAGAATCATCAGAAGAATCGCCACCATCATTCGGCAACAAAAGAGAAATGAACTCCGCAGCAACATCTTGCACAGCCTTCAGGCGCGTACACGGTACCCCACTGCCGCTGCATCCGTCATTCGTGCCCATGCTCCCCGAGTAATCCACCACCAGAATCACTTCGACGCTGTCGATTCCCCATGCCGACCGAGACACCCAATCAACAGGAACAGCATCTAAACCTTCCACAAGCCCGCCCATACTAATGTAGTGCATCGGCATCGTCGTGCTGACACGCACCTCGACAGTTTGCGCCGATGATGCCGTCTGCTCTTCGGTCTTAATCCGTATTTTGACTTTATCACTGCCCAAATAGTTGTCCGGAAAAAGACTCTTAACGTAGCTTCTTGCGATTTCCTCTTGTTGCTCCTTCTGCTGCACGCCCGCCGCCGCAAGAGATGCCGCATCCGCAGCATGAATCAAACGAGTCTTGACCATGTGCAAACGATAATAATCAATAGAAGCACCACCCAAAGCCAAAACAGACGGCACCGCAAAAGCATACATCACAAACCAGATACTACGTCTGCTTCGCAACAATCGTCTCCAGTTGTTCATCATCCTATTCACCACCTATCACGAACACTGCGCCGGGTTATCGCTAGAAGTCGGCTCGGCAATGCGCATACCACCCTCCGAACCCAAACGATATGAGCGAAAAGCAACGTCAGAATAAAGGTTATGCGGAAAAATATCGAGAAATTGCGACAACGGAGCAAAACGAACCCATATCTCAACAGCAATAAGCTGAAGAGGATTATCCGTCGCAGCCTGCGTCACAGGCCTGCCACCAGCTATTTGCGTCAAGCGAGTCTGCAAACGATTCAATTCCCTTCCCAACTGCGCACGAGAGCCAACACCATCGCCCACTTTGCTTTCCGCCGACAACAAACCACGACTATGCTGCTGCGTAATTTGCGGCGGATTATCCTTATGCTCGTCATAAATCTCCACCTCAGAAATAACGACACGAAAATCATTGGTGTTTTCCCGCAAACGCCCACTAGCAGCACCATGCAACTCAAAAGCCAAAAGCCTATCCAACGAACACAAATCAAATGAAACGCCACGACTAACAATATCAGCAATAATGTTCGCCGTGCGATTCAAACCACTCGACACTTTGAAATAATGACCAGCATCCACCATAAAAATCAAAAGAGGCAGACCCAACAGCGTGGTCACCAAAAGGAATTCCATCAAAATCGAGCCGCGCCGTCTTCGGCCAACACCACAACGAAAAATCGACATCGCCTTATTCCTCATTGTAAATAACCACAGCACTACGTAAATTCCACACGTCAGCAGGAACCAACGGCACAGCAATACCCAGATTGTAGACCAACTCATAAGCAACAAAAGACCCCGACTCGAGGTCACTGCTGTTGTTGAGCCCTCGTCGACCCGGCACACGATTGCTACCAGGTGGCGGCAAAAATGCCACGCCCGGCAGATGCTCCGCCAATGCCCTATCTATTGTGTCATAACTTCTGCCATAGCTTAACAGCTTATCTTTGTCAAAATCGCCGCCTAAATTTTTCGCGACCATATCCCGCACCTTGCGAATATCATTACAAGCATCTGCTAAGCCTGCTCGTGCCAAACACACGCGACTCACTTCCCTCGCAGCATCATCGAAGCGCGCCTGCATAAAATAACGATAACTCAATGTAATCGTACCCATAAGCAAACTCAAGCCAACGAATGCCGTCAGAGCAAACTCCGTCAGAAAAACACCTTTACGCCCCCATTGGCTATAACGTCCAAGACTCACGCGCATCGATACCTCCCCTCAAAATGACTTCATAGCCGTCAACACCCCAGGGCCCAGAGTCACCAGAAAAAAGATTGGCAACAAAAAAATCGCCATCGGCAACGTCAACAACGTAGGCACTTTTGCCGACCACTTCTCAATATCGTTAAGACGATTCTTACGCATCTCATGGGTGAATGTGTTCAAGCCATCAGCAATAGCCGTGCCATGCTTTTCCGATTGTATAATCGTGGCAGAAAAAGCCTTCACCTCCTCAATACTGAGGCGCTCAGCAAAATTACGCAAAGCATCCGTTCGGTCATTCAAATACTGCATCTCAAGCAACGTCTTTTCCAGCTCCACAATAATATCCTGCTTAAACCCCGACATCTCGATACAAATACGCTGTAAAGCCGCTTCAAAAGTCATGCCAGAATTGACACATATCAACAGAATATCGACAACATCCGGCAAAGTCCGCCGTATACGCAAACGACGCTTATTAGCAAGAACCTTCAAAACATAATCCACCGACTGAAAGCCAAAAAGAACAGCCAAAGCAACAAGACTATAATCAAAATACGTCTTCTCCTCTACGCCCGTAAAACGCCACAACGTCATCAAACCGCCAAACGTCAACGCAAGAATGAACTTCCACAACATCACAATCGTAATCGCTTCCTTCTCATAATAACCCGCAGCACGTAAGTCTGCCGTCATCTTGCTGACCTCTTTTTCGCCAAAAACCTCGACAGCTTGAATGTTCTTTTCCGTCGTTTGAGCAAGCCCACGCATGCGAGTCATCACCTTCGAGACAACATTATCATCCTCCTCCTCAGCATCATCACCCCCCTTACGCTTCTGTTCTCGCACCATGATATCCCGCTGCACCGAGTCAATACGCTCCTGCAACGTATCATCATCAGCCAACATAAAGTAAATAACCACAAGAGAAACAGTCCCCAAAAGAACCAAAAGACCCTCAGGCGACACCAACCATTCAATCATCGTCTTCTCCCTTCACCGCTCAAAAGCGTTCCCGCAACAGAAACTTAAAGGATAAAGCTGCCAAACCATACAAAGCAACGATAAGCCACAATATCGTATGACCATTCGGCGTATTTAATAAAGGATCAAAATGCGACGGCTGCGTAAGAGCCAACAAAGTAATAATAAACAAAGGACTAGCACCAATAATATACGCACCGCCCTTCGCCTGCGAAACCATCGCCTCCAGACGAGCACGAGAGTCCAAACGCTGACGAATCGTCGTCGATATCGTCTCAAGAACATTGCTAAGGTTACCACCCGTCTTCTGCTGCACACTCAAAGCAACCACAAACAACATAAACTCCTGCAACTGAAACTCGGTGCTCACTTTACGCAACGCATCCGACAAACTATCCCCAAGACTCATATAATCAGACGTCTTACGAAAGACTCCCGACAAAGGATCCGGGAACTCACTTGCCAGCGCATCCACTTGTCCACCCACCGGCAAGCCCGACCGCACCCCCCGCGTAATCGTATCCAAAGCATCAGGAAATTGTGCCAAGAATTGCTTCATGCGCCGTTTTTCCAGAATATTTAAATACAAATACAACACGCCCCCCACAACCCCCATCGACAAAATCAACGACGGCAACAGCGGAAAAATCGTCATATTCCACAGAGCAACCGTAAAAAACACCGACGAGACAATAAACACCGAAATAAAGTTCTGCACCGATATCAACAACCCACCACGGCGAAGATAGTTCTCCAACATCGCCTTGAAACGCCCCAAATACGTATTTTCTTTCTGTTGCCCATACTGCGCGGCAGCACGCTTGACCCGCTTGCGAGAACGCTCCATCGATTGCTTGAAGTTCTCCAGCTGCAGACGCTCTTCAAGACCAATCTCTTCCTCATCGTCCGAGACATACCACCAAACCAACAGCGCCAGCACGATAAGTCCCCCTATGATAATCGTCGGGTCATTCATTGTCTTCTCCTCATTGCCTTAAACATCCGCTTCCTGACTTATGTCGAAGCCAAGAGCCTCCAACAGCTCTTTACCCAACCCATAATCTTTTGCTCGATCGAGGAACCTCGGCTTCAAACCCGAAGCCTTATAAATACCCTCCAGACGTCCATCACCAACACTCGCATTTTGCACAACAAACTCATAAAGAGGCTGGGTCACAATCGTATCCCCCTCCATGCCCGCCAACTCCATAATCGCAGCGACTCTACGCACCCCATCACGCATACGCTGAACAAAAATAATCATGTCCAAAGCACTCTCGATATACTGTCGCACCACCCCAATCGGCAAGTTCATACCCGTCTGTGCCATCATGTTCTCAATCCTACGGACAGCATCCCGCGGATTGTTGGCGTGAATCGTCGCCATCGAGCCATCATGCCCCGTATTCATCGCCTGCAACATGTCAAACACCTCAGCACCACGAACCTCACCAACAATGATGCGATCAGGACGCATACGCAAAGCATTCCGCACAAGTTCACGAATATCGATAGAATTCCCCCCCTCAGCACTGGCAGCACGACACTCGAGACGCACCACATGCGGCTGCTGTAACTGCAGCTCCAACGTATCCTCCACCGTCAAGATACGCTCCTTCGCACTAATCTTCTGCGACAAAGCATTCAACACAGTCGTCTTGCCCGCACCCGTTCCGCCCGCAACAACAATGTTCAAGCGACACGCCGCCGCAATATCCATAACATTTGCCATCCCCGTCGAAATACTGCCATTACGCACCATGCTGTCTAAACCAACCGCATGCTTCGAAAACTTACGAATCGATATATAAGGGCCCTGCGCCGCTATCGGCGGCAACGCTATATGCACACGAGAACCATCCGGCAAACGAGAATCCGCCAATGGATGACTCTCATCAACCTGACGACCAACACGCACCGCCATACGCTGAGCAATGTTCGTCAAATGCTGCTGATCACGAAAACCAACATCTATCATCTCTAACTTGCCACGACGCTCCACATAAATCTGATGCGGCCCATTAATCAAAATATCGTTTATCGACTCATCACCCAACAACTCATCCACAGGCCCAAAGCCCAACATATCATCCACCAACTCCTTGGTGAGATGCTCCTGCTCACTCGAATTCAACACAATACGCTGAGCAGAAATAACATCATTCAATATCAAACTAATCGTGTCATAAAACGTCTCTCGCTCCATGCTCTTAACATCCTGAATGTCAATCTGCTTGATAACCTCAGAATACAGACGCTCCCTATCCTCCTTGCTAATGTAATCCCGCGGCATCGCCGACGCCTTCGCCTTCTTCGCCGCCTTCTCATAAATCGGCTTCAACTCACCAGCCACACCCCCCGCACTCACTTGCCCCACTTGATTCCCCTGCCCCCCCTGCCCCCCCTGTGGATTCGGCTCAGCACCCGCGCTTGTATCCGCAGTCGGCATGCTCACCACCTTAGGCACTATTTTCTTACCAAAAGCCATTATCACGTTCTCCTATGTTTGGCTCCTATGTTTTACCCTATGCTCGGCAAAAGTTTTTCCTTCATACGAGCAAAGGATCCCTTGTGCTTAATCATGCGTTCCCCGATGACATCCGCCGCCAACATCTCAATCCCCCTATACAAACTCGAGCCCGTCCCCACAAAAATACGCCCCTGATTCAAAGCCTGCAACACCGTCGGGTCGAAACCAACAATATGATTGATACGCACCCCCGTCAGTTGCTCGAATTGCTCCGAGCCAATCTCGCCCTGTCGATACGTCCCCTGCTTGTTTAAGACGACAATGATACGCGTATGCCCCTTTCCCTCCTCCGTAGCAATTTTGAAAAGTTCAACCGCATTGCGGAAACTCATGATATCAGGCGCACACACAATCACCAAAATTTGCGACAGCTCGAGCAAAGCCTGACACGCCCTATCCTGCCAGCGCGGCGCCTCGCACAACGTATACCGAAAACACGGCTCAATATTGCGTAACAACCGCCGATACTTGATTGCCTGCTTGCCCCCTTCCGCATCCTCATCGAGACGACCACTCAGCAACGTCAAACGCTCATTAACCTTATCCATCGACCGATCAACAAATAAACGGTCAACCCTGTCAGGATGACGTAAACCATCAAAAATCGCCAAAGTCGGCTTGCGGTTATACAACAACGCCATCGAAGCAAAGTGCGTATCATAATCGACCACACACGTATACCGCTTACTCACCTCAGAAAGATACCACCCCAACCCCGCCGTAATCGTCGAGGAGCCACACCCCCCCGACGTGCCGATGACACCAACCAAACGATTGCCCTTTGCCACCCCCGAACGTAAATCGAAAGCATTATACAAACTCTCGATAGACAACGGCTTCAACAGATAATCCCGCACCCCCAAACTAATCAGCTCTCGATAGAGCTCAATGCCCTCATCCTTGCCCACCAACACCACTGCCGTATCCGTATCACACAAATCGGCAAGATGAATAACATCACGCTGAACATTCTTCGAGCGACTCACATCGACAATCAAACGGCTCGGTGACGTGCGCCCCGATAAATCCTTAATGGCTTGCTCGATGCCACCCCGCATCAAGCCAATAATCGACAGCAAATTACGCTCGGCAAAGTCCTGCAAAACCCGCACCGAATCCCTATCATCGAGAAATGCCAGCACCCCATCCTGAACTGTACCCCCCGATACCGTGCGCCGAACAGCCATAACGTTAACCTCTCCTATAACGTGTACGCCACATACACATCAATTTAGTAACATCCGCCCGCAAAAACAACGTAAGCCTCAGCAGTATACACTATTTTTTCATGTAACACTAGTTACCAAACAAGCCTTCGAGCGGATTGATTCCGCCACCGCCGACACCGCCACCCCCCGCATTACCGCCCCCTTGTTGCTGTGTCTGGTAGCGTTCCACCGCCAACCCCTCTCGGACAGACAACGCCGGGTCAAGACTCTGGGCTTCATAAAGGTCTTGCGGATAAGCCGCATGCTTCAAGCGATTGTTCTCGACAACACACCCCTGCCGCAAGCGCGGCAAAGAAAGGTCACTGCCCACCTTTTCCTCCTCATAAAAAGATAAACACGCCGCATCCTGCACCACATACTTATCAACACTGACAAGAATATTACTGCCCTGCTCCAACGTCAGCGGCTCATTCAGCAACGCCCCCACCGGATGACCACCCCGCCGCACTTTTATGTCCCGCGGACGCGCACCCCTATCCTGTAAATGCTTAACGACACGCTCAAGCCACACCGCTTGCTTGTCATCTTCCACATCGCCCTGCAACGGCACAAGACGATACGTCATTTTCCACGCAACACCCTGCACCTCTATCACCTTATCCAACAAAACCAGCTGCCTCTGTAAATCCTCCGCCTCCTTGCCATGCCCCAGCCGCAAAAACAACGAGCGCGTCTCACGCACCACCTCAGGGCGCGTGATATCACGATGCAACTTATGGTGTTGCTGAGCATTCAAAACAGCACCCTGACAACCATTCACCATAGCCACCATCGTTAAAATAAACACGATAATATTTATTGCTCTTGTCATTTCACCATAAACCCACCGATATCGAGATACTCTGCCCCTTGCTCTTGTTCAGTCTCTCGGTTGTCCTCATCTTGCTCCTCGCCATGACGCTCAAAGAGTCGCCCCGTCAGCAAACGCTCAATCTGCGAGTTAAAGTTGGTGCCATCCTGCGGAGTCCGTAACTCATCGGCAACCACCGGCTCAACAACCAAAGGAGTCACAATAATAACCAGCTCGCTTTCCCGCCGACGAAACGAATCCGAGCGGAACAACGCACCCAATATCGGTATATTGGCAAGAAACGGATGCTGGTCTACCGAGTTATTCACATCGCTCTGCAACAAACCCGCAATGGCAAAACTCTGTCCACTAGCAACATCAACCGTCGTTGTCGCACGCCTAGTCGTAAAGCCCGGGATACGCAAGCCATCAGCCGTTGTCGCATTGGACGCACTCAAGTTACTCACCGCCACATCGAGACGCAACGAAATACGCCCACTACTCAAAATGGTCGGTGTGAATTCCAACGACACGCCAAAAGGACGAAACTCAATAACAACAGCACCCGCCGCACCCCCGCCCACCGACGGAACACCGACTTCGCCACCCGCCAAAAAGCTGGCCGTCTCCCCCGAAACACTGGTCAAGTTCGGGCGCGCCAACGTCGTAACCAAATTCTCTTCTTCCAACAAGTCGAGCATGGCATACAACGCCCCCCACGAGCCAAAGAAGCCCAACAGAAAGTTCTGCCCCTGCTGTGAACGCAACGCCACATCGAGACTATCGCCCGCCAATGGACGATTCAAAATTGTCGCTGCCGTATTACGTAACTGATCAGTAGTGCCCGTCGTATCTGTCCCCAAAGGCACACGGAAATCTCGCCCCGAACCAAACGAAGCACGCCCCCGCGACCCCGGTAACGATGCCTCCAAGTTGACACCAATCATATCGCCAACATCACGACTCACCTCAGCAACCCGCACCTGCAAATTGACTTGATTGGGGCCCTGAACAACAACGTTGTCTATCAACATCTCCTCACTTGCCCCCAACGACTCTAAATACTGCACCGCCAGTCTACGCACCGTCAGCGACTCCTGTGGCGTATTCACCCGCCCCATCAACATAACCCCACGAGGCGTTGACGTCACCTCAATGCGCGAGTTCGGCACCAAACGAGAAATCGTCTTTTTCAAATCGGTCACATGATAAAGCACCTGCAAATCAAAAATACGCACCACCTCACCATTCAAACCATAACCAATCACCGTCGTCCGCCCCGGCTGTCGACCATAAACATAGAACGTCTGAGATGAACTCACTTGCACATCAGCAATCGCCGGATCCGCAATAAAAATATCCGATAAAGCTTGCTCCATATCCACAACAATCGCCCTCGATACCTCCACCTCTATGGACTTATAGTCATAAGCCTTATCGCCCTTGCCCACCATCATAGCAGGCGAGTCTTTCATCACTTTCATCCCCGCACCCGTCTCATTGCCATTCTCCTTCAGCAACGGCTGTAACGGCATAAACAACTCTTTGTCTTCTGGCGTGAGAATATGAATCTCCTCATCGATAACCTGCTGATTAACAGGTTGCATCCTCTCCTCAGCATCGAGAGCATAAGGCACCAGCAAGGCAAGCCCCCCAAGCACCAGAGCAAGCCCTAACCTAAAGCCCCGCCCCCCCCGCATATGTCTTATCATCTGTTTCATCGTCCGCTCCTCCCTTGTCCACGCGTAACTCGCGGGCTAATAGACAAAAGTTCTTCACCAAACACGCCCTTGCTATCGACTCGGGGTATGCCATCCTTGTCATCTTGGTGTAACACCAGATTGATTTGCCCGAGACGACTCGATACCGACAGCAACTCGGCTTGTCTGGGTGTGACTTCCAGTGTTGCGGTCACTTGCCCCTCTCCAGACACCTGCTGTTCGCTGGGGCCAGCGAGGGATTGATTGCCAATGGATAAAATCCGCACGCGGCGCAATAACGTGCGACTGGACGGCAAGGCTGAACCAATCTGACGTCCCCCTGTTTGAACGGCAGAGCCGGTTATTCTCGCCCCACCGCTGTAGGTCACGATGACATCGACTCTGTCGCCCGGAATAAGCGTGCCACCCAATAAAGCATACGGCTCTAAAGGCACGTTAATCGCTGACATCCCCTTTTGAATAAAGGCTTTCAACGGACTGCCATCCTCACGAGGAATATGCACGTCCGAACGTTGCAGATACGTCCCAATCGGTAAATCCCGCAAAACAATAGACCCACGTAAAGCCACCAACGAATAATCCCTATCGGTCATATACGTCGACTTAACGTCACTTTCAGGGACGGCTTCGAAGGTAAAAGTGGTGTCATTCACCAACGTCCCCTTCGCCAAAGCGGTGGGAGCAACAATAACTGTGCGGGTAACCACAAGGGGGGGAATGTCTTTTTCCTCTTCCTCCACCAGCTCCTCTAAGGTCTCAGGTTCGACAACCACCACTTCTTCCTGCAACGGCGGAGAGAACGTAAACAAGCGGTAGCCAAGAAACGCCACCATACCCACACCCGCCAGAAGCAGAATGGTTTTCTTCTGTTTTTTTGTTGCCATAGTTTTACCCTCCTACAGCCTTCACAATGATGCACCATATATATGCCACACCACCCATGCTCCCCCTATGGCAATAGCAGGAGCAAAAGGAAACTCAAAAGAACGCATAACGCGCCTTAACGGAATCCTATCACGTTTATGACAATAATACAAATAAGGCATAATTGTCAATGCCAAAATACCGCCGATAATAAATGTTGCCACAAGCACCTGTAGCGTGGCGATTCCCCCGCCATTATAGGCACCTGCAGCCCATAGACTGATAGCGGTGAGCCACTTGACATCGCCGCCACCCATGCCCCCCAACACAAACAAGGCGAATCCCCCTAAAAAAACCGCACTACCCACCGCAAGAGCAAACAGAACCGTCTGCCACGTTAATACCGGTGCCACCATCATATCGATGACCCAAAAAGCAAGGAACAAGACAGAACACGTATCAGGCACGATACGGCGGCGGATGTCACTGACCGCGCCCCACAGCAACGTTAACCAACAAAGAGACGCTAATAGCCACGCGCCCTGAGCATTGAGCACAGTCGAATCCATCATTGATACCGATTAAAACACTTGAGACAGCTTGTTACGTGCCTCTTTTAATCTCTTCTCACGACACAGCGCGCTGCTCTTCTGACGACTCCGTCGCGCACCCTCTGTGGTCTGTATATGCCCCCTTTTACCGCACAACTGAGCTTCTCGAGGTCGGCGCGCATGCTGACCGCCACTTGATCCAGAGCATTCATAGCAGTCAAGGACACAATAAACGTCACCAGAGCATATTCGATAACAGTCACCCCCTTACGCTTACGCGCAATACGCCACCTGTTACGCTGTTTCAGCATGGGTGTCATGCTCGCCTTCCTCTGGTTGTTCCCCTGCCCCTCTTAAGTCATCCTGCCCGTCATTTTATCCCACATTTGTCTCTTATGTCATCTTTTTTTTGCCCGCTTACCCACTTACCCACGTAAAAGGGGTGCTCTCTCCTCAAGGAAAAGAGCACCCCTAAAAAGCAGATAAAACAGGCTCAGCTACCTACCGCCAGCTCATCTGAGATTGTACCCAACGTCGCTTCGATGTTGGTACCCAGCGTGGTCAACGCTGTCACAGCAACGACCGCAACCAACGAGCCAATCAGCGCGTATTCGATGAGAGTCACACCTTTACGCTTTTTTAAGAACAACTTTAACATGATACGATACCTCCGTGTCATTTGGTGATTGTCCAGTTATCTACACGTGCCCCACACCCATACGTGTGTCCGCACCACTCGTTACTAATGTATACACTATCGACACAAAATGCAACTTTTTTTTATCTACCACTCTTTGTTGTGATAGAACACGTATACATACAGGGTTTATTTTTGGAGTTTTGACCATGCGGGCACTTTTTTTGAACTGCACTCTCAAACGAAGCCCTGAGGTGTCCCACACCCATGCTTTAATTGAAACGTCACAAGCCCTCTTCAAAAAAGAAGGCATCGATAGCACCGTCATACGTATTGCCGACCACCATATCCCTTGTGGCATGCAACCACGTATCAATGACTCGGACGAGTGGCCCCCCATCTTCGAGCAGGTCATGAACAGCGATATTCTTATCATCGGCACGCCTATCTGGCTGGGCGAGAAGTCCAGCGTTGCGTCCCTCGTCATCGAGCGACTCTATGCCTCCAGCGGCGAGAAAAATCCAGACGGGCAATACATCTACTACAACAAAGTCGGCGGTGTCCTCGCCACCGGCAACGAAGACGGCGGTAAGGAAGCCTGTCGCTCGCTGATTTACGCCCTGCAACACATCGGTTTCACCATTCCCCCACAAGCCGATGCCTACTGGGTCGGCGAAGCGGGGCCCGGGCCCTCCTACATCGAGGAAGGCACGAAAAATACCTTCACTCAACGCAACACCCAATTCATGACCTATAACCTTATCCACTTCGCACGGATGCTGAACAAACAGCGTATCCCTGCCATCGGCAACGTCACGCTCGGAAAGTTTTAATACGCCTCAATGTCGGGTTTTTCTTTGCATGGTTCTTATCTGCGCGACGCGAGTCTACAACGTGTCGCTAGCGTGACTCTGTTTCTCAGTGCTTTTCTGTTGCTGGGGGTGCAACCGATGCTGGGACGCATGGTTATGCCCTTTTTTGGTGGCTCGCCTATGGGCTGGCTGATTGTTCTTATTCTACTGCAAATAACCCTCGCCTGTGCCTACGGCTACAGCGCGTGGTTGACTCGCCACACCAGCCCGACCACCCAGCTTTACGTGCATTTTTCCCTCATTATTGCCGCGATTCTGTCTCTGCCCCTTGCTCTTGTTCTGCCTACGGATTCGTCTCTGCTGTGGTTTTTTATTTCCTATGGTCTGTCCATCGGCTTGCTCCTGTTTGTTAATGCTGCCAATGCCCCTTTGCTCCAGCACTGGTTCAGTGGCACACCCCACCCCCGCGCCCGTGACCCCTACTTTCTTTATGTCGCGAGCAACGTGGGCAGCCTCAGCGCGCTTATCCTCTACGTGCTTGTCATCGAACCGCACCTGACCCTCGCGCAACAAAGCCAATGGTGGTCGTTTGCTTTTGTTGTGCTTGCCAGCATGGTGGCTCTTTTTGGTATCTGGACGACGCGCTTACGCACACTGCACCACACCACGCATAGCCTTGCCCTGTCGCCCACTGCCCGCTCGCCTTTAATATGGCGGCAACGTCTCACATGGGCATTGCTGGCGTTTGTCCCTTCTAGCCTGCTGCACGCCACGACTCTGCACATCACCAGCACCTTAACCTCAGCCCCTCTTTTGTGGGTTGTGCCGCTACTGATTTACTTTTTGACCTTCACCCTATCCTTTGCCCGCAAGCCTCCCCTCAGTCATCGCTTTATCCACCTGAGCCATGGGTTTGCTATCGTCCTTTACGGCTTGTTCCTTATCCTGTTTGCCACGCCTCCTGACATTCTGTTTTCTCTTACGCTCGTGCTGGTTGTGATGTTCACCTCAGCCCTTATCTGTCACGCTAAACTGACCGCTAAACGTCCACCGCCCGAGCATCTTGGCTCGTTTTATCTATGGTTTGCCATCGGCATTGCTCTGGGGGGTCTGTTTAATGCCCTGCTTGCCCCGTTGCTGTTCGATAGCCTCATCGAATACCCGTTGATGCTTATTCTTGCCTGCTTGCTACGAAGCAACGTAGCCCGCCCGCCTCAACCCCCCCGTAACCGCCGCCGCCTCATGGATGGTATCCTGCCCCTCGCTCTTCTTGCGGGTATTTCTCTTGCGGTCTACGTAACAGAGACGTATCCCGCTTGGGTTTCTGGTGTTACAGCTTTGGTGTCCGCCTATACCTTGTGGCTGGCGTTGCTGGCTGTGCCTGCGGTGTTCTTTCTGAGTGTCATTCTTGCCTGCCGTCCTATGCGTTTTGCTTTGTCGGCAGTGGTGCTTCTGGTTGTTCCCTCAACCCTTCACACCAGCGACCAGACGTTGTTACAATGGCGCAACCTCTTTGGCATTTATCGAGTGACAGCCTCGCCCACGGGGGATATTCATAGCCTTTACCGCGGGGTTGCCTTGCAAGATAAAAGCCAAGTCCCCCCTAGCAACAAAAACAACAAAGCGACACCCGTTGCCTATTTTCATCGTAGCAGTCCTTTGGGTGAGGTGATGACCGCCTTACGCAAGCGCGGTCGTCCGTTACGGGTAGCGATGGTCGGGGCGGGTATTGGCTCGGTGGCTTGCTATCAGACATTCGGTGATGAATTTACGCTGATGACTCTCGATAAAGAGACGTTGGCTGTCGCGCAGCAACCGCGCTACTTCGACTACTTATCTACGTGCGGGAGCAACGCAACCCTGGTGATTGGCGATTTAGCGGTGCTGGCTCAGCAAGCCAATCAGCACTACGACCTGATTATCATCAACACCCTTGATTTTACCTCTGTGCCGTTGCATTTGCTGACGTTGGAAGCCCTGAGCCTTTACCAACGCAAGCTCAAAGGTGATGGTGTCATGCTGTTTCATCTGTCGCATCCGCTTCTTGATTTGAGTCTGCCTCTTGCCAGCACCGCGCATGCTCAGGGGTTAACGTTCCGTCATAAACGTCACCATCCGTCCTCGCCGCAAGCGCGCCGTCTCATTGTGCCGAGTCATTATGCGGTGCTTGCTACCAGCGAGTCATCGTTGCCGAGTCTTTTCAGCGACAGCAGTTGGCTTGCCAGTGCGCCTCCTTATTTGCGTCCGTGGCAGGATGACTACGTCAATATTCTCGCGCCGTTGCTTCTGCCCTACATCAGCAAGCATGCCCCTTCCTATCGTTCTGCCGTTATGACTCAATTTGCTCCTTAACCCCTTTTTCGCATTTTATCCTATACAGAAACGTTGTATCTGTGCTATGTGACCGGCATCGGTGTTACTAACGCAATGACACAGAATCATGGCTGACCTTATTGCAATTCTTGTGCGCATCATACAGAGCTGCTTCACAAGGAAGTGATGATATCAACATCCTTTACAGAAAAGTTTTATCTGTGCTATGTGACGGGCATCGATGTTACCTTTTAACGCTACGACTCAATGATGAATGACCTTCTTGCGCGCTTCAAGCATATGCTGGTAAGCCCTGCTATCCTATCGCCCGCCTATTGGCGCGGCTTGTTTACGACTCGTGAGGGTGTCGTGCAGCTTTTTGCTACGGCGACCCTCTTTTTGAGTGCCTTTTTGCTGTTTGCCGTCCAACCCATGATTGGACGCATGACATTGCCCCTGTTGGGCGGTGCACCCGCCGTATGGATAACTGCCGTCTTGTTCTTCCAAATTGCTCTGGCGGTCGCCTACATTTACGTCGATGTGTTGACTCGCTATCTGTCGTTCATCCCGCAAATTGCCGTCCATGCCATCTTAATGGTGCTGGCGGTGTTCTTTCTGCCTATCAGCCTCAGCGGTATCGATACCAGTGATGCGAGCTACGCACCCGTCTGGTTTCTGGCGAGTCTCTACGTGATAACGATTGGTCTGCCGTTTTTGATGAATGCTGCCAGCGCGCCTTTGTTGCAAAAATGGTTCAGCACGACCGCACACCCTCATGCCCATGACCCCTATTTTCTTTATGCTGCCAGCAATGCGGGGAGCTTGTTGGCTCTTATTTTGTACGTGTTACTCATCGAGCCTGAACTCGGCTTACAGCAACAAAGCCAGTGGTGGATGAATGGCTTTATCGTCCTCACCCTCATGGTTGTTGCCTTTGCCGTCCTCACCCGCCAGAGTGCCTCAGTAGGCGGGGCGAGCCAACAGGCAAAGGACACCCCACAAAAAGACAAGAGCGACACACCCCTTACATGGGAAAATCGCCTGTGGTGGTGCCTATATGCGTTTATTCCTTCTAGCTTGTTGCTGGGAAGCACGTTACATGTGACCACCGACATTACGGCAATACCGCTTCTGTGGGTTGTGCCCCTTATTCTTTACTTGTTGACGTTCATCATCTGCTTTGCCAAGAAGCCCATCTTAAGCGAGACGGTGATCCACCATCTCCATGCGGGCGTGATAACGGTGTATGCGTTGCTCGCTTTTGTAGGACAAACCCGCGCGAATGTGTTGTTCTCCTTCTTGCTGGTCATGGCGGTGCTGTTGACTTCAGCCCTCTTGTGTCACCAGAAGCTTGTGGCGGCTCGTCCGCACACCCGTCATCTCGGGCAGTTCTACGTGTGGCTGGCAGTCGGCGGCGCGCTCGGCGGTGTCTTCAACGTGCTGATTGCCCCTCTGCTGTTTGACTCGGTGGTCGAGTATCCCCTCATGATTATCGCTGCCTGCTTGTTACGCCCTCAACGGCTGTTTATCTGGCACAACAAAAGCGCGCCTAACCAAGATGAATTGCTCTGGCGGGCAAAAATCTTCGACTACATCGTCCCGACAGCGTTCTTGTTACTGGCGTTCTGGCTCATCAGCTCAGAGACCCTGCTGAAAGGTCTGGTCAGCACCTTCGCCGACACGGTTTGGCTGAGTATTCTAGCAGTTGCTGTCTTCTCCTTCGTTATTCTGTTGAGTGCCCATCGCCCCATCCGCTTTACCTTGATTGTGGCGACATTCATCACCTCGCCGCTGATTTTTGATGCCTACAATCGCACTGTGCTTTACGAAGAGCGTAACTTCTTTGGCGTATACCGCGTCATCGAGACACAGCGGTCGAAGACAACTGCCGTCCATACGCTGAAACACGGCACGACGGTGCATGGCTCGCAGTGGCGCGATCTGATACGGCGCACCCAGCCCACCACCTACTATCACAAGAATAGCCCTGTGGGCGAAGTGTTCCGCTCGTTGCGTTTCCGCAACAAGCCCCTCAATGTTGCTGCCATCGGCTTAGGGGCAGGCACCGTCGCTTGCTACCGCCAAGGGGCTGATACATTCACCTTCTTCGAGCTCGACCCCTATGTTGCCGAGATTGCCCGCGACTTGAATGCCTTTACGTATCTCGATGATTGCGCACCCAATGCTCGCATCGTTATTGGCGATGCCCGTATCAACATCAGCAAAGAAAAAAATAAGCAATACGACTTCCTCTTTGTCGATGCCTTCAGCTCGGACGCTATCCCCGTCCACCTCATGACCACCGAAGCCATAGACGAATACTTCAAAAAAATGAAAGATGACGGCATCATCATGTTCCACACGTCCAATCGCTTTGTGGAACTGGCGCTGCCCCTCGCCACCTACGCATGGCAAAGACGCTACGTCTACAAAAAGAAAAAGTATAGCCCCAGCATCGAAGACAGAAAACAATACCAAGCCCTCGGGGGCAGCTATATCATCATCGCCAAAACGATTCTGGCTCTCGATGATCGTCTTATCGATGCGCCGGGCTGGGAGAGAATCCAAGCCCCACCTTACGTGCGACCATGGACTGACGACTACGCCAATGTGCTGGGCGCGTTGCTGGTGCGCTACTTCTTGCAACGGGGCATGATTGACGAGACCGCCTGGGTTCTCGAGCAGATGATCGACTAAGAAAAATAGCGCGCCAAACCTGCCGATAAATCCGCCCATAAATCGTCGCCGTCCTCCAAGCCCGCATGCACACGGATAATTTGCCCATCCTTCAGGGCGGGCACCGCTTCAAAACGTTGCGGTAACGAGTCCGGGTGTAAGCTCACCGGTAAAATAAGGCTTTCATAGCCCCCCCAGCTGTAACCCAAGCCAAAAAGCTGGAAGTTATCCATCATGGCAGCAAGATGTGTCTTATCCCGCTGCGGTAGCACAAACGAGAACAGACCGCTCGAGCCGCGGAAGTCGCGTTGCCAAAAAGCATGCCCCGGACATTCTTCGAAGGCAGGGTGCAAGACGACGTGCACGTTCTTGTTGTCCCGCAAACGCGACGCCAACAAAAGGGCGTTCTCTTGGTGTTTCGGCATCCGCAACGGCAACGTGCGTAATCCCCTCTGCCCCAAGTAACAGGCATCGGGCCCCGGCGCGTTGCCAAAGGCTACAACACAGGACTTAATCGTGCGAAAACGCGCCTCCTCACAGACAATCACGCCCAACATCGCATCCGCATGGCCCGTAATATACTTGGTGGCTGCCTCAATGGTGATATCAACACCATGCTCAAACGGGTTATAGTAAAAAACATTCGCCCACGTATTATCAATCACAGAAATAATATTACGCTGGCGCGCCCACGCCGCCAAAGATGAAACATCCTGAACATCAAAGGTCAGCGAACTAGGCGACTCCATGAACAGCATCTTCACCGATTGCGTATCAGCATAATCCGCCATGTCTGCCACATCTATGGTTGGCGGATAAAACACCGTGCGGATACCCAGACGCTTAAGATACGTGGTGCAATACCGCCTTGTCGGTTCATAGACACCATCCGATATCAACAACGTATCGCCCGCCTGCAGATACGTGTGAAAGACACACACAATCGCCGCTAAACCCGAACACGTAGCAACGGCTCGTTTGTCGGCACCATACAAGCTGGCGGTGCCCTCCTCGAGAGCAAAAATCGTTGGCGTGCCCATACGCCCATAAAACGTCTTGCCAAACGGGTTGTCCCTTGCATCAAGCAACGTCTGAAGGTCATCGAATAACACCGTCGAGCCATGATAAATCGGCGGATTCACCAAACCATTATACTTTTGTGGGTGTCTGCCACCCACAACCGCTTTTGTACCCCACCCCCCCTCGCCCTCCTGCCCCCCCTTGTTCTGCTTCGGTGCGGGTTTTTTGTTTGTCATGGTGTCCCTCGCTCTGTCCCCCACTCTGTTCCCCACTCTGTCCACGAGCCATCGTAGACTCGCACCTGCTGGTTACCCAACTGGTGCAAAGCAAAAGCCAAAACACAAGCCGTAATGCCAGAGCCACAACTGGTAACCGCCGGCTTGTCCACATCAACGCCCCGTGAAGCGAAGAGCTGCCGCAGCGACTCGTTGGTTAACAGGTGTCCCTTATCGTCACAGACGGACGCATACGGGACATTGCGACTCGATGGGATATGCCCGCTCGCCAAGCCCGCTCGTGGCTCTTGTTCTCGCCCGTCAAAACGTCCCTCGCTACGAGCATCGATAATCTGCGGCGCGCCCGCACGGCTGGCAGCACGCACGTCTTCGAGACTCGCACAATAACGCGCCCGTTGGTCGCTCACGCTAGCAACAAAAGCACCTTGTTTACGTGACGCAAACGTTGTGTTTCCCTCGCCCTTTTCCACTTTTCCGCCTTTTTCCAGCCACGCATTGAAACCGCCATCCAACACCGCGACCTTGTCATAGCCAAAACAGCGTAACACCCACCACGCCCGCGGCGCGCTCATCAAAGACGGGTGACGGTCATAAACAACAATTTGGTCGTCCTGCTCAATGCCCACGTCCACAGCCCACAAACGAAAATCCTCCACAGACGGCAACATGTGCGGAAGTGTGCTCGTCCGCTCGGCAACCTTATCGATATCGAAAAAGACAGCACCAGCGATATGACTCGTGGCGTAATGCTCGTAGCCCTGACTACGTTCCCTGTTATCGCCCATGAACCAGCTGGCTTCGAAAACCCGCGCATCGGGCAGACTCATAAGGGTCTCGGACGTTATCAATGACGGCGCGTTCATGGTGTCTCGAGCCAAGACGGAACGGGGAGGTTCTTTTCCCGCAAAAAGTCCACATTAAACAGCTTCGATTGATAGCGGTTACCGCTATCGCACAGGATGGTGACGATTCGTTTTCCTTTGCCTAGTCTTTTGCCGAGTTGCACGGCGGCGGCGACATTAACACCACTGGAGCCACCGAGAATCAAGCCTTCTTTTTCTGCCAAGTCATAAACCATATTGAGAGCTTGCGTGTCGTCCACCTGCACGGCTTCATCGATGGGGGCGTCTTGTAGGTTTTTGGTGATGCGTCCTTGCCCGATGCCCTCGGTGATAGACGAGCCTGTTGCACACAGGCACCCTTGCGTATAGTGGGCATACAAGGCAGAGCCCATCGGGTCAGCAAGAGCAATGCGCACCGACGGGTTCTTTTTCTTCAAGCCCATGCCAACGCCCGCCAACGTGCCACCGGTGCCTACCGAACAAATAAAAGCATCGACACGTCCCGAGGTCTGCGTCCAGATTTCTTCTGCCGTGGTCTCAAGGTGCATCTGGCGATTGGCACAGTTATCGAATTGATTTGCCCACAGCACTGGCACATCGCTGGTCTTGCGTATCGTGTCCGCAAGAGTCTCGGAGTAGCGCACGTAGTTCTTGGGATTGCGGTAGGGCACCGCCTCCACAAGATGAAGGCGTGCGCCGCACAGACGCAGAAAGTCTTTTTTTTCTTCGCTCTGAGTCTTGGGCATGACAATTTCGGTGCGGTAGCCGCGGGCGCGCCCCACCAACGCCAAGCCAATACCCGTATTACCCGCCGTGCCTTCGACAATGATGCCGTCTTTGCCCGCGGTCAAGACTCCCTGACGCTCGGCATCACGGACAAGGCCCCACGCCGCCCTATCCTTAACAGAGCCCCCCGGGTTCATGAACTCTGCCTTGCCAAAAATGTCACAGCCACACAGCGCCGACGGGACACGCAAATAAATCAAAGGCGTGTTGCCTATCGCACCAATAAAACCATCTTGCATAATCTGTCAGAGGTGACTCGCACCCGTCCCTACTCCGACAGAATCAGGACGCGCCTTGCTGTTCACGGCGAATCTCATAGATGATTTGCTTCATATCCTCGAGGCTAATCGCTCCAGAGATGAGGTTGTTGCCGAAAATAAACGTTGGCGTCGAGCGCACACCCAAGCGTCCACTGAGCGCAAGAGAAACCGCTATCGATGCGTTAATCTCAGGATTTTGCGCGTCCTTCTTCAACGTCTCAATATTGGCACCAAGGGCTTCTGCCCGAGCGAGTGCTTCTTTTTCGCCCACTCGTCCCTTGAAGCCATACAAGCCATTCACCATCGGCTCATAGATACCCTGCTTGTCCGCCGCCAACGCCAGACGCGCCGCCGCCCACGAAGCATTACCCAAAATCGGCAACTCACGATAAATAAAGTGAATGTTGCCGTCCTCCTCAACCAGACTCACAACATTCGGATGCGCAATACGGCAGTAACCACAATTGTAATCGGCAAACTCGACAATCACAATGTCGCCATTGGGATTGCCCATGCTCAAACCACCTAAAACCAAAAGCCCCTGCTCGTGCATCGCTTTAACCATCTGCTCCTTCTGGTCGGGCATCAACAAACGAGGGTCAACACCCTGTAAGTCAGGCAGAATAGCCTTGATTTTGTCCGTCGCATCGAGCAATTCCGTCACTGATGCCTTCGTTGGCGTTTGCCCGCCTGTTTTTGCGCGTTGTCTTTGCTTTTGGGCTCGTTCCACCGCATCATCGACAGAGTGCTCCTTATCGATTCCCATCATCTGACGGAGTTGGTCAACGGAATCCGCCGCCCGCCCGTGCGCCGTGACAAAAAAAGCGCCACTCAAAAATGTAAAAAGTGATAAACCAACAGCAAACTTACGTATGTTACCCGACATTGTCTCATCCTCTGGAAAACCCCCTCCCACTCAACCCATAACATAAGCACGTACGAACAGCAATACCATGAAAAAAAAACCTGCCCTGCCCCCATCGCCTTTTGCCCCCCGCACCTTTCCAACCATACCCCCCATCGATGTGGGCGTGTCTGCCCTATCCGCTGGCTTAAAGAAAAGCGGCGCCCTCGATCTTACCCTGTTTACCTTACCGCCAACCACACAGATTGCTGCGGTCATGACGACATCCGATTGTCCCTCCGCTGCGGTGCAATGGTGTCAAAGCATTCTACCGACTCCGCCTCGGGCTATCCTCATCAACGCCGGCAACGCCAACGCCTTCACCTTCGAAAAAGGCAAACACGCCATCAAAGCCATCACACAAGCCCTCGCCAATAAACTGGCAATCGAGCCCTCATCCATCTACATGGCATCAACAGGAGTCATCGGCGTGCCCCTTGCCGAACAACACATCATCGACTCCCTCGATGCTCTGTGTCACCAAGCCACCCACCAAGACTCCCCGCACCCCTGGGCAGACGCCGCCCACGCCATCATGACAACTGATACCTACGCCAAAGGTGCTACCGCCACCTACAGCCTAGACGGACAAAGCGGCACCATCGTCGGCATCGCCAAAGGCTCAGGCATGATCGCACCCAACATGGCAACCATGCTGGCTTTTATCTTCACCGATGCCGCCCTACCCCAAGACCAGCTGCAACGTCTGCTCAAGACCCACACCGAAACCACCTTCAACGCCATCACCGTCGATAGCGATACCTCCACATCCGATACGGTGATGCTCTGTGCCCTTGGCCATAAACCCCTCACCAACAAGTCGCACATCGATGCCTTCTCGCAAGCCCTACGCAACGTCATGCACGACCTCGCCATGCAGATTGTCAAAGATGGCGAAGGCGCGCAAAAATTCATCACCGTGCGCGTAACCGGCGCCCAAACCCAAACCCAAGCAAAAAATGTCGCCCTCAGTATCGCCGAATCGCCCCTCGTTAAAACCGCCATCGCCGGCGAAGACGCCAACTGGGGACGAATCATCATGGCTATCGGCAAAGCACGACAAGGTATCCAACAAGAAAAAATCTCTATTACAATCAACAATCACCCCATCAGCAAACAAGGACGCTTTGTCGGTGAACCCCATGAACACGCCATAGAAAAAACCATGCGCGAGCCAGCCATCACCATCGATATCGACCTCGATATAGGCAACGCCCAATTCACCGCGTGGACGTGCGACTTCACCCACGGCTATATCTCTATCAACGCCGATTATCGCTCGTAACCATGCTCACAGTCGCCACCTGTGCCCTGATACGCCAACACCACGTTCTGCTCGGCAAACGCCCACAAGGCACGTTCATGGCAGGTGTCTGGGAATTCCCCGGCGGTAAAGCCGAACACAACGAAACACCCTCACAAACCCTACGCCGAGAACTACACGAAGAACTCAATCTACGCCTCGACAGCACAAACATTCATGTGCTGGCTTTCACGTCACACTATGATAAAAAACACAAACCGTATATTATCATCCTATACGTGTGCCGCGACTGGCAGGGCCAGCCCCAAGCCCAACACCACGACACTTTACGCTGGGTCGCAATAAACGATATAATAGACTACCCCATGCCCCCCGCCAACACCACGTTGCTACCAACCTTAACCACCTTCATGGCACAAACATGACGATACCCTCTCAGGATATGCCCCTTTACGAGCGTGAAAGCCGCCACGACGGTTTACATCTGCGTCCCCTTGCGCGTCTGCTGACCATGACCTTTCGCTACTGGGGCCGACTCATCGCCGCATCGCTGGCTCTGATTGTTGCCTCCGGCCTCGTTCTCGCCACAGGGCCCCTCATTAAAGAATTCGTCGATGGCGACCTCGCCAAAACCACCTCCTTCATAACCGTTTTAGTCGTCATTTTCTTGTTCATGGCAGCTATCGGCGTCAGTTCATCCCTACGCCTCTACTTTGTCGGCTGGATCGGCGAGCGCGTTGTCGCCAACCTACGTAAAAGCGTCTATGACCACATTATCAAGCAATCGCCCTCCTTCTTCGAACTGAATCACAGCGGTGCCATTTTGTCTCGTTTAACCACCGACAGCGGTATCATTCAAACCCTTGTCGGCACCACATCGTCCGTGGCTATTCGTCACACGCTTATTCTTGTGGGCTCTATTTTCATCATGTTTTACAGCAACGTCTATCTTGCCAGCGTTGCGCTGATAACGGCACCCACCACTGTGCTGTTGCTTTATGCCCTCGGGCGACGGGTGCGCACCCTCTCGCGCAAAAGCCAAGACCGCATTGCCGACATGAGTGCCTATGCCGAAGAAAGCGTGCGAGGCATCCGCACCCTACAAGCCTACAGCCACCAATCTATCGACAAACAACGATTCGATAGCCACGTCGAAGTCGCCTTCCAAACCGCAACCTCGCGGCTCAAGATGCGTGCCTTCATGGTCGCCCTCGTCATGGTCGGCGTCTTTATGCTCGTCTCGTCACTGCTCTACATGGGCACCCTAGAAGTCAAACACGGCAACCTCACCCTAGGCGAACTCGTCCAGTTTCTGGTTATGGCTCTTTTGGCAGGCGGCTCCACCGCAGCCCTCGCCGAAAGCTTTGGCGAAATCTTACGTGCCACCGGTGCTGCCGAGCGCATGTTCGAAATCCTCGATAGCACCATCGATATTACCTCGCCCGACAACCCACGTCCCCTCACACACCCCATCCAAGCCGACATTCAATGCCAAAACCTCAGCTTCATCTATCCCCACGGCAAAGGCAAAAAAGCCCTCGATGACATCACCTTATCTATCGACAACGGCGAGAAACTCGCCATCGTTGGGCCCTCGGGTGCGGGCAAATCCACCCTATTTCAGCTCCTCATGCGCTTTTACGACCCCCAACAAGGCACCATCACCCTCAACGGCAACGATATTCGTTCCTACAACGTCAACGAGCTGCGAGCAGCCTACGCCTTCGTCAGCCAAGACCCAATTATTTTTGCTGCCAGTGCCCGCGAGAACATCGCCTATGCTCGCCCCGATGCCTCCGAAGCCGACATCGAACAAGCTGCCGATGATGCCGCTATCCTTGACGTTATTCTGTCTCTGCCAGAGCGATTCGATAGTTATCTCGGGCAGGGCGGTATCCTTCTATCCGGCGGCGAGCGTCAACGTATTGCCCTTGCCCGCGCTTTTCTCAGCAAGCCCGCCATTCTTCTCCTCGATGAAGCAACCAGCGCCGTCGATTCCGCCAGAGAACAACAGATCCAGCAAGCCGTCGATAAACTCTCGGCACAATGCACCACAATTATCATCGCCCACCGACTAGCCACAGTCATGGGCGCAGACCGCATCCTCGTCCTCGACCAAGGCAAAATCATCGCACAAGGACGACACCAAGAACTTCTCAAGACATGCGACCTCTACGCGCGGCTTGCCGAGATGCAACTACAAAAAAGCCCGTAGACATCTTGCTCATTTTTTCACATAACCTTATAGTGCTTTTCAACAAGCCTAATCGTTGACCTTATGCGCGACTGCCCCTCACGATGACTGACGACTCTCTTTTGCGTTCTATCGAGCGCGATCTCAAAAACGAACAATACAAACGTCTGTGGAAAAAGATACAGCCCTGGGTTCTGTCGGGGGTTGTGTTCGTTGTTCTTTCTGTTAGCGGCTCTGTCGCCTACGTGCAGTATCAAACCAACCTGCGAGAAGGCTGGGGCGAAAAACTCCATCAAGCCATCGTCGATATCAACGAAAAAAGCTGGGAGCAAGCCGAACAGCCCGTGCAAGAGCTCATCGACCACGCCGCAACCGGCTACCGCAGTCTCGCCCAATTCCAAAGTGCAGCCCTTTATGCCCGCAACGGCAACAGCGAAAAAGCAGCCCAGCTCTACCAAAAACTTCACCTAGAAGCCCCGACTCAACCCTTACGAGACCTCGCCCTCGTTCTGTGGGCTTACCAGCAGCTCGATACAGAAAAACCCCAAGTCATTATCAACCGCCTACAACCGCTTTTTGATGCCAACAACCCGTGGCATCCTTCTGCTCTTGAGATTAGTGCCTACGCCCACCTGAAACAAAATAACCGCAAAGAAGCCCAAACCCTGTTCGAGCAACTGACCGAGGATGCCACCGTTCCGCAAGGAATCCAGAATCGAGCCCGAGATATGCTCGTCTTTATCGGACAATGACCATGCGCATACCCCTTCTCCTTACCCTCGTTACATTCGGTTTTCTCGCCGCGGCATGTGCCCAAGAGCAAAAGCCTCTGGAAGGCACACGCCTCAGCGTGTTGACTCGCAGTAACAACCAAAACGCCCTCAATGTCATGCCGCGCAAGTCGATGGACGTCAAACTGCCACGCCTCATCAAAAACAAGGCGTGGGCACAACAAGGACGAAACGCCGCCCACAACGGCGGACACCTCTTCTGGCAGGGACGCAACGACATCCTCTGGCAGAAAAAAATCAGTAGCGATGATGCCGCCATGCACCAACTGCTCTTGCCCCCCATCGTCGCCGAAGGCAAACTCTTTGTCGCCAACGAAGACTCAACCGTCATCGCCATGGATGCCAAAAACGGCACAACCCTGTGGCAAGTCGCCCTACAACAAGAAAATATTAGCCTCAGCAGTGGCCTCGCCTATAGCAACGGACGAGTCTTCGTAACCACAGGCTTTGCCTCCGTCTTTGCCCTCGATGCCGACAGCGGCAAAACCCTCTGGGAAATACAACTGGACTCACCCATACGAGCAGCACCAACCATCATCACCGACAAGGTTCTCGTGCAAACCACCGACAATCAACTCATTGCCATCGACCCCGAAAACGGACAACGACTCTGGTCACATCTCGGTATCGTCGAGAACATCGCTATCCTCGGTAGCGCACACCCCGCCGCCAATAAAAACGTCGCGGTTGTCGCTTACTCTTCTGGCGAAATTTTTTCTCTTAAACTGTCCAACGGCGCCGAATTCTGGAAGGATAGCCTGTCGAATCTCAATCAAAGAGAAAGTGCCTTGCCCATGAATGATATCACCGCTGCCCCCGTCATCAGCGACAACACCACCTATATTATCAGCTACGCGGGACGGATGACGGCTCTTGATTTGCGCTCCGGCAGTCGCCTCTGGGAAAGACAACTGCAAGGACAACAAACACCCTGGCTCAGCGGGCAGTATCTGTTCCTCGTCACCGAAGACAACAAGCTGCTGTGCATCGACCGAGAAGACGGCAAAGCCGTCTGGATTAAACAACTGCCCGTCTGGAAAGACCCCAGCGAAAAAGACGAGCGTATCCTATGGCGGGGGCCCATCGTCTCCAACGGCAGAGTGCTCGTCATGTCCTCCTACGGCGCCATACGGCGACACAACATCACCAACGGCGCCCTCTATGACGAAAGACAAGTCATCTACAACCCCGTGCTCCTCCCCCCCATTATCGCCGATGGTATTCTCTACATCCTCAGCGGTGACGGGAAAATTACCGCCCTTCGGTAATTTCCGCCCCTATCGGTCATGTCCGCTATCAAGATTGCTCTTATCGGGCAGACCAATGTTGGCAAAACGACTCTTCTGGCTCGTTTGACGGCAACCAAGAACCTCGCACACCAAACGCCCGGCACCACCCGCGACCGTCAATACGCCACCACCACATACCAAAACCACACGTTGCAGTTCTGCGATACGCCGGGCTATCACGCCCAAACCACCCCCCTCGAAGAAGCCGCCTGGCAACAAACCATGCGCGCCTTCCATACATGCGGGCTTGCCCTTTTTATTCTCGATGGCAAAAGAGCCATCAACAACGACGAATGGCAACTCGCCAAACAACTACGCAAAACCGGCAAACCCATGCTCGCCGTCGTCAATAAATGCGAAAATAAAAACGATGACCACCACCACCAAGCCTGGCAGCTGGGGCTAGGGGAACCCATCACCCTATCAGCACGCCACGGCATCGGCATCGATGCCCTCCTCGACCGTATCATCGCTACAATCAAAACGACACGTAGCACTCTCCCGCCGCCACCCCCCCCAACCCCCCCGACCGAATCGTCCGTTGCCCCCATGACACCCGTCACGTTTGCTCTTATTGGTCGTCCCAACAGCGGTAAGTCGACCCTTGCCAATGCTCTACTAGGCGAGCCACGGGTAACCACCAGCCCCATTGCCGGCACAACCACCGACCCGGTTTGGCTGTCCTTCCACCGCAAGCACCCTTACCAGCTCATCGATACGGCAGGTATCCGCCGTAAGCACGAGCGGGGTGACAACGTTGAATCTTTAAGTATCCGCCAAGCCCTTTTGGCGATTCGTCATGCGGACGTCATTTTGTTGCTCATCGATATGCAAGAGCAACAAACGCACCAAGACCTTGCCCTTGCCGAGCGTGTCCACAAGAAAGGCAAGCCCCTTATTCTTGTCTACAACAAGAGCGATATCGTCCGCACGCCTGTTGCGCCGTTCTGGCAACAGAACAGCCCGCCCCTTGTGGCAGCCCAGCGTATCACCATCAGTGCCAAAACCAAGCGTAACATCCACCAGCTGTTTCCCGCCATCGAGCGAGCGGTTACCCATTGGCGAGCGGAAATCAAGACCTCGCCCCTGAACCAATGGCTCGAGCGGGCCCAGCTCGAGCACCCCCTGCCACTGGTGCGGGGCAAAAGACCACGCCTACGCTACGGGACGCAAATTAACACCTGCCCGCCCCACTTTCTCTTGTTCGGCACCGACCAACGCAACATCCCACAAAGCTATCACCGCTACCTCAGCAATAGCCTACGCCAACATTTTCAACTGCTGTATACACCCTTGCGTCTCCATTTCACCAACACGCAACGTAGCTCGCCCTCCTTGCCCTCCTCGCCCTTGCCTCGCTAAGCCTTTTTCGTCTATCCTTGTGGGCATGACTTTTCCGCCGCCCATCTTTTTTTTTCTGTTGCTCGCTACGTGGTTTTTCTCTGCGAGTCATGTCTTTTGTGCCGATACGGTAACCGAAGACAAAACGCCAACCCTCGAGAGCATCGCCCGCAACTGCATGGCATGCCACGGCGGACGTGGCATCAGTCGTAGCCCGCTTATCTCGTCTCTCGTTAACATCGACAAAGAGCGATTCATTGCCCTCCTACAAGGCTACCGAGACGGCACAACGCCCGCAACAGTGATGAACCGCCTGATGCAAGGCTTCAGCGATGACGATATCCGCGCCCTTGCGGATTACTTCCAAGCCATCGACCCTGAGGTTTCCCCCCATAAGTGAGCCCTGTTATGCCCCTACCCATACCCCGACGGCGATTCCTCAAGTTAGGGCTTGCCACCGCATCGGTGACGACTGCCAGTTTGGCGTTGCCCTTTCTGCACGGCTGTAACCGCAAAAGCCAACCCCATATCGTCATTGTCGGCGGCGGATTCGGCGGGGCGAGCTGTGCCCGCTATCTTAAGCAACTCAACCCCCACACACGTATCACCCTTATCGAAAAAGAACGCACCATCGCCACCTGCCCGTTTAGTAACTACGTTATCGCGGGCTTTGAAGACATTAAGACAATTCAATGGTCTTTGGACGGGTTACGTCCGCACGGTATTGCCGTTGTCTACGACCGAGCCACCGCCATTGATATCGACAACAAGCGTCTTTTTCTGCAGGGTAACGACCCGCTGAGGTGGGATAGGCTGGTTCTGTCGCCCGGGGTCGATATGAAATGGGCGAGCATCGATGGGTATACGCCCGAGAGCGCGCAGCGTTTTCCCCATGCTTGGAAGGCGGGGACGCAAACGGTTACGCTAAAAAAGCAGCTGCATGCCATGCGAGACGGCGGCACTGTGGTGATTACCGCCCCACCGATGCCTTATCGCTGTCCCCCTGCTCCGTATGAGCGCGCCTCGGTGATTGCGTGGTATCTACAACGCCATAAGCCCCGTAGCAAAGTGCTGATTCTCGATAGCAAAAACAGCTTTACCAAAAAAGCCCTCTTCCAAGAGGGATGGCAGAAACTGTATCCTAACCTTATCGAGTGGATCCCTGCCGAGCAAGGCGGTCACGTTACCCGTATCGACCCTGCGGATGGCACTGTCAGCAACGCCGACGGGCAACGCTGGCGAGCGGATGTGCTTAACATTGTGCCGCCACAAAAGGCGGGGGCGATTGCTACCGATGCGGGCCTTGCCCCGCAAGATGATTGGTGTCAAATCCACCCGGTTACGTTTGCGTCCCTCGAAGCCCCCGACATTCATATTCTCGGTGACAGCACGGTTGCGGGGGCGATGCCTAAGTCTGCCTTTGCTGCCAATAGTCAGGGCAAAGCGTTGGCACAAGCCCTCGATTCGCTGGTGCGGGGCAAGCCCGCACCCTATCCGTTGCTGATGAATACGTGCTATAGCCTGCTGGCACCCGATTACGGCATATCGGTTGCGGCGACGTATCGCTCGGCACACCGAGCCATCGTCGCCGTGCAAGGAAGCGGCGGACTAAGCCCGCTGGCACAAAACAAACAATTCCGCCAAAAAGAAGCCGACTACGCAAGAGCCTGGTACACCAACATGCTGGACGAAATCTACGGGAGCTAGCCCCTATCAAAAATGATAGGCAATACCCGCCAATACGTTGGTCTGGGTTAAACTACCGATTTCTAGCACGCCATCAAAATACTCTTGTTTTTCTAAGAACGCGGCACCGCCTTCAAAGTATAATGACAAGTGTCTACCGACCCGCGTGCTTATACCACCCCCAACCATAGAACCTGTATGAAATTGTTTGTTGTGCGATTCAAAATTACGAGAGGTAATTTCTATCATCCCTTGATTTACGGCTAGACCTATATTTGTGTAAAGCCGCGTGTCTTGTGTGAGTTCAAAGCCCGCTGTAACAAAAAAGTCTAGTGAAAATTGTGAAGATACTTCCACACAGTCTCTATCAGTGATAACGGACGCACACGCTTTGTCTGTTGCAGTGTCAGTGTATATCCCTAAACCCGCGCCAAAAAAAAATGAATTGCTCATTGATGGCTTATTCGTTGCGCGCAACTGCACGCCAAATTTTGCACCACTAACATCCTCAACATTAAGCTCATCTTCAGTAGCGTAGGAAGCATGGCCAACCCCCAACCGAATTTCTACTATGGATTTTTCTAGCGTTTGTGCTTGTGCTTGACTCGTTATGATAAATGTCAGCATCACTATGATAAAAATCTTTTTCATGTCTTTTTACGTCTCCTGTTTATGCTACTAAATCCCAAGCAAAAAACAGGATGTATGACAAAAGCCCTTAGGCAACCTCGCGTTGTGTCGGCTCAGGACGTGGCACGCCCTCAGGCCACGGGGTCTGGGGTGGCCAGTTATCCGCAAACCAACGCAAGCCACGATGATAGCTTTTCACCGTAAAGTTGCCCCCTGCCCTCACCCTGCTAAAAAACTTACCATCATTCCAAATCAGGCTCGCGACACGAGATGTGCCGATACCACGACATTCGGCATAGATTTCAACAAGTTTTTCGATGTGATATGTTTCAGGGTAATTCATAATCCTATTTTTAATAGGATTAACGACAAAAAGTCAACACTAATTTTTTTAACTTGACACGTTGATTATGGGATATATCCCTTAATGCTATGTCTGACTTTTTTCTTAAAATCATAGAAGCTGAGTTGAAGCGTCAAGGGATAAGGCTTGCTGCCCTGTCCAGAAAGATTTATGGCAACTCATACGCCCTGCATGACTTAAGGCGGGGCGCGCAACCCTCAATAGAGCGGACAAAAAAAATATGCGATGCTCTCGGCTTAGACTTTCACATTGGTCCGCCTCGCAAGGACTATAGGGACGAATGGCAACGCGCAACCTATGAAGCGGGACTCGCCATTTTACAGAAGCTCCATAACAATAAGAAGATACAGTTCACAGATAAGCTCTCGCCGGAAGACGTCGCCCTACTGATACGCGATGCGGTGCCTTTATATGCTTCCGAGCATCAACGCCGTCTACAAAGCATGCTCGCCAAATCACAAGCCCCAGCCAAAAACCCCAAAAAAACACCCCCAACCCCCACAAAGAAAAAATAGGAATTGTTTCTCGTGAAACAATTTCGTTAGGAGATGTTTAACATGACATATCCACATAAAAAACCTCAAAAAAAGCAAAAAATCTCTCCCTACTCAAAAATCAATACAGCAAAAAAAATCAATTGTTTCACGTGAAACAATTTCGTTAGGAGATGTTTAACATGACATAGCTCTATAAAAAACCTCAAAAAAAGCAAAAATATCTCCCTACTCAAAAATCAATACAGCAAAAAAAATCAATTGTTTCACGTGAAACAATTTCGTTAGGGAATGTTTAACGTCAAATATCCAGACAAAAAAAACGCAAAAAAATCTCTCCCCACCCAAAAACCAACACAGCAAAAAAAATCAATTGTTTCACGTGAAACATTGTCACGATTTTTGTGCTTGCACGATTGTGCCTCGTTGTGTGCCGCCCTTCTCCAGCAACGGCTTCAGGGCTTCTATCACGTCAATTGCCTTCTTTGCTCCTTGCAAGCTCGCCCCACTGGCAGAGCGTGCCTCCGACAGTAACGGCCCCGGGTCAAAGAGATTCACCCTCAAGCTATCGCGGCTATGTTCTGCTGCCCAGCTCAACACCATCGCTTCCAGCGCGCCTTTACTCGCTGCCAGTCCTCCCCAATACGGTTGCTTCTGTGCTTCCCGACACGTAACAAACACGGCGCGGGCATCGCTGCTCGCCAGCAAAAGCGGTGTCAATGCTTTGATACAGTGCCATGCCGCCGTCACATTGACGTTAAAGGCGCGTTGCCAGTCGTCCACAGACAACTGGTCTATCGGCATCAGTGGCGGCTGACAGCCAACATTATAGACAAGCCCATCGAGACGACCAAAACGCTCAGCGATACGTTGCGTGACCACCGCCAAAGCCCCCGCATCAGTCACATCCATGACGGCTAAGGACACGGCAGAGCTGCCTTGTGCTTTTATGGCGTCTTCTGTTTCTTCCAAGTCTTTCTGCGAGCGTGCCAGCAAGACGCAATGGGCGTGTTGGCGCGCCAGCCACAAGGCTATGTCTCGACCCAGCCCGCGAGATGCGCCCACCACCAAAGCGACCGGTGTCTCACTCGACATTCTCAACGTGGGACATTGCCGACAACAACGGCGGCTCCCCCTTCTTCAACTTATCCCTATCCGGACAAGCAATAGGATACACGCCACTGAAACAGGCATCACAAAAGCCGTGTTTTTCTCCTTGCCCTCCTTGCTTATGCTCGCCGTTGGGCTTGTGTAGGGCGCGATAGAGTCCTTCTAGGCTGATAAAGCGCACACTATCGGCGCCGATGATTTTTGCGATGTCTTTTTCTTTGTTTTGTGTCGCGAGCAGGTCTTTTTCATCGGGCGTATCGATGCCATAGAAGCACGAGTGGCGCACCGGCGGGCTCGACACACGTAAGTGCACTTCTTTTGCGCCCGCACCCCGCACCATACCCACAATCTTACGAGAGGTGGTGCCCCGCACCAGACTATCATCAATCAAAATGACTCGCTTGTCCGCCAACGCCGCTCGATGGGCGTTGTGCTTCAAACGCACGCCAAAATGGCGGATACGCTCCATCGGCTCGATGAATGTGCGCCCCACATAGTGATTACGCACAATGCCCATCTCAAAAGGCAGAGAAGAAGCCTGCGCATAACCAATCGCCGAAGCCAAGCCCGAATCAGGCACCGGCACAACGATATCGCCAACATCATCCCCATCCTCGAAAGCCAGCTGCTCCCCTATCTTTTTGCGCATGTCGTAGACGCTCCGACCCTCGACAAACGAGTCCGGACGAGAAAAGTAAATATACTCAAACAAACAAAAACGGGGCGCCACACGAGAAAAAGGGTAAAAACTGCGCATCTTCCCCGCCTTGTCCACAACAACCATCTCGCCCGGCATAACATCACGCACGTGCGTGCCGCCAATAATATCAAAAGCACAGCTCTCAGAAGCCAACAGCCACGCCTCATCGAGACGACCCAGAGCCAACGGACGCACCCCATACGGGTCACGCACACCCACCAACGTATCGGACGTCATCAGCACCAAAGAATACGCACCCACAACTCGGGTGAGGGCATCGACAATTTTGTCCTCAAGAGCCTTCGCCTCGCTGGCAGCAATCAAATGGACAATCACTTCCGTGTCGCTGGTGGATTGAAACAGCGACCCCTTCGATACCAGCTCTCGCCGCAACGACAAAGCATTGGTCAAGTTGCCATTATGCGCCAAAGCCAACCCACCAAAAGATAACTCGGAAAACAACGGCTGGACGTTATGCAAGCCCGACGCCCCCGTCGTCGAGTAGCGGTTATGCCCGACCGCCATCGTCCCTTTCAAACGGCGGATAACATCATGTTTGCTGAAAATGTCGCCTACGTGCCCTGTGGCTCGGTGACTATAAAAGAAGCCGTTGTGTTGCTCGCAGCTGACGATGCCGCTTGCCTCCTGCCCTCGATGCTGCAAGGCGTGCAAGCCCAACGCCGTCAACGCTGACGCCTCTTTGTGTCCCATGACCCCAAAGACTCCACACTCTTCTCGTAAGGTATCGTCCCCCATACTCGTGCTCCTTGTCAACGTGCCCTGCCAGCCATAAGCCTATCATCACGAACAGGCGTTTGCCCCCTGCTTTTCTGACGCGACGGCACTATCTGGCTGTCTTTCTCAGGCAAGCCTAAAAGCTCCTGCGCGTCATCCATCAAATCCTCGACCCCCGACTGCCCCCAAAAAAACGAGCCTATCAACTCAGAGCCATACAGAATCACCGGACGCACTTTTGCCGTCTTCAAAATAGTCGGCTCGTTGCGTCCCGGAATATCCGGTATAATCGTCAAAAGCAAATAAACAATGCAAACAATGCCAAAGCCTCGTAGCAACCCAAAACTCAAGCCCATCATGCGATTGGTAAAACCCATGCCATCTCTGCCAATAAGAACATGCTCCGCCATACGAGCAAACAGACGCACAATAACCAAAATGAAGATAAAGACCACAGGCACCACAACCACATAGCCCACAAGCACCGGCTCAATGGCAAAAACAGGAATCAAAGGCGGAACCATAAAATACGTGGCAAGAAATGACACCAACCACGACAGCAACTTCGATATTTCCCGAATAAAACCATACAGGTAGCCCCAAATCCCCGATATCATCACAAAGAGGATAACGATCAAATCGATAAAGTTATGTGCAAGCCACATCATGTCTGTCGTTCCGTTACAGTAGGTGTCTCACGGCGAGAACCACCAGCCCTTTTTTGAGGCATAATGCCAAGTAATTCTACCATATTTACAACATCAGTTAAAGAAAAAAAGCGGAAAGCGGTTGTCTTCACTTTTTTTGTGGCTTTTTCTGGCACAAACGCCCCACGAAATCCCCTTTTTTGTGCTTCCTGCAGACGCAAGGCGGTGCGGGTAACATCTCTGATTTCGCCCGACAAACCAATCTCGCCACAAAACACCACGCCTGACGGCAACGCCCGCCCCGATAACGCCGACAAAACCGCCGCCGCAACCGCAACATCGCCCGCCGCATCACGGACTTTCATGCCCCCCACCACATTCACATAAATATCATGGCCACCAAAAGACAAGCCACACTTGGCTTCCAAAACCGCAAGAATCATCAATAAACGCCCCAAATCAAAACCTATCGCACTACGGCGCGGCAAACCAAAAGACGTGCGAGCCACCAACGCTTGAATCTCTAAAACGATGCTCCGACCCCCCTCCATAGACGGAAAAAGCGCACAGCCCGCAACACCTTCACGATGGTCAGATAGAAAAAATAAAGACGGATCCACAACTTGCCGCAACCCCGTCGTCGTCATCTCGAAAAAACCCAGCTCATGACTCGCCCCATAGCGATTCTTTGTCACCCGCAACACACGCAAGTGGTCTTTGAACTCGTGCTCGAAATACAGCACAGTATCCACCATGTGTTCCAGCAACTTGGGGCCCGCAAGACCACCATCCTTGGTCACATGGCCAACGAAAAGCACACAAATCCCCCTTGACCTTGCGAACTCGATAAAGACAGACGCCACCGCACGCACCTGATTGATGGTGCCCGCCGCCGACTCGAGGCCCTCAACATAAAACGACTGGACAGAATCCAAAATCAAACAGCGCAAATCCTTGCTCTTCTCGAGACTATGAAGAATCTTATGCACGCCATTGGCATGTGCCACCATAAAGGCACCATCACAGCCCAAACGCCGCGCCCGAGCCGCCACTTGCTCGACGGATTCTTCCCCCGATATATAAACCGTTTTATGGTGACGAGACAGCCCATGGGCGAGTTGCATCATCAGAGTCGACTTGCCAATACCCGGTGCACCCCCCACAAGGACGACTCCGCCGGTAACCAGACCACCCCCACAGACTCGGTCGAATTCATCGATGCCACAGGTATAGCGTTTTTGCTCGCTCGGCGCGCTGTTCTGGCTCACGGTCACCATGTCCATATCACCCTGCACGCCTGCACCTGCCCCTGCCCCGCTACCTTTTTTACCCACCGAGCCAAAACGTTGCGCGACCGAATCGCTTTGCTCTTCTAGCCTATTCCACGCGCCGCACGCCTGACACTGCCCCAGCCAATAACCATAAGTCGCGCCACACGCACCACACACATACCGACGTCCACGAGAAGAAGAAGACGCCATAACGCCCCTATTTCAAGGCATCCGTCTGCATCTGAATAGGGCCCTCCGCAAGACCACGAACAAACTGATGCACATGATCGTTGCCCGAATCATCAATCGTGCTGACGCGACCATGCCACTCAATACGACCATTATACAACATCGCAACCTTATCCCCTATCTCACGCACACTCGACATATCATGCGTAATCGTCAGAGTCGTCGCACCAATCTTCTTGGTGCACTCACGAATCAACTTATTGATGACCGCGCTCGATATCGGATCCAACCCCGTCGTTGGCTCATCGAAATAGAGAATGTCCGGGCGATTGGCTATCGCCCGAGCCAAAGCAACACGCTTCTTCATGCCCCCCGATATCTCAGAAGGAAAAAGATTAGCCACCCGCTCATCGCCGCCAGAAGCCAAACCCACAAGATTCAAGTTCTCGAGGGCTTTTTCATAAGCCTCCTTCTTGTCGCCTTTGCCTTGCTGCAGAGCCTGAAAGCTCACGTTCTCCCACACTTTCATACTATCGAAGAGAGCAGCCCCCTGAAACAGCATGCCCACCTTCGAGCCACCATGATCCCGCGCAATACCAGCAAAACCCAGCGTCTCTCTGCCGTTGATGCGGATACTGCCCGAATCAGGCCTAACCAAGCCCAAAAGACACTTCAACAACACCGACTTACCCACACCCGAAGGGCCAATCACCACCAACGATTCTTTCTCCTCAATGGTCAAGGACACGCCGTCGAGAACATCTTTACTCTCAAAACTCTTCTTAAGGTTGGTAATTTTGATCTTTTCCATAGAGCCTCCTAACGAGAGAAAAACAAACCCGTAAGAACATAGTTAGAAAAAAAGATTAAAACAGACGACGAAACCACCGAAGAAGTCGTTGCCTGTCCAACGCCCTGCGCGCCGCCGTTCGAGTAATAGCCGTGATAACAGCCCATCAACGTAATCAAAAAGCCAAACACCGCCGCTTTAATCAGCCCCGACGTCACGTCTTTCACCTCTAAGAAGTTCCACGTATTCACCAAATACAGCGACGGATTAAAGTCCAACGACGCCGTGCTAACGGCATAACCCCCAAAAACACCAATAGTATCGGCAATCAACACCATAATCGGCAGAGAAATGACCCCAGCGATGATACGCGGGGCAATCAAATACTTAAAGGGATTGACCGACAGAGTCACCAAAGCATCAATTTGTTCTGTGACTTTCATGGTGCCGATTTCTGCAGCAATGGATGCACCGACTCGTCCAGCCACCATCAAGCCCGCCAACACAGGGCCTAATTCTCGTGTCATGGTCAGCACGACAATGTTCGGTATCGCCCCCTCTGCCGAAAAACGAGCAAAACCCACATAGCTTTGCAACGCCAACACCATACCCGTGAAAATTGCCGTCAAGCCCACAACCGGCAACGAATAATAGCCAATCGCTACAAACTGCCGCGCAACCATCTTCAAATAGAAGGGCGGCGTAACACAATGCCACAAAGCTGCCGCAACAAAGCCGCCCAGACGACCAACCGTCGACAGCGTATCAAAGAAAAAACGACCAACCGCAGGAAAAAATGTATTCATGGTAAAACTCGAAGAGATAATGACGCAATCTATCGGTTTATCGCCCTTCTGTCAAATCATCCTTTGCCAAATTCTTAAAGCGCGTAACATGCTTATCGAAGAAGACATCCGCCTTACCGATACTGCCATTGCGGTTTTTGGCAACAATCAGGCGAGCCTTATTGTGAACCTGTGCCATTTTTTCCTGCCAAGCTTCGTGCTCTTTAGTGCCTTCCTGCGGCTGCATCCGCTCGAGAAGATAATCTTCCCGATGAATGAAAATAACAACATCCGCATCCTGTTCTATCGAACCCGACTCCCGCAAGTCCGACAACTGCGGAATACCCCCCGTCTTTATCCCTTGCGTCGTCGTGCGGTCTTCCACCTTACGAGACAACTGCGATACCGCAATCACCGGTATATTCAGCTCCTTGGCGATGCCCTTCAAACCACGACTGATTTCCGAAATTTCCTGAACCCGATTATCCCATCCCTGTCTGCCCTCCCCCTGCATCAGCTGCAAGTAATCCACCACAAGCAAGCCAAGACCTTTTGTCCGCTTCAAACGCCGAGCCCGCCGCCGCAAAACCGACAGCGACAACCCCGGCGTATCATCGATAAACAAAGGCGCTTTCTCAATGCGCTGAGACGCCCTGTATAAATTATCGAGATCCCCCTTGCCCATTTTACCCCGCCGCATACTATCAGAAGAAATACCGCTTTCCTCCGACAACACACGAAAAGCCAGCTGCTCCGCCGACATCTCGAGAGAAAAGAACGCCACAGAAACAGGCTCGCCCTCCTGAGCAACCGATGCCACCGACCAGGCAATGTTCATCGCCAAAGCACTTTTACCAACAGACGGACGCGCCGCAACAATAATCAAATCGGACGATTGCAAGCCACCCATAACACCATCAAGGTCACGCAAGTGAGTCGCCAAGCCGCTCACTTTTCTTTTTGCTGCCACTTTGGCGTGCTCGACGGCACGACTCAGCACCTCGTCAAAAGGCTGAAAGACTCGCTGGTCTTCCGTCTCCGACAAGTCATACAAACGTTTTTCCGCCGACTCGGCAATGGTGGTGGCAGGATTGTCTAAGGCACCCCCTTGTGCCTCACGAGCCATATCATGAGCCAACTGAATCAAAGCCCGCCGCTGATACAGGTCTTCTATAACCTCGCCATAATGCTTGACATTCGCCGTCAAAAGAGCCTCTTGTGCCAAATCAGCCAGATAGCCCGCTCCATCCTCATCGCCAAAAAGCGCCGACAAAGACAAATGATGCCTCAACGTCTGATGGTCAGCAACACGCCCCATAGAGACCAACGCCATAATAGCATCGTAAATCTTACCATGAGCCTCATCGACAAAATGAAAACCCTTAAGAGTCTCGTTGACTCGCTCACAAGCACTGTTATTGACCAACAACGTACCCAATAAGGCACGCTCCATCTCACGGTCATAAGGGCCCCCTCCTCCTTCTCCTTCAAAGCCCCTGCTTGCTTTGCCGCTCGCACTGTCAGAAACAAGAGCCATCGGCGAAGCACGCTTGTGCAAAGAATCAACCACAACACGCTCCTTCTATAAAATAACCCACACACCCCTATAACACATAAAATTGTCGCCGCGACAAAACAGGGGTGGATGAACTGGGGATAACCTCAAGAACCTGTGGACAGATACAACGTCGCCAACAACCACGCACCATACACCACAAGTAAACTGACACCCGAGAAACGCTGCCGCCAGATATAAAACAGCCACAGCCACCCCACAACAAACAAGACGACGCCATGGGAGAACAAGAAAGGCTGTGCCTCCATCGGACTCACCATCGCCGCAACACCTAAAATTGCCAGTATATTAAAAAAGCTGCTGCCCAATATGTTGCCGACAATCAAGTCATCCTCGCCGTGTCTAAAAGATGCCAACACCGAAAATAACTCGGGCAGAGACGTCCCCATAGCCACCAGAGTCAAGCCAATCAGCGTATCGGATACGCCCCACAAGCGTGCGACCCCTGAGGCACCATGCACAAGAGCATCCGCACCCACCATAAGGGCGACCAGACCACCGATAATATAAACACCGTCCCACCCCCACGTTGACAACACCCGCACATGTTGACGCGGGTCTTCCTGCTGCTGCATGCCGTAGGGCAAACTTCTTTGCCGATTGCGCATCAACGAAACAACATAAAACGCCATCGCCAATAACGCACCGCCCGCAAACCAACGGTCGATGCCAAAGAACGTTATCAACGTCACCATGACAGCAGTCGCTATCAACAACCATACGCTTTGCTTCCAGATGAAAGGGTCGGTTGCCATAGGACGCACCATCGCAGCAAAGCCCATAATTAAAGCCATATTGGCAATGTTACTGCCGATAATGTTGCCTAAAGCCAAGCCACTATATCCCGCAGTGTTGGCTTGTATCGTGGCAAAAAGCTCAGGGGCAGACGTACCAAACCCCATAACCAAAGCCCCCATGACAAAAGGCGACCACGACAGACGCACACCCACAGATGCCGTGCCAACAACCAGCCACGTACCCCCACGCAATAAAAGAAATAAGCCACCAAGCATCCAGGTAGCAAAAATCAAACTCTTCATGTCACCGACACAACGTTGCGACTCGACGGGTGCATCTACGACTCTTGCGTGTCCGCTTTTGTTTCGCCCTTTGTTTCGTCCTTTGTTTCGTCCTTTGTCTCGCCCTTCGCTCCTTCTTTTGTATCTTTTTGTGTTGGCTTTTTCTCTGTCCGTTGCTTTTTGTTTTTTTGGCGAGTCTTATTTTTCTTTTCTGCCTTTTGAGCCGCTTCTTCCGCCGCTTTGATACGTTTCTTTTCTTCTTTTTCCTGCGTCGCCGCCGCATCCTCAGAGCGAGCAACATTCAACGTCACATCAACAATCACCTCAGGGTGCAAAGCGATTCGACACGTATGAATCCCGATTTCCTTGATTCGCCCGTCCATGAAAATCTGTGAGCCCGATACAGACGTATCTTGTGCCGATAAGCACTCGACCACGTCTCTTGCGGTCACAGAGCCATAGAGTTGTCCGCTTTCTCCTGCCTGTCGGACGAGGACGAGCCACGCGCCCTGCAAGGTTTCAGCAAGAGCCAACGCATCCGCATGGGCTTTCTCGTTGCGTGCCTTGATTTCCGACAGCTGACTTTCGAAATAAGCTATATTTTCTTTTGTTGCCCGCAACGCCTTCTTCTGCGGTAACAGATAGTTCGCCGCGTAGCCACGTTTGACCTCGACCAAATCGCCAATCGCGCCCAAGTGCATCATGCGTTCCAACAACACCAACTTAATTTTCATCGTGCCCTACTCCACAACATAAGGCAGTAACGCTAAAAAGCGCGCCCGCTTAATGGCTTTGACCAAGATACGCTGATTTTTGCGAGAAACATTGGTCATGGTCGTCGGCATAATCTTGCCTTGCTCGGAAAGAAAACGCTGCAACAAGCGAATGTCCTTATAGTCGATAGTCGGCGCATCAGGAGCAGAAAAAGGACACCCGCCGCGACCACCATAAGATGCCCGCCCCGCGCCCGTAGACGCGCCTGACGACGTAGCCCCTCTCGTCCCTTTCGCCCCTTTTTCCCCTTTGCTTTTGGTTTTGTCTTGCTCAGCCATTAGTCTTTCGCTCTATCGTTGGTTGTCTCTGCCTCTCGTTCTTCCCGTGCCTCCCGATTCCTATCGAGATAACGCATCATAACAGACGGCAAAGGCTCATGGTTCTTAACACGCACCGTCATATAACGCAACGCCTCCTCATCTAAACGCATCGCAGACTCCATCGCTTGCACACAAGAAGGCGGGCCATCAATGTGAAAAAGAAAAAAATAGCCACGCTTGTTCTTGTGAATACGATACGCAAGATCAACAAGACCCCACTCCTCGCGCTCGACAACCTTACCCCCATTCTTCTCAAGCAACTGAGCATACTTGTCCGCAAGAGACGACGCCGCACCAGGCGTTAAATCTTGACGTAAAATAAAAACGTTCTCATAAAGCATAGATACACAAACTCACTCAAAATTGTCACGAGACATCATCATGCCCACCCCAATCATGCCCACCCCGCCTTCATCCCCTCCGCAAGAAACCCCATCCCACCACCACGAGCGGGGGGCTCTCGCTTTGTTGAAGCATAGACGCTTTTTACCACTCTTTGTTACTCAATTTCTAGGGGCTTTTAATGATAATTTGCTCAAAAGTGGGTTTACGTTTCTCGTCATCTACCGTTGGCACGAGCAAGCCCCCATCGCCCCAGAGATTCTGGTCAATCTTGCTGCTGCCCTTTTGATTACGCCCTTTCTGCTTTTTTCCGCCTATGCCGGTCGCCTTGCCGACAGCACCGATAAGGCGACCCTCGCACGTATCATTAAAACTGCCGAAATCGTCATCATGGCTTTGGCAATTTTTGCCTTCCATACCCGCGACACCTACTTCATGCTTCTGGTAATCTTTTTAATGGGAAGCCAATCGACTTTTTTTGGGCCCATTAAGTATGCTCTTCTGCCCCTGCACTTACGCAAAGATGAACTTCTGTCAGGCAACGCCTTCATCGAATCATCCACGTTCATGGCTATTTTGCTCGGCACATTGAGCGGCGGCTTGCTGGCTTTATTACCCCAAGCATCGATGGTTCTCGCCTACACCGTCATGCTTTGCGCCCTGTGCGGTTTTCTTGCCTCTCTTTATATTCCACCAGCCCCCCCTCCCCCTCAAACGTCCCCTCATCAGTCCCCCCAGAAAAGCCAAGCCATCGTCCGCATAATTAAAAATATGCCCCCCCTATGGACTCGTATCCTCTTTATCTCGTGGTTTTGGTTTTTTGGTGCGTTACTTCTCGCTCAACTGCCCGCCTTCGTCAAAAATCATCTCCTCTTGTCACAGGAAAGTGCCACTGTCCTTCTTTTGATGCTGACTCTCGGTATCACCGTCGGGTCATTTTTATGTCGTTTCTTCCTCACGTTAACAACGCCCTATCGCATTATTACGACCTCAGCTCTCATCATGGGCGTGTCGTTTTTCCTTGTCACCCTCGCACCCATCTTAGGCTTTCGTTCTCTTATCTTGTCATCCTGTTTGGTCTTTATCTCGGCAACCTGTGGCGGGCTCTATTCTGTGCCCCTTTACACCCAGCTGCAGCGTCTATGTCCACCGCCGTTGCTGTCTCGCTGTATTGCCGTCAATAACATCGTCAACGCCACCCTTATTATTGTATCAGCCGTTCTTGCCATTGCGATTCTCCACAACGGCGGCGGAGTCGATACGATTTTCCTCATGAATGCCTGCGTGCCTTTGCTCGTCGGCTTGTATCTCCTGTCGAAAGGCAAGCACGCGATACCTTGACATAACCTTGACGTATAGGCTTGTCCCCCTTATTGATTGAGTCATGACGATGGCACCCCGCTTTTTCTGTATTTTTTTGCTTATGATGGCTGTCGGCTGTTCGAGCCGCCTCATCGATGAAACGCCCCCCGGCGATACGCAGGCGGACGGCTCATTGCTCCGTCATGCTATCCTCAGTGCCGGCGAAGCCGCCATCGATTTTGCTCAACGCACCGAAGAAAAAAAACAGACAAACGGAAAAAAACGCCGACAATGCCGTCACTATTCGATTCTCGATACCGTCATCCTCGAAGACCGCCCCGAAGATGAAGACGAGGAGGATACGCTCGCGATCGAACAAGACCTCCCCCCACAAGACCCCGAAAACACCAGCGAAGAAGAAGAGTCTTTCTTTTCTAACCTTTTTGGCTTGAGCGATGATGATGCCGAAGACGCCCTAGACGAGCCTATCGTCGTCCAACCTATCTCACAGGAATCCACCTCAGAAGCCCTATCCCGACAAGTAGAAACCTATCTGGAAGCCGAGCGCGCCATCATCGAAAATCCCGGCGAAGCATGGAAAGAATCGTGGGTTATCAGCGCCTGCGGACGACTCACACGAGTCGAAGTCCGCTTCGTTGCCGACGGCAAAGGCGGAACCCTCGTGCGCATTCCCTTCGAAGCCATCATCGTCTACACCGAAGAGCCGTAATCAGTCTCGCAAAAAGATTTGCACATCGGCAACATTCGTCCCAGTCGCACCAATGGTTACCAACTCGCCCGTTTCTTTCAGCAAGCTGTAGCAGTCGTTGTTTGCCAACACGTCTTCGGGCTTAAGAGTCTTGTCTATCCATCGTTGATAGCTGCCACTATGGACACATCCCCCTGCGGCGTCTGTGGGCCCGTCTCGCCCGTCCGTTCCCCCCGACAGAAAGACCCAATCGCCCTGCACGTCATGCGTCCTCGCGCTGACCGCAAAGGCAACCGCCAATTCCTGATTGCGCCCGCCTTTTCCTGTGCCGACCACCTGCACCGTCGTTTCGCCACCACAAAGCCACGCCTGCTTCTGTTTGCCCTCATGCTTGACCATGCGCGCCATCTCCTCTGCCAGCACCCGTGCCTCGCCACAGGCATCGAATCGCCAAATATTTGCCGCGAATCCTTGTCGGTGTGCTTCTTTGTGGACTGCCTCGACACTCAAGCGGTTGCTCCCCACCAACGTTGTGGTTACCAACGATGCCGCCGCATCATCGGCTTTGAGGCTTTCCCGGTGTTTGCCCGCGACACCTTCCTGCAGATACCGCTGCACCGTCGGCGGCACTTTCGACAGCAACGCAAAAGACTTAAGCACCTGCCAAGCATCCTCATACGTGCTGGCATCCACCACCGTGGGCCCGCTGGCAATGGTGGCTAAATCATCGCCAATCACATCCGACAAAATCAGAGCATGAACATGCGCGGGCGATGCCGCTTGCGTCAGGCGTCCACCCTTGATTGCCGACAGGTGTTTGCGCACCACATTCATTTGCTGAATCGATGCGCCACTATGCAACAGCAATTCCGTTGTCTTGATTTTGTCCGCCAGCGTCACACCCGTCGGCGGTAGCGGGGCTAAAGCAGACCCACCCCCACTAATAAGAACCAGAACCAGTTCATCTTCACGTGCCCCTCGTGCTCTTTCTAGCACAACCTCTGCCCCTTTCTGTCCACGGGCGGACGGCAACGGATGTCCACCCTGATACACATCAATAGCCCGCACAAAAGCATCGCCTGCTTGTTCACGGCAGAACGCCTGATAGTTCTCTTGATTGGTGATAACCACAACCGGGTCGACACGTTGGCTCGGCTCAATGGTGTCACAGGCAGCCTGTGCCATACGCAAAGCCGCCTTACCAAAAGCCAACACATGCACGCGGCGGTAGGTCGTATCCCGTCCCTCGACTCGCAAGCCCTTTGCCGTAGGGGTAAGTGCCTTAGCGACCGCCTCATACGGGTCGGCAGCACGCACCGCCGCCTGAAAGCATGCTTGCGCAACCCCCCGTAGCTGTGCCTCCCGTGGCTGAAAAACCGTCACGACACAATAAAGGGCGCGCTAGACGACTCGGTCTGGCGGTGTTTTGCCAGCAAAAAAGGCTTCCACATTCGTGAGCACCCGCATGCCCATGGCTTCTCTCGTCTGTGTCGATGCGCTCCCCAAATGCGGCAACAGAACGACATTATTCATTTTGAGAAGGTCGGCAGGCACCTTAGGCTCTTTTTCATAGACATCAAGCCCCGCCCCCTGAATGACATCCTCACGCAAGGCAGCAATCAGCGCCGACTCATCGACAATATCGCCCCGAGCCGTGTTAATCAAAAAGGCTGTCGGCTTCATCTTGGCAAAAGACTCGGAATTAATCAGATGACGAGTCTCAGGTGTCGACGGACAATGCAAAGAAACAAAATCCGCCTGTGCCAAAACTTCATCGATGGACGACACCGCCGTCGCAGGAACACTTTTGTCGAGTTTCGCGGCGTCAACATACGGGTCATAATAGATAAGAGTCATGCCGAATCCCAAGGCTCGCCGCGCCATCGCCTGCGCGATGCGTCCATAGCCAATAAGCCCCAAAGTCTTGCCACTGACTTTTTGTCCCATCATGTGAGTCGGACGCCATCCCGTCCATTGTCCACCGCGCAGGTGACGCTCACCCTCGCCAATACGCCGAGCAACAGACAACAACAAAATCATCGCTATATCGGCGGTGCAATCGGTCAACACCTCCGGCGTATTGGTAACGACAACGCCGTGTTTCTTTGCCGCGTCAATATCGATGTTGTTAAAGCCAACCCCGAAGTTGCCAATGATACGTGCCTTGCGTCCCGCCGTGCCTATGATATCAGCACTGATTTTGTCCGTCACTGTCGGCATCAAGGCATCAGCCGTCTTGATAGCATCAACGAGCTCCTGCGGCGAAAACGGATGGTCGTCATCGTTGAGGCGCGCATCGAAGACGTCCATGAGACGCTCTTCAACGGCATTGGGCCAGCGGCGGGTTACAACAACAACAGGCTTAGACATGAAACCCTAGACGTTATGTAAGCTTTTACGCCAGTATTCAGTAGCAACCGCAACGCCACTGCCCGGCTCGATATCGATACCGCTATCCCGCATCGCCATTTCGCTTCCCGCCAAAGCTGAAGCGACCTGCAACTCGTTCAAGTCACCGAGATGCCCGATACGGAACACCTTGCCTGCCACTTCATGCAAGCCCGCACCCAGCGACATGTGATACTTGCTATACGCAGCAGCAATGACTTTGCGGGCATCCTTACCCTCAGGCACACAAATAGCACTGACAGTATCGGACTCCCACTTTTCTTCTTTTGCACACAACGACAGCTTCCAGCCTTCTTTGACGGCACGGCGCACTCCTTCAGCGATGCGGTGGTGACGGGCAAACACGTTGTCGAGCCCTTCCTCGAGAAGCATATCCACCGCAACGCCCAACGCCCGCAACATCGGTATCTGTGGCGTATACGGATAGTAGCCGTCCTTATTGGTCTTGAGCATATCCTCCCAAGAATAATAGCAGCGCGGCAACTTGGCACTTTTGTTTGCCTCTAAAGCCTTCGGGCTGACAGCCATAATCGCCATGCCCGCCGGCAACATAAAGCCTTTCTGCGAACCCGAAATGGCACAATCGACTCCCCACTCGTCCATGCGAAAATCGATGCTCGCTATCGAACTGACCCCATCCACAAACAACAAAGCCGGATGCTTCGCCGCATTCATCGCTTGTCGCACCGACAAAACATCGCTGGTCACACCCGTTGCCGTCTCGTTTTGCGTCACGCAAACAACCTTATAGTCATGGGCTTTGTCGGCAGTCAGCACCCGCTCGACATCCTCCGCCGGCGTGCCCGTGCCCCACGGAACATCCACTATATTCACATCCAAACCAAGACGCTGGAACATATCCGACCACAACATCGAAAACGTGCCAAAACGATAAATCAAAACCTTATCGCCCGGCGACAACGTGTTGGTAATACAAGACTCCCAAGCACCCGTCCCCGAACCCGGATAAATGAACACAGTGCCAGATTTCGTCTTGAAAATCTTCTTAACCTTCTCATAAAGCGGCACCGTCACTGACGGCAAATCCGGGCTCCGTTGATCCTCTGTCGCAATGTGCACCGCATTCAAAACTTGCTCAGGGATATGCGTCGGGCCCGGGATAAACATGTGGCGGCGACCTGTTAAACTACGTGGCATCAAAATCTCTCCTCTTGCTACACAACCCCCCCATCTGTCTTGTTTCTGTCTTAACCCCTCCCTATAAAAAAATCAAATTCCCTATCACTTAAGCCGTCGCAGCTTGCCGTTGTAGACGCTCTCGATAGTAATACAACCGCATCCCTATCAAAACGCCAAAGAGCAAACTATACACCGTCGCCTCGAGAAGAGAACTGCGGGACAGCCAGATAAAGTGGATACAAGCCAAAACCACAACAGCAAATACAACTTTATGTAACCGCCGCCACCTACGTGCGCCCATCGCTCGAATCAGGCGGGGAATACTAGTAATCGCCATTATCGTCAACAGCAAAAAACCGCCAAACCCCACCGTGATATAAGGGCGTTCCACCAGCTCTTTTGCCATGTTGGCAGGGTTAAACTCGATGAGTAACGCCAGAAAAACCAGAAAGTGCAAACACACGTAAAAATAGCACCACAAGCCCAGCTGACGGCGATAACTCACCAGTTTCGGCATTTTCAGATAGGTCGAAAAGGGGCTCATCGCCAAACACAGCAACAAAAAGTTCATCGCCCACGTCCCCGTCTGGTGCGTCAGCGTCTTCGCAGGATCAGCCCCAAGACTGCCAAAGGAGGCAACGCCCACAAGACCAAGAAACGGCAACGCGCCCGCAAGAAACACAGTATACCAAAGAGCCCCTTTTGCTCGTCCAGCCATAACCTTTGTGCCTCAATAATACCTGTTGATAAGATCCATGCCCTGATACAGATGCGCGACTTCCGAGCCATAGCCATTAAAGGGCAGGGTTTCAATGCGCTTCGTGTTAAACAAGCCCCCCTCCGAGATGAAACGCCTCTCTGACGTTTGCTGCCAGCGAGGATGGCTACGAGCAGGATAGACATTACTATAAAAACCATATTCCCGTGCCGACTGCATGTTCCACGTTGTCGGCGGCTGCTTGTCCGTCAACGTGATACGCACCACCGATTTGGGGCTTTTGAATCCATACTTCCACGGCACAACCACTTTTATCGGCGCACCATTCTGCGGATACAAACGCTGCCCATACATACCCACAGTCACCAACGTCAACGGGTGCATCGCTTCATCGAGACGCAAACCCTCCACATACGGATACTCTATGGTGCGGAACAAACTACGCTGCTGCGGCATTTCGTCAGGGCGATACACCGTCTGCATGGCAACATACTTTGCCGATGCCATCGGCTCAACCCGCTTGAGCAAATCACGCATCTCAAAGCCTATCCACGGAATCACCATCGACCACGCCTCGACACAACGCAGACGATAAATACGCTCCTCCAAAGCATGCGCACCCACAAGGTCATCAATATCAAACACACCACCACGATGACACAGACCATCAATCGTCACCGACCACGGACGCAACGTCAAACGATGCGCATGCCGAGCAGGATCCGACTTATCCGTGCCAAACTCATAAAAGTTATTATACGTCGTCGCAATGCCAACGGGAGTCGTCTTGTCCCGAGCATTTTCCGTATAACGGGTGCTCTTGCTATGACCCGCAAGACGCACATCCAAACCCGACGTCACCACAGAGTCAGGCTGAGTCGCACTTTTTTTCGTTGCACTAGCAGGCGCGCTAGGCGTCGCGGCAGGCTTGGACGGGCTTGCGGGCGGCGGCGGGCTTTGTGCCACAGTCTGCCCTTTTTCTTTCGTAGACGACAAGCCATACTGATTGACCAGCCACGCACCACCCGCAACAGCTGCCGCGGTTGCGACAAAACGTCTGCGTCCTTGATAAATCGCCTGTGGGGTAACCTGACTTTCTTTTTCGTTCCTGGCTTTTTCTTTCATGATGCGTGTTCCTCCTGCTCTGGTTTGTGCTCGCTACCGTTGCTTTGGCGTTGTTTGAGCACCTGTAGGATTTCTTCCGCGGCGTTGGCTACGTTGGTGCCAGGCCCGAAGATAGCCGCGACCCCTGCTTCGCGCAAGAAGCCGTAATCTTTTGGCGGGATAATACCGCCACAGACAACGATGATATCATCACCACCTTTTTTCTTCAAAGCATCGAGAAGCATCGGTATCAGTGTTTTGTGGCCAGCAGCAAGAGTCGATACACCGATAACTTGTGAATCATTCTCGATGGCTTGCTGGGCGACTTCCTGCGGCGTCTGGAACAGCGCGCCAATATCCACATCAAAGCCTAAATCGGCAAAGGACGTGGCAATAACATGAGCACCCCGGTCGTGTCCGTCCTGTCCCATTTTGACGACAAACAAGCGGGGCCTGCGGCCCTGTTCCTGCGCGAAACTATCGATTTTTTTCTGGATAACATCAAAGGCTTCATCCCCCTGTCGCGAACGAGCATAGACTCCACTAATGGTTTGATGGTGCGGGACGTAACGCTGAAAGACGTCTTCCAGAGCACTGGTGATTTCGCCCACCGTGGCACGTTTGCGTGCCGCGTCCACCGATAAAGCAAGAAGATTACCCCCTTTGTCACCCTGTTCCGCCGCCGTCCGTAACGCCGCAAGAGCCTGCTCCACTGCCTTTTGGTCTCGGCTATCCCGTAGCCCCTGCAAGCGTTTAACCTGTGCCGCAAGGACTTTTTTGTTGTCGATATCCCGAATATCCAGTTGTTGCTCTTGCGGCGGCGGATACTTGTTGACGCCGACAACGACTTCTTCGCCTCTGTCCACCCGTGCTTGTCTTTTGGCGGCAGATTCTTCGATGCGCCGTTTCGGTAAGCCTTCTTCAACGGCTTTTGTCATGCCACCCAGCTGTTCCACTTCGTCTATGAGCTGCATTGCTCCTTCTACCAGTTGTTCCGTAAGAGACTCGATGAAGTAGGAGCCTCCCCACGGGTCAATGACCTTAGCCATGCCTGCCTCTTCTTTCATAATCAGTTGCGTGTTGCGGGCGATTCGTGCCGAGAAAGCCGTCGGCAACGACAACGCCTCATCGAAAGAGTTGGTGTGCAGCGACTGCGTCCCGCCCAGCACCGCCGCCATCGCCTCGATGGTGGTGCGCACGATGTTGTTGTGCGCATCTTGCTCGGTCAACGACACTCCCGACGTCTGACAATGGGTGCGCAGACTGAGGCTCCTCTCGTCCTTCGGGTTAAAGGGCGCCATCAGGCGCGCCCACAGCACCCGCGCCGCACGCAACTTGGCAATCTCCATGAAAAAATTCATGCCAATAGCAAAAAAGAACGACAAACGCGGCGCAAAGTCATCCACCGCCAAACCACGACCACTTGCAACACGCACATATTCCAAACCATCCGCCAACGTATAAGCCAACTCCTGCAACGGAGTCGCACCCGCCTCCTGCATGTGATAGCCAGAAATCGATATCGAATTAAAACGCGGCATCGAACGAGACGTATACTCGATAACATCCGCCACAATACGCATGCTCGCCTGCGGCGGAAAAATAAACGTATTACGCACCATAAATTCCTTCAAAATATCATTCTGAATCGTCCCCGACAAAGCCTGTGCAGCAACCCCCTGCTCTTCCGCCGCCACAATGAAAGACGCCAAAACCGGCAACACCGCACCATTCATCGTCATCGACACGCTCATCTTGTCAAGAGGAATACCCGAGAACAACACCTTCATATCCTCGACAGAATCGATAGCCACACCCGCCTTGCCAACATCCGCCACAACCCGCGGATGATCGGAATCATAGCCCCGATGAGTCGCCAAATCGAAAGCAACCGACAAACCCGTCACACCATTCTTCAGGTTGTCTCGATAAAAAGCATTGGACTCCTCCGCAGTAGAAAAACCAGCATACTGCCGTATCGTCCATGGTCGGTTGGCATACATCGTCGCGCGGCATCCCCGCAAAAAAGGCGGAAAGCCCGGCAGACTCGTCGCATCCGCACATCCCTTGAGGTCTTGCTCCGTATAGAGGGGCTTAATCGCCAAGCCATCCGGCGTCTGCCACGTCAAGTCGTCCACAGTCCGCCCCCTCAGCTCTTTCAGAGCCTTGTTCTGCCAATCCTTCTCGGAGGGTTGCGTCCACGCCAAAGATTTTTTGTGCTTCTGTGTCACCCTAGTGTCTCCCTACTCCTGTCCTTGTCCACCGACCGTTAAGCCATCGATACGCAAAGAAGGCTG
>JACONH010000011.1:53385-64336 GCA_014323835.1 Alphaproteobacteria bacterium GM202ARS2
CATCGAGAGCCATATCGTTGCCCACCATCGATATGCGGGTCAAAGCATCCGCTCCGTTACCAATCAGCGTTGCCCCTGTCACCGGGTAGGTGAGTCGTCCTTTCTCAATACGATACGCCAACGATGCCGAAAAAACAAATTTCCCTGAAGTAATATCCACCTGTCCACCGCCAAAATTGATGGCATACAAGCCGTCATCCACCGACTCGATAAGGGCCTGTGGGTCGTGCTTGCCATTCAACATATACGTGTTCGTCATACGCGGCATGACCCCATGGGCATAGCTCTGCCTGCGTCCATTACCCGTAGACGCACCCGCCATAAGCCGCCCATTCAGCCTATCTTGCATATAGCCCACAAGAATACCATCCTCAATCAGAGTCGTGCACTGACAAGGTGTGCCTTCATCGTCCATATTCAACGACCCACGAGCATCCACACACGTACCATCGTCCACAATCGTCACCCCCGGTGCCGCAATACGCTGACCCAACAAGCCACTAAAGGCAGACGTGTTCTTCCTATTAAAGTCACCCTCCAAGCCGTGACCAATGGCTTCATGCAACAGAATCCCGGGCCACCCTGGACCCAAGACCACATCCATTTCTCCCACCGGTGCTGGTTTAGCATCGAGATTAATGACCGCCTGCTTGAGCGCTTGCTGAGCGACTCGCTGCCACGTTGCTTTTTGCAAGCACATGCCATAGCTGCCGCGCCCACCCATGCCATAGACGCCACTTTCTCTTCGCTCGCCCTTTGCCACTGTGACCTGCACATTCAACCGCACCAACGGGCGTAAATCGGCACAACGAAAGCCATCAGCCCGCACCACCTGCACCGCCTGCCAGATGCCATGCACCATCACCATAACCTGACACACCATCGGCTCGAGAGAACGCACATACCTATCAATCTCCTGCAAAACCGCTATCTTGCCCTGAGCATCCAACGACTCAAGCGGATTGTCCGCACCATAATACACCTTCTCTGTCCCCTCAGGGGACAACGCCATCGTCTGATTGCGTCCCGCCGCATGCGGTAACGCCTCAACAACAAAAGACGCCGCACGCTTCAACGCACCCTCATCAATAGCACTGCCATAGCCCAAAGCGGACGCCTCGCCATGCAAACCACGCAAACCAAAACCACGCTGAACATCACGAGACGAATCCTTCAGACGACCATCATCCCAAACAAAACGCTCCGAGACACAATGCTCGAGAAACAAATCGCCATCGTCACAGCCACGCAAACTCGACGCAACAGACGACTCCGCCTGCTCACGACTCAACGCACCATCAAAAAATAATCTATCCGTTACCGCCAAGGCTTCCTTCATGGTCGACTCCATCCTGTTGCCACCCCCCCCCGCCCCCTATCACACGTTACTATAAAGAAAAAAAGACCCCTTCGCTACCCTATCCATGATAGCGCACAAACGTAAAAGCATGATCCCCACACAATCGAGTCGTCACAACCTCCCACGTAACGCCCATATCGTTGTCTTTATGCTGTTTTGCCCTCTCGATGACGGCAATCGTGCCTTTTTCCAGCCATCCGCCCCGCTGCAAAGCCAACAACGCCCCTTCTACCAGATGTGTTACTGAACCTGAACCTTGACTCCAAGGCGGACTCAAAAAGACCAGCTGACAAGGCTGAGGCGCGCTCGGGATACGTCTAATGTCCCGCTGAATAACAGACGTTACCCCATCAACACCCAACGTTTTAATATTCGCCCGCACCGTGCCAATAGCCGTGCGGTCTTGGTCGATGAAGGTTGCCTGTCGACAGCCTCGAGATAACGCCTCCAAGCCGAGAACACCACTGCCACAAAAGCCATCCACAACATAGCCGTTCTGCCAACCGCCAAGTTCGCTCCGATGACACAGCATATCGAACACCGTCTCCCGCGCCCGCGCACTGATACTGCGCGTCGTGCGCGTCGACAACGAGCGTATCCATCGCCCGCCATAATGACCGCTCAAGATTCGTTGCTCCATGACACGCCCTCTTTGAACTGCGGTATACGCTGCTGCGGTATCTCCACCAGCTCCCCTGCCTTCAGCTGTCCCAACCGAAACGGCCCATAAGCAATACGTAACAACCGCCGCACCGGATGCCCGACATAGTCGAACAAACGGCGGATTTCTCGATTTTTGCCCTCTCGCACGCTGGCACACAGCCAAACGCCGTTGCCCCCACCATGGTCATCGATAAACACACGCGCCTCACGTCCAACAGCCCGCACCGTAACCGGACGATAACGAAAGCCCTCAATGGTCGCCCCCGCTGCCAACACCGCACACGCCTTGCGACTAAGGGGGGCTACCACCTGCACCACATACTGACGCTCGAAGCCCTGAGACGGCAACTCCAAATGGCGCGCCAAAGCACCATCATTGGTCAATACAATCAGACCCTCCGAGTCATAATCCAAACGACCAACACTGATAAGACGAGCCACACCATACCGCTGCCGTTGCGACTCTACAGCATCGAACAAACACCGCCGCCCCTGCGGGTCATGAGTTGTCGTCAACATCTTACGGGGCTTATGATAGGCAAACAAACGAGTCACCTGCGGCGGCGGCAAAACACGACCATCAACAGCTATAACGTCCTCGTCCTGCGGACAAAACGCCACGTCCCGCACAGTCGTGCCACCACACTGGACTCGCCCTTGTTGAATAATCTGCTCTGCCTGACGGCGCGAACACAAACCACTACGAGCCATACGCAAAGCTAAACGCATCAGCTTCAACCCTCCCCTGCTACCCGCACGAGTTCCTCAAACAGCAACACATCGCTATCATCGACTCGGTATTCCGGATGCCACTGCACCCCCAAACAAAAGCGATACCTCAGCGACTCGATGGCTTCGATAATACCATCGTCTGCCCGCGCACTGATTCGCAACTGCTCACCCACTTTATCCACGGCTTGGTGGTGTGAAGAATTAACCCGCACCTCCTTCTTACCAACAATTCTATGAAGCAACGTGTCACCCTCGATACGCACCCGATGACTCACCTGCTCGGGCGGATTCGGCAACTCGTGATTAAGAGCACCTTCATGCGTTGTGGCAATATCCTGTATCAACGTCCCACCGTGTATCACGTTCACCAGCTGCATACCGCCACAAATACCCAACACCGGCTTGTCCCGCGCCAACAGCTCTTTCGTCATCGCCATCTCAAAGTCGGTGCGGTTGGGTTGCGTCTTGACCCGCTCGTGACGCGCCTTCGCCCCAAACAGACTCGGATCAATGTCAAAGTCACCCCCCGTAACAATCAGCCCATCAAGACAAGCCCCATAGCCCGCAACATCGCCCACCCCATACGGCAGCAACAACGGCACACCCCCCGCCTGCGTCACACAAGCACAGTAGTTCTGCCGCAACGCATACGTGCCTCCTGCCGTGTCGTCCCACGTCATCGTTAAACCTATCAAAGGTTTTATCGTCTTTGTTATCATGCTTATTCCTGTTATAGAGTCATGCTTACCCGCTCAACGCCTATCCTACCATAATTCAGCTACACGATGCGTTCTCCTCTTATGTCTGGTTCTATGGAACACCACATGCGTTCTTGTCTGGCTCTTGCCGATGAGGCAGCGACCCTTGGCGAAGTGCCGATTGGCTGCCTGATTACCGACCCACACGGACGTGTCATTGCCCGCAGTCATAACCGCACCCGCAGTCAGCATGACCCCACCGCGCATGCAGAAATTTTGGCGTTACGGCAAGCCTGCGCGCACCTACAAGTCGCACGACTGGACGGCAGTTGCCTCTATGTCACCCTAGAGCCTTGTGCCATGTGCGCCGCGGCGATTTCTTTTGCCCACATCCATACGCTGTATTTTGGTGCCTATGACCCCAAAGGAGGCGGAGTCGAACATGGGCCCCGTTTCTTTCAGCAACCCACCTGTCACCACCGCCCCCACGTCATCGGCGGTATCTGCGAGCAAGACTGCGCCCAACGCCTACAGCAATTTTTTCTCACAAAGCGTCCGCAATCGCCCGCATAAGAGCTAAACTGCTCGCATCCACAACCCCATCCACACGACTCGGGCGAAAATGACGCTGAAACGCCACAACAACATCAGCAAACGGATACACATCAACACCATAACCAATCGCCCGCAAAGCATCCCTCGCCTGTGCCTCAGACGCACCACCCACATGACGCTCATCGGCATCCGCCCAAATGCCAATACCCTTGCGTGCCAAACGTTGCCACGGCAATGTCTCGCCCGGGTCTTGCTTGCGATGCGGCGCAATATCACTATGCCCCCACACGTCACTCGCTCGCATACCCGCCCGTGCCATAACCTCTAAACACAACGATTCGAGCGCGCCCATCTGTGCCTCAGCATAGGGGTCGATGCCACCATCGTGCCTATGACCCTCATGAACAAGCTCGATTCCTATCGACCGTTCGTTGATGTCCCGCTGTCCCCGCCAACACGCCTCGCCCGCATGAAAGGCACAACGGCTTTCATCCACCAAGCGATACGTTGTGCCGTCCTCGTCAATAACGTAATGGCTACTGACTCGCCCCCCCTGCCCCCCCTTATCACCCGTCCCACACAGGCGGGCTAAGGCAGCCTCACACGTCATTGCCGTATAATGAATAATCACCAGAGTCGGCGTAACGCCCCCTCGCTCTCGCCAGTTGCCCGAAGGATAATCCTTCATCACCAAAGTCTGTTTGCCTGTCACGTTCATCCCATTGCTCCCTATGCCAAGCCGTGATAAAACATGAGAAGACACCCAACCCTTTGTGACTTTATGCCATGACTCAACCGACCCCCTGGCACCACGTCCAAGACCAGTTGCACGAGCTGGAACAGCTTGTGCATACCCTCAAGGATGACGAGCCTTCTTCGTCGGGCGATGCCTCTGCTGGCGACCATAACGACTGGAAGAAGCGTTATCAAGCCTTACGCCACCGCCAGACGCAAGCGACCTTGCACCTATCACGTGCTATCGTTGCTCTTAAGGACGCCATCGCCGACATCGATGGGTAACGTCACCCTGACCATCCGCAAAGTGGACTACACCGTTGCCTGTGCCGATGGTGACGAGGCACGAGTCTTGCGTCTCGCCACGCAGCTCAACGAGCACGTATCAAACCTCGCCCAGCAATTTCCTCGTGCCGATGATACGATGCTTCTCGTCATGGCAACTCTCGTCATTCTTGATTCGCACGATTCCGAGTCGCCCCCTCCCCGCCCCAGCACAAAGGCACCCCCGCCAAAACCCACCGACAAAGACCTCACCAGCTTGAGTCAACGCCTACAAGCCCTCATCGACACCATCAAGGGTCGCTACTCATAAGACGTAGACTTTGCCCAATCGCCATGTCTTCGACGTGCTGACCGACTTTTTGTGCTGCTCGAAAGAATCGCTCTTCTGGCTCCATGAAAGGCTCGTTCGACAAGCGTATCGTCCCCCAATGCTGACCAATCAACGAGCGACACCCCAGCTGTTGCCCGGCAGTCACCGCATCCTCAGGGAGCATATGCGAGCCCCGCATAATCGAGCGCGGCTCATAAGCCCCAATCCCCATCAAAGCCACATCACACCGCCCCAAATAACGCCCAATATCCGTAAACAACGTCGGGTGCATATCCGTATCACCGCTATGGTAAATCATCTGGCTGGCACTCTCGATAGCAAAAGAAGCCCACAACATCTCATTGCCGTCAAACAAGCCCCGCCGCGACCAATGCACCGCCGGCATCATATGCACCGTGATACCGTCCACATCCACACTCTGCCACCAATCCAGTTCAATAACACGCTTATAGCCCCGCTCCCGAAAGAAAACCCCCATCTCTAAAGGCACAACCACAGTCACCGTCTCTTTATTCGGCATGGCTTCTATGGTGGACGCACACAAATGCTCGTAATGATTATGCGACACCACAATAATATCAATCTTCGGCAACGCCGACACCGACAACGGCGGCATGATAGCACGTTTGGGGCCCGCCCAACTGACGGGCGACGCACGCTCGGCAAAAAACGGATCCGTCAAAATCCACCGCCCATCCAAGTGAAGCAAAAAAGTCGCATGGCCTATCCACATCAGCGAATCCGATTCCGCCAACAAAGCAAGGGACTCCTGCACCTGCTCGGGCGTATACACATGGTCATCAGGCCACGTGTCGTCCCACCCCCCCGTTGCAGACGCCCACAGACGAGTCGAAAAGAAATCGACACGGTCAGAAAAAGAAGCACCCCGCGGCGGACTGCCCTCAATATTACGAAAACCCGCAGTCGTATGGTGCCACGGCTTGCCCTCTATCCGTTGAGCCCCCGCACAGCCCGATAACCCCAATACCCCCGCCGATACCATCACCACCATCACAAAAAAATAACGCACCATCACCAATCTATACCTACTTACTTATATACGTATTGCCCTGCTCTCTATCTAGAGACTCACCCCCAGCAATGCAAGAGACCACCACACCCCCTACCAGTCGCGCCTTATTTTTCCTTGCATTTATCCCTTAAACATTCTATAGGCAGAGATGAAAGGTCTCTTTGAGACCCATCGTCACGGCGGCAAACTTAAGGTCAACACGGACAAACAGCCATGAGCCTACAACGCACGCTCCTCAAGCAAAGAAGTCTTATCTTCTTGACTGTGCTTTTCTCGGCATATTACGCCATCTTCGAAAAACGAGAGATGACTCTGCCCCTGCCCGAAGTCGCCTTCGACTCCCGTGTTATCAACGTCAGCTTCAGCGACCTGTATGATACCAACAGAACACCCGCCCCAAACGCTCCCGACACCGACGTAACCTTCCAGCCCATCAAGCGTAGCGAATCACGAGAACGCATCGTCCCGGTGCGTCATGGCGATAACCTTTACGGCATCCTGCAAAAGAACGCCATCGACCGACCCACCGCGCAAGCCATCATCGAGGGCCTGCGCCCCATCTATAACCCCAATCGTATCCGTGTCGGTCATACCCTTGCCGTCACCTATGCCCTGTCCGAATCGGGCGAGCCCCTTTATCCCTACCTCGTCGAGTTAGGCACAGACGGCACCCAACGCTTTGGCGTTGTCCGCCTCAACAACGGCAACTACCACGCCTACCAACGTGCCGCACAAACCACCCGTGAACGCTATCGCGCCGAAGGCACCATCCAACACAGCTTCGCCCGCAGCCTACGGCGACAAAAAGTCCCCGCCAGCGTCATCGAAGAAGCCGTCACAGCCTTCAGCTACGACATCGACTTCCAAAGAGACATCGAAAAAGGCGACTACGTCCAAATCGGCTACGACATCATCCGCGACCAAGACACCAACACCATCATCAGCACCGAACTCGTTGCCGCGAAACTCATCACCAGCAAAAAAACCCTCGATATCTATCGCTTCGACAAAGATAGCCACACCCGCAACACGCCCGAAGGCTTTATTCCCTTTTATCACGCCCGCGGCGATAGCGTCGCCCGCGCCCTATTACGCACACCCCTCAGCACAGCCTATATCTCCTCACGCTTCGGCATACGGCAAGACCCCTTCTCCGGCTATACCCGCCTCCACCGCGGCGTCGACTTCGCAGCACCTATCTCAACACCCATCTTCGCCGCCGGTAGCGGAGTCATCGAAGAAGCCGGCAACAGACAATATTACGGCAACTACGTCAAAATCAAACACAACAGCGTCTACCGCACAGTCTACGCCCACATGAACGCTGTCGCCATAACCGCCATCAAAGGCGCTCGAGTCCAACAAGGCGAAATCATCGGCTACGTAGGCTCAACCGGACGCTCCACAGGACCCCACCTGCACTACGAAGTCCATCGCCACAACGGTAAAATTAACCCCCTTCTCGTCAATCTCCCCCCAACCCACCGCCTACAAGGCAACCAACTCCGCCAATTCCAAAAAGCCGTCACCGCCTACAACATCGAATACAGCGACCTACCAACCATCACCCAACCCCAACTCGCCCGCGGCAGCGAAGACGACAACAACAAATAACCCCCCCGCCCTGCCTGCCCGCCCCCGAGCCATCCCAACACGCCTCACCCCGCCTCAACACAACACGCCTCGACCCGTCCCAAGCCGTCCCAACCTGCCTACCCCCGACACGTCTTCTAAGCTCAAGCCGAGACCGCTGGCTCGCCTTTCTGTTCCCCTTCCTGTTTATTCCTTTTGCCGTCTTTTTTCTGCCACGTAACCGCCAAGCCGTTGCCCTTCTGTGCCTTCGAGACTCGAGCCACGTTGCCGTTATCACCCTGCCTATCCTCAGACAAAAGTAAACGTGCCAGCGGGTCTTTGATTTCTTTTTGTATCAATCGATTGAGCGGGCGCGCCCCATAAGCACTATCATAGCCCACCCGCGCCAGCCAACGCCGTGCCACAGAATCCACCTCGAGCTCAATGCGTCGTTGCCGCAACACCCCAGCCAGCTCCTTAAGACGCAAGTCGACAATTCTATCCATCATGTCATCGCCCAAAGCTTGAAAGAACAGAATATCATCGAGGCGATTGAGAAACTCAGGCTTAAAATGTCCCCGCACCCGCTTCATCAGGGCTTCTTTGTCGTTATCGCTCAGGGGTTTGCCTTCGGCATAAATGTCGCTACCGAGATTGGACGTTAGGATAATCAGGGTATGACGAAAGTCCACGAGACGCCCCTGTCCATCGGTCAAGCGTCCATCATCGAGCACATGGAGCAAAATATCGAAAACATCAACGTGGGCTTTTTCCACTTCATCGAAGAGAATAACCTGATAGGGTCTGCGCCGCACCGCCTCACTAAGCGCACCCCCCTGCTCGTAGCCGACATAACCCGGCGGCGCGCCCACCATACGTGAAACGCTGTGCTTTTCCATATACTCGGACATATCCAAACGCAAAAGAGCGTGCTCGTCATCGAAAAGAAAAGCCGCCAACGCCTTACTCAGCTCGGTCTTGCCAACGCCACTGGGGCCCAGAAAAAGAAAAGCCCCCGTCGGACGGCTGGCATCCTGTAAGCCCGCCCGAGTGCGTCTGACCGCCTCACTCACGGCAGTAACCGCATCCGCCTGACCAATAACCCGCTCCGCCAAAATGTCTTCCATCGCCAACAGACGTGCGCGCTCGTCCTGCATCATTTTCGACACCGGAATCCCCGTCCAATGCGCCACAACCGAGGCAATATCGGCTTCCCGCACGCTCTCATGGAGCATACTGCCCGCCTTGCTTTCCCTCTTGCTTCTGTCTTCTTCCACATGACGAATCTGTTCCTGCAGAGACGGCAAAATCGCATGACGCAACTCGCCAGCGCGGTCGTAGTTGCCTTCCCGCTCGACTCGCTCCAATTCGGCTTTTGTGTCGTCCATTTTTGCCCGTAAAGCCCGCACCTCCGACAACGCCTGTTTTTCCTCCTGCCACACCCGTGTCATCTCGGCAGCACGAGCATCCAACGCGGCTATCTCCTTGTCGAGAACCACCAGCCGTTCCTTCGATGCCTTATCGTCCTCCTTTTTCAACGCCGCCTGCTCAATTTTCAGAGTCATGATACTGCGGTCAATCTTATCCAAAGCTTCCGGCTTAGAATCCGCCGCCATACGCATACGTGCCGATGCTTCGTCCACCAAATCGATAGCCTTATCCGGCAGAAAACGCCCGCTAATATAGCGAGACGCCCACGTTGCCGCCGACACCAAAGCCTGATCTTGAATACGCACGCCATGGTGCAGTTCGTATTTTTCTTTCAAGCCCCGCAATATCGATACGGTATCTTCCACCGATGGCTCGCCTACGTAGACGGGCTGAAATCGTCTTGCCAGCGCAGCATCTTTTTCCATGTGTGTGCGGTATTCATCGAGGGTCGTTGCCCCGATACAATGGAGCGCGCCCCGTGCCAAAGCCGGCTTAAGCATATTCGCCGCCCCCATAGAGCCTTCGGCAGTGCCCGCCCGCGTCAACGTATGCACCTCATCGATAAACAACAGAATCGCGCCCTGTGCCTCATCGATGGCTTTAAGAACCGCCTTCAGACGTTCCTCGAATTGACCCTGATATTTTGCCCCCGCCAAAAGCTGACCCACATCGAGAGACAACAGACGCTTGTTACACAACCGCTCAGGGACATCCTCTGAAACAATGCGTTGAGCAATACCCTCGACAATCGCCGTCTTGCCAACACCGGGCGCGCCTATCAAAACCGGATTGTTCTTGGTGCGGCGACACAACACCTGAATGGTGCGCCGTATCTCTTCTTCTCGCCCAATCACCGGATCCAAACGCCGCTCACGAGCAAGAGACGTCATGTCCACCGCAAAAGCCGAAAGAACCTGCTCTGCCGTTGCCCCCGACTGGTTATCCTCTGCCGCCGCTGCCAACGTATCCTCCCTTGTTTGCGCGCACCCAGCCCCTTGTCGCCCCTAGAAGTTACCCGTCTCCCCCGTGGGTTTGTCGCCAGATGGCGGCTGGTCGCCCATGCTCACAGTCGCCGAAGACTCACCCGCTTCGTTCATGCTGACACCCTCATCAGGCACCATGGCGGGTGCCTGCCCGTCATTATTACTCCCATAAGGACGACGGTTACCCTGCATATTGCCCTGCATGCCCTGCATGCCCTGATTACGTGCCCCTTGTGCCACCCGTAAATAATGCTCGGCATGCTGATAGTAACTCTCTGCCTTGACTCTGTCGCTGGCAAGAGCATCCCTCGCAAGAGACAAATAACGCTCCGCTATCTGTGCCGCCGTCCCACGTATCTTAACGTTAGGACCGTGGCTTTCCAAAGTGGCATTGTTGTTACCACCCCATTTACGCGCACCATTCGGACGAGGACGCGCACGCCTATTCGGATTCGAGGCGTAAGAAGAATAAGGTCTCATGATCATCTCAGTAAAGGTTCTACGTAAAAGAGCACGCCCCCACACCATCTATACGTGTTCATCATGCTCTCCTTTATGCCCCCATTAGCCCCC
>JACONH010000012.1:0-26332 GCA_014323835.1 Alphaproteobacteria bacterium GM202ARS2
GGTTGATTCTGGCTTTGGGGTTGTGTGGTGCGTTGTTGGGTTGTGGGTTGACGGGGGGTGTGTTGTTGGGGGGTGTGTTGTTGGGGGGTGCGGGGGTTTGCGTTGCGGGGGTTTGTGGCGCGAGGATTTGTGTTGCGGGGTGTTGGTGTGTTTTGGTCTTTTCCTGTTGCTTGTTTTTTTTCTTGTTCTTGTAGGAGTTTGCGCATTTTGTTGATGTCTTTGTCGTCGGGTTCGTTGGATTCTTTGATGCTGTCTTGTTGTTTGCTGACGCTGTCTTGCACGCCTTGTTCGGCGGTGGTTTTAGCGGCGGCTTCGCGTATTTGAGCGGGGGGTTGTCTTCGAATGAACATGGGGCGAATCTCTTACTGGGAGGGATATGTTTATGTGTCGATTCTTGCGTGGATATGATACTTTTTATCGTCTGCGTGCGGTTGCGATTTCGTCTAGGGCGTCGTCTTCGGCTCGTTGGGCGAGGATGTGTTGTTCTTTATCGAGTAGTGCTTTGGCTTGGCTGATTTTTTCTTTGCCTTTCTGTGCTTGTTGGTAGCGGTGCTGGTGCTGGTGCAGGTTCTCTTGGGCGGCGGTGTGGGTTTTCTTGGCTTGCACGCATTGTTCTGCCAGGTCATTTTCGTGTTGTCGCAGTGCGCTGACTTTCTGTCGCATGTCTTCCAAGCCTTTGCGTTGGACGTTTTTGCCTTTGACGGCATCGAACAGGCGTTGTTCTTTTTTGGGCAGGTCTTGTCGCCATTTTTTGAGGGTTTTGCGGCTGCGTTTGAGTCCGTCGAGGGCTTTTTGGTGGTCGCGGCGGGCGACAGCCAGTGCGCTTTCGGCTTTACGGAGTCGCCGCTGGCGTAAGCCCAGTAGCGTGTGCATCAGCGACAGAGCCATAGCAACCGTGCGCCTTAACCGACAATGGCGTGCATTTGGTCTAGGGTGTCGTCAAAAGCCATGACTTCTTGCATGCCTTGTCGTAGAAAGGCGTTAATCGAATCAATCTTATCTATGGCGATATCGGTCTCGCTGTCGTTGCCTTTTTGGTATTCGCCAATTTTCAGGAGCAGTTCCACATCCCGATGTTGAGCCATCCAGCCGCGGATGAGTGATGCCATCTTCAGGTGGTCGGGCGTGGTAACCGCGTTCATGACGCGGCTGGCACTCGCGAGGATATCGATAGCGGGGTAGTGGGTTCGGCTGGCGAGGTCTCGGGACAGGATGATATGCCCATCGAGAATCGAGCGAGTCTCGTCAGCAATGGGTTCGGTCATATCGTCTCCTTCCACCAGCACTGTATACAGGGCGGTGATTGAGCCTTTATCGGACATACCTGTGCGTTCCATCAGGCGTGGCAGTGTGGCGAACACCGAGGGTGGAAAGCCGCGCCGTGTGGGCGGTTCACCGGCAGCCAAGCCAATTTCGCGTTGCGCACGGGCAAAGCGAGTCACCGAGTCCATAAGGAACAGCACTTTTTTGCCTTGATCTCGAAAGTATTCTGCCATAGCGGTGGCAACGAAGGCGGCTTTGGCTCGTTCCATCGATGATTTGTCGGAGGTAGCGACAACGATGACCGAGCGTTTCATGCCGTCTTCGCCCAAGTCGTGTTCGATGAATTCGCGCACTTCTCTGCCGCGCTCACCTATCAGAGCCAACACGGTGATGTCGGCTTGTGTGCCTTTGACGAGCATCGACAGTAAGCTGCTTTTTCCGCCGCCCGCTGCCGCAAAGATACCCATGCGTTGTCCTTCGCCGCAGGTGAGCATGCCATCGATCGCACGTATGCCCATGGCGAGGGGTCGGTCGATAATCCGCCGCTTTAAGGGGGCGGGGGCATCACGATAGACCGAATACGTCTCTGTCCCCTTCAAGGGTGCACCGCCGTCGATGGGGTTGCCCATGCCATCGAACACGCGCCCTTGTAGAGCGGAAGACACCGCAACCTGATGAGCATGCCCGGTCGGTATCACTTCGGTGGTGGCGGATACGCCAAACATCTCGCCTAAGGGGGTCAGCAAAGCTTCTCGTCCTTCGAAGCCCACCACTTCCGCAGGGAGCGTATACGACTCGCCGGGGTTGCGTAAGTGGCACAGCTCGCCAATCTCGACAGAAGGGGCAAGGGCTTTGATAATGGTGCCGACAGCTTGGGTGACTCGCCCGCGCATCGCAACAGTAGGCGAGTCCTTGACGGCACGCTCCATCGTATCGGTGATGTAATCGAGTCCTGTCATGGTTCGTCATTTTTGTTGGTCTTCAGCATCGTGGTTATGGACGAGCGTAGGGCTGCCAGCTGCACATCGAGGCTTGAGTCGATGACACCCATTTCGCTTTCGAGAATGGCACTGTTTTTGGCTAAGGCGCGCTCGCCATTGATTTGGATGATGCTGTTTAAGCTTTTGTTGCGCATCAGGCTATCCAGTTCCTTTTTGACGATGGGTGCTTGGGCGGCATTGACCCGTAGCGTCATGCGTTGCTGTCCTCGAGCATTCGACAAACAGGCGTGGACGATGCCCCGCACAACGTCACGCTCGGGCACACTATGAAGCACCTTGTGGATAGCATCCATGACGATATCAATCATGCGTTCTTCTGTGTTGGTCATGTAGTCGATGGTGCGTGCGACTGTCGCAATGGTTTGTTCTGCCATGCGTTGTTGGGCTTGTTGCTTGCCCAGCTGATAGCCTTCGTCCTTTTTCTGTTGGTAGATGGTCTCTGCTGCCTTTTTGATGGCTTCAGCCATGGCGCGGGCTTCGTCGACCACCTGTTGAGCGCGCTGTAGCTGGCAGTAGTCTTGTGCGCTGAGGCGACGCACCTCGGGGGCAAGATTGAGAGTCTTGTTTAAGCGGATAGCCAGAGCCATGGGCTTTCTCCTTGTTGTAGAGTCCGTTTGATAAACGCACGGGCGTGGGTCTTGTCTCTTGCGCTGAGATCTTGCTCGGGACTCACCTCCCGTAAAGCGAGGCGCACCCGCACCGCTGGTGGCACATCGAGGCTATAGAGAAAACGCCGACCCCTCTCCTCGAGAGCCGACAAGCTAAAGGAAGCCTCCTCGTCATGCTCGGGCGGGGCTAATAAGGGCGCACGTAGACGCAAAAAACGATAATAGGATTCCCCCATCTCTTTTTTCAACGCACGTATCTCTTGTGCTTGGATGATACGGCGACTCAAACGAGCCTTAAGACCCAGAGCCAGCAAAATAAAGATATGCCGTTTGTCCGCCTGCGGAAGCGTCAATAGCACCGCAAAACGCTCGTCACTGCCCGCACCAAACCACCACGTGTCGTTAATGTGGCGGTTACGGCGGCGATAACCGCCCAAACGACGATGACCCGAAGGCGTGCGGATAAAGTCAACAAGAGAAGGACTCGAGGACGTAGACGGGGACGTGGAAGAGGACGTGGACGGTTGTGCGCCCATCATCAAGTTGAACGTCAATAGATGACGAGCCCAAGCATGACGGTTTGTATTGTTGTGAGGCATAACTTTAAGTGTTGTTACGTGGGGATTAGGGGGCGGGTCAAGGGGAAAAACGGGGGTCAAGCAAGAGGGGTGCGGGGTTAAGCGGACGGGGCGGACGGTGCGGGTGTGGGTGCTGCGGCTTTTTCTGTCGCTGTAGCAGACGTGGGTTTATCCTTGGCGGTGAGTCTTTTACGCCGCCGCCACGCAACAGCATGAAAGCCCAGCGATACAACAAGAAGAGCAACAAGGCTGAGGGTGATTATCGACATAGGGGCTAAGGTGGTGGTGCTCCCTGAGGGCGCGTTGGGGTCGTCATTGTTACTGAACAGGGCGGTCAATAGGTTCGGTTGGTTTTGCTGTGGGTGACTGAGGGGTTGGGGCGATATGGGCACCAGCACAACAGAGATATTGCTGTATTTGACGTTGTTGAGTCCCTTTGACAGCAAGCCTTTGATATGGGGCACGAGGCTTTCAAGGTCGAAGCGTTCATCGTATTTGATGAAGGCGGCGGCACTTTGGCTGTTGTTGTTGTCGTCTCGTCCGCCGATGCTGGGCGGGACGATAGGCACATGCACCCGTGCTGCCAGCACACCGTCAATTTGCGATAGCGTGTGCGATAGGTCTTGCGTCAGGGCAAAGTTCAGCCGAGCCTGCTGTTCCAGCTGTGAGGCAATGCGGCTTTCTTGCTTAAAGACGGTGCCGATACCGCTAAAGACTTCTCGAGGGTAGCCTTGATTTTTGAGGATGATGATGGCTTTTTCGATGTCGCTTTCTTCGACTTCTAGGTTGAAGACGCCATCTTTGCCGGGGATTTTGTCGCCGTCCACGTTGTTTTGTAGGAGGAGAGCCAACATTTCGTTGATTTCCTGTTCGGGCAGAGCCGAATACAAGGAGACCTTACAGGCGGTTATCAGACACAAGCACAAGACGACAGTAAGCCTGCCCACGAAGGTGTGGGCAGGCTTATGTTTTGGTGTTGTTTGTTGTGGTTTGAGCTGCACGGGTGGCGGTGTAGGTGGCGGCATAGGCATCGGGGGCCGCGGCATGGACGGCGGCATAGGCTGCGGGGGCAGCGGGTGGGGTGGTATAGGGATGGGCTGGACGCTATGCCGCATATCCGTTTAGCTGGGTTTTCCGAGACTTTCTGCCATAGCCAGGGCCCACTCTTCTTTGCCGTTTGCGCGAATGGTATCGACGATTTTCTGTGACTCGTCTTTGTTGCCGGCGAGGGCAAGAGCCAGAGCCAGCACGCACATGATTCCTTCGCTTTTGGGGTGTTGTTTGAGGGCTTCTTCTTTGAGATAGCGGATAGACTTTTGCACGTCGCCGCTATTCATCAGCGACAAGGCTCGCCCGATATGGGGCACGTCGCTGTTGGGGCGCAGTGCCATGACCGCGTTGAAGATGCTCTCGGTTTGCTCCTGCTGTCCCTGTCCGGCAGCCATCATGCCGATCTCGCTGAGCAAGCCCGGGATGGGATCCACGCTCGGGCGGTTCAACGAAGGGAGTTGTTGGGTCTCTTGCGCAATCGTAGCCATAGCTAACCTCCTGTGGTTTATGTGTGCGTTGAGAGAGACGCGCCTAGTAGTAGCTCTTTTTGTTGGCTTCGCTGTTGGCGCGCACGGTGTCTTCTAGAGAACTGAGGATGCTTTGCATCAGGCTCCAGAAGCGTTGCATATCCTCGCTGAGGATAGACACATTTGCCCCCGACTTTTGCGACATGGCATCGGCGGTGGTCTCTTTGGCTTGTTCCTGTTTTTGCGTGTAGTCGCCGCTGGCACTGGCGAACGTGCCGCCGGTGTTCATGGTTTCGCCGGCTGCGCCCCACTTCATCTGTATCGATTGCGAGCTGGCAGCCCGTGCTTGCATGTCGCCCATATCGCCGGCACCGCCCCGCAACGAGTTCGCGCCCTTGATACCGCCCGCCACTTTGACGCCAGCTGAGCCAATCTCCATACTTCCTTTCACCGCCGCCGTTATCATCACGGTGGTGGCTTCTTTTTTGATGGATTTGGCTTTTTTGCGCATCTCGGAAACTTGGTTGTTGACTTCATTCTGACGCATCTCTCGAGACGACTCGTAGTTCTTCTGATCCATCTTCACCAGCAACTTGATAATCGCGAGCAAATCAAAAATCCCTTTGTCAGCAGCATCTTTAATGGGCGAAAACACCGAAGGGTTGCTGACAGAAGACGTCTGTGCTGGGCTCGCCAGAGCCACCTGCCCCCACGCATTCGATGAGCTGGGAATAGGTGACGAACCTGCCGACTCGATACTTAACGATTGAGACTTTGGTGCGGCTTTTTCTGTCGAGGGTGTCGATTGAGCAGTCTCGGTATGGTGAACACGTCTCGGCTGTGGGTTCGGGGCTATAGGGGTCGTTGTCATCGGCTTTCTCCTTAAAGGTGGGGGTTAGATGGCAAGGTGCTGGACCAGTTTCTCCTGACCTTCAGCAATCTCGGCAAGAATCTTGGCTATGGCTTCATCAATCTTCTTAATGAAGTCGGCAATACGTTTCAGGTCATCGAGGCTTTGATCTTGTTCTTGGCTGTTTTCTTTGATTTCGGCTTGCACTTGGCTTTGTTCGCCCCGAGCTTTAATGGCACTGGATTGATCTGCCCCCGCTGCGATATCGACTCCGCCTTTTGTCGCCAGAGTCGTTGCTTCCGTGACCTCTTGGATTAGCCGTGTGACTTGTAGGATGGTTGTCGCCAGTTCGCCGCTGTTCGCGCCGCCGGTCATGGCTGCCGCCACAAGATTTGCCGTAATCAACACCACCGCGATGGTGCCGACAGCCAGATAGCCGCCCACCATCTTGGCTTTGTCGGCGTCAACGCCCATGCCTTCGAGCATTTTACTGAATCCGATGGTCATGCCCTCCATGATTTTGTCCATGGCACCGGTTTCTTCCAGGGTCATCATGCCCATGCCAACGATAGCCATCACCAACAGCGGTGCGGTTGCCCCAGCGGTTGCAATGGTAGCGACAGTCGCGGCAATCAGGGCGATGCTGGCGCCGACCCACCCGAGAATTTTACTGACCAAGCCCTTCGAGTCGTGTTTTTTCATTTGTTTGGCAATTTTGTTGGCTTTCTCGATGTTTTTCTGGTGCTGTTCTTCCAGCTTATCTTGTCGCACGCTGATAATGCGTTTCTCGGCACGAGAACGCACCTCCGAGAGGGTCTTACGCAACGCCCGCAAGCCAGCAATAATTTCATCTGCTGACAGATTGGGGCCCTCTAACTTGACGAGGGCAAAGACATCGGTTTTGCTCAGCAACGTATTGCCTTGCGTGTCTGCCTCTGCCTCGACGGTCAAGCTGGCAAGGACGGCTTGGGCTTGGGCTTTTAAGGCTGCCTCAGTGGTTGTAGACGCGGGGGTAGACGTGGTCGAACCTGTCGAACCCGTCGGGGGGGGCTGAGTAGACGGCGGCGGCGATTCGGAAGAACGCCGCGCCGCTGCGGTATCAGCCGTATTCCCTGAGGCTATGGGAGTCGGTGCCATGGGTTAGCTTTGCTCTTGCCGTTTGTCGAGGGAACGCAGAAGCTCTTGGGCTTTGGCAAGATAGCTTTTGTGTTGGGGATTCTCGTTGACGATGGCGACAACCGCTTCGAGGGCTTTTTTTGCTTCGCCATAGTTTTTGTCGGCGAGAAAGCAGAAGGATGCTTGGAACGGCGGTTCAGGGTCGTCCATATCCAACAAGGCTTCGTGGGCATAAACGCCCACCGCTTGGGCGTATTTGCCTTGATTCTGTAGCGTCGCCGCCAAGCCTTTCCAGTAACGCTTCTCCATGTGATCATACAGGCATAAAAAGCGGAAAATCTTCTCTGCCTTTTGATACTGGCCCGCGTTATAGTCGTTGTAAGCAAGAGCATACAACGCATCGAGACTCTTCTTAGGTACGCCGCGCAGAGTCGCAAGAGTCGCCCCTTGCACAATTTGCTCGGCAATCTTGCGGGATTCGTTCAGCTGCTTATCGCTGGCCGTAACAGTTTTCGGGGGATTCGACATGGTAGACTCCGGGTAAGGGTTATCAGCTAGCCCGTAGGTTGCCGATGATGGTGGTCATCGACTTGGCTAGGACATTCTCGACGTTGGCGAGAAATTCATTGACTTCATCGAGCATCTTGGTGAGATTTTCTGTCTCGATGGTGTCGGTTTGATTGGTGCTGTTCAAGCTGTCCAGCTTCGACTTGAGAGTCTCGGTGACGGAATCCCAGTCGCCTTTGTTGAGTTGTCCGCTTTTGACGTCGAGTCCATTTTCGCCCATCCATTGGGCGACATCGGCGGGAATGTGGGCTTTGCCGCTGGGGCGTTTGGCTTGCATTTCCGTGAGCAGGTCGGTCAGCTTGCTGTGTTCTTGCACTTGCTTTTTCAGCTTGTCGTTTTTTTGCTGCAGTCGATCCTGAAAGTATTTAGCAATCTTGGATTCGACATAGAACATCAGTTCATCGATAGAGAAAGTTTTGCCGTCACTGGTGCGGTAAAAGTGTGTGCCGTCGGGGTTGTCTACCCGCGAGATTTTCAGATTGGGCTTCTCGACCGATGACGACGAGTCTTGCGGTGTCGGAGCGACGGGGGCTTGCGTAGGGGTGGTGATGCTATCAGTCATGGTTATGTGTCGGTGAGGGGTGTTGGTTATGAGTTTTGGACGTATGCGGCTATGGGTGTCTTTTTGTGGCGTGTCGTTGCACTTTTGTTAAACGCGCAGGTTGGCTCGTGGCGGCTTTCCGCTGCGTTTTTTGCGGACGGGGGTGTCACTATCTTGGGCGTCGCCTGCTTTTCCGCCTTTTGCCAAGTGCGCATCGATGGCTGACAAGCGCGACTGTGCTTCTGTCATGGCAGGCAGCTTGTTGAGGGCGCCGCTTTTGATAAGGACAGCTACGTTAAAGACGTTAAAGGGCAGCTTTGAGAAGAAAGCATTGAGGGCGTGCTTCAGGTCGGCGCGGGCTTGCCGTTGAGCTTCTATCGTCTTGTGTCTTGTGGTAGCAGACATGATACTTAAACGCTCAACACGCGGCGATAGTGACCACGAGCCCCGCTAGGCTTGCGGCGTATGGACAGGCCCATATTTTCTCGTTGCTTGTTGATACGCTGGGTCAGCATATCTTGTTGCTCGCGGATTTTGTTGGTGATGATGCTTTCAATCATGCTCATGACTTCTTCTGGCATACCGCCCTGAGAGAACATCTGCGGGACGTCGCCGGCTTTCTGGTCGAGAGTCTGAAGGCGTTTGTGGCAGGCGACAACATGCTGTTCGGCTTGCCGTAAGCTGCTACGGACGCCGGCGAGCAAGTGGTGGCTCTGTTCGAGCATCGATTCGACGCTGGTCTCTTGTGGGTTCATGGCTTCCTCCTTGTGCGAGGGGTTGTCGTTATGGGTGTGTGGCGTTTGCCATAAAAAAATCGCTTAGTATGCGACACAAGTATGCGACACAACCGCTCTGCAACGACACATACAAACAACCTATTTCATTCAACCCGCCTATAAGGGAGGGCATCATGTCTATCTATAAAGTGCCGACCACCTCGACGAGCTTAGACAACGCTTTGGGTTCCACGAGGAAAGCTCTAGAGGCTGCTCGGGAGCAACAGAATCGCTACAAAAATACGCAGTCCCCGCAAGGCGGGCAAAACACGCAGTCTGCTGTGGGTGTGCCTGCTTATGTGCAAGCCTCGCATGGTGATGTGCAAGGTGTGCGGTCACCGCAGGGGTCGCAGGGTCAGGGTGTGTCGTTGGCGGAGGCGACGGCGGTGCAAAAGGCGAGTATTCTCGATGATATTCCTGATGATTTGGATGCGCAGCACATGGTTGTGTTTTTGATGATGGCGCGGGGACAGCAGATTCAGGAATACATCAGTGGCATCGCGCAAGATCAGGGCAACATGGAAATCGAAACCAGTGAGCTGGGGCAAAAACTCGACCATTTACAAGCGGTGCGTAAGGACGTCGATAAAAATCAGCTGCGCGGCGTTATTGAGGAGTTGAAAAAGTCACCATCGTGGTTCCAGACTGAAAAGCAGCTGCATGACAGTGGTAACTCGAGGGAGACTCTGGACAAGCTGTTTAAGAATGCCGGTAGCTGGTGGACGAATGGCGAAGGCTATTCCACGTGGGACTATAATAAGCATCCGACGGGTCAAAATAGTTATATTTCTAACGTTAACTTAGGGGATTCGGTTTATGTCAGTCGTGATTTGGTGAGTCGTGCTAAGACGGCGGGCTTCGATATTCTGGCGGAGGCGAAATACAATGACCATAGCCTTGGTGACTTGAATGATGAGTATATTCTTGTCAATGCGAATGACTTGGCACGCATGATTCATCGGGAGCAAGACGCGGGGACGGCGTCAAAGAAAAAGCCAAAAGTCATGCTGGAAGATTCGGAGAGGCAGTGGTTCCAAGAGCATGGCTTTCAGGTGCCGGCGGCGGATGCCGAGTCACGAGTCTGGGATGACTTCGAAACGACGATAGGGCAGCGTCTCGAGAACAATCAGAATCAGATGCAGGTGACGACTCGGGAGCTGACGAAGTTGACTCATTATATGACGGAGTATCGTGAGATGGCGGCGAATCTTATGGGCGATGCGCATAAGCAGACGATGGCGTGGGTCAACGCGCTGCGTTTCTAGGGAGAGGAGCTGATGGTTCATGGCATTGTCGGTGATGCGGCGGGGGTGCGTCCTGCTGTTGTTCAGGGGGATACGTCTTCTACGTCGGCGCACGGCAAAGCGGGGCAGTATCGGGGTCAAGCTGTTCAGCTGGTGCAGCAGTCGCAGTCGTTGTTGGGCGATGCCGTTGAGGAAATCAGCATTTTTGTTGGTGAGCGCACGGCTCACGAGCGCGATGCGAAGAAGAAAATCAAGGATGCTTTGAAGGAAAACAAGCTGAAAGAGACGGATATGATTCAGCAGGTCATGGGTACGATTCAGGACCCGAACCTGAAAAAGCGTCTACAGAACTTCATTCAGGGCAAGAATTTATTGTCGCGTGGTGGGCAGGGGGGGTTGGCTGAGCTCACGGCGCGGGTGCAACGGCAGTTTCAGGATGTCAGCGAGCAGTATCTTGCTCTTGCTGCTCTTGAGAAAGACCTTGAGCATAACGGCGGCGACAAAGCGTTACTCACCAACGTGCGCACGGCAAAAGACAACTTGATGAAGGCACAGGGCACGGCGGTGCGGGCGGGGCTTAATGTCACGCCAAGGGCTCTCAATGTTGCTAATGGCGATGCGGAACATGTTCAGGCTTTGCGAGAGACCTACCGAGACACAGTGGTGGGCTATAAGGGGCTTAAGCATGTCTATGATAATTTGCTCGAGCGGTTTGGCAATAAAGATATTCGTGTTCATGCTGACTTTCTGATTAAGGCGGCGGGAGACGACTTGGCATCGCAAGGGCCCTCGCTGCGGGGGGTTGCTCTTAAGGAGGTTATCGATGACCTTTATCATTTAGAGACTCTCGTGACGTTACATGCGGGGTGTGAGGTGTCTCTCGAGCATATGCGTCAGATGTCGTCTTCTTTTGATTCGGTTACGGCGGGGACGATGATGAGTCGAGTGTTGGCTTTGGCATCGGAAGAGTGGCCTGATGCGCAATCTCTTAGCGATATGACGAGGGATTTGCATGCGACTTCGCCCAACGAAGAAATCAACGTGCTACGGGAGGTGCGTCATTTGGTCGAGCGTCTGCCTGAAAAGATATATGTGGACCATGAAAATCGAACGCGGCTTATCGATGTGATTAAGCAAGCACAGGATGATGCTGTTGCGAGGGAAGAAGATGAATGGTTTGAATGATACGTTGCGGGCTTTTGCCGATGTTGTGGACTTGCCGCCTTTCGAGGTGCAGGGTGAGTCGACTGTGGCTTTGCAATTCGAGAAGGGGGGCAAGCTGTTCATCGAGCGGATAGCCGACAATCAGATACTGATGTATTTTTGCATTGAGGAAAAATCTGTGTCGATGGGGGATTATTTGCGTGTTTTGGGGTGTTGTCATCCTCGCCGCCGTTTGTCGGTGCCGTTGAGTTTTGGCATGGTGCGTGACTCGACGTATCTGTGTTTTGCTCGTGTGGCGGAGACGAGTTTATCGTTGCCGATTTTGGAGGAGATTATAGCGCAGCTGTTGCGTCTTGCGCAGGTGTTGCAGGAGTAGTCGATGTCTGTGAAGGTTAATCCTCTTTTGCGTTTTGACACGGGTGTCGAGGAGGTCATCCGCAAGCAATCGGAGCAGGCGAGTCTGCCGCGCAAGGGGACGTTAGCGCCGAACAATGTGGCGACTCGTCCGATGGTGGAGGATGTTCTTTTCAAGCCGTCCTTGAGCGAAGAAATGAATGCTTATTTTGCGCCATTGATGGAGGATTCATCGATACTTGTGCCTGCACACTATCATCGCTTGTTGCATGGTTTGATACGCAAGTTACGTGCGGCGGCGGAGGCGACCCCTGAGCATGCTGCGTTGTTCGAGCGTGCTGCCGATTTTTTAGCTGAACTGGAAGAGTCTTATGGTGAGCTCCACGACCGCCGCCAAGCCCAAATCCATGGCTGAGTCGTTGTCCGACAAGGAACGAGACTTCTTGTTGGTCTTGGCATCGCTGTTGCAACGGCATCGCCGTCCGAGCGATGCTTTGATTCTGGTGGAAGCTTTGGCGCGCTTAGATGAAGGCTCGTTGATTGTGTTGCGGCAACTCAGTTATCACCGCTTCTGTGCGGGTGACTTCAAGGGAGTCCTAGACGCGATTGCGCTCTGGCAGAAGGCGCGGGGCGAAAAGCATTTGCCCTCCTTCATGCAGCTGTTGCGTTGCAAGGCTCTGGCATCGAGCGGCGCGCTACAGGAATCGGGCAAAGCCCTCCTCGACTATGTCGTCTTCCGAGACGACACCGATGGTAGCTATGCAGGCTCTGATTCATAAGTTCTTGCGACTGGCATCAGGGCGGAGCGATATTGTCCTCGCCGTTATGATGGTGACAGTCATCTTTATGATGATTCTGCCGTTGCCGACGCCGCTCATCGATGCTTTGATTGCCATGAATATGGGGGTTGCGGTCATTTTGCTGATGGTGGCTGTCTATCTGGCAACGCCGTTGGATTTTTCGTCTTTTCCGTCTGTTCTTTTGATTACGACTCTTTTTCGTCTGGCGTTGTCGATCAGCACGACTCGCCTGATTCTGCTACAAGCGGATGCCGGCGAGATTGTGTTTACGTTCGGTAACTTCGTTGTGGGGGGTAATCTTGTGGTGGGTATCGTCATCTTTTTGATTTTGACGATAGTGCAGTTTGTGGTGATTACGAAGGGGGCTGAGCGTGTGGCGGAGGTGAGTGCTCGTTTTTCTCTTGATGCGATGCCGGGTAAGCAAATCAGCATCGATGGCGATATGCGTGCGGGCTTGATTGATATCGAGGAAGCCCGCCGCCGTAGGAGCAACATCGAAAAAGAAAGCCAGCTGTTTGGCTCGATGGATGGGGCGATGAAATTCGTCAAGGGGGATGCTATCGCTGGTTTGATTATCGTTGCGGTCAATATGGTTGGGGGCATTACCATTGGTGTGGTGCAAAATGGCTTGACGGCGGCGGAAGCTGCGCACGTTTATTCTATTTTGACGATAGGCGATGGGCTTATTGGTCAGATACCGGCTTTGTTTATTGCGATTACGTCGGGCTTGATTGTCACCCGTGTAACGTCGGAAGAAAAGCGTGATTTAGGCACAGACATTATTATGCAGATTTCCAACGAGCCGCGCTCTTTGTTGGTTGCTTCGGGCTTGATGTTGGGCTTTGCGTTGATACCGGGCTTTCCTTCGTGGATTTTCGTGTTGCTGGCGATGGCGTTGGGTCTGCCGGTGTGGCTGTCGGCACGCAAAAAAGCCAGAGCAGCGGCTGCCAAAGAAGGCAAAAAAGCCGATGCTTCAGCACCCGACATTAGCGGCAGACAAAAGACCCGTATCGATGACGAACAGACGTTCTCGCTTACGTCGCCGTTGCTTATCGATGTTGCCTCGATGATGCAGAAAGTCATCGACAGCGACACCATGAACGACCAGCTGATTCGTGCCAGACGTGCCCTGTATTTTGACCTTGGTGTGCCGTTCCCGGGGATTAAGCTGCGCTTTAGTGAACAAGTGCCCGAAGGCGAATACGTCATTTTGTTCCAAGAAGTGCCGGTGACTCGGGGCTTTTTGCGAGCGGATAAACTCTTTTCAAGGGAAAAGCCGGAAAACCTCAAGCTGTTTCATATCGACTACGAAGAAGGCAAAGCCTTTCTGCCTAACCTGAATACGATATGGGTGCCACAGGCGAGCGAACCGGTCTTCAAAAAAGCCGGCTTGTCCTATATGAAGCCTGCCGAGATCCTGATTTATCACCTGAGCTTTGTGTTGAAACGCCATGCCGAGTCCTTTATTGGCATCCAAGAAACCTACTTCTTGCTCAACAACATGGAAGAGCAATTCCCCGATTTGGTGAAAGAAATTCAGCGGGTGTTGCCGCTACAGAAAGTGGCGGAGATACTTAAACGTTTGGTCTCGGAGGGAGTCTCTATCCGCAACATGCGCACCGTGTTGGAAGCCCTGATTGAGTGGGGACAAAAAGAAAAAGACAGCGTGTTACTGACGGAATACGTCCGTATTGGCTTGGGACGACAAATCAGCTACCAGTTCTCAGGGGGACAGAACATTTTGCCCGCCTATCTGTTGGATTCAGCCATCGAGGAAAAAGTGCGCTCGGCTATACGGCAAACCTCGGGGGGCAGTTATTTGGCTCTTGACCCGGAGAGCTCGCACCAACTGGTGGATGCCGTCAAAGACATGGTCGGCACCATCAGCGAACATAGCCAAAGCCCCGTGCTGGTCACCGCAACAGATATCCGCCGCTATGTGCGTAAACTGATAGAGCTGGAAGTCTACGACTTGCCGGTGTTGGCGTATCAGGAATTGACGCAAGAAATCACGATACAGCCGTTAGGCAAAATAAGTCTGGACGCTCAGTACACGGACAACGATGCCGACAACGCGGAAGACAACAAAAGCGATGAAAACTGGAGCCAAGACAGCAAAGAGGATGATGCCGCTGCTTAAAAAAAGCTGACCATAGATGATTTTTCTTGACTGCTGTGGCACACAGTGTAGACTCATAAAAATGCTAGGATGGAGTGTGATATGACGCAGAAAGCATTGAGACAAGTCAGTTATATATTGCCGACAGTTCTTCAACGTTCATCGTTAAGTGAGTCACACCAATTTCTGTCTTTTGACCGAATTATTACTGGCGATGCCAGAAGGGTGCTCCGCAGTTTACCTGTTGCGTCTGTTGATTTAAGTTTTTGGTCTCCGCCTTACTATGTCGGCAAATCGTATGAAAGTGGCTTGTCGTTCGATGATTGGCAGGACTTGCTTCGCGATGTTATTGCTTGTCATGCCCATTTTCTCAAGCCCGGCGGTTTTTTAGCCGTCAATATTGGGGATATTATTTGTTTTCGAGATTCCAAGATACCAAGATTTCAGGCAAACAACGTGCGGGGCAAAAAACACCCGGTTACGAAAGAACAGGTGCTTGAGACACAAAGAAGGCACCCAGGGGCAAATCGTCATCAGCTGGCTACAATACTTGGGTGCAGCGAACAGACTGTGCAAAGACGCTTGCAACACAATAATGTCAGAGGAGGAAAAAACCACGTGTCGACGAAGGTTTTACTGACGGGGTGTATGGTTGCCGAATGGGCTGAAGAGGCAGGTTTATATCTTTATGACCAGCGCGTCTGGCATAAAGATCCTTGCTGGGCGAATAGTCGTTGGCACTCCAATAGTTACAGGGCTGTCGATGAGTTTGAGCACGTTTATATCTTCTGGCAACCGGGCATCGTTGATTATGACCGATTACGTCTAACCGATGCTGAATGGTCTGCGTGGGGATCCCGCGGCGTCTGGACAATTAAATCCGTTAGACGAAACACGCGACATGAAGCTGAATTTCCCGAAGAACTGGCAGAACGAGTCATCCGTCTCTTTTCACCTTCAGGGGGGGTGGTGATAGACCCTTTTGTCGGAACAGGAACGACAACGGCTATAGCAAAGAGACTTGGTAGACGTTGGCTCGGTATAGATTTAGATTCAAAATATACCACCATGGCGAGGAAGCGGACGAATGAATCGTGAGCAACTGGAACATGTCGAGCAGATAGCTATGGGAATTGTGGTGCAAGCCCTCACGGACTATCGCCAACAGATTTTGACTATATTTCAAGAGGAAATAGACCAGCCACAGGATATTGCTGAAGATGTAACCAGAGAAGCCTTGGACGCATTGGGGGTATCAAGCATTGGCGAGCGTCTCTACGGTAAGGTAGACTATAAAAAAGCCATATATGCCTTTCTACCAAAACCACAGCCAGTCGCATTGATGCTGGACGCAAAGTCAGAGAAAATCAATGGTAACCGAACGGCAACAATACAAATGTCTCAAACATCTATGAATGTCAGAATGAAAAGGTCTGGAAAAATTCTTGATGAACAGGGCAAGATGGACACATTTATAGAACGAAATGGTCGAAAGCTTCTCGTTGTCACCATCATCGCCAAGTATATCTATGATGAGAGTCAACAACACAGGGAACTTAAACGTATTATTGTTGCGTGTATTCCAAACGGTGCACTACAAGAAGATTATAATCCCAATGCTGAGGATACAATTTGGTTGGCTGGGCGGGATGCACCAACCTTAGGTGAAGATTTTCGAGTTAGATTAAGCTACAAAAAACTCATGAGCAAAGCCTCTTGGAGAGTGAAAGAGATTGCTTTGAAGGGATAGAGTTGTGATGTTGAGAAAGAAAGCAAGGAGCCGAGACAATGATGCCGAGTGAAAAAAGAACCCGCGGCTGTTACTATACGCAAGGCAATCCCTTTAGGCTGGAAGCTTTTGTGGATTGGGCGACGCGTGCCCAGCTGGACGAACACACCATTCTCGAGCCTTTTGCGGGGTGCAACAATCTTATCACCATGTTGCGAGATGTGGGCTTATGCCGTGCGTATCAGTCTTATGACAGCGCGCCGACAGCACAAGACGTGGTTCAGCGCGATACGTTGCGTGCTTTTCCTAGCGGTTACCATGTCTGCGTGACCAACCCGCCGTGGCTTGCCCGTAACTCGGCAACTCGCCGCGGGCTTGCGTATCTTGCAACCCGTTATGACGACCTTTATAAGCATTGTCTCGAGTTGTGCCTTCAGCATTGTCGTTTTGTTGCCGCGCTGGTGCCGGCCACCTTCCTCCAGAGTGGCTTGTTCCGCGCTCGCTTGCACACGTATATATTGCTCCATGACAGAGGCTTATTCACGGATACTGACAACCCGGTGTGCTTGGCTCTGTTCGATGCTCAGCCAAGCCCTGACGTGCTGATTTATCACGATGACAGAAAAATAGGCTGGATAAGCGAACTCGAAGCCCATCTGCCCCGTCCTGCGATGTCTGTGCCGTTGCGGTTCAATGATAAACACGGAGCATTGGGCTTTGTCTCCTTCGATAATACGGTAGAGCCATCCATACGTTTTTGCCCTGCCGAAGAGATAGAAGCCTATCCCGTCAAAGGAACGTCTCGTTTCTTTACCCGTATTGGCGGTGACGTGGGGCGTGATGTTGTGGGTTTAGCTCATGCCCTCAACGAGCGTGTGTGGGATATGCGTGCCAAGACCTGTGACGTTCTTCTGACACCCTTTAAGGGCTTACGAGCAGATGGTGTTTACCGTCGGCGGATGTCCTTTGCTTTGGCGAGGGGACTCATCAGCGAGGCGTTACAGGGTTAAAGCTGTTCTAGGGCTTGTTCTTGGTTGTCGGCATAGTGAAACAGAGCATCTAAGCCGGCGACTCGGAAGACGTCACGGATGTTGTCGTTGATGGCACAGAGAATAAAAGGCTTGTCTGGAGTGCTTTTTTGTTGTGCGGTGAGCAAGACTCGTAAGCCGGCGCTGGTGATAAACGCCAGCTGCGAGCCATCGAGAATGACGGCGCGGGCTTGCTCGAACAGGGGCAGAAACTTTTCGCCAAACGTATCGGCATTCGAGCAGTCGATGCTTCCTTGCGGTGTCGCAACGACAATGTCGGTGTCAACGGTGTCGATATGGATGTGCATCTTAGGAGGGCTTGATATGCTGCAGGCTACGTTGTTTTGGACGCAGCTGTTTTTTGCTACCTGTCTGGACGGGCACCCGGGCTTGTTCTTGTGCTTGGGCTTGGGTGGCACGTACGAATTTTTGCGTCATAGGATGTGTCGCGCTGGTCAAGTTATCATGGGGGCGTAGCCGTTGATACATGGTGCTGCCGTAGGCGAGCACCTTTGAGCCGCCTTCTAGGGAGCGAGAATTCATCTTGCGTTTGAGTTGGGTGCGGGCACGAGACAACCGAGACCGCACAGTGCCGACAGAAATGCCCAGCTGTGCGGCGATGTCTTCGTACGAGTGCTCGTTGACGACCATCTTAAGCACTTCGCACAGCTTGGGGGGCAGGCTACCGACGGATACGTCCACTTGACTGATGTGTTCTTTGTGTTCGATGGCTTGTTCGGGGTTGTTTTCTTCGCAAGGCGTGTTCGACAAGGCTTCCGTGTCGACAAAGTTGTAGCGGTACGTAGGCGAGCGATGGACGTGGTTGCGGATGATGTTGCGGGCGATGCCAAAGAGCCACGTCGATGGTGCTGACTCGCCACGAAAGTTGTGATAGGCACGTGTCGCCTCAACGCAGGTGTTTTGGAAGAGATCCTCGGCAACATCGCTGTATTTAATGTTTTTCAAAATGAATCGCTGGAGCCTATCTCGGTTGCGCAACAGCAGGCTTTCCAGCTCTTTTTTATTGCGTATGAGAGGGTAAGTGCGATGACTTTGTGCTGGGTTTGTTTGTAGGGGTGGAGTCTGTTCCATCGTTTTACCCTCCTCGGTGTTGATGGTGGGTTTTTTCCTCGTTTTGTCCCGAGCTTACCCACAGGCTTATCCACAAGGTATAGGGCAGGACGCGCCCCCGCTGTCGGAGAAAAGTGTCCGTTATGGTGTTTGTTTTGTTGTGCGTGCTGTTTTTTGGTGCGGTAGCAGTCCGCAATGGACTATTTTGCTTTGCTTTTTTTGATGTGTGGATTCATCCGCTCGAGGAGCGTCCGACTCATGCGGAATCGTATGGCGTATTTTTTGTCGACTCGTATTTTTTCGCCGGTGCGGGGGTTGCGTCCGTCGCGGGCTTTCTGGGGTTTCAGGTAGATGGTGCCGAAGTTGCGAATCTCGAGGCGACCGCCGCTGACGAGATGTTTGGTAATCTCGGAGAAGACCATGTTGGTTGCTTTCGCGACGTTCTTTCTGCCGAGGGGCTGCCAGCGTTGATAGAGATTCTCGATGAGGTCGGATTTCTTGAGGGCTGTCTTCTTCATGGTAGGATATCCGTGCGTAATTGTGTGAGGGCCTTTGTTTTTGTGCCTTTGTTTCGGGGCGGTTGTTTTGGGGTGATTGTTCGAGGCTTAGACCGCTGTCGAACCCTTTGTCGCACCCTTTGTCGCGCCCCTGTGGTTATGTGTCGTTTTACAACAAAAAGGTTTGTGAAAACAACAGTGCTGTTGCCCGTCCTTTACAAAAAATAAACAAGAGAACACGGAGAGTCAACAGAAGGAATTGTTTTTTGTGTTCAGAACACGGGCACGAGGTGTTTTTTTGTGCCATAAGGGGAAGACCGATTAATGTGGAGTCTTGGCGGTTTTTGAGCGATGCATATAGTGCATGGACATGAAGTATCTCATGACGTTGATTCTGTGGTGGATTTGCGTCAGCGTCCGGCTGATGTTTTGTTGTTGTCGTCGGCGGATAGTGAGTTGAATGCGGCGGCGGGAGCAGCGCGCCAGACCGATGTTGTTACGTTGCGGGTTGCCAACTGGGGGCGGTTGAGCAACGATGCTTCGGTGGATCGTTATATCGACAAGACAGTGGCAAAGTCGAAGCTGGTGATTGTGCGTTTGTTGGGGGGGCGGGCGTATTGGCGTTATGGCGTCGAGCGTCTGCTGGCGACGGGTTGTGCGTGTGTGTTTTTGCCGGGCGATGACCATGACGATGAGGAGCTGCGCCGTATCAGCACGGTGGATGACGAGGTTTGGTATGCTTTGTGGCGGTATTGTTGTTGTGGGGGTGTGGCGAACATGACGCAGATGTTGCGTTATGTTGCGCACTTTTTGGGGCGAGCGGTGGACTATAGCGAGCCGCATGTGATGGCGAAGGCGGGCATTTTTCTGGCGGGCAGCGGCAACGTCATAAACTACGAGACATGGCGCAAGCACGAATCCTACAAAGGTGGCGCTGCTGCGGTTGTTGTGTGTTATCGCGCCCTTATGCAATCTGCCGATGATGCGCCTATTGTTTCGCTTATGGCGGGTTTACGTAAGCGTGGCTTTGCGCCGATGGCTTTTTTTGTCAGTAGCCTGAAGGACGAGAGTGCTTTGGCTCGTTTGCAGGCGACTTTAAGTATCTTGCGTCCATCGGTGCTGTTGAATGTGACGTCTTTTTTTTCGGGTGTGCCGTTGGGTTTTGATGGTGTTGTTTTTCAGGGCATTTTAGCCAGCTGCGACCAGAAGACGTGGCACGAAGGCAATGGTTTACCGCCGCGGGATGTGGCGATGAACATGGCTTTGCCCGAGATGGATGGCTTTGTGATTACGCGCCCGTTGTCCTTTAAGGAGAAGGTGGTTTTTGACGATAAGGTAGAGGCTCCTCTGATGAAGCATCAGCCGTTGGCGGACAGGGTCGATTTTGTTTGTGGGTTGTTGTGGCGTTGGCATGTTTTGCGGCACACGCCCCGTAGCGAGCAGTCTCTTGCTTTGGTTATGGCGCAGTATCCCCATAAGGATGGCCGTTTGGGTAATGGCGTGGGGCTTGATACGCCGGAGTCGCTCTTGGTTATTTTGCGGGGCTTACAGGCACAGGGCTATGATGTGGGCGATGAGCCACTGCCGAAGGATAGCGATGAACTGATGCGGCGGGTGCGAGCTGTTCCGACAAACGCGCTACAGCACAAGAGTCGCAAGCGTGTTGTGGAAGCCCGCCTATCACGTGTCGATTACCAGAGGATTTGGCAGGCGTTACCGCAGACGATGCAGAAGACGATTCAGGCTCATTGGGGTGCTATGGAGGATGATCCTTTTTTTGATAAAAAGCGTGGGGATTTTATGTTGCCGGTGGTGCGTTTGGGTCGAGTGGTTGTGGTTATTCAGCCGTCGCGGGGGTATCATTTGGATACGTCTTCTCGTTATCATGATGCGGCGTTGCCGCCGCCGCATAACTATGTTGCGGTGTATGGTTGGTTGCGGGAGGTAGAAAACGTGCATGCGGTGGTGCAGGTGGGCAAGCATGGCAACCTAGAGTGGCTACCGGGCAAGGGTGTGGGTTTATCGCGCACGTGTTTTCCTGAAGGCATTTTCGGGGCGATGCCGTATCTGTATCCTTTTATTGTCAATGACCCGGGCGAGGGGACGCAGGCGAAAAGGCGCGCGCAAGCGGTGATTATTGACCATTTGACGCCGCCCTTGGCACGTAGTGGCTTGTATGGCTTTATGAGCGAACTGGAAGCCCTCAGCGATGAATATAGCGATGCCCGCCTGTTGCATCCGCCCCGAGCCCATGTTTTGCGGCATGATATGTTGGCTTTGGCGCGCCGCTATGGCTTGGAGAAGGATTGTGATGTGCGAGACAGCGACAGCGAGGACGAAGCCTTAGGCAAAATCGATGACCATTTATGTGCCATAAAAGAAAGCCAGATTCGCGATGGCTTGCATGTTTTTGGTGGTGCGTTCCCGGAAGCACAAAAAGGAGCGATGATGGTGTCACTCTTGCGTTTTCCGCGGGCGCAAGGAGCGGGGGCGGATAACTCGTTACTGCGGGCTTTGGCAGAGGATATGGGGTGGGGGGAGAGGGGCTTTGACCCGCTGAGTTGCACGTTGACGGAGGTATGGCGGGGCAAGACTCCGTGTGTTGTGGGAGATAAGACATATACGTTTAAGCGTAATAAGGATGCGGTGGAGGCATTGGAGACGCTGGCGGATGACCTTTTGGCGGGGCGCACAGAACCGCACCCGTCGTGGCAGGCAACCCGTGCGGTTTTAGGGACGGCAGAGCGTCTCAGGGTTGTGCTGGCGAGCAACGGTCGCGCTGAACGTGTGGGGTTATGGCGGGGCTTGCGGGGACGCAACGTGCGTCCGGGTCCGTCGGGTGCGCCCAGTAAGGGACGCCTCGATGTGTTTCCGATGGGGCGTAACTTTTATTCTATTGATGTGCGGCAGATGCCAACGAAGGCGGCGTATCGTCTGGGCAAGGAGTCGGCAGAGGCTTTTGTTGCGGATTATCGTCATCGTTATGGCGCGATGCCGCGGCGGGTGGCGTTATCGGTGTGGGCGACCGCAACGATGCGCACGGGGGGCGATGACATTGCGCAGGCGTTGGCACTCATGGGAGTCGAGCCGTTGTGGGATGTGGGTTCCTCTCGAGTGCGGGGGGTGCGGGTCTTGCCCGTCAGCGTTTTAGGGCGTCCACGGGTGGATGTTGTCTTGCGGGTTTCGGGTATGTTTCGAGATGCTTTTGGGCAGGGCATGGACGTGATGGCATCCGCTGTGGATGCGGTGTGCGAGCAAGACGAATCGGCGAGCGACAATCCGTTACGAGCAGACGTCCATGCCGATGCTGCGGTGTGGCGACAGCGGGGGTTTAGGCAGGAAGCCAATGCTTTTGCGAGAGTGCGGGTGTTTGGCTCGAAGCCGGGGGCGTATGGCGCGGGCATGCAAGCCCTTATGGATGAAGGGGCGTGGCAGGACGACAGCGACTTGGCACAAGCCTTTGTCGCTTGGGGCGGATTCGCTTATGGCGGTAGATGGCAGGGACAATCCGTGCCAGAAGTCATGCGTCAGTGTTTAACGCAGGTGCAGGCGGTGTTGCATAATCAAGACAACAGCGAACACGATATTCTCGATTCCGATGATTACTACCAGTTCCAAGGGGGTATGACGGCAACGGTGCGGCATGTGTCGGGTCGTCAGCCGGCGGTGTATCACCAGCACCATGGCAACCGCTATCGCTTACGGGTGGGGTTGCTGAAGCAGGAAATCGGCAGAGTGATACGGGCGCGGGCGGCGAATCCGAAATGGCTGAAAGGAGTCATGCGGCACGGCTATAAGGGCGCGTTTGAAATTGCCGCGACGGTGGATTATCTGTTTGCTTTTGCCGCGACCGCAAGAGAGGTGGACAATCACCACTTTGACGCGCTGTATGATGCCTATATTATGGATGACGAGGTACGTGCGTTTATGGGACGTCATAACCCGGATGCGTTGCGCGATATGGCGGCGCGCTTTCAGGAAGCGATTGACAGGCAGCTGTGGCGACCGACGAGCAACCGCGCACCTTTTATTTTGGAGAAGCTGAGGCAAGACCATGACGACAGAAAAGACCGTGACGACAGAAGACATTAATCAACGAGCGAATCGTAAATCGGCGGCGCGCAAGCGGGTGCAGGATAAGGAGGTTGCCAGCAAGAAAAAGCGTAAAAAAGGCTTGCTGATTGTTCATAGTGGCAATGGCAAGGGCAAGTCGACGGCGGCGTTTGGTTTGTGTGTGCGGGCGTTGGGCAATGGTATGCGGGTTGCGGTGGTGCAATTCACGAAAGGCAAGTGGCGCACGGGCGAGCGGACTTTTTTCGAGGGCTTTGGCGATGCGATTGTCTTCAAAAGCATGGGGGAGGGCTTTACGTGGGAGACGCAGGACAGGCAGGGGGATATACAGGCGGCGGAAAAAGCATGGGAACAGGTGGAAGCGTTTTTAGCTGAGGCGGCTGAGGGGGTGTGGCAATTGCTGGTGTTGGACGAGTTGAACTCGATTTTGCGGTATGGCTATTTGGATGAGGCGCGGGTGGTGCGGGCGTTGATGGCGCGTCCGCCGCCGTTACATGTTGTGGTGACGGGGAGGGGCGCGCCGAAGGCTTTGTTGGAACAAGCCGATACGGTAACCGAGATGGTGGCGGTGAAACACGCCTATCGCGATGGGGGGGTGCGGGCGCAGAAGGGGATTGAATTTTAGGGGGTGTGACTCATGGCGAGTAAAGCATCGATATCGATGGTGTGTTCGACCATGTCGGCGAGGGCATCGAGGTTGTGCTGGAGTTGGCTGTGATAGGGGGTTGTGTTGGGGGTATTGAGATAAGCTGAGCGGAAGCCGTCATTGGTGAAGATGCCGTGCATGTAACAGCCTTGTATTGTGCCGCAAGGGGAGGACGCACCGCCGTCACCGTGATTGTGGGGGGTGGGTGAGGGGGAGGGGGCGAGCATGGGTTTTGATGTATCTGTGCCGGTGGTGGTGCCGATATGGATTTCGTAGCCGGAGACGGTTTGTTGGGTGGCAACGTGGCGACTGGTGGTGCGGGTGAGGGTTTTGGCGTGGTTCAGGCGGGTGTGGACATTGAGGAGGCTGAGGGCGGGGTGTTTGCCTTTGATTCCTTCGATACCGTCGGGGTCGTTGATGGTTTTGCCGAGGAGTTGGTAGCCGCCGCACAAGCCGAGGATGGGTTTTTTGAGGCGGTGGTGGTAGGCGATATCGATGTGCCAGCCTTGTTCTTTGATGAAGGCGAGGTCGCGTAGGACGGCTTTTGAGCCGAGGAGAAGGAGGATATCGCCGGCGGGGAGGGGGGCGCCGGCGGGGGCGAGACAGACGTGGACGTTGGGATGGAGACGTAGGGGCTCGATGTCATCGCTGTTGGCGAGATGGGGGGTGAGGGGGATGACGATTCGCAAGGGGGAGGAAGGAGATGATGGTGATGATGTTTGGGCGCGGCGAGGGCTGCGAGCCCGGCGAGACAGAGCGAGGCTATCTTCGACGGGGAGTTTAAGGGCGGCGGGGTGATAGGGGAGGGTGCCTAAACACTTTAAGTTGGTGTGTTGGTGGATGATGGGGAAGGCGGGCTGGAGGATGTTTATGTCGCCGCGGAATTTGTTGATGATGTAGCCTTTGACGAGGGTGCGCTCGGGGGGGGTTAGTAGGGTATATGTGCCGATGATGTGGGCGAGGGTGCCGCCGCTTTCGATATCGGCGATGAGGATGACGGGTGTTTGGGTTTCGAGGGCGAAGGCCATGTTGGCGATATCGGGTGGGGGGAGGTTTTTTTCGACGGGGGAGCCGGCACCTTCGACGATGATGATGTCGTAGTGTTTTTTTAAGTCTTTGTAAGCGTTGAGAATATCAGGCATAAAGCGTTTGCGTTGGGCCATCCAAGTTTGGGCGTTGGTTGTGTGGTGGTAGTGTCCGTTGATGATGACGTGGCTGGTTTGGTCTCCTTGTGGTTTGAGGAGGATGGGGTTCATGGTGTGGTGTGGGTTGATGTTGGCGGCGTGGGCTTGGAGGGCTTGTGCTCGGCTGATTTCGTGTCCTTCGGGTGTTACGGCGGCGTTTGTGGACATATTTTGGGGTTTGAAGGGTGCGCAGGATAAGCCGCGACGGGTAAGGGCGCGTAGGAGGGCGGCGGCGATAAGGGATTTACCGGCGTTGGATTGTGTTGCTTGCAGCATGAGGGTAATTTTTTTTTGTTTTATTCTCATTTTGTTCTTGCTTTTTTCTTTTTAGGGTGTATATATAGAAAAAGGGGTTGGGTTTTCGTTTTTATGGTATAGCAGAGTTATGGGAGGAAGACATGGCATTGGTATCGAAAGTGACTCATCTTTTTGATGGAGGAGTTGGTGGCGTGGATCGTGATAAGGCATTGGAATCGGCATTGGGTCAAATTGAGCGTAATTTTGGCAAGGGGTCGATTATGCGTTTTGGCGACAATAGTTCGGTGGAGGCTGATTCGGTTTCGACGGGTTCGCTGGGCTTGGACGTAGCGTTGGGTATTGGGGGTGTGCCGCGGGGGCGTATTACTGAGATTTACGGCCCCGAGTCGTCGGGGAAGACGACGTTGGCTTTGCATATTATTGCGGAGGCACAGAAGCGTGGGGGTTCGTGTGCTTTTATTGATGCGGAGCATGCTTTGGATCCGTCTTATGCGACCAAGTTGGGCATTGATGTGGATGGGCTATTGATATCGCAGCCGGATGCGGGGGAGCAGGCTTTGGAGATAGCGGATACGTTGGTGCGGTCGGGGGCTATTGATGTGTTGGTTATTGATTCGGTGGCTGCTCTTGTGCCGCGGGCGGAGCTGGAGGGTGAAATGGGGGATGTGCATATGGGCTTGCATGCTCGTTTGATGAGTCAGGCGTTGCGTAAGTTGTCGGGTTCGGTGTCGCGGTCGAATTGCGTGCTGATTTTTATCAATCAGACTCGTATGAAGATTGGTGTGATGTTTGGCAATCCGGAGACGACGACGGGGGGCATGGCTTTGAAGTTTTATTCGTCGGTGCGTATTGAGATTCGCCGTATTGGTGCGATTAAGGATAGGGATGTGACTGTGGGCAATCAGACTCGGGCTAAGGTGGTGAAAAACAAGATGGCGCCGCCCTTTAGGGTTGCTGAGTTTGATATCATGTATGGGGAGGGTGTCTCGCAGTTGGGTGAGCTTATCGATATGGGTGTGTCGTTGGGTGTTATTGAGAAGTCGGGGGCGTGGTATGCTTTTCGGGATGAGCGTATTGGGCAGGGACGTGAGAATGTGAAAGCGTATTTGAAGGAGCATCCGCAGCTTATGGAGACGTTGAGTGAATTAATTCGACAAGAGGCTGGTTTATCGGTAAAGGAGAGTATGGCGCGAGAAGAGAGTGCGACGCAAGAAGGTGAAGGTGTTGAAGGTGAAGAAGGTGGTGAGAGCGTTGCGGGCGTGAGCTTGGAGGGTGACGTGCCGGTTGTGGACAAGAAAGCCACGACAAAAAGTAAGAAATAGCCTTCGGGCTTTTAGCCTTTGGGCTTTT
>JACONH010000012.1:26373-73469 GCA_014323835.1 Alphaproteobacteria bacterium GM202ARS2
GGGCTTTTAGCCTTTGGGCTTTTGTTGAGGCGAGGGGTAGCCCCCCTAAAACCCCTACCCCTCGCCGCCTTTTTGGGGATAGTTTGGGATAGTTGTAAAAAAAAGGAATTGTTTCACGTGAAACAATTTTGGGTGTGGTGGGCGATGCAGGGTTCGAACCTACGACCCCCTCGGTGTAAACAAGGTGCTCTACCAGCTGAGCTAATCGCCCGATAGGCTGTGAGGGGAGCATAGCGTTATTGGGGGTGTTATGCAATGGGATGGGGTGATTTTAGGCAATAGATGATAGTAAAAAAAAAGGAATTGTTTCTCGTGAAACAATTGGATGGGGGTAGGGATGAAAAAAAAAGAATTGTTTCCCGTGAAACAATTGGATGGGGGTAGGGGGTGAAAAAAAAGATGTTTCACGTGAAACAATTTTTTTGTTGTGGTGTGATGGGCGATGTGGGGCTTGAAAAAGCTCCTTTATGGCTTTATATTTTCTGTCATGGTGGACAGTGTGTTTTTTGGGCGTTGCGTTGTGGCGGGTGGTCGCTGTGGCGGTGCGAGTGGGGTGTTTTGTGGTAAGGGGTGTGTGGGGGCTGGGGGGGTGTTTTTTTTGAGGAGTTTTTTGGTGATGAATGACAATGTTGGAGCGTATGCTGATATTCTGCGTGTAGCGGAGGGTGTTGCTTATGAGAAGAATATAGATAGGGACATTGTTTTGCAGGCGATGGAGCAGGCGTTATCTCGTGCGGGTCGTTCTCGTTATGGTCAGGAGTTTGACATTCGTGCCCATGTAGACCGTAAGAATGGTGCGATTGCTTTGTATCGTTATCGTAGTGTTGTTGAGCAGGTGGAGAATGCTGCGGTTGAGATTCGTTTGGATGATAGGGGTGTTCAGGAGCAGGGTTTATCGGTGGGGGATGTTTATCGTGAGTCGTTGCCGCCGGTGTCGTTTGGTCGTGGTGCTGCGTCTAGTGCGAGGCAGGTTATTTTGCAGCGGGTGCGTGAGGCGGAGCAGGAACGGCAATACAACGAGTTCAAGGACAAGGTGGGTGAGATTATCAATGGCATTGTTAAGCGTCTAGAGTTTGGCAATGTGATTGTTGATTTGGGCACAGCGGAGGCTTTAATGCGTCGTGAGGAGCTGTTGGGGCGGGAGGTTTTTCGGCGTGGGGATAGGGTGCGGGCGTATGTGATGGATGTGCGTCCGGAGGCTCGTGGCGCGCAGATTTTCTTATCTCGTGCGCATCGTCAGTTTGTGGCGGGTTTGTTTCGTCAGGAGGTGCCCGAGATTTATGATGGTGTCATTGAGATTAAGTCGGTTGCGCATGAGGCGGGCAGTCGTGCGAAGATAGCGGTTCATTCGCATGAGTCGACGTTGGATCCGGTGGGTGCTTGTGTGGGTATGCGGGGCAGTCGTGTGCAGGCGGTGGTGGGCGAATTGAAGGGGGAGAAGATTGATATTGTGCCGTGGTCGCCTAACTTATCGACTTTTGTGGTGAATGCTTTGAGTCCGGTTGAGGTCTCGAAGGTGCGTGTTGATGAGGAGGATCATCGTGTGGATGTGATTGTTGCGGAGAGTCAGTTGAGTTTGGCGATTGGTCGTCGGGGTCAGAATGTTCGTTTGGCGTCGCAGTTGGTGGGTTGGGACATTGACATTTTGACGGAGGAGGTTGAGTCGGAGCGTCGGCGCAAGGAGTTTGACGAACAGTCACGTAAATTCATGGAGTTGCTGGATGTAGAGGATGTCATCGCGCACTTGTTGGTGACCGAGGGCTTTTCTGATGTCGAGGAGGTTGCGGCGGCAACTGAGGATGACTTGGCAGCGATTGAGGGTTTCGATAGTGATGTGGCGAGGGAGTTGCATAGTCGTGCTGTGACGGCGTTTAAGAAGTTGCAGCGGAAGTTGAACAAGGAGCTGGCGGTTTATGGTTTGGCTCATGATACGATTAGTTTGTCCCATGATAGGTGGCGTGTGGTTTTGGGTATTTTGGCGGACAAGGGTTTGACGACTCGGGATGCTTTTGCGGATTTGGCGGGGGATGAGGCTTACGAGTTGTTGCGGAAGCATGGTGTGGGGCGCACGCAGGCGGATGAGTTGGTTATGGCGGCGCGGGCGCACTGGTTCGAAACGGATAAACCGGTGAAGAAGGCGACAAAGAAGGTGTCAAAGACACCAGCAAAGAAGGTTGCAAAAACAACGACAAAAGAAAAGAAAACGGTTGGCAAGAAAGCGGTTGCGAAGAAGGCGGTCGTGAAGAAGGCGGTTGTTAAGAAAGCGGTTGCCAAGAAGACGGCAAAGGCATCGTCTTGAGGGTATTGAGAGAGGCTTTGTCGTATGTCGAAGGATGAATCAGGCACATTAAAGGGTGGTGGCAAGGGTGATGGTGGCGAGCGTTCCCGCGTTAAGTTGCGGCGGACGGTTGAGACGAGTCAAATTTGGCAGAGTTTTTCGCATGGTCGTTCTCGCATGGTCGAGGTTGAGATTAAGCGGCGGCGGGGCTTTAAGAAGGGCGAGGAGGGTGCTGGGGGGGCTGGGGGGGCTGGTCGTGACAAAGAGCGTGAGGAACGTGCGCGTCCGCCTGTAGGTGAGCAGGGGGGTGAGCAGGTGCGGGAAGAGCGTGCCGAGCGGGTTGAGACTCAACGGGATGATAGGGGTGGACAGGAGGCGCGACGGGAGGCGCGACGGGAGGGGGGACAACGTGAGGGACAACGTGGGGGAGAAAGAGAACGTGGGGGACAGCGGGGGGGAGCCCGTGAAGGACAACGCGGGGGACAACAACGTGGAGGACAACGTGAGGGGCAGCGGGAGGGCCAGCGTGGGGATACGAGTGGTGTTGAGTCGAAGGAGTCGTTGGTTCGTGGGTCTCGTCCCAGTAAGAGTTTAAGTAAGAGTTCAAAGAGTAGTGAGCGTAGTAAGGGTGGTGGTCGTGGCAAGCGTGGTCAGCGTCATGGGGGTGTGGGGGGTGATGGTGGTAGCAAGGGTTTTGGTGGCAAGCGTTCGGGCAAGTTGACGATAACGTCGTCTTTGGAGGAGGGTGGTGATGAGCGGATGCGTTCGATGGCGGCGGTTCGCCGTGCGAGGCAGAAGCAGCAGAAGCAGCGTATGGAGGCGGACAAGGCGATGGGGGGTGGTGCCGCGCCGCGCAAGGTATCTCGGGAGGTGGTTGTGCCGGAAACGATTATGGTTTCGGAGTTGGCGAATCGTATGGCTGAGCGGGGTGCTGATGTTGCTAAGGTTTTAATGGGGATGGGTGTTATGGCGCATATTAACGAGGCTATTGATCAGGATACGGCGGAGCTTGTGATTGCTGAGTTTGGTCATCGCATTAAGCGGGTGAGTGATTCGGATGTGGAGATTGGTTTAGGTGGGGGTGTGGATGATAGGGCGACTCTTGAGCCGCGTCCGCCGGTGGTGACGATTATGGGTCATGTGGATCATGGCAAGACGTCTCTTTTGGATGCTTTGGCGGGCTCGAAGATTGTGGCGGGTGAGAAGGGTGGTATTACGCAGCATATTGGTGCTTATCAGATTAGGTCGAAGAAGGGTGGTGAGCCGATAACGTTTTTGGACACGCCGGGTCATGAGGCTTTTACGAAGATGCGTATCCGTGGTGCGACTGTGACGGACATTGTTGTTGTTGTTATTGCTGCGGATGATGGTGTGAAGCCGCAGACGGTGGAGGCATTGAATCATGCTAAGGCGGCGAATGTGCCGGTGATTATAGCGGTGAATAAGATTGATGCGGCGGGTGCTGATATTGACAAGGTTTACCAAGAGTTATTGTCGCACCATGTGGTTGTGGAGAAGATGCGGGGCGAGGTTTTATCTTGTGAGTTATCGGCGTTGCAGAAGCGTAATTTGGAGAGTTTGGAGGAGATGATTTTGTTGCAGTCGAACATGATGGATTTGAAGGCGGCATCAGCGCGTTCGGCGGTGGGGACGGTGTTGGAGGCTCGTATGGAGCGGGGACGAGGGAGCATTGTTTCGGTGTTGGTGCAGAAGGGCACGTTGAATAAGGGCGATATTTTTGTTGCGGGCAAGCGGTGGGGTCGGGTGCGGGCGATGGTGGTTGGTGGTGGGGTAGGGGGCAGTGATGCAAAGGGTGGGCATAAGCAGGCTTATCCGTCGCAGCCGGTGGACATTTTGGGTTGTGATGGTGTGCCGGAGGCGGGCGATGAGTTTGTTGTTGTGGAGAGCGAGGCGCGGGCAAAGGAGGTGGCGCGTTATCGTTCTACTTTGCGTCAGAGGGATACGTCGTCGTTGTCGTCTATGAGTATTGAGGAGCGTATGAAGCGTTCTTCTGATGAGGAGCGGACATTTCCGGTGATTATCAAGGCGGACACGCAGGGTTCTGTTGAGGCGATAAGCACGTCGTTGCATTCTTTGTTGCATGATTTTGAGCGAGAACTCAAAGTTGTGCATTATGGTGTTGGTGAGGTTAGTGAGTCGGATGTTCTTTTGGCGGCGACGACGGGGGCGTGTATTGTTGGTTTTAACTTGCGGTCGAATCCGTCGGCTCGGGTTTTGTCTCGCAAGCATCGGGTTGAGATTAAGGATTATGGTGTGATTTATGACTTGGTGGAGGATTTTAGGGTGCGTTTGCAGGCGGCGGGTGGCGACGACAAGGAGGCGGTCATGTTGGGACGAGCGACGGTGCAGAAGGTCTTCGATATTGGCAAGGTGGGCAAAGTGGCGGGCTGTATGGTTGTGGAGGGGCGCATGCGTGCGGACGAGCGAGTTCGTCTGCTACGGGATGACGAGGTGATTACGGAAACGCGGGTGCGTCACTTGAAACGAGAAAAGGACGATGTGCGGGAAGTGCGCTCTGGCACTGAATGTGGCATTTCTCTGGTTGCCTTTTCCGACATTCAGGAGGGCGATATCCTAGAGTGTTATCACTTATCCTCGGACTAGAGGCTTAAGTTGCGGGGCTACAAAAAAGGACAGGAGGAGAGAATTTTTTCTTCTCTCCTCCCGATTTTTCCCTCCTTTGTAGTTTTTTATTTGATGGCGTCTTTCAATCCTTTTCCTGCTTTGAATTTTGGCACTTTCGCGGCAGGTATCTTGATTGTAGCCCCTGTTCTGGGGTTGCGGCCATCTCTTGCTGCTCTTTTTGCGACGGAGAAGGTACCGAATCCGACGAGTCGGACTTCATCTCCTTTTTTGAGCGCGCCCTCGATGGTGTCAAAAGTGGCTTCAACGGCTCTTGTCGCTTCACTTTTGTTGATATTGCTCTTCTGAGCAACAGCTTCGACGAGTTCACCTTTGTTCATTGTGCGTAACTCCACGTGGTTGCGAGACCATTGTTAGGGCACAAGGCAGGCTGGTCTCCAAGCACCTGACTCTTGCCGGGCGTGTTGTTGCCAACGCGACAGGAGCTACTATACATGATTTTTGTGATAAATGCACGCCATTATTTTATTATTTTATTTTAATGTGGACGCAGACGTTCATCGCTGCGCGCCGTTAGAGGCTGGGTTTGTGGCGTCAACGGCGCAATAGGGTTAATCAGGGCGTGATGAAAGATCTCGTCCGCTGCCGTAATCGGGACGATGTCGAATTTGTCTTTGATGGTCGCGTCGATTTCATCCAAGTCTTTGACGTTATCTTTTGGGATGATGATTTTTTTGACGTCATTACGCAAGGCGGCGATCATTTTTTCTTTTAGTCCGCCGATGGGGAGCACTCTTCCGCTGAGGGTGATTTCGCCGGTCATGGCGACCAGTCGGTCGATGGGGTTGCGGGTTAAGCACGAGGTAATGGCAAGGACGAGGGCGATGCCCGCCGAGGGCCCATCTTTGGGCGTGGCACCTTCGGGGATGTGCACATGGATGTCGTGGCTCTCGAAGAACTGGTCGGTGATGCCAAGACTAGGCGCACGGGAGCGGACAAAACTGATGGCTGCCTGTATCGATTCTTTCATCACATCCCCCAGCTTACCGGTGTTGTGGAACTTGCCTTTACCGGGCATGGTCACCGACTCGATGGTGAGGATTTCCCCGCCGCTCTGGGTCCATGCCAGCCCGGTGGCAACGCCAATCATGTTGGTGTCAGGCAACTCGCTCGGGCGGTATTTCGGCACACCGCTGTAGCTTTGAATCGTTTTGTCACTGATAGCAATATGCTTGAGCTTCTTGACAGTGGCTTGATAGATGGTTTTGCGGATGAGCTTGGCCAGTTCCCGCTCGAGATTACGCACCCCTGCTTCTCGAGTGTAGGCTTGGATGAGCTTGCGGATAGCCGAATCCGAAATCGACCATTCATCGTCTTTGATGGCGTGATTATCTTGCAGCTTCGGTATCAGGTGCTTCTTAGCAATCTCGACTTTTTCATTCTCAGTATATCCTTCGATACGGATAACTTCCAATCGGTCGAGAAGAGGCTGCTGCATATTCAACGTGTTGGCTGTCGTAATGAACAGAACGTCCGACAGGTCATAGTCCACTTCGAGGTAATGGTCGCTGAAATTTTTGTTTTGCTCTGGGTCGAGCACTTCCAGCAGAGCCGAGGACGGATCCCCGCGCCAGTCGCTTCCCATTTTGTCAATTTCATCGAGCAAGAACAGCGGATTAGACGTCTTGGATTTTTTCATGCCTTGTATGATTTTTCCGGGCATAGAGCCGATATACGTTCGGCGATGGCCTCGTATTTCGGATTCGTCTCGCACGCCGCCCAGAGACACGCGCACAAAGTTGCGTTGCGTTGCTGCAGCAATGGATTTACCAAGGGACGTTTTGCCGACCCCGGGGGGCCCCACAAGACACAAAATAGGGCCCTTGATTTTCTTGGTGCGTTTTTGCACCGCCAAATACTCGAGGATACGCTCTTTGACGTTCTTTAACCCGTAATGGTCGTGTTCGAGAATTTTTTCCGCCTTTTTCAGATTGGTATGCGGCGGCGCATGCTGATTCCAAGGGATAGACAGCAACCAATCCAAGTAGTTGCGGATGACGTTGGCTTCCGCCGACATCATGCTCATGGAACGTAACTTTTTCAAGTCGCCTTCCGCTTTTTCCCGAGCCTCTTTCGACAGCTTAGTTTTCTTAATCTTTTTTTGCAGGTCGTTGAGGTCGCCGCCGCTTTCCTCGTTGTCACCGAGTTCCTGCTGGATGGCTTTCATTTGTTCGTTGAGGTAGTATTCGCGCTGGCTTTTATCCATTTGTGTTTTGACACGTTTTTGGATACGCTTTTCCATTTTCAGCAGATTGATTTCGTTGTGAATATGCTTGGAGATTTTCTCCAGTCGACTACCCACATCGATGGTTTCGAGGATACTCTGTTTGTCGCTGATTTTCAGATGAATGTGTGCGGCGATGCTATCGGCAAACTGGGCGGGGTTAGAGATTTTGGCAATGGACGACACCATATCTTCCGGCGTTGCAATTTTGCGGTTGAGTTTGGCGTATTGCTCGAATTGGCTCAAAATAGCGCGCATCAGAGCAATGGTTTCGTTGCGTTCTTGCGGCAGAATTTGCTCGAGGGGCTCGATAGCCACATCGAAGAAGGCAGCGTTGTCTTTGTATCCGATGATTTTGACTCGTTGTTGCCCCTCCACGAGCACTTTCACGGTGCCATCGGGCAGCTCGATATGTTGGATGATTTTGCCGAACACGCCGACTTTGTAGATGTCCTCGGGGGTGGGGTCGTCTTTGCTCGGGTTTTTCTGTGTCGCAAGAATAAGGGGGCGTTGCTTCTTGCGTTCTTGCTCGAGCGCGCTAACGGATTTTTTCCGTCCGACAAACAGCGGCACAATCATGTGCGGAAAAACAACAATATCACGCAGAGGAAGCAGGGGATAGGTGGTCTCGGTCATGGCAGGCATTTTCGGAAGAAAGCGGTTCTTGATGGGCATTGTCGTTGTCGGGGAGGTCGTTCCTGTGGCGTGCCTATGAGCTTTTAGCACCGCTACTTTGTTCTTGGTATATATAGAGTGGTTTAATTTTGCCTTGTGTGACGTCTTTATTGACGACAACCTCGGAGATGCCTTGGTTGCTGGGGATATCGAACATGGTATCGAGAAGAATATCTTCGACGATGGAGCGCAAGCCCCGCGCCCCAGTTTTGCGTTCTTTGGCGCGATGAGCAATCGCCTTCAGAGCGTTATCGGTGAAGGTCAACTTGACATTTTCCATACGGAAGAGACGCTTGTATTGTTTAATCAGGGCATTGCGGGGCTGAGTCAACACCTGCACCAGAGCATCCACGTTAAGATCAGACAAGGGCGCAATAATAGGCAGACGACCGATGAATTCGGGTATCAAACCGAACTTCAGCAAATCTTCGGGCTCGACTTGTTTCAGAATGGCATCGCTGTTTTCACCGGCGGTCTTGACATCCGCCCCAAAGCCAATAGCCGTGCCTTTTGTCCGTGCCGTAATGATACGCTCTAAGCCAGCAAACGCACCGCCACAGATGAACAGAATGTTGGAGGTATCCACTTGCAGACACTCTTGTTGCGGATGCTTTCTGCCCCCCTGCGGCGGCACAGAAGCCACAGTGCCTTCCATAATCTTAAGCAAGGCTTGTTGCACGCCCTCGCCCGAAACATCACGGGTAATCGACAGGTTGTCGGCTTTACGGCTGATTTTGTCCACTTCATCGATATAGACGATACCTTTCTGGGTGCGTTCCACGTCATGGTCGGCAGCCTGCAACAGCTTCAAAATAATGTTCTCGACATCCTCGCCGACATAGCCCGCCTCCGTCAGAGTCGTGGCATCAGCCATGGTGAAAGGCACATTGGCGATACGGGCTAAGGTCTCGGCAAGGAGAGTCTTGCCACAACCCGTGGGCCCAATCAGCAGAATGTTCGATTTGGCAATTTCCACGTCGCCGCTTTTTTGCCCTTTGCTGAGCCGCTTATAGTGGTTATGCACCGCAACAGAGAGAGTCTTTTTCGCCTGTTCCTGACCAATGACGTAATCATCGAGAATCTGATAAATATCCTTCGGATTGGGAATGTTGCTGTTACGCTGGTGCGGCATCGATTTGTTCTCTTCACGGATAATATCCATGCAGAGCTCGATGCACTCATCGCAGATAAAGACAGTAGGCCCCGCAATAAGCTTACGGACTTCGTGCTGGCTTTTACCGCAGAACGAGCAATAAAGAACATTCTTAGAATCGTGCTGGTCTTTTGACATGGTAAGGACTAGGTGGAAGGGCTTGCAGCTCGTGTGAGCAACGTATCAGAATGATGATAAAAAACGTATCCAGATAAGGAAAAAAGTCAAACGGTTTGTGGGGGTGTTTATGCGGGGGGTGTGTCTTTTATGTAGGAGTCTTAGGCTTCGATTGCAAGTCGCCTTTTATACTCGAGGGCTTGGGCGATGTGATAGGCAGAGATGGTCTGGTCGGCGTCGAGGGTCTCCATATCGCAGATGGTGCGCGCAATACGCAAGATTCGATGGTAGGCACGTGCCGATAGGTTCATTTGGTCGATGGCACTGGCAAGAGTCTGCTGAGCCGCAGACTCAAGGGGGGCGATGGTGGTGAGCAGTTTGCCGTCCGCTTCCGCGTTGGTGTGGAGGGTGTCGGCACCGAGACGCAAGAAACGTTGCCGTTGCAGCTCGCGGACGTTGTGCACTCTTTCGGCGATGGTTGTGCTGTTTTCGGGCGGGGCTTTGCCCATCAGCTCTTTGGCACTCAGGGCTGGCATATCGATATGAATATCGATGCGGTCGTAAAGGGGCCCCGAAATTCTGTTTTGATACGAGTCAATAGCATGGGGCTTACAGCGACAATGGTGGTTGCTCTCGCCGTGGTAGCCGCAGGGACAGGGATTCATCGCTGCCACCAGCTGGAACCTTGCGGGATAAGAGAAACGTGCTTGCGCGCGGGAGATAAGCACCTCACCACTCTCGAGGGGCTGGCGTAAAGCCTCTAGGGTGGCACGAGAGAACTCGGGTAGTTCATCGAGAAAAAGCACACCTCTGTGGGTTAAGCTGACTTCACCGGGACGTGCTTTGCTGTCGCCGCCGATGAGGGCGACTAGCGACGCCGAGTGATGAGGCGCGCGGTAAGGACGCTGATATAAAATTGTGCCGTTGGGCAGTGTGCCAGCAAGAGAATGAATCATGCTGACATCGAGGGATTCTCGTGGTGTTAAAGGTGGCAACAGAGTCCACAGCCGTGATGCCAGCATGGATTTTCCTGCCCCGGGTGGGCCTCGCATAAGGACGTTGTGGCCGCCACAGGCAGCAATTTCTATGGCACGTTTGGCGTGTTCCTGTCCTTTGATATCGACCATATCGGGGGCATGGTCGAGGGGAACGGGGCTGTCCGGGTTCGGGGGACTTGGTGGTGGTAGACTACGTGTGCCGCGCAGGTGGTGAATCAGCTCCCCGAGGTTATCGGCAGCGACAACGTTGAGGTTTTCGCCGCCGAAGGTGGCTTCATAGCCACATTGTTTCGGGCAAATAAGGCTACGTTCTTGTTGGGTAGCAAAAAACGCCGCGGGTAGAATACCGGGCACAAAGCCGATACGGCCATCGAGAGCTAACTCTCCTAAGGCAATAAATTCATCGTTGTCTTCGGAGGTGAGGATACCCATTTCACTGAGCAAGGCTAAGGCTATGGGTAAGTCGTAGTGGCTGCCGGTTTTGGCAAGGTCAGCAGGGGCAAGGTTAATGGTGATACGTTTTGCGGGTAACGCCAGCCCTAAGGCGGCGATAGCGGCGCGTACCCGCTCGCGGGATTCGCCAATGGCTTTGTCGGGTAGACCGACAATTTGGAAGGACGGCATGCCGGGCCCAAAGTGGGCTTGGACGTCAACCTTGTGCGCGTCCATGCCTAGAAAAGCCACAGTGGTGGTGCGAGACACCATCAGCTAGACCCGCGCACCACCGCATCCCAGAAAAGGGCTGCTCCATCAATATTGCTGAGGCGGTGACATTCACGTAAACCGGTCGGCGAGGTGGTGTTGACTTCCGTTAAGGTGTCGCCGATGACATCGATGCCGACAAAAAACAAACCGTGTTGCTGTAAAAAAGGCCGTAGGGTCTGACAAATGTGGGTATCGCGTGTGCTGATAGGGCAGGCGACGGCTTTGCCGCCGCAGCGTAGGTTGGCGCGCATATCCTTGTCTGCAGGCATACGTCGGAAGGCAGCAACGCACGTCCCATCGATGACGAGCAGACGTTTGTCGCCTTCTTGTCGAATGGCAGGGAGATACTTTTGAATAATTAAAGGTGTTGCACAGGTGGCAAGCAACGTCTCGATGAGGGAGGCATAGTTGGCGTCATCGGGGTGGACGAGAAAGATTCCTTCGCCGGCTTTGCCGTTCATGACTTTCATGACGATACTGCCGTGTTTGGCACGGAAAGCCTCGATGGTGGCGGGGTCTCTCGATAACAGAGTCGGTGGCGTTAATTCAGGGAAAAGAAAAGGAATGTATTTTTCAGGAAAAGACCGCACTGCGGTTGGGTCGTTGATGACCCGCACCTTTGTGGTGTGCTGGAGGTAGTCTAGAATGTAGGTTGCCGAGATATAATGAAGGTCAAAGGGCGGGTCTTGGCGCATCAAGACAACGTCCATACTGGCGAGGGGACGTTGCTGGGCGTCACCTTGATGGAAGACACCGTCGGTTTGGGTGAGGGGGCGGAGGCGGGCTTGCACCTCAGGGGCTTTTACGTCGCCTTGTAGGCTGAGGGTGTCGGGCTGATAGTGGTAGACGTCGAAGCCTCTGGCGAGGGCATTGTCGGCAAGAGCAAGGGTGCTGTCGCCGGCAACGTTCAGGCTGGCGAGGGGATTCATTTGTAGGGCTATGGAGAGGCGGCGATTCGTCATGAGGGCATCGACTCCTGCCAGATGTTACGGATATGGGTGGGGTATAAGCCGGTCAACACGATAACATCGAAGCGGATAAAGAAGGTGCGGAATTGGGGATAGCGACTCAGAAAAAGCTGGCTGGTGTGGATGATACGTTGTTTTTGGGCGGGCGAGATGATGTCTGTGCGTAAAATGTGAGAGGAACGGCGGGTTTTGACTTCGACAAAAACGAGGGTGCTGCGGCGTTTGGCGACAATGTCGAGTTCGCCGTAACGGCACGTCCAGTTGCGTGCTAGGACTGTGTAACCTTTAAGACGCAGAAAAAGGGCGCAGAGGTGCTCGCCAAGGATACCGATACGTTTGTTGGGGGTGGGGGCTGGTTTCATGGTGGTTGTTCTTGTGCTTTTTTTGCCCATCTTGTTTGTTATATTATGCTATAGAAGGGTCTGGGGGAAGTCTTATTGTTGAAGGTTTCTTAAAGTTTTTATCATGGCTGGTATGCGTAGTGTTGTGGCGATAACCTTGTTATTGGCGGGGTGTGGCGGTAACGGGTTGTTTGGCGGCGATGTGCCCGTCGATGATAATCTGTCTTCTGATTTTGACAGATTAGATGTGGGTGCCATTAGTGAAGACGAAGGAGTCGTCCCGTGGCTCGATGATTTGCTGAGCGAAGACGAGCGTCCGGTGGAGGGACAACGCAAAATTGGTTTGTTTTTGCCTCTCAGCGGGACGTATGCGCCGTTGGGCAAATTGTTGTCGGATACGGCACAAATGGCTTTGTTCGATTTTGCTAGCGAGAATGTTGATATTTTGCCTTTCGATGTGGGCAGCGGCGAGGAAGGCAAAGCGGAGGCAGCGATTATCGAAGCCATCGATGCTGGAGTCGAGGTCATAGCGGGCCCTCTGTTTGCTCATTCTGTTGATGCCATCGATAACGATGCCATTAGCAAGAACATACCGGTGGTGTCTTTTTCTTCTGATGCGTCATTTGCTCGCAAGGGCGTTTTTATCATGGGCTATCGAGTCGAGGAGGAAGTCCAACGGGTGATTGGCTATGCGCGGCGGCGCGGATTCGTCCGCTACGCTTTGTTAGCACCGAATACGCCCTATGGACAACTGATTGACGAGACCATGGTTGAGGCAACCGATGTTTATGATGCCAACTATACCCGCACGCTGCTCTTCGATGGCAAAGTGCGCGACGCCGCAAGCGACGTGGAATTGTTCTCGGATTACCAGAAAAGAGAAAATTTCATTCAAGGGCAACTGCAAGCCTTCGAATTGGATGAAGAAGAAAAAGAGGATCAGATTCTGATTAACGAGGTGCGGGATATGTCGTCTCTGCCTTTCGATGCGATTATGATTCCGTTGCAGGGACAGGATCTGGTCAGTGCGGTGGCGTTTTTGGCTTTTTATGATGTGACCAATTCTCGTGTGCGTTTTTTGGGGACATCGTTGTGGGAAGGCGATGAGCTGTTGCGTGAGCCGCTTTTGAATGGCTCGTGGTTTGCTGCCCCGGATATTGCTTTGCGACAGGCTTTTCGGGAAAAGTTTGTGTCGGTGTTTCAACGGCAACCGCCGCGGGTCGCTAGTATCGTTTACGATACTGTGGCTTTGTTGGTGCAACTGATGTCAGGGACAGAACGCCTGAGCCTGAAGCGTCTCACCAATCCATCGGGCTTTGAAGGGGTCAATGGCTTGTTCCGCTTGCATGAAGATGGCACGGTGCAACGCTCTTATAACATTTATCAGGTGCAGAATGGCGCGCTCGAGGTTGTCGGGCGCGGACGCTCGTCCTTTGATGGTGGCACCGCCGCGGCGGTCAGCACCTTAACAGACGGGACAGCAGAAGGGACAACTGAAGGGGCAACAGGGGCAGGCGACCCAGAGACAACAGCAGAATGATGACGAGTCGTTATCAGCTCAACGATGGAGTCAAGACGCAATAAACCTTCATCGGTGAGACGTAAACTGTGGGAGGTGGGGTGTTCGAGCCAGTGGGCATCGATGCAGAGACGCACGTGATGGGGGTCGAGAAAATCGCTGAGGGGGCGGTTGGTGATATGTGAGATGGTGCGGGTATCGATGCCTTGTTTGAGTCGCAAGCCCATGAGGAGCATTTCGCTTATCTGTTCATCGATACGTAAAGGTGTTTGGTGGTCGATGCCATTTTTGCCGTTGAGGCAGTGATGAAGCCAGTCTTGTGGTTTTTTGTGGTTTTGCCAGGCGTGGGTTGTGCCGTTGTGGTGGAGTCGTCCGTGACTGCCGGGCCCAATGCCGAGATAGTTGCCGTAACGCCAATAGGTGAGGTTGTGGCGGCATTGGTGATTGGGTGTGCGGGCGTAACTGGAGACTTCGTAGGGGTGAAAGCCGTTGTCCGTGAGGGTTGTTTGGGTTTGTTGATAGAAGAGGGCTTGTTGGTCTTGGTTGGGGGGATGCCATACTTTTTGTTGGACGGCGCGGTGGAAGGGCGTATGGGGCTCGATGGTGAGGCCATAGATGGATAGGTGACCGAGGGGTAGTGTGGCAATTTGGAGGAGTTCCTGTTGCCAGGAGGTGGGGGTGTCGAAGGGTAGGCAACTGATGAAGTCGGCAGAAACGTAGGGTGCGTGTTGGTGGGCGGTATCGATGGCGGCGCGCACGTCGTCGGGGCTGTGGTCTCTGCCGAGAAATGCCAGACGTGATGCGATGAGGGATTGTCCGCCAATGGATAGGCGGTTGACACCGCAGGCTACGTAGGTGGGGATAGCGGGGCTATCGGAGGGATTGACTTCGAGGCTGATTTCGATAGAGGGACTGCTGTGCCAGCGTTTCAGGCAGTGGTCGATGATGCTTTGTGTGAGGGCGGGGGGCATACGCGAGGGGGTGCCGCCGCCAAAAAAAAGACTGGTAAGGCGGTGGCGACAGCTGCGGGCGTGGTGATAATCTAAGTCACGCAGATAGGCGCGCTGCCAGGTAGCGACATCGATGGGGGCGGTTTCGCGGTGGACGTTAAAGTCGCAGTAGGGGCATTTCTTGCTGCAGTAGGGCCAGTGGATATAGATACTGAGCGGGGGGTTGGATGGGGGATTCATGGTGTAGGGGGGTTGGGGGTGGGGAATACGTGGTGACACCATTGTTGGAAGGCGCGGTATCGGTGGGTGAGGGGCTGTTTTTCTTTGGGGGTCATTTCACCGAAGGTTTGGGTGTGGTTGTTGGGGATGAACATGGGGTCATAGCCGAAGCCGTGTGTGCCTCGAGGGGGCCAGCACAGGGTGCCGTCGACGGTGCCGACAAAGGTTTGCGGTTGGGGGTGGTCGGGGGTTAGCCAAGCAAGAGCACAGATAAAACGTGCGGAGCGGTCGGGGTGTGTGCCGATGGCGTCGTTGACTTTGTGCATGGCGTAGGTGAAGTCTCTTTTTTTGTGGTGGGGGTGAAGGGCCCAGCGCGCCGAGTAAATACCGGGGCGACCATCGAGGCAGGTGACTTCGAGGCCCGAATCATCGGCAAGACAGGGTAAATGGCATTGATCGAAGGCGTGGCGGGCTTTGAGGATAGCGTTGCCGACAAACGTGGATTCGGTCTCTTCGGGTTCGGGGATGCCGAGCTCAGATAGGCTCTGGATGGTTACGTTGGTTGTGGTGTGTTCCGCCACCAATTGACGTAATTCGATGACTTTGCCTATATTGTGACTGGCGATGACGAGTGTGGATAGCATGCTTGTCAGGCTAGCATGATTGGTGGACAAAAGAAAGAGAGGAAGTATGCAGGACAAGAAGGCGGTTCTGGCTCGTCTGGATGATAGGTCTCGTGAGGTTTTTCGTGTGTTGGTGGATCACTTTATCCATACGAAGAATGCTGCGGGGTCTCAGACGGTTGTGGCGAAGTTGTCGAGTCGCTTGTCGCCGGCGACTGTGCGTCATGTTATGGCGCGTCTTCAGGAGGAGGGTTTGCTTTATGCGCCGCATCGTTCGGCGGGGCGTTTGCCGACAGATTTTGGTTTGCGTCTTTTTGTTGAGGGATTGATGGAGGTGGGGCCCCTCGATGCGGCGTTGAAGCGTTCGATTGAGGGTGCGATGCATGGTTCTGACACCAGTGACAGCGATGATAACGTTCATGGGCTCTTGGAGCGTGCGAGTGATGTTGTTTCTGGGGTTGCGCACTGCACGGGGCTGGTTATGGCACCAAGACGTAATATACGGGTTAAGCATATCGAGTTTGTTTTGTTGCAGAAAACGCAGGTCTTGGTGGTTTTGGTGGCGGAGGATGGGAGTGTTGAGAATCGTCTTATTGATGTGTCGGCGGGGTTTACGCATGCCAGCTTGATTGAGGCGGGTAATTATCTTAATGCTCGTCTTATTGGTCGGACGTTGAGTGAGGCATCGGTGCTTGTGCAACAGGAGATTAACGACCAACGCAGTCAGTTGACGGCTTTGTCGGAAAGGTTGGTGTCGATGGGGCTGGCGGTATGGTCGGGAGACGGCAGTGACCGCTTGATTGTGCGGGGACAGTCGCGGCTGATGGATGATGTTGACGTTTTAGAGGATATCGATAGGATACGTCATTTGTTGGGTGAATTGGAGTCGGGGGGTAATTTTCTCAATTTGCTTCAGCTGGCGGCTCAGGGAGAAGGGTTGAAAATTTTTATTGGTGCTGAACATCCTCTTTTTAATCATGCGGGCTGCTCGTTGATTGTGTCGCCGGTGCGTGATAGGCGTGAGTCTATCCTTGGTGCTGTTGGCATTGTTGGCCCTTCGAGGATGGATTATGCTCGTATTATCTCTATTGTTGATTATACGGCACAACTGGTTGCCCAGTTGACTGAACAGGACAAAACATGAGGATGGAGGAGAGGACGATGAGCGAGAAGACGCCGATGAAGGATAAAAAGAAGAAGAAGACGAAGGAGGGACAGGGAGCAAAAAAGGCACAGGTTGCGCCTGAGTCGAGGGGGGCTGAGTTGGACGAGGTCAAAGACAAGTTGTTGCGTGCTTTGGCGGAGAATGAGAATAACCGCCGCCGTTTTGAGCGAGAACTCAGTGAGAAAGTTACGTATGCGCACGGAGAGTTTGCTCGTCCGCTTTTGTCGGTGCTGGATGGTTTTAGGCAGGCTTTGGTTGATGAAGCGGAAACGCTGACGAGTCAGGACCAAGAGCGTTTGGTTCGTTCTCGGGATATGTTGCAGGCTCTTTTGCGTGAAATGGAGCAAGCTTTTACGCAGTTTGGTATCAAGCGGATAGAGGCGAAGAAAGGGGATGCGTTTGATTATCGTTTGCATGAGGCTGTCTCGGAGAGTGTCGCTGAGGATGTAGCGGCGGGGCATGTTGTTGCGCAGTTGCGTTGTGGTTATCAGCTGCATGATAGGCTTTTGCGTCCGTCAATGGTTGTGGTGTGCAAGGCTGAGGTGCGTGATGGGGACGAGACGGGCGATAAGGGCGATGAGGCTGAGAAGGGTTGATTTTTGTTTTTATCATCCTATAACAAGGTGAGAGAAGAATGACGGGCGGGGCACAGTTGAGGAGAACGTTATTTATGGGTAAAGCAATTGGTATTGACCTTGGTACGACCAATTCGTGTGTTGCCGTCATGGACGGTCGAGAGGCGCGTGTTTTGGAGAATTCGGAAGGTGGACGTACGACGCCGTCGATGGTGGCAGAAACGAAGGACAACGAGACGTTGGTGGGGCAAGCGGCAAAACGCCAAGCTGTTACCAACCCTGAGAATACGCTTTTTGCTATCAAACGCTTGATTGGGCGTCGTTATGATGACTCGATGGTGGAAAAAGACAGAGGCATGGTGCCTTATAAGATTGTCAAGGGTCGCAACGGTGATGCGTGGGTAGAGATGGGCGGTAAGGCTCTGTCGCCTAGTGAGGTGAGTGCTAAGATTTTACGCAAGTTAAAGGAGGATGCGGAAACTCGTTTGGGGCACAAAGTTTCGGAGGCGGTTATCACGGTGCCAGCTTATTTTAATGATGCTCAGCGGCAAGCGACAAAAGATGCGGGCAAGATAGCGGGGCTTGAGGTGTTGCGTATCATTAACGAGCCGACGGCGGCTGCTCTGGCGTATGGTTTGGATAAAAAGGACTCGTCTGTCATTGCGGTCTATGACTTGGGTGGCGGGACATTCGATGTATCGATTCTCGAGATTGGTGATGGTGTCATTGAGGTTAAATCGACCAATGGGGATACGTTTCTTGGCGGTGAGGACTTTGATAAGCTGATTATTGATTATTTGGTGTCGGAGTTTAAGAAAGACACGGGCATTGATTTGAAGAGCGATAAGTTGGCGTTGCAGCGTTTGAAGGAGGCTGCGGAGAAAGCCAAAATTGAGTTATCATCGCAGCAACAAACGGAAGTGAATTTGCCTTTTGTGACGGCGGATTCTTCTGGTCCCAAGCATCTTAATTTGCGTATGAGTCGTGCGAAGTTGGAATCTCTGGTGGGGGACTTGATTGAGCGGACGATGGAGCCTTGTCGCTCGGCATTGGCTGATGCGGGCTTGTCGGCAGGCGAAATCAACGAGGTCATTTTAGTGGGTGGCATGACGCGCATGCCGAAAATTAGTGAGAAGGTCAAAGAATTCTTTGGCAAAGAGCCTCATCGAGGGGTCAATCCCGATGAGGTTGTTGCTATGGGTGCTGCGATACAGGCGGGTGTGTTACAGGGCGATGTCAAGGACGTTCTGCTCTTGGATGTAACGCCGTTGTCTCTTGGTATTGAGACCTTGGGCGGCGTCTTTACCCGTTTGATTGATAGGAACAGCACGATACCGACTCGTAAGAGTCAGGTGTTCTCGACGGCGGATGACAATCAATCGGCCGTGACGATACGTGTTTTTCAGGGCGAGCGAGAAATGGCAGAGCACAACAAGTTGCTCGGGCAATTTGATCTTGTAGGCATACCGCCTGCTCCGCGGGGTATGCCGCAGATTGAGGTGACGTTCGATATTGATGCGAATGGAATCTTCAGCGTGTCGGCAAAGGATAAAGCCACCAACAAAGAGCAAAAAGTGCGCATCGAGGCTTCGGGGGGCTTGTCGCAGGACGATATCGAACGCATGGTCAAAGATGCCGAAGAGCATGCCCATGAAGATAAAAAACGCAAAGAAGATGTCGAGCTGATGAATCAAGCGGAAGCCTTGTTATACTCGTCCGAGAAGAACTTGAAAGATCTTGGCGATAAAGTGGACAAAGAGACCGCTAGCGAGATTCAAGGGGCTATAGATGGCTTACGAGAAGCACGCAAGAGCGGCGATGCCCAGAGTGTCAAAGCCAAAATGGAGGCACTGGCGACGGCGTCCATGAAAATTGGCGAGCAGCTGTATGGCGACCAGAAAAATGGCGCGGCACAAGCTCAACCGGGCGAAGACGGAGTCGTCGATGCGCAGTATGAGGACGTAACCAGCGAAAAAGCTCAGGACACAAAAAAGAAGGATAATAAAAAAGACAAAAATGATGACCAGCCGACTCGGTCATGATGAGTCTCGCAAGGGATGACGTATGTCAAAAGATTATTACGAGACTTTAGGTGTTTCCCGCTCGGATTCGTCAGAAGCGATTCGTAAGGCGTATCGTCAGCTGGCGATGCGTTATCATCCGGATCGTAATCCGGGTGACAATTCGGCAGCCGAGAAGTTTCGAGAGATTAATGAAGCCTACGAGATTTTGCGCGACAACGAGAAACGCAAGCAGTATGATACCTATGGGCATGTGGGTGACAGGAGCAACTTTGATTTTGATTTGTCGAATGGTTTTTCCAGTATCTTCGAAGGTGGACTCTTCGAGGAAATGTTCGGCAGAGATATGGGGTCGATGGGGTCGTCTCGTGGCCGTCAGCATGCCAGCCGCGGCGAGGATTTGCGTTATGATATGCGTCTGACGTTGGAGGAGTGTTTTAAGGGAGTGTCTCGTCAGTTGCGCATGAATGCGCCGTCTACGTGTGATTCTTGTCGTGGCACGGGTGCTGAAAACGGCGAACAAGTTGTCTGTCCTGATTGTCAAGGCGGCGGCGTTTTGCGCACGCAACGGGGCTTTTTCAGTATGCAACGCACGTGTTCGAGATGTCATGGCACGGGCAAAATCAATCGCAGGACGTGTGCCGAGTGTCATGGTTCAGGGCGCACGATGAAAGAGCGCATCTTGAATGTCGTTGTCCCCGCTGGAGTTGATGACGGCAACCGTATTCGTCTACAAGGAAAAGGCGCAAGCGGCATGAATGGCGGCGAAGCAGGAGACCTGTATATTTTTATTCACGTGCAGTCCGATGACAATTTTAAGCGCAAAGATGACGACCTCTATCATCAGACGGCACTATCGGTTAATCAGGCTGCTCTGGGCTGTGAATTGACTCTGCGTGGCATTGATGGACGCACCTTGCGTCTTCAGATTCCTTCGGGGACGCAGCCGGGACAGACGTTTCGTCTGTCTGGTGAGGGCATGCCGCACCTATCCAGTCGCAACAGACGCGGCGATTTAATTGTCAAGGTGCAGGTGACCATCCCGAAGAATTTGAGTGACGAGCAGAAAGCCACTCTGCGCCGTTTGTTTGATTAGGTTCTCTGCTTTCGGTGTCTTCTTCCTTAGAAAATTCGGCTTTACGTGTTGCCATTACGGGTGCTTGTGGGCACATGGGCAGCGCGCTTGTGCTGGCGGTTATGGGCAACGAGCAGCTGCAGTTGTCGGGCGCATTGGAACGCCCACAGCATCCGTTGTTGCAACGTGATATTGCTAGCCACGTGGGGCTGAATGATTGTGGCGTCAAGGTCAGCGATGACATACACGCTGTCGTGGCAGAGGCAGATGTGGTGATTGATTTTTCGTCACCAGAGCATAGTGTTGCTTTGTCGTTGGTGGCTGCCGAGTTGGGCAAAATTCACGTTATTGGCACGACAGGCTTTAGTGATGAGGACGAGGCAACCTTGCAGAAGGCGGCAGCGTCTTGCGTGATTGTCAAGTCGGCAAACATGAGCGTTGGCGTCAATGTTATGCGCGTGTTGACCCAGAAGGCGGCGGCGATTCTGGCGGCAGACTTTGACGTAGAGATTTTGGATGTCCACCACCGCCGTAAGGTTGATGCGCCGTCAGGGACATCTTTGGCATTGGCAGAGTCGGTTGCTCGTGGGCGCGGTGTGGCTACAGATAAGGCACTCGATGCGGGTTTTCGCTGGGGACACACCCAAGCACGAGAGCTGGGCAGAGTGGGATTCGGCTCTTTGCGCGGCGGCGATGTTGTCGGCACGCACTCGGTTCTATTTCTAGGCAACGGCGAGACCTTCGAGATGACTCATCGGGCACAAGACAGGTCTATTTATGCGCAAGGTGCCGTGCAAGCAGCCCTATGGGCACAAGGAAAACCGCACGGCTTATACGATATGGTCGATGTCTTTCAGGGAATTCTTGCCGATTGTGATTGAGGCATCTGGGCAAACTGCTTCAGGGCGTTATCGAGGTAACGCTGATGGTCTCGACTGCTGAGGGTGCTTTTAAGGATATGCTGTGTTGCTTGCAGAGCAACATGAATGGTTCGCTGCTGAATGTCGAGGATGGCTTGTTGTTCTTGTTGGTGGATGCGTTCTTGTGTCATGCGTTTTTGTCGCTCGTTGAACGCGGCGGTATCCTCTTTGGCTTTCTGCCGTAGGTGCTCGGCTTGTTTGTGGGCACGTTGAATGGCTTGTTCGCTGTCTTGTTCGGCTTCTTCGCATTGTTCTTTCATCGATGTAAGGACAGTTTCGGCTTGATGGTTGATTTGCACGGCTTGTTGAATCTCGTCAACGATGCTCTGGCGTCGCTGGTTGAGCGCGCCCTGGATGAGTCTCTTGACGGGTCGATAGACGAGCAGAAGGAATAGGAAAAACGCAACGGCTGTCCAAAAAGAGGCGTCCTGTAGACGCTCTTGCGGGATGACTGAGAGGAGTTGGTCGATCATGATACTTTTTTGATGGCGTCGCTGGCTTGTTGCGGCGAGATTGTCACCCCTGCGACTTTATCGGCGATGGCGATGACGAGCGGGGCTGCTTCTTGTTGGATGGCTTGAGCGGCTTTTTTGTGGGCTTCTTGGATGGCGGCTTCGGCACGCTGCAGCTCTTGTTGTAGGCTGTCTTGCAACTGAGCCCGTTGCTCCTGTTGCATGGTTTCGATGTCTTGCTGGGCTTGCTGCAGGATTGTGCGGGTTTGCTCCTGCATGGTTTCGACAGCTTTTTTGTGCTGCTGTTGATAGCGTTCGGCTTCGTCCCGCTTGTTTTGGGCTTGCTGCAGCTGGCTTTCGATGTGCTGGCTGCGTTGTGACAGCGTCCTTTCTATGGTCGCGACCATGTAGCGGCTGACAAAGAGGTAGAGCGTGACAGCAACCAGCGTTAGCCAAATGATTTGGCTAGGATAGAACAGCGGGTCGAGTTGTGGCATGATTTATCCGTAGAGGATAAGGAAAGCGATGAGCAGAGCATACAACGCGACGGCTTCGACGAGAGCAAATCCGAGCAGGGCGCGGGGAAAAGCAGCATCGGCAGAAGCGGGGTTACGGGCAATCGCATTGACGAGCGCGGCAAAGATGTGTCCGATGCCAGCGCCGACTCCGCCGAGTCCGACAACCGCTAGGCCCGCCCCAATAAGTTTTGCAGCTTCAATATCCATGATGATGTATCCAAGTTAAGGGTTGCTAGAAATGTCAGTGCAAATTAAGCGCATCTGACAGATAAAGGCAAGACAAAACGGCAAAGACGTAGGCTTGCAGGAAGGCAATGAGAAATTCGAAGCCGGTGAGGGCAACATTGATGATTAAAGGAAAGACGCCGGCAGCACCCAGCGTGAACACAAAGCCGGCAAAGACTTTCAGCATAATGTGTCCGGCCATCATATTGGCAAACAAACGCAAAGCAAGGCTAATCGGGCGCGACAGATAGGAAATCAGCTCGATGACAATCATCAGGGGCAACATCAAGATAGGCACACCTTTGGGGATGAATAGGCTCAAGAAACGTAAGCCGTGCTTGTAAAAGCCAACGGCGGTGACAAACAAGAAAACAAAGGAAGCAAGAGCAAAGGTAACACTAATGTGGCTGGTAAACGTAAAGCTACCGGGCACCATGCCGAGCATGTTGCCGAACAGAATCAGCATGAACAGCGTTAGAATAAGAGGAAAGTAGGGCTTGGCTTTTGTGCCGGCGTTATCTTCGACCATTTGGGCGACAAAGAGGTAGACCTGTTCGGCTATGGACTGGCTATGATTGGGCACAAGAGCAGGGCGGCGCAGAGCCATACGCACCAGCACCATTAACAGTGCACAGCTGGCAAGCATCGCTAATGCCGAGTTGGTCAGCGCCAAAGGAAAACCCTCCACCGTGACGACGGGGCCAATAGTGGAGATAGCAAACTGGTCGAGAGGTGTAGCCATAGTCGTTGTCTGTGTTTAGCGGTGTTATAGAATTGTTTACGATTGAAGGCAAGGTTTTAATCTTTTTTCGTCAGGGTGCGCCAGACGTTGAGAAAGCCAGCGGCACTGCCGAGAAAGAAAAACACAATCAAGAAGAGCGGTTGTGTCGCCCACCACTTATCGAGGGTAACACCGATAAAGACGCCGACGAGAAGGGCTGCGAGCATTTCGGTGGCACAACGTAGTGCGCCCGCGTCGCTTTTTTTTGTGGGTGGGGGCGGTGTCTTTTTGGCTTTTTGTAGCGCCGCATCCAGCTTGGTCAGGTCATTATCAGTCATGAGGCACGGGATGTTGTTTGTTCGGCAAGGGCTTCGGCTTGTTGGAGGTTGACGGGAATCATCTGTGAGACTCCCGCTTCGTTCATGGTGATACCATAGAGTCGCTTCATGGCGTGCATGGTGATGGGGCTATGGGTGATAATAAGAAAGCGCGTGTCGAATTGGTGTGTGAGTCGTTGCAACAGAGCACAGAGCTTTTGGGTGTTGGCTTCATCGAGGGCAGCGTCCGCTTCATCGAGGATACAAATCGGGGGAGGATGAGTCAGAAACAGAGCAAAAATCAGGCACAACGCCGCGAGGGCTTTTTCGCCGCCAGACAGCAGACTCAAGCGGCGCATTTTTTTGCCCGGCGGATGAGCATAAATCTCTAAGCCCGATTCAGCAGATGAGCGTGCATCGGTGAGCTCAAGGTAAGCCGTGCCACCACCAAACATTGTTGCGAAGAGCTCTTTGAAGTGCTTATTGGTATGACGAAAGGCTTCATCGATGCGTTTTTGACTTTCTTGCCGTAGCTGTTTGATGGCGCGCTGGAGCTTGTTGATGGTGGTCAGTAAATCTTGGTGTTCGTTCTCGAGGGTGGTCAGACGCGCACTGAGCACCGCCAGCTCTTTTTCCGCCAAAAGATTGACGCTACCGATGGCTTCGCGTTGGCGTTTCAGTTTGTCGATGTCTCTGAGGTCGTGCTTGTTTTGCGAGGGTTGCTTCTGGCTGAGGCTATGCGGGTCCAGCTGGTACGTCAGCTGTAACTCTTGTTCTAGGCGTTTTTTTTCCTCCAAGATAGGCTGGATGTCATCTTGGTTCGGCATGGTGTCTTGCATGGCTTTCAGTTGTCCGCGCACTTCTTTTAGGTCGCTTTCTTGTTGATGGTACTCGTCTTGTAGGTCTTGGCGTTGTTGCTGAGACGTGTGATAGTGCTTCTCGAGACGTTGCTTGTCTTTTTGTAGGGCGCGTCTTTTGCTGTCGAGGTCTTTATCGCTTATGGTTGAGGGTTGCTTGTGGGTAGCGAGGCGTTGGTCGATTTCCTTGAGATGCTCGCTGATGGTGTGCTGGCGTTTTTGCCACGCTTGGATGGAAGCGAGCGCGTCTTTTTGTCGCTGGGCTTGCATGTGCTCTTGCTGCTGCCGCTCGCGCAGTTGATTTTCGATATCGAGGTAGGCGGTTTCAGTTTGTTGCATTTCGGCTTCGTTGCTTGGGTGTATCGGCTTTTGTTGCAAGGCACGTCCGCTTTGCTGACAGGCTTTTTGTTCTTGTAAGAGGGTTTGCATGGTTTGCTCGAGGTGCTGTTGCGTGCCGATGTTCTGCTGCCATGCTTTTTGTGCTTGCTGGAGGGCACTTTGAGCGCGCTGCTCTTCTTGCTGGCATTGCCTAAGGCGTTGCTGAGCCTCTTTGAAGGCTTTTTCTTGTTGGGCTTGTTGGGCTTCGAGCTGTTTTTTTGTGGTCTGACATTTCTGCCATTGCTCTTGTTGATTCTTGAACCAGGCACCGGTGCTTTTTGTTGCGTGCTTTTTGCACAAGCCGTCCCACCGCACACAGGCACCGTCTTTGGTGACGAGGCGTTGCCCGGGAAGGAGCTGCTTGTGAGACTCGTAGGCTTGCTCGTATGAGTCTACGATACCAACGTTGTTCAACTTGCGGGCAAGATAGGCGGGGGCGCGCACATGCTGTAACAGACTGGCGACACCATCGGGTAGGGGCGGGTCTTGTTGGAAGGAGGACGCATCGAAAGGGTCACGCCAGTGCGGCGAAGCATCTTGTGTTGTCGAGTCGTGCAGACTATCATCGAAGGCAGCGATGACGGCTTGCTCGTAGCCTTTGTCGATATCGAGAACAGAACTGAGTGGTGATGGTGCGTCTTCGGTGTCGCTGTGTTCGCTGGTGTCACGCAGCTGCTTGAGAAGACGTTCCTGTTCGATGATTCCTTGATACTGGGCTTTGAGTTCGTGATGCTGTTGTGAGCACGATTCCGTATGCTGGTGGGCACGTTGCGTCTCGCCTTGACAGCGTTGCAGGGCTTGCTCGTGGGATTTAAGGTTACCCTGTTTTTTTTGTTGTTCGGTTACTGCGTTCAGCTGGGTTTGTAGGTGTTTGAGGCGGGCATCCAAGTCTCGTAGAGTGGTCTCGTTGTTGTCTACGTGTGCTTGATAGCGGGCGTAGGCTTGTTGTTGTTGTAGGTGTGTGCGTTTGTGTTCGTCCAGTTGGGCTTTGAGCTGGTCTCGTTGCGTGAGAAGGGCAGCGGTCTGTTTTGCTGAGGCTCCTGTAGTGGACGACTTTTGGCTTTGGTCGAGTATCTGTTGTTCTTTGTGTAGGGCTTGTTCGATGTCGATGCGTTGGTTGTCGAGATGTTGGCGGTCTTGTTCCAGTTCTTTTTTGCGTTGCTGGGCGTTTTGGGCTTGTTCGTGTTGTTGGGCTTGCTGTGAGTCGAGCAGCTTCAGGTTGAGACTGCATTCTTCTAGTTCTTCTCGGGCTTGCTCTTCTTCGAGACGTGCTTCATCGATGTGTGGTTTGAGGTCATCGCAGGCTTTTTGCAGCTGTTGGTGTTGCTCGGTGAGGTCGTTGCGTTTCTGTTCATTGTCGAGGACGTGCTGTTTCTTTTGGGCGAGGCTCGCTTCGATGCGTTGCCATTGTTGCAGAAGGTAGTCTTTTTCGTTTTGGTAAATCAGGGTTTGTATGGTGCTGTACCTTTGGGCGTGTTGGGCTTGTCTTTCGAGCTCTTTTTTTTGCCGTTGAATTTCGCTCATGGTGTCTTTGAGTCGTATCAGGTTTTTTTCTGTGGCTTGCAGTTTCTGTTCGGTTTGGCTTCTGCGGATGTGGAGTCCGCTGGTGTCGGCGGCTTCTTCGAGGTGACGTTTGCGTTGTTGCGGCGTCGAGTTGATGAGCTGGGTCACATCACCTTGGGCGATAATCATGTGTGAGCGCGCCGATGTCGCCAAATCCGCAAAGAGCAGGCGAACGTCTTTTGAACGCAGTTCGTGGCTTTGGCATTGCCACGTGGAGCCTTTATCGCGCTCGATGGAACGGGTCAGCGTGAGTTTTTTTTGTTTAATGGGAAACGATGTTTTTTTGTGGTCGATGTTGTCGAGAACAAGACTCACTTCGGCAATGTTACGGGCAGGACGTGCTTGTGTGCCGGCAAAAATGACGTCATCCATATCGCCGCCACGGATGTGTCGGGGGGTTGTTTCGCCCATAATCCATCGTAGGGCATCGATGATGTTGCTTTTACCGCAGCCGTTGGGGCCCACGATAGCGGTCAGTTCAGGTGTAAAGGGTATCGAGCAGGGCTCAGGAAAAGATTTGAAGCCGGCGATATCGAGACGGACAAATTGCACAGGAGGGGCAGCTGAAGGAGGTTAACAGACGTTATTTTGGCAACTTGGCATCGAGGGCTTGACTAATGGCTTCTACGGTTACGGCACCGGTGTATTTTTGCTCGTTAATGATGAGAGTCGGTGTGCCGGTGATTTTATAGGCTTTGTCGGCGCGCAGACGTTCCTCGAGGATAGCATCCTCGAGCCCTTTGTTGCCGACACATTGCTTGAAATCCTCGCCTTTGATGCCGCCGATGTTGGCAATATGGACGAGCTCCACGAGGGGATCTCGTGCTCGTGCCCAGTTATTTTGTTGCTGATAGAGCACTTTGAGGAAGGCAAAGAACTTATCGTCGCCGCTACAGCGGGCGAGCATCGCTGCGCGCAAGGCATAAATGTCGAGGGGGTAGTCGCGATAGACCAGTTTGACTTTGCCGCTATCGATGTAGCGTTTTTTCAGGGCAGGCAGAACGTTGTTGTGGAAGTTGGCACAATGCCCGCAGGTCAACGACGCGTACTCGATAAGGGTGACAGGAGCATCGGTGCTTCCCATGACTTTTTCCGTCATGGCTTCGAGGGTGTCGGCAATGGCAGCCTCAGCGGGTGTGCGCGGGACAAGCAACAAACAGAATAAAGCACTGAACGTAATAGCAGTCAAAGGACGTTTCATAACGGGACTCGGGTAAAGGTTGGTAAGATGCTCCGCATTGTATGGCTAATCGAGGGGCAATGCAACAAGTGACTACGGGGCAATTTATCTTGCGCGGCGATGTCCTCTGAAGTAGCGTGCTTTCAGGACGTTTTCGAAGAATTGGCGGCGCTCTTCGTTGGGCAGGTCAACGGCGATGTCGTGGACGGCGCGGTAAAGTTGTTCCTGCATGTCGTCCATGTGCATGCGTAAATCTTGGTAGTTGCTTTGGAAGGCTTGCGGGTCATAGTGTTCAGAGGTCAGGTTCTCCCGCATTTTTTGTATAGTCTGACGGATGTGCTGTCGGTTGTCTTTGATGGTGCCTTTGACCTGTTCGATGATGGGCTTGGTGATGTTTTGGGCGCGTGTGCTGAGTTCGTCTTGGGCTCGGTTGAGTTTATACGTCATGTGATAGCCATGTCCTTTTGCGAAGATGACAGCTCCGAGTACAGTGCCGACAATGGCAAGGTTCAGGAACAACGACAGAGCAATAACCCATGTCGGTAGCATGTTGAGGGATTGAAGAAACTTTTTCATGGCTGGCTCCTCCTAGTCGATGAAGGCAACGAATGTTGCTAAGTCACTATCGCTGTCTTCAGCGATGTATTCCTGTGTGAGTCTTTGTGCTTCTGAGGAAAAGGAACCGAAGAAGACCCCAAAAAGAATGGCAGCAGCGAGAAGACTCGCATAAGAAAGTCGGGAAGAAAGAACGGGGGCGACTCGAGAGGAGCGATGAGTCGGTCGCGATGACGGCAGACGTTGTAAGATGGTCTTGTGGAGATGTTGACAGGAAGGTTGCGGTAAGGTCGTGAGCAGAGCATCTAGGTCTTGGTGCTCTTTGAGGATGGGTTGAGCGCGTCTGTCGCCGTCTAGGATGGTCTGGACTCGTGCGTGGCATCCTGTGGGCCAGCGGTGGGGCTGGCTGCCGTAGCACGAGAGCATCTCTGTTAGCCATAGAAGGTCGTTATGGTTTGCGGCGTTTTTCATGGGTCTCTCCTGTTCGTGTGTGGTGTAACAACGTTTTGCGTGCCCGAGCAAGCAAAGACGTAAAAGCATCGAGGCTCAAGTCCATGATTTGGGCTGCTTCGTTGTGGTTGTATCCCTCGATATAGAGGGACAACGCGGCGCGTTGGCGTTGAGGCAACTGACCAATCAGCGCGCTGATATCGGCTCGTTCGACGAGAGACGCCTCCATGTCTTGTAGCGGCTCGCCGTCTTCCTGCATGGGTGCGTGGCGTGCTTGCCTGCGTATGTGGTCGATGCCTAAGCGATACGTCGTGGTATAGAGCCAGGGGCGAATGCGTCCGCCTTGCTTCCAATCGGCGGCGGCTTGCCACAGACGAAAAAAAGCTTCTTGCACGATGTCTTCGGCATCGGTGCGCTCCCGCACCAGCCGCGTCGCAAAAGCAAGCAAACCGCTCAAGTGTTGATTCATAATATCCTGCAAAGCACTTTGCTTGCGAGCCGCAAGGGCACGCATCAGACCCGTGTCTTTCTCGATATCGATGACAGTCAAATGAGATGAAGAAGGCATCACCGCACGACTCCTAGAACGCCCCCTAGAAAGCCCCCCAGAAAGCATAGAGGGCATCGATGATAAAAACGGATCACAACGGCAAGCAAACATCGTTCATAAACAACAGGATGGCAGGAAAACGTTACAGGGGGTAAGGTCATCTAAGGTTATAGGCGTTGATGGAATTGCCCGCACGTACAACGTAGCAACGGGTCATTGTCTGTCGTTTTTTCGTCATTTTTTTTCTCATTTTTAGGTCTCAGGTGAACAAGGTAGGTTACTGCGTGGTAGGATATGAATATCATCGATAACATGCTGGTTGAAAAAGGTGTTAATCATTTCGGTTAGGCGGGCGCGGTCGTGTTGGTATTCGGTGCTGGCGTGGGTCAGGACTCCCAGCTGGAGGACGGTGTGCTGTGTTGGTTTATGATAGACAATCTTGAGGGGGTGACTGAAGCGTGCGTGGTGTTTGCCGATGATTTTAGACCAGTTGAGTCGCAGTTCGCTCTCTAAGGGGTTAAAATGTGGTAACAGAGGGGCGAGCAGACGTTGTGTGCTACGAGCAAGAGGCTGCAGCCCTCGGCTGACAGGTGTTCTGCTGGCACGCAGCTGAGGTTGAGCCCGGGATGTCTTCAACGAGACCATGACACAGGACCCTCCTTATTGGCAACAGGTATGAAGGATTCGCAATACGCTGAAGTTTTATTGGCGTGGTATGACGCCAACAAGCGCGCGTTGCCGTGGCGTATGGACTCACGGGTGGGACAAGTAGATGTGTATCGGGTTTGGGTCAGTGAAATCATGTTGCAGCAGACCACGGTTGAAACGGTCAAGGGCTATTATGGGCGATTTATCGAGCGATGGCAAACTGTCGATGCTTTAGCGTCGGCGGAGCGTGACGAGGTTTTACTTTTTTGGCAGGGTCTTGGTTATTATCGCCGTGCCCATGGTTTGCATGAGGCGGCACGCAAGGTTGTTGCGGAGCATAAGGGTGTGTTTCCTCGTGATGATGCGTCGCTGCGGGCTTTACCTGGCATTGGTGCGTATACGTCGGCGGCGTTGCGGGCGATAGCCTTTGGCGAGGCGGTTTTGCCTCTGGATGGTAACATCAAGCGTATTCTGGCGCGCCTGTTGGCGTTAAATAAGCCTGTGGAGCGCGAAGGACGAACGCTCGAAGCTTTTGGACAGCGTCTTGTGCCGCGCCAACGCAGCGGCGATTTTGCTCAAGCTATGATGGATTTAGGGGCAACAATCTGTCTGCCGCGCCAGCCACGTTGTGGCATCTGTCCCTATCAAAAGGGTTGCCTCGCTTATAGAAAGAACAAGGCGAGTGCTTACCCTTATCGCGCCCCGAAGAAGGAGCGTCCGCATCGTTATGCGGTCTTTTTCTGGATAGAAAACGAGCATGGTGCGTACTGGCTAGAAAAAAGACCAGAAAAAGGCTTGTTGGCAGGACTGATGATTTGCCCGTCGACGCCGTGGCGCGACAAGGCATGGGGCAAAAATGATTGGCGGGCTTATGGCGACAAAAAACAACAATGGCAGATGGTGGAGGGGCATATCGTCCATGTGTTTACGCATTTCACCCTTCATGCTACGATAGCTTACGGACGCAGCAAAGACAGGAGGCCAACAAGCAAGGCAACAGAAGGTGTTTGGGTGTCGCATGGCAAAGAGAAAGACTATGCTCTATCGACCTTGATGCGTAAAGTGATTGCTCATAAATATAAACAAGGGGCGCCCTAACAAGAGGAAAAATCATGCGATTGCGATGGTGTGTGTATCTTGTGGTGTTGACGATAAGCGGGGTAGGCGATGCTTGGGCGGGGGCTGGAGCGGACAACGAAATCGGCCATGACCGAGCCTTAAAAGCGGTTACGGATGGCGAAATTCTGCCTTTACATGTTATTTTGCAGGGCGTGCAAGAACGCGTGAAGGGCGCAGTTGTCGGAGTCGTGCTGGTAGACCAAGAGGAGGGCTTGCACGGTTGGGTTTATGATGTCAAAGTGTATACAGAAGGGGGGGGTATAACGTTGCTGCGTGTCGATGCGACGACGGGCTCGATACTGCGGATTGACAAACCAGAGGGGTTTTGAGCTATGCGTATCTTATTGGTAGAAGACGATGACTTTGTGCGGAGCAGACTCAAAGAGGTGCTCGAAAGAAACGGCTACAAAGTCGATACGGCAACCGACGGCGAAGAAGGTTATGCTCTGGGCGACACCGAGCCTTATGACGCGGTCGTTCTCGATATCGGGTTGCCGCGGATGGACGGCATAAGTGTCCTTAAGAGCTGGCGTAAGGAGGGACGAAAAATGCCCGTTCTTATTTTGACCGCCCGAGACGACTGGAGCGAAAAAGTAGCCGGGTTCGATGCGGGAGCGGACGACTACGTGACCAAGCCCTACAGCTCGGAGGAGGTGTTGGCGCGCTTACGGGCGTTGATACGACGTGCCAGCGGTAATGCCTCGCCGCGTCTGACGTGTGGGGCTGTCGAGTTGGATACACGCAGTGGACGTGCCTTTGTTGATGGCTCGCCGATTAATCTGACGGCACAGGAGTATCGTATTCTCGACTATTTTATGCACCATAAGGGCAAAGTCATTTCGAGGACGGAGCTGACGGAGCATATTTATGACCAAGACTTTGACTTGGATTCTAACACCATCGAAGTGTTTATTGGCAGGTTGCGTAAAAAAATAGGGCGTGAGTACATTCGCACGGCTCGTGGGCTTGGCTATCGGATGGATGAGAGTGCAAAAAGAAGGTCGTAAATCCGCCCCTTTTTCTTTGACGTTACGCCTGATGCTTGCGGCAGGGGGTGTGGTTCTTTTTGCTTTGGTGCTTGGTGGCATCTTTTTGTCTTTTCTGTTCCGTGATGTCGCCACGCGCTCTTTCGATGCTTACTTGCAGGCTGGTGTTTCTACGCTTATCCAGAACATTCGTTTGAACGAGGATGGCACCCTGAATGTGGTGTCGGGTATCGGCGATGCTCGTTTTATGCGTCCGCGCTCAGGCTGGTATTGGCAGATAAAAAGCGGCGAGGGCGTCTTTTTGCGTTCGATCTCGCTGTGGGATCAGAGTCTGACCTTTCACCACGCCGCACAAGACGTGCATATGCAAGGACAACGTTTGTATCAGGGGCAACGTATCCGCTTTATTGCTGAGAAAGTTTTTTTTCCCGAGCGTGCCCAAGGGGTCTGGGTGACGGTGACGGGTGAAACCTCTGTGCTGGAAGGCGATTTCAGGCGTTTTGATAGAACACTGATGATTGCTTTGAGCGTTTTTGGTGTCCTGTTGGTGCTTGGCATCATGTTACAGGTGCATTTTGGCTTATATCCTTTGCGCCGTCTGCGCTCTGACTTGGCGTTGGTGCGGCAAGGTAAGCGTTCTACGTTGGGTCGTGCGCCTTTTCCTTCCGAGATTCGTCCGCTTGTGGAGGAAATTAACTCGCTGATACGCCACAACGCTGGTCTGGTGGAGCGTGCCCGCCGTCACGTGGGCAATCTTGCCCATGCTCTGCGCACGCCCCTGACGGCTATGACCAGCGCGCTGGAAGCAGACGGACTGCAGTCACACGACAACAAAGCCCTTGCTGAAACGTTGCGTCCTTCGCTCACAACAATGGAGGGACATGTGCGCTACCATCTGGCACGAGCACGAGCCGGTAGCCGAGCCAGCACCGCACGCACAACGTTTTTGTCGGTGGTGCACGCCATACAGGGAGTCTTGCATAAAGTCTACCCAGACTGTCGCATTGACGTCATAGGAGACGACCACGGACGAGTCTTCATCGGCGATAAGCACGACTTAGAAGAAATCATCGGCAACATCATGGAAAATGCCTGCAAGTGGGCTCAAGATACCGTGCATGTGACCTTGCAGATAGAAGAGGATACCATGACCATAGCCATCGATGATAACGGTAGCGGCTTGCCCGCCAATAAACGCAAAGCCGTGTTCCAAAGGGGCAAACGCCTCGATGAAATGAAGCCGGGCTCAGGGTTGGGCTTGTCTATTGTGCGAGACCATCTCGAGCTCTATGGCGGCACGATTACGCTCGCCGATTCCGAACTGGGTGGATTAAGGGCCCTACTACGGTTACCTATGGTGCCACTTTAGGATAACTTTTAAGCTGATAATGATAACTCGCTACGTGAGCAACGCGTCTCGTCACGTTGCTAAGTAACGCTATAATGGTTATAATGGTTACAAACGTTGAACAGGAGTTGAGCGATGAATATGATGAATACTGTGCAGACAAACCCGTTTTGGCTGAAGTGGGTTAAGTATAGTAAGTATGCGGGTCTTTATCAGCACCTTTGTCAGCTTGGTGGCACAACATGGCACGCGTCTTTTGCTGAGGTCGAACGTGTTTTAGGTTCTCCTCTGCCTCTATCGGCGCGGGCACATTGTCCTTGGTGGACGAATCAGCGTGAGCATGGGTATACGCATGCTTGTGCTTGGCTCGTAGCAGGTTACGAGACTCAAGACGTCGACCTGGATAAAGAAACGATAACATTTCGATACACGGGCAATTGTCGAGTCGACTATAAACCTCCACAGGATAAAACGGTTCATCGTCATAAGTCAGACTCGGCATCAGACTTAGTTAAAATGTTTCAAAAGTGGGATAAACACTCTTCGCCCCGTGATAAAAATGCACCGCTGGTCAACGTGCCCTTGCGGCGCGCCGATATGTATCGAGAGTGATTTTCGTTGATACCCATGTTACCTGAATCGTGCCTTTAGGCATATCTATGACTCTATGACGTGTCTATGACAGGGGCGAAAGCTGAGGCGGTGGTGGGGCGACAAGCCCTCGGCGAGGGCAGCACGGTGGGCGACTGTTGGATAGCCGGCGTTTCTTTGCCACTGATAAGCAGGATAGCGCGCGCTGAGCCTTGTCATTAATCGGTCACGGGTAACTTTGGCGATGATACTTGCCGCGGCGATGCCTTTGTCTTTTTCATCCCCTTTAATGATGGTGCGGGTCGCACACGGCAGCTCGGGTGCGTGGGTGCCATCAATCAACGTCAGCTGCGGCTTAAGGGGAAGACGATGCCACGCTCGTTGCATCGCAAGCAATGTTGCTTGTAAAATGTTTAACCTATCAATCAGACGAGACGACACCGCACCGATGCCATAAGGAACATGACGCATCAGTTCCTGTGCCAGCTGTTCCCGGGTGCGACTGTTCAGCTGTTTGGAGTCACGTATCGCGTCATACAATTCGTTGGGGAGGGCTTTTTTTGTCAGGATAACCGCTACCGCTACGACGGGGCCAGCAATAGGGCCTCTGCCTACCTCGTCGATGGCGGCAATGATCATTTGCTTTTTTCTCGTGAGCGGTTAAAGGACTTGAGGATAAGGGGCCAGCCGTGTGTCATGGTCATGGATAGACGCACACCATAGCGTGCCACCGACAGCCACAAGGGCGTAATTGTCAACGACAACGCTGTTGTTGTTATAATCAGCAGGCTTTTTTCGCTAGTAATGAGTCCGCCTTCTTCGGCAGCCTTACTGAGCAAGAAGGAAAACTCGCCAATTTGGGCGAGAAGAAAGCCCGCTATCAAGGCGTGGTGCCACGGCTCGCCCACCAGACGCATCAAGAAAATGTTCAGCAACGTCTTAAGAACGGTCACGATGAACAACGCGGTAAGGACACGATGCCAGTTGGAAGCAATATAGCTAAAATCAATCAATAAGCCGATAGACAAGAAGAACATCATCATAAGAAGAGTCTCTATGGGCTTGACGACATTGAGCATTGTTTGTCGCTCGTCGCTGTGTGCGACGGCGATTCCAATAAGAAAGGCGCCGTAGGCGGGGGAAAAGCCAACGAGGCCCGACAAGGCTGCCGCGCCGAAGCACATCGCGACAGCCCGCACAATAATCAATTCTCGATTGTGGGAGGTGGCTTCCTGCAACGGCAAATGAATACGTCCGCGCCGCTGCAACAGAAACAAAAGACCCACCATAAGGGCAATAGAAAAAATAACCCGCAGAACATCAGCAATGCCGGGCTCAGCTTGGGAGAGCATGCCCACAACCAGCATCATGGGAATAAAAAACAAATCCTGTGCCACCAGAATACCCACGATGATTTGCCCGGGCGGCGAAGCCGTAATGTTCATCGTGTTGAGCATCTTGATGACCACCGCGGTGCTCGACAAGGTTACAATAAAGCCAAGCACAATCGACGTCGCCAAAGGCAAATCAAAGATAAGAGCAAAGGAGATTGTGATAGTAAGACTAAGGACGACCTGTCCTATGGCAACGCTGAGAGCTGGCTTCCAGACTTGGCGGAAGCTGGTGGTGGGCATCTCTGTGCCAATAAGAAACAACAGGGTGAGGACACCGAGCTCAGCGAGCAGGTCGACGGTCTCTCGATTGTCTACGAATCCGAGAGCGGAAGGGCCCAGCACGACGCCCGCCAAAATGAAACCAAGAGCAGGCGGTTGCTTGAGACGCCCCATCGCAAGAGCAGACGCAAGAGCAATCAGAACAACAATAGCAATGTTTACAAGACCGTCGTGCATGAGCTATAGGCGTGGTAACATTTCTGCTAGATTGCAGGGTTTTGTGTTGATATCGAGTTGGTGTTGCAAAATCATGCTCCACGCGTCTTTGCATGCCGAAGGCGACCCCGGTAAAGCAAAAATCAACGTGCGCTTTGCAACGCCTGCCAACGCCCGCGATTGCAGTGCCGAGGTTTTGATTTTCTGATAGCTCAGCATGCGAAAGACTTCACCGAATCCCGGGATTTCTTTGTCGATGATGCCTTTAACCGCTTCAGGGGTGACATCACGAGCCGTCACGCCGGTGCCGCCGGTGGTGATAATGGCATCGATGGTCGCATCGGCGCACCACGTCTGCAGCGCGCTGGTAATGGTTTTGATATCGTCTTTGACGATGGTGCGTTGAACGACTTTGTGTCCGCTTTTTTGTGCCATGTCTTGCAGGGTTTTTCCTGCGGTGTCGCTGTGTATGGTTCTGGTGTCGGATATGGTCAGAATAGCGATGTGCATGGTCTCGATAGACTGAAGGGAGATGAGTGTTGAGCTCATCTCCCTTCACGTCCCTCCTTTAGTTGGGGCGTTAGGCGCCGAAGGGGTGAGAGACGCTTCCTCGTTGAGACAGGACGTCTGCGGCTTTAGGCTCGCCGTCGACGGCTCTCTTGAGGGCCTCTTTGGTTGCTTCGTAGTTGAACTGCTGGATTTTCTTGTCGTCGTTGGCTTCCCAATGAATGAAGACGCCGACGCTGATGAACAAGTCATCCGCCTCGCCTTTAGGAATAGTGCCATCTTCGACGCAATCCATGACAGCTTTTGCTACCGCAACCTGAGCGGGGCCAAACATTTGGACAGCCTGTTTCGCGCCCTTGATTGTCACCTTATTGAACATAACCGTTGCCGGCTTCGTCATAAGGTTAGGGGCGACCACTGCGAGCAAGCCATTGACTCCCTCGCGTTGGCTGGTCAGAGTCTGGGCGAAAATCGCTTCAGCGGGGCTACCACGCGGACCAATGATTAGGTCAATGTGAGCAACCTCGTTGCCATCTCCGACCAACGATTCACCAACAAGCATTTTATTGATCTTTGCCATGATGTTTTCCTTGGTTCAGGGTTGTCAGGTCATGTCTGTCGGACGAACCGACACACACGCAGGATATTGTATACACTTTATAGGCGATTTTGCAAGTTTTCGATAAAAAAGAGCATCAAACTAGCAACCACCAAGTCAGCACACGCCCCCGGGTTGATTTTGCGCGCTTTGAGCTCTTTATCCCACGCCAAAAGACCCTTCTTAACAGAAGCATACCCCTCGACAGCCAGCACACGACCATAGTGACAAGCTTGTTTGCGTATACCCTCGGCAATGTCGATGCCGTGCTGTCGGACAATATGGCTGTCCACCGAAGATGACAAAAAACGCAGGTGCATCGCGGTGATGGTTTCCCGCAACGGGCGGTGCTTATTTGTCTTGAGGAGAGACACGCCTTGCGCGTACACATCGTGAAAGGTTGTAGCATATTGTTGGGCAATCAGGTCTCTGTCTTGGGCGTGACACATAGCTTGATAGAGCGTAACCTTAGGCGTTGCCTGTATGTCGTGCTTTTCGCTTGTGCCAAGATAGCGCGCATAAGCCATAGCAATAGCAGCATAGGCATCTATGGCATCCTGTTGGCTGAGGGTGGTGAGAACCGCTTGCAGTTCAGGGCGTAAATTTTCTTGGGGGGAGTGCTGTCTTAATTGTGCCGCGGCGGCGATGGGGGCGGCGAGCAACACGATACCTAAGTTGGTGTTGCAACCCACCGCAGCATGGGTGGCTTCGATACTGGTGCGGATGCGTTTGCCAACGCTCAACGTTGCATCGCCCAGCAAAGGTGCGACAACGTGGGCACTGGTGATAAACTGGGCAACCGTCATGTCATGCCCCTCGCCATAAATGTGGACGTTGCCAACCTTGAGGGCTTCTAACTCGCTGTGACAAGCCCAGAGAAAAGCATGCTCGACAGTCATGGCGTTTTTCCCCCCAGCACAAAGTCGATAAGAGCAGGAGCAACCTTTTCAGCCCCGCTGTTTTCGAGGGCGCGCCATGCAGGAACACTGTTGGCTTCGAGAATCATAGGGTGTCCGTGTGCGTCTCTTATGATATCGATACCGCCATAAGCCAGCTGCAAGCAACGAGCAACATCCACAGCCAACGCCTCTAAGGCAGGCTCGTGGACAAGAGCACAGGTTGCTTGTAGGCTGGCGTTATTAATCCAAGAGGACGAGACTCGGCACATGGTGGCATGGGCTTTGTTGCCGATGACGAGGACTCGCCAGTTTTGAAACTGCCCTTGTTCGTTGGTACACGGGATAAACTTTTGTAGGTGCCAGACTCCTCCCGCTTGTTGCTTGGAGGGCAAATCTGTTGGCTTGCTGACCAGCGTGATGCCTTTGCCTTGCGCACCAAAAAGAGGCTTAAACACCAAAGGATGCTCAGCTGTGCTATGGGCACGCACAAGGGCAACCGCTTGTTGCTCGCAGCATGTCGTCCACGTATGCGGTATCGGCAACTGATGATAGCGGAGCATGTGCATGCAACGCCCCTTATCGATGGTCGCTTCAATGGACGAGGGGCTGTTGATAACCGCCACCCCCGCCTGCTCGAAGCTGTGCAACAGACTCAGCTTGAATGTGAGCTCTTCTAAAGACCCGTGCGCAATGGAACGAGCTAAGACAGCATGATAGGGCTCATCGCTGTCCTCGACGGTGATAGCAGACTGACCCCCTCCGTAACCTTTCATGTGACTCTTAAGCGTGCAAGCATGATAGGGCTTGACGTGGACGCGCACGCCTTTTTTTTCGGCAGCCGATTTCAGCGAGCTGGCATGTTCGTGGGTTGCCAGCGGCTCATCGCTGAGGATAAGGAGACGCTTCAAAGTGTGCTCAGCTTTTTTTGCCAAAGGAGCGGTCGAGAACAGCTTCATCGATAGCACCAGCGTGAAAGCTGTTGCCGCTATCGATATTGGCAACAACGACTCGGGCGGGGCTGAAGAGCGAAGGGTCTATCTTGTAGAAGTCGCCTGCGTTGTCGGTGAAAATCTCGGAAAAAGGTTTGCCATAATCTTTCGAGTTGCAACTAGGGAGCGTGTTAGCGAGCGTCTCAGCCGCGCCATCACTCCCTTTGACAAAGAGCTGAATGTTACCACCATAAATAATGGCATCGTTGGTGCGTCCCATGCCGGTGATAAAGTCGTTGCTGGGCGGCGGCAACGGAGCATGGGCAACACCATCGACAATGTCAGACAAAGGAAACTCGAGAGCATGGGCTTTATGCAGAGCAACCTCGAGACAGCGGGCAACAATCTGCACCGTGCCCGCTAAACTCGAAGTGGGGGTCAAAACAAAATAGAGCTGGTTGCCTTTAACGCCACAATCACGAGTGACCTTCTCCACCAGTTCTTCTGGCGGCGGCTTATCGACTTCGAGAACGAGGACAGCCGTCGAATGGTTGCTTGTGTAAGCCAGCTCCTTGAAGAGCTCTTCTCTTGCGGCAAGTGCTCGCCCTGGCCCTGAAGCCAAAGCATTGTAGCCTTTTGTCGATAAATTCCAGCCGGCATATTGACTGGCAAGACAGGCAAGAACAGGGTTACGGCTGTGAACGCTGATGTGCCACGACCAGTTTTTGGCGATGCTCGGACATGGCGTCAGAGCGACCGTGCCTAATCCGCCCATGCAAATGCGGGCAACGAGCAAACCTGCTTCCAAACCCCCCGCGGTATCGATGCCACAATCGATAAGGGTGCATCCCATGGCACCTTTGTCCACCTTGACTCGCAAGGAGTCTTTTTCATCGATGAGTTTCTCAACAAGAGGCTGAACAAGGAGTCCAACATCAGGCGACTGTATTGTCGGTGTCATACGTCACAAGCCTATAGAGGGGAGTCTTCGCGCCTTCTTAGCATAGCTCAGGTGTAACAGGCAACGATTTTTTTTGTCCTCTGATTGAGAAGGGCATAGGTTTCTTGCAGGGATTCGCCGGTTGCCGAGAGACAACACAGGGGTGCCCCTTGAGCGAGACGAGTGTTAGGCTTGGTGCGGTCGCACGCCCATGACGGCAAAGGCACAGTGGTTAGGGTCTTGGGTGCATAAATGACTCGGATGGCGCGCACAATAGAAGACGCAGGCACAGCAGGGAGTTTCGGTAACGGGGCATCCGGCGCAACAAACGTTGCCACATGACAGGCAAGCAAGGGCGGCATGGGTGACTCGTCCAGCAACGCCAGGGCAATGCCCGGGCGGGGATTGACTTCGACAACCCATAGGTTGTTGCTATCTTGCACGGTATCGAGACTGTTGATACCGCGCAAACCATAAAGTCGGGTGAGGGTGTTGGCGATGTGTTGGAGACGTAGCCGCAACGTGTCCTCGATGTGGATAGTGTGGAGTGTTCCGAATCGTAGGGGCATTGTTGGGGTGCTATCGGCAGTCTGTTGGCAGAAACCAACAGGCACGCATTGTTTGCCGTTGGCAAGAAACGTCATCGACAGGGCGCGGCTGTGGGTCATATGCTTTTGATAATAGTAACGTGGGGAGACACGTGAGGGGTCGACAGAGGCGGGTTGGATGCCGTGTCCGCCGCTACTGCTCGGTGTTTTGCGTAGCCACAGGTGGGCTTGCGAGGGGGGCGGGGGTGTTCGTTGGCTTGCGGGATAGGCTATTTTGTGGCGGTGCAGCTGCGTGAAAAAATGGCGCGGGTCGCGTATGTGACGCACTGTATGGGGGGTGTTGCCGTAGAGGAGGGGTGTTGCTGTTAGTAAATCGAGGCGTGTTTCCATACCGCCGCCATAGATTAAGGGCGTTTTCGTGGGACATGCCTGTAGGGCGGCACGCCATGTTTTTAGGCTACAGGTGCTTGGCTCGATACATGTGAGGGGGTCGGTTACGTCTTCGTCATGGTGCGGGCTGATAAGGTGCGGGCATAATCCTGCTCGTTTGGCACACGTGGCAAGAACACGGGCGGCACTGCTCGCCGCAATAATAATAGGCGCAGACGTAATAGGGTCGAGGCTGGGGGGGCTATTTTTTGCCTGAGACAAGAGAACGTGCGATGTCGGCAGCGTGTTGGAAGTCGAGATAAAGGGGTTCAGTGGACTGGCACATCCGCTGGAACATGGCGTATTGGGTTTTGACTTTGACGTCCCCTGAGGTGAGGGGCCCGATGGAATAAGCGCCATACTCGGTTTTTGTGTCGTCATCGCTGAGCCCTGCGCCTTCGATGCCGGCAGGAGGCACAGCATTGGCATCGGCGATGACTTTGACGGATGCGGTTTTCATCTGTTGCAGACTGAGCACTTGCGTGCCTGCCCGTGCGGCACAAAAGACGACATCGGCATCTTTTAAGAGTGCGGTATTTTTTTCGTCACTGCTCCCGTCGGCGGGGATGGTATCGCAGCCGAATCGTTTTTTATACTCTTGGGCTTTTTTGGCGACATTGTCGACTCCGTCATAGCCGACGAGGGTTACCCGTGCGCCTGCTTGTGCGCAGAGGATACCACAGACTCCGCCGACAATGCCTTTACCGCCGTAGATGACGACATTCATATCAGCCATTTTGGCTTTGAATTGCTTGTGGAGGGTGCGCTCGGCACAGGCAACCATCGCAGCCCCGGTGGTAAAGGAGCCAGCAGGATCAGGAAAAACAGAAATCTCGAAGGGCGGCACCATCGCGGCTTTGGCAACATCGAGCATATCAAGAGCACCAATCAGGTCTTTACCGCCAATGAACAGGCCCGTCTTGCTGGCATCTTTGACTGAACGAGAAAAAATCGCATCCTGCACTAAGGGGCGAACGTTGCTCACATCAATGTTGCTATAGCCCACAACAACATCAAAACCAGCATCATAAGCCATGTTAACATCAAAAGGACTAATGTTCTCGGCAGGACTCGCCATGTGTAAAATGTATTTTCTGTCTTTCATCGGCTCAACTCTGGTGGGTAAGGGGGTGCGTAAAAAGGTGTGGGTGTTGTTATAAACACATCCACCCAATTTATGAAATGTTTTTTTGTCCCTCGTTTAAGCACTAGGACGCTTCTAGCACATGCCCTCTGACATGTATCGAGAATGATTTACGTGGGCAGCCAGATTTCGCCTTTGCCGGCAACGATTGAGTCGCCGGCGTAGCGTTGCCAGTTTCGTGTTTTGTGCAGTGTTTTTCCTAGGGTGGGGCTGAGGGTATCGATGGCGCGTGTCATCATTTGTAGGAAGGGCAAGTCGTGTGCACCGCAATCTGTGAAGCGTGGGTCTTGAGGCAGGGGGGTGGTGGTGGTGTTTTTTTGGGGGGTGCCGAGCAGGAAAATACTGCCGCGCCGCATGGCGTGTCCGATGTGTGTGTCGTAGGCTTTGGCAACAACGATTGTGCCGCCGAGCATGCGTTTTCCGCAGGCGCGCCCGACACTGCCTTCGATAAGGATGATGCCTCGATTCATTTTATCGCCGATGTGGTTGCCGCCGTTGCCCATAACATGGATGAGTCCGCCGCGCATACCTCTTGTTGCACCGGCTGAGCCGCCAGCCAGATAGTCGCCGCCTTCGCCATTGATACGGAGCGTGCCCCGTTGCCAGTCGGCACCAGCGTGCCACAGATGCGCGCCGCCAACATCGATGGTTATATCGACAGCGTCTTTATCGAGAGTGCCTTTGATAGTAAATAAATCGCCCAAGGGCGCGTCATCGGTGCCGGCGAGCAACAGGCATTTTTCTAGGGGTTTGTTGGTCAGCAAGGCGTGTGCGAGGGGCTGCAACGAGACCCGTGTGCCTGTCTTGCCTTTATAGATGAGCTGGAGTCGGTTCATGCCATGATCTTGCGTAGGGGGAAGTGGTGGGGGCCTAACTTGCCGCCGTAGTTGCCGGCGCTGATAGCGATGATTCCGTTTTGTTTGCCGAGTTGGCAGACGGCGTTGATGCCTCGTTGCATGGCGGAGCGAATCGACTCTTCATCGATGCCGTTGATGACGATTTCTAGCACACTTGCGACGTCGTTGGGTAGGGCGGTTTTGACTTGTCCTTTGAGGGTTGGGCAGAAGGCGTCATTTGTTGATGCGATGAGGGCGGGGTATTTTGAGCCGACCTTTGAGCCTGAGCGGACGACTCCGCCGGGGAAGGGCATGATGACTCCTGTGCCTTGAGCGGCTTGTGTGGCTTTTTCGGCGGCGTGTAGGGCTTGTGCTCGGGAGCGCGCCAGAATCAGAAAGTTGCCGCCGCCGATACCGGGGCGCTGCCACGTGTGGTCGGCACAGAGGAACTCGCCTTCCATGACGGGGATGCGCCAGTAACGCACGCCATCGATGACTTTTGATATCTGCCAGCCGTCGCCAAAATAGCGCAGCTGGGAACCGAGGGGCACTTTCTTGGCTTTATCGTGCTGATTGGAAAACCCAGAGAACAAAGCCGATGTTGGCGAGGTCATCACGCACTGGCTACAGCGATTTTTGACGTGTTTGGCGAGTTGGCTGTCTGACATGGCGAAGAGCAGGACGCTGATGCCGGGTCGTCCATCGATGGTTTCTTTTTTGTCGATGGTGCCTTCGATGCCGGCTTCGCAGCCGCAAGCAATAACCGATGTGGCAAAGCCGGTCATGGCAACGGCGGCGTGCTGTGCCCACGCGGGGGTGTCCGCTGTGATAACCAGACGTGCCACTTTCATGGGAAAGGCTTCTGCGAAGGTGTCCTCTATATGGACGCCGTTGTTGTTCATGACGGGCTATAGGCGTGTGGGGCTGGGCTTAGGGCTGAATGTCCTCGCAGGGTGCAGGGACGTTGCTAGCCAGTATAGCCCGCATAAACCCGTTTATCAATTTATGACGTGCTTCGCCCGTCGTGGCGGTCTTGGCAGTGGGCTTCGAGGAAGCGGATATCCTCATAGTCACCAAAATCCTCAGGTTTGACCATAGCGTTATTGATGTGCATGCCTTGATACTTGTCATACCATGTTTCGAGTCCTTTGAGGGCGCCGCGGTCATACTTGGGGCGTGCGATGCAGTGTCTGCCCATGACGCTAGCGACAACTTTGCCGTTTTGTGCCACCAGCGTGCCGTCTTTGAAGACGTAGTCGGGTTTTGCGAACATGGTTTCTTTGTTGTCGTTGGGTGTATACACCACCACATCGGCTTGTGCGCCGGCACCCAAGTGCCCTTGTGAAGTCAAACCCAGAATACGTGCGGGTCCCGCCCGAGTCATAATCGCAATCTCTTCCAGCGTATATTCACGTGTGATGGACATTAGGTTACTCATGCGTTGTGCTTCGGGGTGCAGGTGCTTAAAGAAAGAGGCGCGGTAGCTTTTATCCATCAGCAACCGCATAAGGTGCGGATAGCACGTAAACGGCGCGCCATTGGGGTGGTCGGTCGTCAAAAAGACTCGCCACGGGTCTTCCACCAGAAGAAAAATCTCCAAGCCAATCGCCCACTGCAACGCATTGACATAGTCTTTGTCCCGGTAGTGGAACGGCACCAGCCCACAGCCACCTTGGCACTCGATATCGACACAGACCCACTTTTTTGGCTCGGCATGCTTACTGGCAGCGTGCTGGTGCATAACGTCACCGGATTCTGTTACGGTCTGTCCGAACATGATTTGTCCCACATCGACGGTAATGTTGGGATTGCTGTTGACGGCTTCGGCTATTTCGGCGGCTCCTGAGGAAAAACCTTTTTCGCCTTCATCGCCATAAGCGTGGAACTGAATGTGGGTAATGTGTAGGGGCAAGCCTTCCGCGCCTTTGATGGTGTCTAAAGTGGAGCGGACAGAGCCCGCAACACCGAGGTTACAGCCGTGGACGTGCAACGGGTGGGTTACGCCCAAATCGAGCAAGGCTCGGCTGAGGGTCATCAGCACTTGACGGGGTGTTACCTGATAATGCTGGTTGTGTTCATCGAGGTCGAGGCTACGCTGGTTGAACTTGAAGGCATTGACGCCGCCGGGATTGACGACTTTGACGGCGAGGGCTTTGGTTGCGTCCATCATCCACGCCACGTAGTCGTTAATGGTGCGGCGGTCGGCTTTCTGAGCGAGCAACGTCATAAAGTAATCTTCGTTGCCAATCATAATGTAAGCCCCTTTATCGATGATAGGGGTATCGGCAAGTTCCAGATGAGTTTGGCGGGCATTGACGGGCATCATGGCGGGCTCGAAGGCAGCGGTGAAGCCCATCTCGGCATAGCGGTAACCGCTGGAAAAACTTGTCATGGTGGGCTCGCTAGAGCCGGCCCGAAAGCCATTTTCCGCCGGAAATAACGTAGCACGATGCAACTCGGGCATCATCAAACGAGCAAGATTGTTCTTACCGCCGGCAATGTGGCTATGAATATCGATAGCCCCCGCCATAACGACTTTGCCTTTGAGGTCGTAGGTCTTATCGACAGTGCCGTTAACCTCTTGCTTGTCGGCAATGACGCCGTCTTTGATATAGAGGGTATCGGTGACGCCGACTTTGTTGTTTGCCGGGTCGTAAATGTTGGCGTTGGTGAGCTGGATAATCATGGGTCGTCAGTCCTTTAGAGTTTTTGCGTCAACAAATCGAGAATATCGCAGGCGGTGGGCATATCGTTGGTGCGTAGAGCCTTTAAGGGGAGCGACACAACGTTGTCGAGGCGGACGATGACGCCGGCGTGGTCGAGTCCGGGGATACTGACGGGGATATAGACGGAGGGTTCATAGGGCATTTCGAGGTCTTTGCGTCCAATGACGATACTTGGGGTGTCTTTTTTGCAGGCGGGGGGTGAATCTTTGGCATCGAAGAGGGTCAGCCATAGCAATGCGTCCACGTCGCCGTCCGCCAAGAGTTTTTTGCCGTCATAGGCTCTGCTGTCGTGATAGGGTCGTCCGTCTTTTTGGTAGGCGATTCGTAGGGGAAAGCCGGATTGCCAGAGGGCGATTTGTCCTGCTCCGACAATATTGCCGTCGCCGCCGAGGGGAAAGCCGACGATGCGGTGTGTGTCGCTTGCTTGTTGTGTCATTTGCCCGAGGGCATGGACGAGGACTTCGGCTTCATCGATGCCGTAGGCGTCGATGAAGGCGGCGGTCTCCCAGACGATAACGCCGTAGAGGCTTTTTTTCAGGGTATCGGTGAGGGCACGTAATTGGTCTAGGGGCAGGGTTTTTGCGGTTGTTTCGGGGACAGTGCGTCCTTCCCACAGCAAACGCAATGCGCCCACTGCAAGGGGCATATCTTTTTTGGCGACTTTGATGTGCTGGACTTTTTTGCCTTGTGGCGATGTGCCGAGATTGCTGCTCCACTCGTCGCCGACGAAGATGATCTGTCGGTTTTTGAGATTGTCGGGCAGAAAGCTTTGTGCTGGCCAAGCGGATTGCTCGAAGAAGCGGGGGGCGGCATTGACGGCTTGTGTGCCGAGCAACACGATGACGTCCGAGCGGTTGGTGACTTCGCTGCGTGTGGCGGCGAACCAGCCTTTTTCTTGGATGACGCGCACTTGGACGCTGTAGCCGTCTCCTTTTGAGTGGTCGAGCACGCCACCGGTGCGTTCCGCCAGAGCCAGTGCACGTTTGACGGCAGACATATCCGCTTGTAAGCCACTTATGAGCGGACGCTGGGCTTTGCGCAACAAGGTGCTGGCAACATCGATGGCTTGCTCGTAGGAGACGGGCTTGCCGTCTACCCGGGGCTCGCTTGGCTTGTCATCGACATCGAAGCCGGCACGAGCCTTGGGACATTCTATCTGGGATACGTCCACAGAGCCGCCACGGATGCCGATACTGAGGTCATCACAGCCAAAACCGCAATAGGGGCAGGCAACGTGGTGGTGTTCCTGTGCTGTCGTCATGGTTGAGTGCCTGGGTTAAAGAACATTAACACAACCCTAGCACAACAATCATGATTTGTCATATCGAATGTAAGCAAATCGTGCGTCTTTTTCTGGCGTGCCTTCTAGTGCGGTGTTGTCTTGTGCGGGTTGCCAGTGAATGACGTCTTCGATTTTTTGTGCTAAGGCAAAGTCTTTATCTGTGATACCTTTTGCGGCGTGGTTCATCAGGCGAATCTCGACCCAAGCGTAGGAGGCTTTAATATCGGGGTGGTGCCAGGCTGCTTCGGCAAGGTGCCCGACCGCATTGATGACCATCAGCGTGCCTTTCCAGCTGTGGGTGCGATAACGCCTGACAATCCAGCCGTTTTCGTGATACCACAGAGGGAGAGTCTCTTTTAGGTAGGCTTCGACTTCGGGCGTGCTGTAGGTTTTTTCTTGTGTCATGGTGAGGGCTCGAAAGGGGTTAGTGGTGTTGGTTTATGAAGGATAGCATAGAGTCTTTATCGGTATCGAGTCGAACGTTGACTGTTACGTCTTGTGCGCGGGTGCATTGTGGGTTCATGGGTCTGCGTGCGGCGGGCGGGCGTTGCTTTGGCAGTATGGGTCTGGCGGTGGATGCGGTGCAGGCATCGGTGCAGGCTTATTCCCGTGAAGATAGCCGTGTGATTGTGGAAGGATTGCCTGAGGCGGATAAGCTGAGTGCTTTGTTGCAGGGGTTTATGCGGGCGCGTGGCTTACGGCGGGGTGCGGTGTTGCGGTATGTTAGGACGATTGCGCGTCATCAGGGTTTGGGTTCGGGCACGCAGCATACGTTGCTGGC
>JACONH010000012.1:73479-196147 GCA_014323835.1 Alphaproteobacteria bacterium GM202ARS2
TGGCGGCGGCGGCTTTGGGGCGTATCAATAACGTGGCTTTTGATGCTTGTGCTGTGGCACCGACTTTGCAGCGGGCGCGCCGCTCGGGTATTGGGACGTATACGTTTATGTATGGGGGCTTTATCATCGATGGGGGCAAAACGACTGATGGTGGGGGGACTCCGAGCTTGTTGGCAAGGCTGACGTTCCCTTCAGATTGGCGGGTGCTGTTGGTGATGGATAGGGATAAAATGGGCTGTCATGGCAGTGCCGAGAGTCGAGCGTTCGCCGAGTTGGATGCGGGGGTGCCGTCTTTCGATGGTATTGAACTGGCGCAGAGGGTGCGGGATGCGGTGGAGCAGGGACAATTCGAGGCATTTGCTCAGGGGATTGGTCAGTTACAGGATTTTATGGGGCGTTCTTTTGCTCATGCGCAAGGGGGTAAGCCGTATGTGAGCGCGGATGTTGCGGCGGCGTTGCACCGCTTGCAAGAGGCAGGGGTGCGGGGCTGTGGACAGAGCTCGTGGGGGCCGACGGGCTTTGCTTTTTTCAAGAGCGCAGGGGAGGCAAAAACCGCGCAAAGGATGCTGGCGGACATCAGCACTATCGATACGTATGTATCAGCTGCCAGCGAGAAAGGCGCGATCTATACGTAGCTTCGTATAAACCGTCATGATATAGTATTTTTTATTTTGAGTAACGCATAGATATAGTATGATAAGAACAAAAAGAGAAAAAGATATTGACAAAAGGGCTTATCATGACGCACATAGGTAGAGGGAGCACTTAATACGACTACTACAACGTGACTAGAATAGGTTGATACGATGAAAGCGGATGTGCAGACACTCGGTGATAGCGTGGTTGATGTTCTGGCGCGGGAGTCTACTGACCACGCAGAAAAGCCCATAGAAAAGAACGTTATTTATAACGAGAATTGCCTCGCGACGATGGAACGCATGCCCGACGGCGTTGTCGATATGGTTGTAACCAGCCCTCCCTACGACAATATGCGCACGTATGAGGGGAACAGCTTTTTAGAGTTTCAAAAAACGGCACATGCCTTATATCGTGTTCTTAAGCGAGGCGGTGTTCTGGTGTGGGTTGTCGGCGATGAAACCATCAGGGGTAACGAGACGGGAACGTCTTTTCGTCAAGCCCTCTACTTTAGAGATGAGGCAGGGTTCAATCTCTTCGACACGATGATTTACCTTAAGCCCCCTCGCGGTGCTGTTGGTAATAACAAAACTTACTGGCAATCTTTCGAGTACATGTTTGTGCTGAGCAAGGGGAAGCCCAAGACGATTAACCTTTTGTGTGATAGAAAAAACGTAGATGCTCGTCGAGGCGATAACGGCAGTAAACGCCTTGTGGATGGCAGTCTTAAAAAAATGTATCGAGGCGGATACCAGAAAACAGGAAGAAGACTCAACGTATGGGAGTATCGTATTGGCAAAGGACACTCATCAAGCGACAGCGTCGCCCATGAACACCCTGCCATATTCCCCGAAAAACTGGCACAGGATCATATCCTATCGTGGAGTAATCCCGGCGACACCGTCTACGACCCCTTTATGGGGAGCGGCACAACTGCCAAAATGTGCCTCTTGAACAAAAGATATTATATCGGCAGTGAGCTGAACGATGCCTACTGCGAGATAGCCCAAAGACGTCTTGAAACGTTCGGGAGCTTGTTTTAATGGCGCGCCTTCACTGTAAGGAATGTGACACGTATAAAGACGAACGATACTTTGAGACTAAGACACACGACACCCTCGGCAAACCCTTAAAGCATCGATTCTGCAAGTCGTGTTACCACAGCACGCGAGTTTGTCAGATATGCCAAAAAGAGAAAAGTATCTTTGAATTTCAGAAAAATCAGCGCACCATAAGGGGGCGAGTTATTCGCCGTCCTTCCTGTAGAGATTGTCGGGGTAAAAAGGTGGCACTCAATCCCAGAATAAGGAGGCAATACATCAAAGACAATCCACCCCCTCAATTTGGTGAGACGTTTACGTGTCCGATTTGTCAAAAGACCATCCTCGTGCAAAAAGACGGCGACGTTAACCTAGACCACAGCCACGTTGACGGAAAAATCAGGGGATGGCTTTGTCGCAAGTGTAATACCGCACTGGGGACGTTTGACGACAACCCAACAATCTTGCGTCGCGCAATTGACTGGGTGTTGGGCAGACTCCACGTATGGTTTTTCTAACTGCTGCCCCAGATGCCTAGATACTGTAATACATCTTGAACTCGACCGGGTGCGGTGTCATGTTGAGTTCTTGGCATTCCTGTCGTTTCAAGCCACAGTAAGCATCGATGATATCATCGGTGAACACATCGCCTTTTTTCAGGAAGTCCCTATCCTGCTCCAGAGCATCGAGGGCTTCATCCAGGCTGGCACAGACAGTCGGGATGTTGCTGAGTTGTTGCGGCGGCAAGTCATAGAGGTTTTTGTCCATGGCATCGCCCGGGTTGATGCGGTTTTCGATGCCGTCAATGCCCGCCATCAGCAACGCGGCAAACGCCAGATAGGGGTTGGCGGCGGGGTCAGGAAAGCGTGCCTCGATGCGTTTGCCTTTGGCACTTGCCGAATAAGGAATACGGAAAGATGCCGAGCGATTGCGCGACGAATAAGCAAGCAACACCGGCGCCTCAAAGCCCGGCACCAGACGCTTATAGCTGTTCGTGGTCGGATTGGTAAAAGCATTCAACGCGCGGGCATGCTTCATCAAGCCGCCGATATAGTGCAAGCACGTCTCGGACAAATCAGCATAGCCGCTACCAGCGAACAGGGGCTTGCCGCCTTTCCAGACGGATTGGTGGACGTGCATGCCCGAGCCATTATCGTCCACGACGGGTTTCGGCATGAAGGTTGCGGTCTTGCCATACGAGTGCGCGACCATGTGCACCACATACTTATACATTTGCAGGGCATCGGCGGTTTTTGCCAGCGTGCCAAAGTCAAAGCCCAGCTCGTTTTGCGAGGGCGCAACTTCGTGGTGATGCTTTTGTGCGGTCATGCCGATTTCGTTCATGACCGTAATCATTTCCGCCCGCATGTCCGCCATAGAGTCCACCGGCGGCACGGGAAAATAGCCGCCCTTGATGCCGGGACGATGTGCCATATTGCCGCCCTCGATGGTATCGCCAGAAGCATAGGGTCCTTCTTCTGAATTGAAATGATACATCATGTGGTTCATGTCGGTTTTGATACGGACATCATCGAAAATAAAGAACTCGGCTTCGGGCCCAAAATAAGCGGTGTCACCCACGCCGGCACTCTTCAGGTAGGCTTCCGCTGCTTTGCTGATTGAACGAGGATCACGGCTATAAGGCTGCCCCGTCGATGGCTCTAGAACATCACAGAAAATCACCAGACTCTGTTGCGCGGAAAACGGGTCGACAAATGTCGCTTCAGAGTCCATTTTCAGAATCATGTCGGATTCGTTGATGTCCTTCCAGCCGGCGATGGACGAGCCATCGAACATGATGCCTTCTTCGAAGGCTTCTTCGGTGATGGTATCGGCGCTCTGGGTTGTGTGCTGCCACTTGCCGCGCAAATCCGTAAAGCGTAAGTCAACGAATTTAATGTCTTTTTCTTTGAGCTGATCGAGGACTTTCTTAACTGACATAATAAGGGGTTCGACTCCAAAAAGGTTATAGGATACGGCTGGAACGCTCGCCAGTGCGGATGCGCACGACTTCATCTACGGACGAGATAAAGATTTTGCCGTCACCGATGCGTCCCGTGGCGGCAGCTTTCGTAATCACATCTATGGCTTTATCCACTAAATCATCGTTCATGACAACGTCAATTTTTACTTTCGGTAGACAATTGACAATGTAATCGTCAGACCCTTGAAAGACTTCGGTGTGTCCCTTCTGGCGACCGAACCCTTTGACTTCGGTGACAGTCACGCCATCGATGCCGAGGTCATGCAGAGCATCTTTGACCTCATCGAACTTGAGGGGCCTAAGAATCGCTTCGACTTTTTTCATCGCTCGCCTGTTTTCAGTGGATTGTGATAGCCCTCACAGGCATGCTATAGCATGGCTCGACACAGAATAAAAGACAAAAGAACGTGCCAGATATGGTATAATGACGAGCAAGGGGCGTATAAAATAAGGAGACCATCATGCCGCCGATAACCCCCAACAGAATCGTTATCCTCGCGTTTGTCCTCATTCTTGCTGTCTGGGGACTCGCAACATGCGGTGAGCCGTCCCCCTTCAATGTCACCGAAGTCTGGTCTCGAGACGGCTTTGCCACCCCTGAGTCGGCTCTTTACGATGAAGAGCGTGACGTTACGTACGTCTCACTCATGGACGGCGGGGCTATCGAAAAAAACGGCAAGGGACGTATCGTTGTCATTGACGAGCAGGGTAAAACGCTGCGCACCTTGGCTGAGGGCTTAAACGCCCCGAAAGGCATGGCGTTGTACCAAAACACGCTCTACGTCAGCGATATCGACAGAATAGCGGTTATCGATGTGGATGACGGCACCACCACTTTTGTGGCGGTTGCTGATTCGATGTTTCTCAACGATGTCGAGGTAGACACTCGCGGGCTCGTCTACGTATCCGATATGTTGACCGGTATCATCCACACGTTACCGCATGGCAAAGGCGTTGCTTCCTTGGGTGCGTTGCCGCCAACGTTTATTGCTCATCCGAATGGCTTGTTCTGGGATGGCGAGACTCTTATCATTGCCTCGTGGGGTATGCCGCTGAACGATGATTTTACCACCGACCAGCCAGGACGGCTGTATCGCTATGACCCACGCAACGATAACGTAACCATTCTCTCCGAGCGATTCGGCAACCTCGATGGCATTGCTGTGGACGAAGAGGGACACATGCTGATAACCGATTGGATTAACGGTGGCTTGTTTGCTTATGTTGACGGCACTATCGAAGAGCTCATCGATTTACCCTCTGGTAGTGCTGACTTGGGCTATCACCGCCGCGGCGACTTTTTTATCATTCCTTTGATGAAAGATGACCGTCTGGTGGCACTTAAGGTAGAAGAGAACCTCGACTAGCATCATGAAACAGCGACGTTGGTATCTGGTTATGGCAGGCTTGTTAGCCGTCATGGCGTATCAGGGCTTATACGGCAAGCGAGGCTGGTTCGCCTTGCAAGCACGCGAACAGGCGTATCAAGACGATGTCCGTGCCTTGAATCGCCTAATCGACAAACGCAACGCCCTGCAGAGTAACGTGTCCGCCTTACAGGAAGACAGCTTGGATTTGGATGTGCTCGAACAGCAAGTCAAAAAGAATCTGGGCTTGTATCGAGACAACGAACGCATTATTCGCACACAGGAACAGGCACAAGAGAGGTTACAGGAGCCAATAGCACCATGACAGCAGAAGGAGCAGGCACAGTGGGCACAGTGGGCGTAGCGAGCAAGCCCGATTGGTTGCGTGTTGCGGCACCGAGCGGGCAGCGGGTGCAGGCGATGGAGGCTCGCCTTCATCGCGCCCACTTGAATACTGTGTGCTATGAGGCGGCATGTCCCAATCGTGGTGCGTGTTGGCAGCGTGGCCATGCTGCCTTTATGATTATGGGGACGCACTGCACCCGTAAATGTGCCTTTTGTAACGTCCCGTCGGCAAAGCCCACAGGCCCCCCCGATGCCGATGAGCCCCAACGTCTTGCTGATACGGTCAAGCACTTGCGGTTGCACCACGTGGTCATAACCTCGCCCAATCGAGACGACTTGGCGGACGAAGGTGCCAGTCACTTTGCGGCTTGTGTTACCGCCATACGTCAGACCAGCCCGCACACCACCATTGAGTTGTTGGTGCCGGACTTTTTGCGTAACATGGCTATCGTGCTGGCGACACCGCCGGACGTATTGAATCACAACCTAGAAACTGTGCCGCGTCTGTATCGCACCATGCGGGCGGGTTCACGTTATTACCGCAGTCTGCGTTTGTTGCACCATGCGAAAGAACGCCAGCCCCAGCTGTTTACCAAATCAGGCTTGATGGTCGGGCTGGGTGAAAGCAAAGACGAAGTCTTACAAGTCATGGACGACCTGCGTGCGGCTGAGGTGGATTTTTTGACCATTGGACAATACCTGCGTCCGACACTTCGTCACGCGCCGGTGGTGGATTACATCACGCCGGAGACGTTTCAGACGTATCAGCGTCTGGCTGAGGGCAAAGGCTTTTTGCTGGTATCGGCGTCGCCCTTGACTCGCTCGTCTTTTCATGCGGACAGCGACTTTGAGCGACTCAAACGCACCCGCGCCCAGCATGTTTGAGCATCAGGAAACAAAACATCTGCCGTATACGCCGGCTCAGCTGTTTGACTTGGTTGCGGACGTCGAGCGTTACCCGCAGTTTCTGCCGTGGTGTCAGCGGGTATCGATTATCGAGCACCATGACGATGGCTTCACCGCTCGCATCGAGGCGGGTAGCGGCAGCTTGACGGGCGTGTTTACCTCTCGAGACCGCCTATATAAACCGCCGCCCGAAGCCCGAGAAGACCCGCAGAGCGTGTGGCGTATCGATGTGGACTCCCACGATGGGCCGTTTCGCCGTCTTGTTAATGCGTGGACATTCACGCCCCAGCCTGAGGGTTGTCTTGTGGGCTTTATGATACGCTTTCAGTTTTCCTCTTTTATGATGAATACGCTTTTTCAGCCGTTTTTTAGCCACGTAGCGCGCTCGATGGTGGACGCCTTCGAAAAAAGAGCCCGCACCCTCTATCCCTAACAATGCGCAAGAGCAAGAGCCAAAACCGCATGAATGGCTTGCTGGCGGATGGTATGGCGCGTCCCCTGCAAGTGCAACAGGCGGACATGAACCTCGACAACCTCAGCTGCCGCACAAGCAACATAGACAGTGCCGACAGGCTTGTCAGGGGTGCCGCCCTCGGGGCCGGCGATGCCGGTGATACTGAGGGCAAGGGAGGAGCCAGCAAGACGTTGGGCTTGCCGTGCCATAGCCGTTGCGACTTGCGAGGATACCGCGCCGTGTTCCTGCACCAGTTGTTTGTCGATAGCGAGAGTATCTTCTTTGGCACGATTGGCATAGACCACGTAGCCGTGCGTGAAAAAATCAGAGGCGCCGGGCGCGTGAGTCATTAAACCAGCGAGCAACCCACCGGTGCATGACTCGGCTGTTGCTAGTGTGTATTGACGGGTGCGACAGTGCTGAGCCAAGCGCGCACTGAGCGTCAGCGACTCGTCATCGAAGAGGACAGATGCCATAGCCTCAAGAGATGAAGGGCAGGCTCAAGCGTTTGACGAGGAGCACCGCGGCAAAAGCAAACACCGCGGCAGCCAGGTCATCGTTGATAATACGCAGCGAGCGGGGCCCCCGATGTTCAAGGGAATCAATCGGCGGCGGCTTATAAATATCGAACAGGCGGAAGAAAACAAAACAAAGCACGTAGTCCGTCAGGCTATGGGCAGTAACCAGCCACAGCACGAGGGCTTGGCCGAGGGCTTCATCGATGACAATCACTTGTGGGTCGTTGGAGACACCCTCTGCCGACAGGCTGTCGTTGGCGAGTGTCCGCTCGATAGCAAACCAACTGAAAAAAAAGAACAGCAGGAGCAGTATCGGTATGGTGACGTGCACAAAGAACGTGGAGGCAGACAGACCCGACGGAAGCAGCTGTGCGATAAGAAACAGAAAACACGCAGTGAGGAGGCTTGCGAAGGTGCCGGGTGCTTTCGGTAGGTAACCAACGGGCCCCAGGGTGACAGCCGCGTGGCAGAGATCGTCAAGGGTGTGCGAGAGGTCTTTTTTTGTTGGCATGGCGTTGTCAGGGGCGGGGGGGCTGGGGGGGTGATGAAGGCACGAGGGTAACAGTGGCTTGGGTTGCGATACCTTCGCCGCGTCCGCAGAATCCTAGACCTTCGGTGGTGGTGGCTTTGATGCTGATGCGGGCTGTCCCGATAGCGAGAATCTCGCCGATGCGTTGGCGCATGGCATCTCGGTGCGCGCCGATTTTGGGGGCTTCACAGATAATCGTCATATCGCAGTGGGCGATAGCGTAGCCTGCTTGGTGGACGCGCTTTGCTGCATCCTCGAGGAACTGGGCGGAGTCGGCTTGTTGCCACTGCGGGTCGCTGGGCGGAAAGTGGTGACCAATGTCTTCTTGCCCGAGCGCGCCCAGAAGTGCATCGGTCAAGGCGTGCAGAACCACATCGGCATCGGAATGGCCTTTGAGCTTTTTGTCGAAGGGAATGGTGATACCGCCAAGAATAAGCCCCCCGCGGTCAACGTCGTCAACGAGACGGTGCACATCGAAGCCGTTGCCGACACGGACGTCACGCGGCTGGGCGTGTGCGGGCGATGACGTTAAATCCTCGGGGTGCGTGATTTTGATATTGGTTGTGTCGCCGGGTATGGTCATGACGGGTATGTTGTTGAGTTCGGCAATGCTGGCGTCATCGCTGGCATCGTGTGGGGCTTGTTCTGCCATCCGCTTGTGTGCGGCGAAGATAGCAGAAAAGTCGAAGCCTTGTGGCGTTTGGGCGCGTTTGATGTGTCCGCGCTCGAGGGTTTTTGTGACGACACCATCGGCAACGTGTTTGATGGTATCATTGATATCGACAACGGGCAAGACGGCTTGGGCTTGGGCTTCTAGGGCAGCAACGAGGGAGTCGATAAGGGACTCCGACACAAAGGGACGGGCGGCATCATGAATCAGGACGAAGCGCGGAGGCGGGGACGTGCTGTGCAGGGCTTGCAAGCCGTGCCACACCGATTGCTGTCGACTGGTGCCGCCGTAAGTGGACGCGCACAGCTTGGCTTTGTCTTGTGGCGACAGGGCGAGGCTGGCAACGAGCTCATGGTAGGGTGTGTCATCGCCTTTGGCAATGACGACTTGGACGTGGTCGATGCGGGGGTGCCGTAGGAATGTTTGTAGGCTATGGGCGAGCACCGCCTTATCGCCAAGAACGTGGTATTGTTTGGCGGTGTGCTGTGTCGAAGTGCGGAATCGTTGCCCGCTTCCGGCGGCAACGATTAAAGCTGCTGAACTCATGGCTGTGTTCCTTTGTCTGTGCCGTTGTGCCGTGCCGTTAGGGATAGGGCTTTTCGACAAAAAAAGAAAGCCTTTTGGGTGAGGGGGGGTGGGGGGGTTAGGTGTCGGCGCGCTCTTTGTTTTCGTAGTATTGGTGCGTGGGATTGGTGTAGCCGCCTTTCAGTAGGGCGACGGTTTTATCTTCGTCTACTTGGTCGGTGACTTGTTTGATAGAGAACAAAACGTCGTGGCGTGTGAGTGATGTGCCTTTTGCTTTGAGCATATCGAAAAGGGTTTTGATGGTGTGGTTTGTTGGCTCGTTGGTGATTTGGTTTTGGAGGGAGCGGACGAATTGCTCGTTGAGTTGTTGATTTTTGTAGCTGTGCCATTTATCGCCGCGGAAGCTGCGGTTGGTGAGAAAGCGGATAAGGCGCGTGCCGCGTTCGCGCCAGCGGTGGCGTGCCGTCAAGCGGATGGGGGCTTGGTCGTTGGTGGTGCGATAGGCAGCGTCAGAAAAATCCCTTAAGCTCATGGTGGCGTAAAGATTAGGCATAACGAATAGGGTGTCCTGTTGTGTTGGTTGCGTGTGCTTTTCAGTGGCAAACGTGCTATAGATTGTTTTATTTTTTTGCGACAGGGGTGAATCGTGTCCGTTTGTTTTGGCGTTGTTGGAGGGGGTGCGTGGGGGACGGCTTTGGCGCAAATCATTGCGACAAAGTCTTTTGACGTGCGCCTGTGGGCGTACGAGCCCGACACTGTGGACGACATTAACCGCCACCATGAAAACCGCCAGTGGCTAGCGGGCGTGCCGTTATCGAAGCGGATTGTTGCTAGTGGGGAGGTGTCGTTTTTGTCGGGGTGCGCGACACTTTTTTTGGTGCCGCCGGCGCAGCACATGCGGCGTTTGACGCACCAGTTGCGTCCGCATATCGATGTTGCGTGTCCGTTGGTGGTGTGCTCGAAGGGCATTGAGCTCAGCAGTGGCTTGTTGATGCACGAGGTTTTGGCGCAAACGATGCCGAATAACCCGGTGCTTGCTTTGTCGGGGCCTACGTTTGCCGATGAGACCGCACGGGGCTTGCCGACAAGTGCGCTGTTGGCTTGTCAGGATACCGACAAAGCCAATGGGTTATGTGAGATGTTATCAGGCGAGACCTTTCGTCCTTATGTGGGCGATGATGTGGTGGGCTGTTTGATGGGCGGGGCTGTCAAAAATGTGTTGGCGATAGGGGCGGGCATTGTCTTGGGGCGAGGCTATGGCGAAAACGCACGGGCAGCGATGATTACGAGGGGCATCGTTGAGATGGCTCGAATCGCTCAGGCGTGTGGGGCAAAAAGAGAGACTGTGAATGGCTTGGCGGGGTGTGGCGATGTCATTTTAACGTGCATGTCTGAGAAGTCTCGTAGTCAGTCGTTGGGGGTGCGTCTGGGCAAAGGCGAGAGCTTGCAGCAGGTGCTTGATTCGCGCAAGACTGTTGCGGAGGGGGTGGCAACCGCCAAGAGTCTCTTTGAGCTGGCGGAGCGAAAGAACATTGACATGCCGTTGTGTCGAGCGGTGCATGATATTCTCTATGAAGGGGCAGATATCGATGATAGGGTGCGACAACTGATGACAAGGCCCCTGACGGTGGAACAAGAGCCAGCACAGGATAACGTCCGTCATATCAAGCGGGTTAGGTAGAACAGCGAGGTTACCGTGTATTTTATTATTGATTGCGATGACAGCGATGCGGGGTTGGCGTTGCGTCCGGAACATCGTTCGGCGCACTTGGCGCATCTGGCGCGGGTGCGGGAGTCTATCTTAACTGCGGGCCCCAAGTTGAATGGTGCGGGCGAGCCGTGTGGCTCTTTGTTGGTGATTGACTTTGTGGATAGGGCGGCGGCGGAGGCGTTTGCTCGAGAGGATCCCTATGCGCAAGCGGGCGTGTTTGCGAAGGTGACGGTGATGCCGTATCGGCAGACGTTACCGCACGAGGCAACAGGACGCGGTGAATAACAGTCATGGCGTATTGGTTGTTTAAGTCGGAGCCGTCTTGTTGGTCGTGGCAGGAGCATGTTAGGGCTGGCGTTGCCGAGTGGGATGGCGTGCGTAACTTTCAGGCGAGGGGTTATTTGCGGGCGATGGTGGTGGGGGACAGGGGGTTCTTTTATCATTCGGTTACGGAGAAGCGTATTGTGGGCATTGTTGAGGTGGTGAAGCCGTATTATCCTGACCCGAGCGATGAGCGGGGTTTGTTTGGCATGGTGGATGTGCGAGCGGTGGAGGCGATGAAACGGGCGGTGACGTTGGCGGATATAAAGGCGGACGAGAGATTGGCGCATATTCCTTTGTTGCGGCAGTCGCGCTTGTCGGTGATGCCTATCGATGATGCGGCGTGGCGGGTTATTATGGAGCTGGGCGGGCATACGTGAGCTTGAAGGCTTATCTAAAGAGGGTATAATCTGCTGGTGGGGTGTTGTATGGAGATGAAGCCATGACGGATACGAGTAGCAAAATTTATCCGCCCCCGTCAGGTGGGTCGTTTTGGGTCGATGAAGCAGAGTATACAGAGGCTTATAAGCGGTCTTGTGAGGATACCGAGGCGTTTTGGCAGGAAAAAGCTCTTGAATATGTTGATTGGTTGAAGGAGCCGACACAGGTGCGGGACTTTTCGTTTGTGCCGCCGGTATCGATTCGGTGGTTTGCGGATGGTGTATTGAATGTGAGTGCCAATTGTCTTGACCGTCATTTGGGGTCTCGTGGGGAGCGGACGGCTATTATCTGGGAGGCGGACGAGCCGGATGCGCCGGCGCAGCATATTACGTATAGGGATTTGTATCATCGGGTTTGTCGTTTAGCGAATGGTTTGCGTTCTTTGGGTGTTAAGAAGGGGGATAGGGTTACGTTGTATATGCCGATGATTGTTGAGGGTGCGGTTGCGATGTTGGCGTGTGCTCGCATTGGCGCGGTTCATTCCGTTGTTTTTGGTGGGTTTTCGCCATCGGCGTTGGCGGACAGAATGAAAGATTGTGATAGTCGTGTGTTGATTACGGCGGATGCGGGTGTGCGCGGTGGGCGTGATGTGCCGTTGAAGGCGAATGCTGATGAGGCGTGTCGATTGTGCGGGGGTGTTGACCATGTGGTTGTGTTGCGGCATCGGCAGGTTCAGGTGGACTGGCAGGAGGGGCGCGATGTGGACTATCACGAGTTGGTAGCGGGGGTGGATGATACGTGTGAGCCTGAGCCGATGAATGCGGAGGATCCGTTATTTATCTTGTATACGTCGGGGTCGACGGGCAAGCCTAAGGGAGTGTTGCATACGACGGGGGGGTATTTGTTGTATGCGGCGATGACTCATAAGTTGGTTTTTGACTATCATGATTCGGATGTGTATTGGTGCACCGCTGATATTGGTTGGGTGACGGGTCATAGTTATATTGTCTACGGTCCGTTGGCGAATGGTGCGACGACGTTGATGTTTGAGGGTGTGCCGACGTATCCGGATGCGTCTCGTTTTTGGCGAGTTGTTGATAAGCATCGGGTATCAATATTTTATACGGCGCCGACGGCGATACGTGCTTTGATGGGTTTGGGGGATAAGTGGGTGACGGCGGCGGATAGGGGTTCGTTGCGTTTGTTGGGGTCGGTGGGTGAGCCGATAAACCCTGAGGCTTGGGAGTGGTATCATCGAGTCGTGGGGGGTGGTCGTTGTCCGATTGTGGATACGTGGTGGCAGACGGAGACGGGGGGTGTGTTGATTACGCCACTGGCGGGGGCGACGGCGTTGAAGCCGGGCTCGGCAACGAAGCCGTTCTTTGGGGTGAAGCCGGTGATTGTTGATGGTGAGGGCAAGCGGTTAGAGGGCGCGTGTCGCGGGGCTTTGTGCATGGAGGAGCCCTGGCCGGGGATGATGAGGACGGTGTTTCGGGATCATAAGCGTTTCGAGCAGACGTATTTTTCTACGTATAGGGGCTATTATTTTAGTGGTGATGGCTGTTTGCGGGATGAGGATGGCTATTATTGGATTACCGGGCGTATCGATGATGTGATTAATGTGTCGGGACATCGTATTGGCACGGCAGAGGTGGAGTCGGCTTTGGTGGAGCATGAGTCGGTGTCGGAGGCGGCGGTTGTGGGCTATCCGCATGACATAAAGGGTCAGGGGATTTATGCGTATGTGACGTTGATGAAGGGGGTGGAGCCGAGCGATGCGCTGCGTAAGGAACTGGTTGCGTTGGTGCGTAAGATTATTGGCCCCTTTGCGTCGCCGGATAAGATTCAATGGGCGGTGGACTTACCGAAAACGAGGTCGGGTAAGATTATGCGGCGGATACTGCGCAAGATTGTGCATGGCGAGGCAGACCAGCTGGGGGATGTGTCCACATTGGCGGATCCGACTGTGGTTGACGGTTTGATAGAAGGCAATAAGAAGGTGTAGAGATAGGATGATGATAGACCTTTATGACGTTGTCGCATACGACGATAGGCGTTCTGCCTATGAGGAGGTGCAGGTTGCCGAGGCGGCGGAGGCAGAGCCTAAGAGTGCTTTCGACTATTACAGTCGTGGCAATGCCTATTATGACAAAGGTGAGCTTGATAAGGCAATAGTCGACTATACGAAGACAATAGAGCTGAAGTTTAATCTTCCCCAAGCCTATTACAATCGTGGTCTTGTCTATGCTAACAAGGGCGATGTTGCTCGTGCGATAGCCGATTTTGATAAGGCGATAGAGCTTCGCCCGGATTATGCCGAAGCTTATGCCGTTCGTGGTGCTGCCTATGGTGAAGAAGGTGAGCTTGCTAAAGCGATAGCCGACTTTGATGAAGCGATAGACCTTCGTCCTTATTTCGCTCAAGCTTATCTCAATCGTGGCAATGCTTATCTTGAAAAGGATGAGTTTGATAAAGCGATAGCCGACTTTGATAAAGCGATAGACCTTCGCCCGGATGATGCTGATGCCTATAAAAGTCGTGGTGCCGCCTATGGTGAAAAGGATGATCTTGCTAGGGCGATAGCTGATTTTGATAAGGCGCTAGAATTGAAGCCTGATTTGGCTGGAGCCTATGAAAATCGTGGCGTTGCATTAGACGCGTTGAATAAAAAGAGACAGTGATAAAGTCATACGAAGGTAAATTGTTTCACGTGAAACAATTCCTATCAAAAAGGCGATAGGCTAGCACAGCAGCGCGCCGTCAGCGTCATAAAATCGTTGCATTGTGCCATGAAAAGCCCTATATCACCCAGACACGCATGTTTCACGTGAAACAATTCCTATTAAAAAGGGGATAGGATGATAGAGCTGTTCGATGTTGTTCTCTACGATGAACGCAGGGCTTATCACCAAGAGGTGCAGGTTGCCAAAGCAACGGATGCGGCACTGCAAAGTGCTTTCGACTACGTTCTTCGTGGCAATGTTTATGCTGGCAAGGGCGATGGAGTGCGTGCCATAGCCGACTATGACAAAGCCATAGCCCTCGAGCCCGACTTTACCGATGCTTATATCCATCGTGGTCGTGCTTATCATGACAGGGGTGATTTTTCTCGTGCGATAGTCGATTATGATAAGGCGATAGCCCTCAGGGCTGATGATGCCGATATCTATAATCGGCGCGGCGTTGCCTATGCTGGCAAGGGTGATTATGCTCGTGCCATAGCCGACTATGATAGGGCGATAGAGCTGAAACCCGATTATGCCGATGCCTATAGCAATCGCGGCACGATTTATCAACGCAAGGGCAATTTAATTCGCGCCCTGGTGAACTATACGAAGGCGATAGAGCTCAAGCCTGATCATGTGGATGCCTATAACGCGCGTGGCGATATCTATAAGCGCATGGGTGACTCTAAAAAGGCAATGGCGGACTATCAAAGAGCCATAGAAGCAGAAGCGAGGGGGCGATAGATGGATGGGCACAGCAAAAAAAATACAATGTTTCACGTGAAACAATTCCCATGCGCAAAAAACCGTTCAGCACCACGGCGCTCGTTTTTGTTTGCCGTCATAGCTACGGGCGAGTCCCTGCGATATCAGCGTATCGGCGATGTTGGCACCGTCTTCGGTCATGACTCGAGCAATCACTCGACCGGCATACGTCCCGCGGCGGATATCATGCAGCACGAGGCGATGATTCTGCGCGCTGACCAGAGCCTCCAACGTGTGCTTCGCCCGCAACGCCAACGCCTTTTCCTGCGCGCACTTGGTGCGCAGCTCTGGCGTATCGATTCCCGCCACACGCACAACAGCCGTCGTCATGGTATCCAACCACGTCTGTGCCGTGACCTCCAGCGTATCGCCATCAATCACCCGATTGACAGCGACAGGCAACGCATGCGCCAACGCACCCTTATGACGCTTGGGCGCCGCCACCGCCACTTGCGGCACCGATAAACAACAAACAACCAAAAACCAAACAAAACGCATAAAAGCCCAACACGACAAGAGTTAAAGTTACACCCTCGCAAGCTATAAGCCATCGCTCGCTTCAGTGCAAGGCATTTATTCTTAAACTCGGGCATAAAATAGGTTTGTGTTCTTAACACTTCTTTAATACTTTAAGTTACCAGAATTGCTAAAAATTAGAAATCGATACAGCGTCCTTTGCTGACCCAGTCGCCGTAACGGGTGGGGTGGGCTTCTTTGGGTGGGTTACTAATGTTGGAGTCGCTGGCTGGGGGCGGTTGCGGCGTGGGTGTGGGCGTGGGTGTGGGCGTGCTGGTCTTATCGCCCTTATCCCCGCGGAGTTTTTTTTGTTTTTGTTGTTGGGAGGTTGGTTTGATAGTGAGTGTGGTGAGTGTTTTGTTCATGGTGTTTTATCAGTGTTTTGTTTTTGTTGGTTGTGTGTTATAGGGTTGTGAAGGGTGGGGTATCTTAGGGAGATACAAGCGATGGCGACATTACGTCTTCAGGTGGTTCCTGTATTGCAGGACAATTATAGTTATATTTTGGATGATGGCAAGGGAGCATTTGTTGTGGACCCGCCTGAGTCTGCTCCGTTGGTTTCTGTGTTGCGTTCTGGTGGTTTGGTTGTTCGGGGTATTTTGTTGACTCATCGTCATGGTGATCATGTTGCGGGTGTTGTTTCGTTGTTGCGGGAGGCGGATGTTGTTGATGGTGTTGTTGTGTATGGTCCGGGCGAGGATGGTGAGATAGAGGGTGTGACGGCTAGGGTTGTTGGTGGTGATAGCATTGATGTTTTGGGTGTTGAGGCTGGTGTTGTTGCGGTGCCGGGTCATACGAGGGGTCATATAGCGTATGATTTAGCGGCGGAGTCGTTATTGTTTTGTGGTGATTGTTTATTTTCGTTGGGCTGTGGTCGTGTTTTTGAGGGCACGTTTGAGCACATGTGGCAGTCGATTGTTCGTTTGCGTGCTTTGGGTGATGATAGGCGTTTGTGTTGTGGTCATGAGTATACGTTGGTGAATGGGGCGTTTGCGTTGCGTCATGATGGGGGTAATGGTGCGTTGCGGGGGTGGGTTCAGGAGGCGGAGACGTTGCGGGGGCGTGGTTTGCCGACTGTGCCGGTGGTGATGGGCGATGAGCGGTTGCGTAATCCTTTTTTGCGTGCGGATGATGTGGCGTTGCAGCGGGTGTTGGGCATGGAGGGCGCGTCCGCTGTGGAGGTGTTCACGTTTTTGCGTCAGGCGCGTGACCGATGGTAAGGAGTAGGAGCAATGGCAAAAGTGGCTAAGAATTAAGGGGATTTTTTTCTTGAAAAAAGAAATGTTCACTATATGTTTACGGCATGGATAAGCTCTTTTCATGTCAAGAGTGTGGGGAAAGTGACGGTTTATAGCAAGGTGGTATGTGGTTATGTTTGAATCTCGGAATCTTTTTGATACGGCTATCGAAACAATCAATACAGAAAGAATGGAGGAGCAGGAGACCCGTTGTCTTGTAGATAGTATACAGTGTGGTGATTCTGCTTTTTTGTTGAAACAGATGCCGAATAATAGCGTTGATTTTGTGATTACGTCGCCGCCCTACTATTTGCAGAGGGATTATAACAATAAAGGGATTGGTGTTGGGCATGAGAAGACGGTTGATGCTTATATTGACTCGTTGCTTGAAGTGTTTAGTGAGGTGGTGCGGGTCGTCAAGCCGTCTGGCAACATTGTATATAATATAGGCGATAAATACCTTAATAGTTCTCTTTTGCTTGTGCCGTATAGGTTTGCTATCACTGCTACCAGCCTTTACCCTGTTCGTCTTGTTAATGATATTACGTGGGTCAAGAGGAATCCCACGCCACGACAATTTGGACGTAGACTGGTGAGTAGCACAGAACCTTTTTTTCATTTCTCAAAAGGTGCGGATTACTACTATGACCGAGATAGTTTCCCTAGTAAGACGAAAAAAGTTTATCAACATCAACCTTCTGATAGGCTGGGTGAAAAATATAGGATGCTTATTCAGGATTCGGATTTGTCTCAGCAAGCAAAAAAGAAAGCGCATCAGGCTTTGGATGACGTTGTTAGAGAAGTCAAAGAAGGTCACATTCAAGGGTTTCGTATGAAGATTAAGGGCATACACGCAGAAGCATTCGGCGGACAGGATGGTGGTAGAAAAATTCAGATGGAAAGAGAGGGTTTTACGATTATTCGCATACATGGCAAAGGAATGAAAAAAGACGTTATAGAGTCGACCGTTGAGTCTATTCCGGGAATTAAGCACACTGCGGTATTTCCTGCTTCGGTTATCAGAGAACTTATAAAATTACTTTGTCCAAGAGGGGGGGTTGTGTTGGATCCGTATGTTGGAAGTGGAACCACAGGCGTTGCCGCAATAAAGGAGGGACGGCATTACATTGGAATAGATATAGACCCAAGCTACTGTGACCTCTCGAGAAAAAGGATTGAAGAATGTCGAATCAACGAGCAAAAGAAATTTTAGAAACCTTGCTGAAAGAAGCAAGTGTAAAAGAGTTTTCGGCACGTATCGAGACTCAATTCACATCGAGTCTTTCTGTCATTGTGGGTCATGCTTGTCGTGGGCGTAACAGAGCTGCACTCGCAGTGGTTATGACGTTGTTTTTGAAAAAGGTGCTTTCTCCCAAACAAGATATAAGGCGACACCAAAAAAAGATGGATGGGGGTTTTTCTGGCAGGAGTCTTGATGAGAAGGTGGTTACGCCATTCTTGCGGGAGAATAATTTTCCTTACATGAGTAGCGGCTCGGGATGGCTGACAAGGTCTTTTGAGCAGTCACGTCCGTATGATTTACACTACCCAGCTGACCTTAAGCCAAAGGGTATAAAAGAAGCTTTTTTGAGTATAGTTGATGCTGTTCAAAAGGGGACAGCAGACGCGAGGGAATGTCTCAAGTATCTTTTGCATGAATTGGTGGAGTGGCGGAAGGCTAATGCTTCGCTCAAGCTGGCAAAGCCAATGGGTAAGCGTATCGAAGATATTGTTTGTCTTATCGACAAGCATTGGCAGACGGATATTTCTGGCGTGGCGAAGTTACCTGTGTTGGCTATTTATGCGGTTTATACATGTCTTGTTTCTGAAGTTACGAAATATAAAGATTGCCAGTTGCTTGAGTTGCTGTCTCATACCAGTGCTGATTCTAAAACCGATAGAGTTGGGGATATTGATGTTGTAGATAAGAATTCAAAAACAGTCGAGGCGGTAGAGGTTAAGCACAGGATAGCTCTTACGTGTGCGTTGATTGAGCAGTTAAAAGAAAAGATTGCTGGTTCTGGTCTTAAGACTTTTTATGTTTTGAGTACCAATGAAGCTATATCTCAAAAGGAGATGGTCAAGATAACAGACGTGTTGCTTGCGATACGTGATAATTATGGGTGTCAGGTTATTGTTAATGGTGTTGCTCGCACGCTGAGGTATTATTTGCGTTTGCTAGAAAACACTGACAAATTTGTAGATGAATATGTTGCTCTTATGGAGAATGACCGTGAGATTCCTTTTGACTTAAAAAAGCATTGGAACGAGGTCGTAGGATAAAGGGAGACAAGTCGATGGCACAGCCAGATTGGGATAAACAAATAGCGGATGCAACCGCCCGCATCGAGCAAAATGCGAAGGACGCGGGAGCCTTTCTCGAGCGTGGTCGTGCCTATGGCAAAAAGGGTGAATTTGCTAGAGAGATAGCTGATTATGATAAGGCGATAGAGCTGGAGCCTGATTTTGCTGGAGCCTATAACAATCGTGGTCTTGCCTATAGTAACAAGGGTGAGCTTGATAAAGCGATAGCCGACTTTGATAAGGCGATAGAGCTGGAGCCTGATTTACCGCAGCCTCATCGCAATCGAGCCATTGTTTTGGCACAAAGAGCCACGCAACAGCAAATCGCGGAATTTGAACGCAAAGCCCAAAAACAACAAGAGGAGCACAAGAAGGCTCTTGAAGATGCACTTTCTCGAAATGAAGAGTTGCAACGACAAATCAATTTATCCGAACTTGAGGATAAAAGGCAACAAAAGAAGGCTGGTGAAGAGTCACAAGTCAATGAGAGTGGGGAAATGATAAAGATTACCCTAATGCCAGAAAAAAACGTCGACCTGGAAAAATTTGCCAATTTCATTTCTGCTTTGAATAGAGACTATCGCCGTTGGCTTGTTAGTCAGGGGGAAAATCCAGATAACGAGGAGCTGAAGCTGTATATCCATAAAATAGAGTCTGGAAGTCTAATATTATGGCTAAAAACGAAGGGTGAAAGTGCTGTAAATTCCTTAAAAGATTATGGCGTGTCTCTTTTTATAAAAAAAATAGGTGGTTTGCTCAAAAAGCCAGAGGAAGTAAAAGAATTAACTAAACCTGATGCAAAAAATATGCGCGACATGATTATTAATAATATAGGAAATAAAATAGAAGTTTCCGTTTTTAAGAAGGATGAAAGTCAAACTATCAACTTCAATTTTACAGATGAACAATTCGAACGCGTATTGAAAGCGTTGGATTCTCACATCATTTTGGACGAATCTCTTACAAAGGATAATAAAAATCTTAACAAGGATGTCGCAATCAGATTTACCTCTTTCGATTTTAATAAAAATACCAATGCCAAAATTATTGTCGATGATGTTGATTCTGGACATTCATACGTAGCTATAATGAGAGATGAAGTTAGAGAACCTCTCTTACGGGAGCATAACAATATCCTTAAGAAAGATTATCTCGCTGATATTGTGGTTAAAAGAAACTCTGAGGGAGCTATCCAACGATATATTATAAAGAAAATCACAGGCTTCTAATTATCGTGTGAGATTGACTCTAACCCATCATATACTGCCCGCCATTAATCGCCAGAGTCGCCCCCGTAATGAACGCCGCTTTCTCATCCGCCAGATACAGAGCCGCCGCCGCCACTTCCTCCGCTTCGCCCAAGCGTCCCGCGGGTATAGCCCCAACGATTTTCGCCATCACCGCTTCAGGCACCGCTTTCACCATGTCTGTCGCAATATACCCTGGCGCAATGGCATTCACCGTTATCCCCTTCGCCGCCCCCTCCAAAGCAAGAGACTTCGTCAGACCAATCAACGCTGCCTTCGATGCCGCGTAGTTGGCTTGGCCAAACTGCCCCTTCTGTCCGTTAATCGACGTAATCATCAGCACCCGCCCAAAGCCAGCCTCCCGCATGCCCGCCCAAACATGGTGCGTCATGTTAAAAGCCGAATCGATGTTCGTCTGCATCACCCGCCGCCATTGCTCTGCCGTCATCTTATGAAACGCCGCATCCTGCGTAATACCCGCATTGTTAATCAGCGTATCCACCGCGCCCAAATCCTTGCACACCGACTCCACGCCTCGCCCGCACGCCTCATAGTCAGCCACGTCCCACTTATAGACGCCAATGCCGTGCTGTTTGTGAAACGCTTGCGCCGCCGCATCATCGCTATGATACGTTGCCGCCACCTGATACCCCCGTCCCTTAAAGGCTATGGACATCGCCGCCCCAATGCCCCGAGTGCCCCCCGTAATCAAAACCGTTCGTGCCATAACCTCAACCTCAAATGCTCTCAACACACAGACTAATGCCCATCCCGCCGCCAATACACAAAGTCGCAACCCCCTTCTTGCCGTTATGCTTCTGCATAGCATACAGCAACGTGGTCAGCACCCGTGCGCCACTCGCGCCAATAGGATGCCCCAGAGCAATCGCCCCGCCATGCACATTCACCTTTTCTGCTGCCACATCCAGCTCTTTGGCGACCGCACAGGCTTGCGCCGCAAAGGCTTCGTTGGCTTCAATCAAGTCCACATCCGCCATCTGCCAGCCCGCTTTCTTTAAGGCGGCGCGTGTTGCGGGCACGGGCCCAATCCCCATATACGCAGGATCCACACCGCACGTTGCCCACGAAGCAATGCGCGCCAACGGCTTGATACCGCGCTTGTTGGCTTGCTCTGCCGACATAACCGTCACCGCCGCCGCCCCGTCATTGATACCCGAAGCATTACCCGCCGTTATCGACCCCTCCTTATCGAAAGCAGGACGCAACCCGCTCAGGCTGTCCGCCGTCACACCCGCACGAGGATACTCATCGGTATCGACCGTCACATCCCCCTTTTTGCTTTTTATCGTAACCGGCGTGATTTCTTGCTTGAATGCGCCGTTTTGCATGGCTTGCTCGGCTTTGTTCTGTGACAAAGCCGCGAACGCATCCTGTTGCTCACGGGTGATTTGCCACTTTGTCGCGACATTCTCAGCGGTGATTCCCATGTGATAGCCGTTAGTAGCACACCACAAGCCGTCTTTAATCATGGTATCGGTGAATTGCAGGTCGCCCATTTTCTTACCCAAGCGCAGCGTGCTGGCGTGCGGGGCTTGGCTCATGCTTTCTTGCCCGCCGGCAACGACGATGCGGTCGTTGTCTTCCAAAATAGCCTGATAGGCAAGAGCAACCGCCCGCAAGCCCGACCCGCACACCTGATTGACAGTCAACGCAGGCGTCTCATAAGGCAGACCCGCCTCGATAGCCGCCTGCCTAGCAGGGTTCTGCCCGCAAGCAGCCGTTAACACCTGTCCCATGATAACGTCGCCAACGTCCTCTTCCGAGAGTTGCGCACGAGCCAACGACTCTTTGATAGCCACCGCACCGAGCGCGCTAGCGGACAGCGTCTTGAGCTGCCCAAGAAAAGAGCCAATAGGCGTGCGAACAGCCGATGTTAGAACAATATCAGTCATAGTGCCTTATAGCCTGTTTGGTGTCATACACGCAAGACTTACGAGTCATTGCCGTTACACTTTTTTGACGAGTTGCGGGAGCACCTCGAACAAATCGCCGACCAGCCCATAATCAGCAAACTGGAAAATCGGGGCTTCCTCGTCCTTGTTAATAGCAACAACCACCTGTGCGTCCTTGATACCCGCAAGATGCTGGATAGCCCCGCTGATGCCCACCGCCATATACAATTCAGGGGCAACAATCTTGCCGGTCTGCCCCACCTGCCAGTCATTCGGAGCATAGCCCGCATCCACCGCGGCGCGGCTCGCACCAATGGCAGCCCCCAGCTTGTCAGCTAGAGACTCCAACAGCTTGAAGTTGTCGCTACTCTGTAAGCCCCGCCCGCCAGAAATGACGACTCGCGCTGAAGTCAACTCAGGGCGGGTGCTCTCGCTGAGGGCTTGTTTGACAAACGTCGCCGCCGACTCTATGTCGGTAACATCGACAGAGGCTATATCGGCAGGAGTGTTGCTTTCAGCTGCGGGTGCAAAAGCCGTTGTCCGCACAGTCAGCACTTTGATGGGGTCGTGGCACTGCACCGTCGCCAGAGCATTGCCCGCATAGATGGGACGCTTAAAGGTGTCTTTGCCCTCGATGGCGATAATGTCGGAGATAGCATGACTATCGAGCAGGGCAGCCAGACGTGGCACCATGTTTTTGCCTTCGGTGCTGGCAGGAGCCAGAATATAAGCATACCCTTGTGCCAGACCCTTAACCACATGCGCGGACGTCTCTGCCAAAGGATTTTTCAGCCACGCCTTTTCAGCACAAAGCACGCGGCTAATGCCCTCGAGGGCTGCCGCTTGCTTGGCGACCGCCGCGCACGAGTCACCCATGACCAGAACATCCACAGACGATGCCAGCTGCGCCGCGGCGGTGACCACACGAGACACAGACGGTTTAAGCACGCCGCTGGCATGCTCCGCAACAACAAGGGCACGTAACGTATCACTCATGGGATAACCTTTGCCTCGTTGCGTAGTTTGTCCACGAGGTCGTCTACGTCGGCGACCATGACGCCGGCTTTGCGGGCGGGGGGCTCTTCGACTTTTAAGGTGGTGGGTGGCTTGGGTAGCGCAATAGACAGTGACTCTAGGGGAATCTGCTCGATGGGCTTGCGTTTGGCTTGCATGATGTTGGGCAGAGACGCAAAACGAGGCGTATTCAAACGCAAGTCAGTGGTAACCAGAGCGGGCAACGACAGACGCAACGTCTCGAGACCGCCGTCAATTTCTCGAGTCACCTCCAGATGCTTATCGCTGACACTCACCTCAGAGGCAAACGTCCCCTGCGGCCAATCGAGCAACGCGGCGAGCATCTGTCCGCACTGATTGTTGTCGCTATCGATGGCTTGTTTACCCATGATGACCAGTTGGGGTTTTTCTTTGGCAACGAGTTGCTGCAAGATTTTGGCGATATGGAGCGCGGGCAACGAAGGATCATCGCAGACGACGTGGATGCCTCTGTCGGCGCCCATAGCCAGAGCCGTGCGCAAGGTCTCTTGGCAGGCAGCAGGCCCTATGGTCGCGGCAATCACCTGTTGGGCGTGCTTCTTTTCTTTGAGGCGCACCGCTTCCTCGACGGCAATCTCATCGAAGGGGTTCATCGACATTTTGACGTTTTGGGTTTCAACGCCGCTGTTGTCGCTTTTGACGCGGATGTGGATGGTATAGTCCACGACCCGTTTGACGGTAACAAGAATGGTTTCCAGCGCAGACATAACGTTCGTAACTCATAGGCAAAAATCAATAAGCATAAAATCGGCGGTATGGTGCCCGTGCATGTGCCGTTTATGCCCTGTGTATGCTCTGTGTTACGCTGTTTGAGGGTGTGTTGTCAATGCTCGGATTCGGATGAACGTTGATTTTTGGCGGGCTGCCACAGCACGTCTGTGGCGCCGTTGTCGTTGGCTTGTCTTGCCAAGACAAAGAGCAAATCCGACAGACGATTCAGGTAGGTTATAACGTGGGGGTTAATGGCGGTGCTTCGATGAAGGTCAATGACGTTGCGCTCGCATCGGCGCGCCACCGCTCGAGCTACGTGCAACCAACTGGCAAGAGCACTGCCACCGGGCAGAATGAACGACCGCAACGGCTGTAAATCAGCGTTGGCTTTGTCGATGTGTGCCTCGAGGCGAGACGTGTAATCTGCCGTAATGCGCTTGGGCGCATACTTTGTTTGCGAGTCGAGGGGCTGGCACAAATCAGCACCGATATCGAACAAGTCGTTTTGCAGCTCGGCAAGGACGGCATCACAAGGCGCGCCTTTTCCGTGCAGACGCGCGATGCCAATAAAGCAGTTGGCTTCGTCAGCGTCACCGCACGCCCGTATGCGCGGGTGAGTCTTGCTGTGGCGTGAGCCATCGCCAAAGGAGGTGTCGCCGCTATCGCCGCCACGGGTGTAAATGGTATCGAGCTTGACCATGTTAGTGGATAAGGAAAAGAGTCAACATCATCAAGATAGCCAGCAGCTGAAAGAAGACCCGCAGACGCATCAGCTTGTTGGATTGTTGGGCGTTGTCGGCACCCTTGCGGGCAAACTGGATAAGACCGATTGCCAGCACAATAACAACGGAAGCAAGAGCAAGACTAACAGGGATAATCGTCCAATGGGACATAAGAGGCTACGAGAAAGCTATAAGGGTCGTTACGTATGCAACGTGGGGGTGCAACGTGGGGGGGGGTAAACCTATACGGGTGCTCTTGTTGACAACAACCACGTGACAGCCCGTGTGGCGGCGGGTGGCAGGCGGCGGTGGGGCGGGGAGAAGGGGTCCTGCAAGGAAAAGGAGGGCAACTGCCTAACAGGACGCCCCCCTCCCCATAAGACATAAACCTTGGGCTTATAACAACCTGAGGTTTATGAGACGCAAAAGAACGTCTATGTAGTTATAGACGATATTTTATGTCATCGTCTAGTCTTTTTTATTGGTTTGTGCTTTTTTTGTGACGACAGCGAGGGGGCATAGAATTTTAATGACGAGAACAGTGGCTAGAATACTACCGAGCAGTTGAAAGACGATGAAGGGGACGGCATTTTCTGTTGCGATGCCGACATTGGAGGTGGTAAACGTCCGTGCGAAGGTGGCTGCCGGGTTAATGTAGGCACCCGAGGATGACACTAGGACGGCAAGAGTGACGTAGGTCGAAACCAGCAGAGGCAACCGCTCGGGATGTTGGGCGGCGGCGATGAGGGCGACCATGACGAGTCCGAAGGTCATAAGGATTTCCGATAGCCACAAGCCACCTGTGGCGATGCTCGTGGGCGGAGGGGTTTGTAGGGCGGGCGTATCGAACATGGTGTGGACGGCAGCAACCGCAACGACGGCACCGAGCACCTGCGCGAGAATATAGACGACTCCATCGTGCCAGTCAGTGTCACCGCTGAAGATGAAGGCAAGCGTAACCGCGGGGTTGAAATGCCCGCCTGAGAAAGGTTGGGCAAGGGTAATGCCCACGAACAGGGCGCCGCCGGTGGCAAGGGCGTTAATCAGCAAAGGCTGAGTGCGCAAGCCATCAGCAACAATGACAGAGCCGACAATGGCAACGAGCAACAAGGCGGTGCCAAAAAATTCAGCAGCAAAACGAGCAGATAACGGTTGGGGCATATACATGGGCGTATCTCAAACAGGTAGCAGGGCGACAGCTAAAGCCTTAGTGCTTATAGGCGGGTGTCGTGGTGAGGGGCGTATCGTTGAATCCCTCATCGATGTCGAAGGCACTTTTCATATATTTGCCGCTTTCTTTATCGAGAAAGAGAATGGCTTTCCAGCCGGTATTCCAGACGATGTAGGCGCGCCCGTCCTGTTCGCTCCAGATACCGAAGGCATTTTGACTGCCGTGAGCATGGGCTTGTCCGCCGCTCTCGAGGACGATATCGTATTCGCCGCCGCGGGTATCGGTGACGTGCCACGTGCCGACCCACGATTCTGCCAAGAGACCGCAAGCACCAACAAAAGTAAGAACAACTGCAAGAACGCCCATACGCGCCGAATATCGAGAAAGCATAACCCGTGACTCCTTGTTGTGTAAGGTTGATTGTCCCTATATGCTAGCAAAAGGCTTTGTTCCGTGCAAGAATTATTTAGAGGATAAAAAAACAATGTCACACCCAGCAGTCATTTTTGATTTAGATGGCACCCTCGTGGACACCGCAGAAGATCTAGGCATAGCGTTACAGTATACGTTGCGTCAGGCTGGTGTGAAGCCCTGTTCGCTGGAGTCCGCACGGCGGTGGGTGGGACACGGCGCGCTCGCTCTGTTGCGTCACGGCTTCGCGGCACAGGGCCAGACACCGACAGAGGACGAGCTCGCCAAACACTGCGACACCTTCCTTGCCTTTTATAGCGAGCACCTATCCGAGCATAGCCGTGCGTATCCCCATGCGGTCTCGACCCTTAAGACGCTCCAAGCACAAGGCTACGTTCTGGGCGTTTGCACCAACAAACCACACGATTTTGCCGTGCGTCTCCTCGATGCGTTGGACGTGCGGAAACATTTTGCTTGTGTATGTGGCTACGCTGGCGATGGCGTGCGTAAGCCCGATAAAGAGCTCTTGCTCCGAGTCTTGCAACGTATGGATGTTGAAGCCACCCGCGCCAGCGTCATGGTGGGCGACAGTCTGGCAGACGCCCAAGCCGCACAAGGCTGTGGCTTGCGGTTTGTCGCTGTGTCCTTTGGCTATGGCTATGACTCCCTTATGGGAGGGGGGGCAGGGGGGGCAGAGAACAACAGCGATGTCGCTATAGACGTTACGCTGGATGACTTAGCTGCGCTGCCGCCTTGGTTACAGAAAGATTCGAGCACCCCCCCGCCCCCCTGAATCCCTTTGACACTCCCCCTGAATCCCTTTAATCAACCCTGACAACTATAAGTAATGAAACTTTAAGTAAATAACCTTCTACGCACTGTCGCTGAAGAGGGGAATTGACGCAACACACTTTTCTGTCTGCCCTCTGAATCTCTCTTTTTGAACTTTAAGTAACGCAACTTTAAGTAAGCACGCCCGATACGTCAGCCCGCCCCTGCACAGCCTTACGCGCTGCCGCTGAAGGGTGAAATCTGTGCCAGATTGAAGTCGAGGCTATCTTTTGCTCGTTGCCACTTGTCGTTGTCATCGGGCGAGAAAATAAGGTTGCTGTCGCCGGGGATTTCAATCCACGCGGTGCTACTGAGTTCGCTTTCTAGTTGTCCTCGTCCCCAGCCGGCGTAGCCGAGGGCGAGCAGATAATCTTTTGGCCCCTTGAGGGTAGCGATATCGCGCACGATGTCGATGGTGGCGGTGAGGCAAATGTTGTCGTCAATGTTGACGGTGGCGTTATGGTTGTAGTCGTTAGAGTGCAAGACGAATCCGCGGCGTGTCTCGACGGGCCCGCCGAAGTGGATGCGTTGCTTTTCGGTGATGGGGGCTGCTTTGATGCCGAGCTGTGATAGCAAAAACGGAAAGGTGAGGGACTCGACAACCTTATTGAAGATGATACCCATGGCTCCTTGCGTCGAGTGCGCGATAATATAAATGAGCGACCGCTCGAAACGCTCATCGCGGATCATCGGAGTCGCAATCAGAATCTTGCCAGCAAGAGACTTTGCCGGCTTGCTACGACGAGAAGGAGTGCGTGGTTTCATCATGCTTATGGCTCTGTCGGTCAAGATAAGATTACGTGTATAAGACTACCACAGATGTGTCTTTTTTTGAAAGAGAGATAAGACACATATATACAGTGTTATAGTCTATCATACATCGTGGGGGTGGGGCGGGCGTGGGGTGTGGGTGTGACGGGGGTCGAACAGGGGTGCTTGCGGTTACACGTATATATAGTGCATATATATGTGGAGGGTTTGGTTTTTATGTTTTGAATGATTTGAGGCGTATCGATGATTCCGCGTTATAGTCGAGAGGCGATGGCAGCGCTCTGGTCGGACGACAAGAGGTTTTCTTTTTGGCTCGAGATTGAGCTGCTGGCATGTGAGGCTTGTGCGCATCACGGCTTGTTACCGCCTGAGGTGGCGCGTCGTATACGTAAGCGGGCGCGCTTTGACACAAAGCGGGTGCATGCTCTGGAAGCCGAAAGCAAGCACGATGTGTTGGCGTTTCTTGCTAGTGTTGGCGAGTCTTTGGGTGACGATTCGGCTTATTTGCATCGAGGCTTGACCTCCTCAGATGTCATCGATACCGCCTTCAGTCTGCAGTTGGTGGCGGCGGCGGATGTGTTGCTGGCTGGGCTGAAACGACTCTGTGATGGGCTGGAAAAACAGGCGTGGCGGTATAAAGACGTGCTGTGCATGGGACGCTCCCATGGTATGTGGGCAGAGCCAACCAGCTTCGGCTTGAAAATGGCGTATGCGTGGGCAGAATTCCAGCGTAACATCCAACGCTTGCAAACAGCACAAGAAGACGTGCGGGTGTGTGCCTTGTCAGGCCCTGTCGGGACGTATGCCCACCTTGCCCCTGAGATCGAAGCTTTTGTTGCGGAGCGTCTGAATCTACGTGTCGAGACGGTGTCCACACAGATTATCCCGCGGGATAGGCATGCGCTGTTTTTCTGTGTGTTGGGGGTTATTGCTGCGTCTGTTGACCGTCTGGCAACGGAGGTGCGTCACTTACAACGTAGCGAAGTTGCTGAAGCGGCTGAACCCTTCGCGCACGGGCAAAAAGGCTCCTCAGCCATGCCACACAAACGCAACCCGATTCTCAGCGAGAATGTCTCGGGGCTAGGACGGCTGGTGCGTTCCTATGTGCCAGCGGCTTTGGATAACGTGGTGCTGTGGCACGAGCGCGATATCAGTCACTCTTCTGTCGAGCGGGTGATTGCTCCTGATGCCACCATTGCCCTCGATTTTGCCGTGCATCGACTGACGCACATTATAGAGGGCTTGGTGGTGGATGCCGACAAGATGGCACACCACATCGCGCAAAGCGGCGGGCTGTATGGCTCGTCTAAGGTGCTGGTTGCCCTGATGGAACAAGGTGTTGCCCGGGAACAAGCTTACAGCGCGGTGCAACAAGCAGCATTGAAATGCTATCAGGGCAAAACACCGTCTTTTATGCAGGGCTTGCAAGATGACTCTGTCGTCAATAAGGCACTGACTGCCGAGCAGCTGAAGGCTCTGCTTGAACCGCAAGATTACGTCAAGCACTTAGGGACAATCTATCAGCGAGTCTTTAATAAAAAGATAGACTAATGAATTGATAGTGAATAACACCTTTGTATACTCGTGTTTTTCTGTGGATAACTCTCTTTACTTTTGAGCGATGTCAGGCGATGATGTAACTTAAAGTTGCCATACTTAGAAGTATGGTTTTTTATCGTTGACACATAAGGAGGGTATAACGATGAGACTTTTATTTTCTACAGTCGTGCTTTTTGGGTGCTTGGCTTTTGGTTTTGTGCCTGTGGTTTTGGCGGATGATGATGTTCAGCCGTCGCCGCCGTCTATTGGAGCGGATGTTCCTTTGACGTATTTTGGGCCTGCGCCGTCGGATGTTCAGCGTGAGTTGATAGGGCCTTATCAGTTATTGAAGTCGGGCCGTATTGATCATGAGCGTTCATCGATTACGTTGCCGTTGTATCATGGTCGTATGCGTAATGGCGATGATGTTTGGTATATTGTTTTGGACACGACGGATTTTGGTAATGCGGAGGCTTTGGGGATTAACTATGCGCCGAAGTTATTTTATTCGAATGTTGATGGAGCGGTGCGCCGTGCTCGTTTGGGTAAGAACTTTGAGTTGGTTTTTGATTCGGGCGAGGTTGATTTTTCGCCCAAGCGGTCGGTTGTTGCGGGGGACAAGCCGAATTATTTTCCGCCCAAGAGTCACCAAGCGGGTTCCGTTGGCGATAGCGACTACACCCCGCTGGTCGAGATTGTCAATGCGGGCGGTCATATTTACAATGCGCCGGTTTTGGCACAGGATGTATCGGCGGATGCGTTGAACAAGTTCTGTGATGGTGGTGTTGATTATGATGTTGTCCATGACAAGGTGATGCGGATATGTCCTCGAGAGGCTGAGGTTGAGATATCGTTGACGGCGGGCTTTAGTTTTTCTCGGCCGGTTTTGTATATTTCCACGGAGGCGAACGATACGTTGGTTGCAGCGTTGGAGGGGGCTACGTATACGCCGGCGATGAAGAACATTGGCGTTGGTGGTGATGATAGTCTGTTTAGTCCTGTGGAGCGGATTTTTGTTTTTGTCAATGGGCCGTTGGGTCGGGGCAATCCGCAGCGTCAGGGTTTGAATAGTGCTTTGTCGGATGGGATGACTCCTTTGAATGTTTTGGGGGGTATTCCGACTGTAGCGACGGATTATAGCCCTTTGTGGGATTTGAATCCGGCGGTGTGGACGGACAAAGCCATTAAGCGTGGCTATCGCTCTCGTATGACGGAGGAGTTTGCCATTTTGGGTTTAGCGGAGAAAGGTTGGATTACGGGCTTGGGCGGTAAAGCCTTTGGCTCGTCGGGCTTCGTTGTCAATTGTCCGATTGTTTTCCGCTTCTTGTAAGCAGTTGGGAGGGGTGTAGGGGCAGGTAAGGAGGGCTGGAGCGCGTCTGAGCTTGTCTCAGGCGCGTTCCTTTTTGCGGATGTGGTGACTTGATATTGTGGTGCTATTGTGGCTAGAGTGTGCTGGTGCGCGCCCGTAGCTCAATTGGATAGAGCGTCTGACTACGGATCAGGAGGCTGGGAGTTCGAGTCTTCCCGGGCGCGCTTTTTTATTTTTTGCACGAGTCATGTTGACAAAATCGACTCGTTCTTTTATGCTTGGCTATCTGTTTTACTGTCACGTCAAAGGAGATTGACCGGTGCCGATACGTCTTGTTTTGCTTTTGAGTTTGTTTGTTTTGGGAGGGGTTTCATCATGTTCGTCGGGGGATTCGCCTTCCTCGAGTGCTTGGGTGCCGCCTCGTGTTGTTGTTGAGGGTCGGGCGGGGACTCGCCCTGACCCGGGCACGCGCCCGACTGACCCAGGTCCCACTGATCCAGGTCCCACTGACCCGGGTGTTGTGCCGCCGGGGGATCCGGATGGCACTGAGATACTGGTGTCCAATGATAGAGGGACGACTTTGCGTGGCACGCAGGATTTCCAGAGCGGTCAGCAATCGCCGGTGTTGATGGCGTTGCTCGAGGAAGTGGAGGAGGCTGATACTGAAGAGGAAGCCTCTATGAGCAGGCTCGAGAGTCTGTTTGGTTTTGGCAGTGGTGTGACCGAGCAACAGGAGCGCACTCGTTCCAGCTTTGAGTATGCCAATCAGCCGTCTTTCGACAAAGTCGGTGCGGGGTTTGCTTATTATGATCGGACGCGCACGCAGCCGTCCAGCGGTGGCTTGTCGGCTTTTCAGGACGATGGCGGGTTGTTGTATGACCGCACGGGTGCGGGGTCATCGATACGTTATTTGACCGACAGACGTTTTGGTAATTTTAATGGCACAACGGGACGTTTCACCGATACCATCGGGTCACATCCCGAGTTGGCTTTGTCCGGTGGCGAGGCTCTGGTGCGGGCGTGGTCGGACGATATCACCAGTCGAGTGGCGGGTGCTTTGCTCTTTGACCCCTATGTCAGACGCGAGGAACGCAAGCTACTGTATACGTATAACCGCTTAGGGACGTTACAGCACCACAGCAGTGCGGCGGTGCGGCAACCACGGGCTTTGGCTATTCCGTTTCTTAATCAAGGGGCGTCCACGACACCGCCGGCAGATATTGTAGCGGTTCTTTTCCATCCTGACCCTATCCCTACTCCTCCCCGTGTCAATGTTCACGGTGCTGACCCTAGCCCGTTAACTGTAGAGGACTCCCGTATCATTACGGCTTTCAATCGTGAAACCCTCAGCAGCATTTCTGCGGGTATCGATGACTCGGCTTATGTGGTGGCGCGTCGCTCGGTGTTGGCTCGGATAATCGATTCGGGCGTTCCGGGCTTCGATTTCTTGGTGGATGACAACGGCAACCCTGTTCTTGTGGATGAAAACGGCGATGTTGTGCCGACCGACAGTAGCGGCGACCCGCTGGATTCTAATATAGACATTAACACCCTTGATTTCGCCTACACTGAGGACGTGGGGTATACCTATGGCGATGTTTTTGTTCAGACGGTGTTTGCCGCCTATGATCTTCCTTGGGGGGCTACCGCTGGTGACTTCCGTTCCGTTGGCGAGGAAGCCACGGCTGAGGATATTGGTCTGTTGGCGTTGATACGTGGTTTGGTCAATCCTGAGGATTCGATTAACTTGGCGGCGTTGCGGGTGTCGTCTCATGGTATTGCCCCGGGGGCGGAGTTGGGTGTGTTGACGACTCATGGTTTGCGGGAAGTGGGCGATTGTGTTTCGATCGCGCGTCCCACGAGTTCGGCTACCGCAGTGGGGACGTGTGACTCGACTGGTGGCAGTGATTATGGTGAAGTCAAAGCCGTGCGTGGCGGCGTTAATCTCTATGATGCGATTTTGCGAGCGGGCGCGCCTCGTGGTGTTGGGCGCGGCAACATTATTTTGTTCGATAATCGCTTGCAGGCATCGGGCTTGAGCATGGTTCTGGCAACGAGGGATATCACGCAGTTGCCCTTTGCCGACAACAACCTGTGGCACATTGAGAGTCAACGTGCGGGCGGTTTTTCTACCGATTTGGGTGATTATTACACACGGGTATCTGATGGCACGGTTGCGTTGCGTCCGACCCTTGCTGCTGACAATGGGGTGAAGGTCTACGAGCAAGACGGCTACAAGGCGAAGGGCACGGAGGTTACGACTTTTGATGACACGACTCTCACGCCGCAGCAGATTGTCTTTGCGATTATTGATGGTCATTATGGTGCGAATACGATATTGCGTTCCCGTAATGATTTAGGCGCGGACGCTCAGCGGGCGTTGCGTCTGTTGTTGGGTATGCGTCATAGTTTGCAGCGGAATGATGACTCGGTGGTCGAGGATTATGATGCCTTGATTTTTGCCGCGCAGGAGCAAGGCGGTGATATTGGTTTGTTTGCGGGTCTGCCTCTTCAGGTTGATTTGCTGGTGGATGCTCGCCGTGCCGCGGCGGAGGCGGACTTTGCCCTTGCTTTGCGTGATGGTTTGAGCGAGCGCGATATTTTACAACGGGCATTTGCGGCAGGACACAGATATGACGCTGGTCGTCAGACTCTGCGGACTGAAATCACCGTCGACAACGTCGATGGCGAGCCGATTGCTTTCCATAGACGTGTTTTCCATCGAGTGCCGCCGGCGTTGAATGACGATTTGAATAATTCGCAAGTGTCGCTTACGTCCTTTGAGTTTTTGGAAGGGAGCAATCAGCTACGTGTGGTTTTCAGCAATGGTAATTCGTATACCATTGAGCGCGGTTTGAATGAGCAAGGTGTTGCCAATGATTTCCCTGAGGGTCAGGGTCATTATTACTATGCGGCGGCTCGTGAGGTTCTGTTCAAGGTTGCAGGCGCGCGCACGTGGGTGTTTCATGCTGTCCCGCAGTGGCTTGTGGATGGTTTAGATTCGTCGGCTTCCTTTGAGTTTGTGGACAATCGTAACGAGGTGCGTGTGACTCTCAGTGATGGTCGTGTTCATGTGTTGGATGTGCCGACAGACCTTGAGACGCCGTTGCCGTATTATTTGGCGGTTGTTGCTGCCGAGAGTGGTGCTACGCCTTGTGGTGTTGTGGCACAGGATTTCTGTTTGGCTGCTCCGGGGGCGTATACGTATCGCGATCCGGGTAGCGATGAAGCTTATGACGAAGATGATACGTTGGAGACAACGACCGCAACTGCTCGAGCTGCCGCGTCGCTGGTTGCGGGTGGTTTTGCTCTGTTGCAAGAAGTCTTTGACGGGCAGTTGAATACTGCAGAGTTGGTTGCTCGTATCAAGCAGACGGCATCGCAGAACTTTGACTTGGATGGCGATGGTAATAATGACTATACCCAGATGGATGGCGGGGCTGAGCGGTATGGGCATGGTTTGCTCGACTTGGAGTGTGCCACCAGAGCGAGTCTCGATAGATCCCGCTGTCGTCCAGCCACCACTGAAACCCGTGAATTCAGCCCGCAGGCGTGTTTGTTGCAGGGTAGAGGGGTGAATGTTGCGGGTGATGGCTGTGCGTCTGCATCGAGAAGTGCTTGTCGGGCGTTGGCGTTACAGGGCGCGGTGTTTGATAGCGCGAACAGCCGTTGCGTCAGCGAGACGGGATGTTTGGGCGTTCAGGGACGAGTCATCGACTTCGAAGTGGGCGAGTGTTTGACCGATGCGCGGGCGTGTCCTGCCGATAGACCCAATGTTGCCGATGGACGTTGCTCGCAACGTATATCCGCAGAGATTTGTGCCAATTCGGGGCGTTTCTTGTTGGAGGAGTCGTCATCGGGGTCAGCTTTCCTCACTGAGGCTAATCGTGGCTTCCGCTGTGTCGATTCCTGTCCTGCTTTTCAGGGTGTGCGTGACGGCAATGTTTGCGTCGGCGATACGGCGCGGTGCGGTCCTGATGGTCGGGGGTCTCGAACTGTGCCTGGTGATGACCCTGGCGTTTCGCGTTGTGTCTCGTCTCTCGATGACTCTTTCACCGAGGATACGTGTTCGGCGGCGGGGCGGTTTGTTTCCTCTACGGGTGATGCTTGTGTAGCGCGCTGTGCTGCCGGTGAATTCGTTGGTGTTGCTATGGGCGGGACGTTGCCAGTGACGTGTATGTCCACGTGTCCGTCAAGGGGTGTTAGGGACTCGACCGATAATTGTATCTCGCGCTCGGCGTGTGTTGGCAGTGGTGTTGTCAGCTCGGATAATCGTCAGTGTTTCACGGATGGCGATGATTGTCCCGCGGGCTATGGTGTTTATAAGAATCAATGCACCAGTCGGGTGATTAACGATGATAGCTGTTCGGAGGCGAGTCGTTTTGTTGGTGCAGACCGTCGGACGTGTGTTGCCAGTTGTGAGGGCGGGCAGTTTGTTGGGGCTGGCAGCTTAGGGGCGAATACGTGTTATTCGGTTGATTTGTGTCAGGCGGCGGGTGGTGGTCGTGAAGCCATCAATTCGGGTGATTGTGTGACGGCAACGGCTTTGAGTTGTTACAATCTTGGTTCGGTTACGTACTTATATAACGGCATGCGTGGCGCGGAAGCTGCCTGTGTTGATACGTGTGCTAGCGGTGAAGTGCGGCAGATGTCAGGCTCGGCGAATCAGTGTTTGAGTCAGTTGGGTTGTCGGGAGTTGAGTTTGGTTGTGGGGCAGGGTGCCGAGCAAGATTTATGTGTTGCGGCGAGTGCTATAGGCTGTGCTCGAGACGGAGGGCGAGGTTTTGAGAATGGTGCGTGCGTCGCGGCGTCAGCATCGACGTGTGATACGAAGGGTATTTCTTTTGTGGATGGTGAGTGTCGTTCTTGTTTGCGCTCGCAGGGTCTTGTGGGTAGCGAGTGTCGCAACATTGACACGTTACCAACAACGGCAGAGCAAATTACGGCGTGTGCGGCGTTGGATAGGTTGTATGACCCTGCCAGCACGGCGCGCTGTGTTGCGACAGCCTCGCAATGTAGCGATAACCGCGTGCAAGGTGTTTCGGGGTTGACGGTCAATGGTGTCGCGGCGGATACGCAGTGCGTTGCGGTGAGCGAATGTATCATGGGCGGTTTCGGGCTTGGCACCAACGTGTGTGCGCCAGCGGCGGCGGATACGTGTTACAGTGCCGATTCGGCTAGATATTTTTATGATGGCTCGAGCCGTTGTGTTACCGATTGTGGTGCGGGCAATGCTCGCCGCACGGTGGGGACGAGCAATGACTGCCCGTCAGAGATGATGTGTCGGGATACGTCATCGCGGGCGGTTAATAACGGAGTCTGTGTTGTTGCGGATAGCGATACCTGTCGAGCGGATGGCTCTCGGGTTTTCTCGACCAATAAATGTGTTGCCAATGCGCGGGCGTGTATCAATGAGACGGGCGACTTAGGCTATGATAGCACGACCAACAGCTGTGTTATGGCGACATCACCGACAGAGTGTTTGGCTGCGGGCAATGCGTTCTTTGATGGCACCGATAGGTGTCTTGCCGAGTGTGCCGCGGGGCAGGGGTCTGATACCAATCGAGAGTGCATGGCGGTAACGGCGGCGAATGGTAATGTTGTTTGTGGCAATGCGTCGCGGCGTTTTGATGTTATGGCTGATGCCTGTAAGTCGAGCAACACGTGTGACGTGGGCGAGTTCTTAGGGGATGCCAGTTTTGGGGCGAATAGTTGTTATACTGTGGAAGGGTGCGTCATGGCGAGCGGTGGTCGTAGTGTGTCAACCGGTGTCTGTGTGGGTGCGGCGGCGGATACGTGTCGTGCCGCGGGTGTGTCCACGTATTACTTTGATTCGGCGCGGGGCTGTGTGACGGCGTGTGACATGGGTGGCTTGACGGTCAGGCGTGCTTTGGGCTCGGGCAATAGATGTTTGACGCCAGCGGAGTGTCGTTCTCTGCCCCATACGGGCCCCGATAGGGGGGCGGTGCTTGCGGGTGATTGTGTTATTGCAACAGCGAATACGTGTGCCGGTGATGATAACGGCGGGCTTGGTTTTAGGAATGGCATTTGTATCGAAGCGAGTTCGACGAGCTGTGATACGACTATGGGCATTCAGTTTTCGAATGGTCGGTGCATGGCTTGTAATGCGGGTCAGGGCTTTGTTTCGGGGTCGGGTTGCACGGATATTACCACGTTGGGCACGGCGGCGGCACAAGTGGATGCCTGTGCGGCGGCGGCTCGTTTGTATGACCCTGCCAGCACGGTTACGTGCGTTGCGACAGCGAATGATTGCACCCAGAACAGAATTCAGGGGCGTTCTGTTGTGATGGTGAATAACCGTCCTTCGAATAGCCAGTGCATTTCCATAGCCGAGTGTGGTGCGGGTATGTCGGGTGTCGATACGGGGAGGAATAGATGTGTGGCGGGCACGGCAGTTACGTGTAAAGCGGTTACCAGTAGCACGCATTACTTCGATGGTGATGACGGGTGTGTTACGTCTTGTTCGGGTGTGGCAGATATGAGGACGGTGACTCGTGCGATAACGGGTGGCAACGAGTGTGTTACGGCAGATAATTGTCGTGGCATGGCACATACTGGCAGTGTCAGGGGTGCGGTGCAAAATAGCAATAATTGTGTTGTTGCGAATGGCAATAATTGTGCCTTCGATGACAGTCGTGCCTTTAACGGTGCGATGACGGGTTGTGTTGAGTCATGTATCGTTGATGATGGTGGGCGTGGTCGTTCTGCTTTGGGTCAATGTGAGGCTGCATCACCGGCTTCCTGTTATAGAGATTTTCAATCATCCGCCGATGGCTTTTACGATGCCAATGCCAGTGGTGGGGCGCGTTGTATCGAGTTTCCCAATCAGTGTGCCAATGGTGCCTTCGGTAGTAGTCGTTCGCTTATGAATGAGTGTGTGGCGGATTGTCCGAGTAGCGGGCAGGGCGTGAATAGCAACAATATTTGTAGCGGTGTCGGTGGGCTCAATGCTACCGAGCGGGTAACCAACTGTATACGTGCTGAGCGTATCGTGGAGGGCAACGCTTGCACCGAGACGTGTTCGAGTGGCACGCCCTATTATAATGGCACCGATACGTGTGTGGACGCGGCGGGATGTGTTGCGATAAATCGGGGCGTTGCGACTAATGCGGCGAGTCGCTTTGGTCGCCAGATTGCCACAGCCGGTTCCTGTGCGACCGCCAGTGCCGCCAGTTGTCATACTGCGGGGTCTTCTACGTACTTCTTTAATTCGGGTGCACGTCGGTGCGTGTCGGATTGTGGCGCGGGCAATGCTCGCCGCACCGTTGGCACGAACAATACGTGCATTGCCGAGACCGCCTGTCGTAATGCCACCAATCGCGGTGCGGTTGTGGGTGGGATGTGTGTCGCGGCGAGTGCTGATACGTGTTTTGCCGATGGCGGAATGGGCTTTGGCAGTGGCCGTTGTGTGACGGCTTCCGCGACAACGTGCAATGAAGATTTGAACTATGTGTTCGATGCGGACGATAGAGCGTGCGTGTTGGGCTCCTTTGTGGATGTTGCGTTGCCTGCCACCATAACGACTCGAGCGGATGCGTTGGCGTTGTTTACGGGCGACCCAGCTGAGGCAGCGGCGGCGGATGAGGTTAAGAACATCCGCACCGAGTATCAGGCACAGCCGTCTTTGGCTCAAGTGGGTGCCGCGCAGGCGTATGTCAGCCGAGTGCCGAACAGCGGGGCAACCATCAACAACCTGAGCCAGCTGACTATTGGCAAGGGAAGCCAAATCAGCGTGATTACCAATAGGCGTTTTGACCCGTCACACCCTGAGTTCTCGTCCGCAGTGACTGGCACGGATGCTGTCGACTACGAGACCCTGACGCGGTTTTACATAAGTGTTTCAGGCCGTTTACTTAATGACGATTTTAGTTCTGCGACGGCTGGTGCTCATGTATTTCTTAATCGCTATTTCAGTGGCGATAGCGGTGAGTCCCCTCGAACCGTTTTCTATACGAGCGGATATAGTCCGTTCGGAAATTTTGAAGCCTATTTCTCAGCAAGAATAGGGCAGATAACGAATATGAATTTCGATGCGATTTCTCGGACAGATACAAGTTTTGATGGTACCACGAGCAATCCTGTTGGGGTGGGTTTGCTGGGGGTGTTTTCTCCGCTTCTTGGTGGTTCGGCTGTTGATGTAACACCGTCATTCGATGGATTTGAGATTACTTATGATTCGAGTCAGAGGGTGATTATCGTTGATACTGCTTCCGACGATGACGAAAACTTCAACCACGTGGGGCGTATCTATGCGGAGGGCGAGGGCAATCTCGGCTCGTATCAAATTGTTGTGACCAGCGACACGGTGGTGCGTCAAGATAACAACACCTATGGCTCAGACGTGCCTGATGAGGCGGACGCTGAGGAGATGGGCTTGTTGGTTTTGATTAACGGCATGTTGGATGGTGCAGGGGGTGCTACCAACACGCACGGCATTGCCCCGGGGGCGACTCTGAATGTGTTTACGTCACCGCGAGTAGGTGCCAACAGGCATAATTCTGTTGATTTGATTTATCGGGCGCGGGGCATCGATATTGCCCGTGATAGAGACAACAACGGCAATTTGATAGCCGACCCCGTCCGTAACATTGTGCTGATACAGAATACGCTTGCCCATAGTGAACGCAACAACGCTGTTACTGTTGCCAATGTTAATGATGTGGTGGGTGCATCGGGTAGTAACATTGCTGATAGCTATAAGGAGATTTATGAAGCCTTGCAGTTGGGTGTCAAAGCACCGGTGCAGGGGTCTGTAACCGCTGACGAGAAACAACAAGACATTTACGTGTTTGCCGCGGCGGATAGTCGTAGCGCGCAAAATGGCGTAGGCTTGTTGGCTGCCTTGCCGGCATCGACGTCGGGAACATCGCTTATGCCCTATTCTGTTGCGGTGGTTGCCGCGGAAGATGCTGCCAGTGCTTTTTGTGGCGTGACCGCTAACGATTTCTGTTTGGCGGCACCGGGGGCGTATAAGTATCGTGATGATGGTGCGGATAACGCCTACGGCGGTAGCGATGACACCCTAGAGACCGCCAGTGCGACCTCCAATGCGGCGGCGTCTTTGGTTGCGGGTGGCTTTGCTATCTTGGAAGAGCTGTTTGGCGACCAGCTGGGCAGTGACCAGTTGGTGGCTCGTATGCTGGCGACAGCATCGCAGTGCTTTAATATAAACGGCGGCGGTGCCGAGGCTTGGAACAGCGCGACTGGCAGATGTGAGAATGCTCGTAATGATTATGTTGGTGATAGAGGCACGCCGACGATGGACAACTTGAACCCGACTCGGTATGGGCATGGGCTTATGGACTTAGAGTGTGCCACTCGTGCCAGCTTAACGCAGGAGCGTTGCCGCACAGCATCAGACGCGCCGTCTGTGTGCTTGGCGAACGGTTTTGGGCATAATGGTTTTATTTGTGTGACCACAGGCATTACGACTGGCGATTGTGGTCGAGCAGGGGGCTTGCTGTCGGGCACTTCTTGTATTGCCGCGAGTGCCTGCACGGGTGGTATGGTGATTAACGTGGACAATGACGAGTGCGTTTCGTCATGTGAGACGACAGATGTTATTGGTGCTGGTGGTCGTTTTGCGACCAACAGGTGTTATACGGTGGATACGTGCATTATGGCGGGCGGGGGCTTGTCGGCTATGAGCAACGGCATGTGTGCCGCGGCGAATGCGCGGACGTGTCATAATGCTGGTGCGGATACGTATTTCTATGATGGCTCGAGCCGATGTGTTACGGATTGTGGCATGAACAATGTGGGGCGGGTGAATGGCACGAGCAACTCGTGCATAACGCAGACTATGTGCCGTAGCAATAGTATCAGGGGTGCGGTTGTTGGTGGTGTGTGTGAGATGGCATCGGCGGACAATTGCTTTGCTGATGGTGGCTTGGGCTTTATGACCAATGAGTGTGTGACGGCATCTGAGGGGACGTGTAGTGAGGAAGCCAACTATGTCTACGATGGCTCGAGTGCTTGTGTGCCGGGTGCCAATATCAATGTTCGGGTATCGGGCATTGATACGCGGGTAAAGGCTTTGGCGTTGTTTACGGGTGACAAGGCAGAGGCAACGGCGTCGGATGCGGTGAAGAACATCCGCACCGAGTATCAGGCACAGCCGTCTTTGGCTCATGTGCATGCCGCGCAAGCGTATGTCAGCCAAGTGGCAGAAACCGGTGAGACGGTGAGCAATCTGAGTCAGTTGGCTATTGGTAAGGATAGTTTGATTAACGTGATAACCAATCGGCGTTTTGACCCGACGCACCCTGAGTTCTCGTCCTCTGCCGACGGTGCCGAATACGAGACGTTGACTCGCTTTGAAATCGGCACGGATGATAACGAATTTACCAGCGATGCGAGGGATATCACTGAGGGAAGCAACAAGATTATCTCGGCAATTTTCAATCAAGATACGGGTGATAATCCGCGGGTTATTTCTTATGAGAACTGGTTCCAAGCGGGTCGCTCGTTCATATCGGTCAGAGTGCCGCAGATTGATGGTAGGAATTTCGATGAGATTTCTCGTAGTGGTGCGGGCTTTACATCGACTGACACTAGCAATCAGGTTGGCTTGGACTTATTGGCGTTCTTCCAGACGATTCTCGGTGGGGACAGAGTTGGCTCTGTGACCTTTGACGGTGACGAAATTCTTTATAATAGTAACGAAGCCATAGACTTGGTATCGAATACCGACCATGGCACGGCGCGGCGGTTCAATCATATTGGGCGGGTGTATGCGCGCGGTAATGTTGGTTCGTATCGTGTTTTTGCCACAAGAGTCATCGATGGCGTGCGGCAGAATAATAACAACTATGCGAGCGGTATTCCCAATGAGGCGAATGCGGCTGAGATGGGCTTGTTAGTGTTGATTAACGGCTTGTTGGATGGTCAAGGGGGCGCGACAAACACGCATGGCATTGCACCGGGGGCGACGTTGAATGTCTTTGCGACGCCGACTTTCAGTAGCGGTAATAATGTGGCTGATTGGACTCTGCGGGCCCGTGGCATCGATTTGGGACGTGATAGGGACGGTAGCGGCAATCTGATAGCGGATAAGACTCGTCATATTGTGTTGATTCAGAATGGCGTTGCCGATTCGGGCACGGGTAATGCGGTGAATCGCAATAGTGTTAATTCGGCAGGAAGAGGCAGTGGGGCTTATCGTGGTCTTTTGCCTAACTTGCAGTTGGGTGTCAAGGCGCCGGGCTCGGCAACCGCTGAGGAGCTCAGAGCACAAGATATTTATGTGTTTGCCGCGGCGGATAATCGTAATACGCACAAGGATGTGGGTATTCTTGCCGCGATGCCGTTGGCGACAGAGAATAGCATTAACATCAGTCCGTATTCGGTTGCGGTGGTGGCTGCTGAGAATGCGGCGAATGCTCATTGTGGTTCGGTGGCGCGTTCCTTCTGTCTGGCGGCACCGGGGTCGTATGCGTATCGCACGAAAACCGGCGGCTCGTATGGCGGTGGTGATGACACCATTGCGGTTGCCCGTGCGACCTCTAATGCTGCGGCGTCACTGGTTGCGGGTGGCTTTGCTATCCTCGAAGAGATATTTGGCGACCAGATGGGCAGTCATGATTTGGTGCAGCGGATGCGTTTGACCGCATCCACGTGCTTTAATGTGCAGGGTGCTGCGGGGGATCCGTGGAATAGTGATACGAACACCTGTGATAACAGCAAGAACGACTATGTTGGTGATTCGGCTAGTCAGCGTCTTGGCTCGGTGCCGGGGGAGAACCGCTTCGGGCATGGGCTTATGGACTTAGAATGTGCGACAAGAACGGCTCTTGAGCGTGATGGCTGTCGCATAGCGTCTACGGATACCGCGGCGGGTTGCTTGGCGAACAATCAAGGGTTCAACGGCGTGACTTGCACGGCGACCGGCATTACCGCCGCCGAATGTGTTGAAGCGGGCGGTATTAGGGAAGGCACCATGAATCGTTGTATTGCGCGCACGGCTTGCACCAGTCCAAGGTTGTTTAACCTTGACAACAATACGTGCGTTGATATGTGTGATCCTGGCGAGGGGCGGGCATCGGGTAGACGCTGTGCCGCGGCGAGCGATGAAAACTGTAATAACTTGAGTGTTCGCTATGATGTTGGCAATGATACGTGTCGTGGCGACCAGAACTGTGGGAATAATGAATTTCGTGGGGATAGTAACCTTGGGACGAACTCGTGTTATACGGTGGCTTCCTGTGGGAGCAATGGTGGCGGACGAGCCAACGCTGGCTCGGGTCTGTGTGTGCCAGCAACGGAAGCGACCTGCTACAATCTTGGTGCGACAACCCGTTACTTGCAGAATGGCGACTGCGTGACCAGTTGCACGGGTGGTGAATTGACTCGTTCTATTGCGATGATGAATGTTTGTGTGTCTGATACGAACTGCCGTGGCTCTCGTCAGGGTGCGGTGTCTGGCACCACGTGCATTGCCCCCAGTGCGATGGCGTGCAATGATGATGGCATGCGTGCCTTTAACAATGCGATGGATCGGTGTGTGGTTTCGTGCATTGCCAATGATAGCGGACGGGGTCGTGATTCCAGTCATAACTGTGTTGGGGCAACGGGTGCGTCTTGTCGTCTTGCTGGTGGCAATAGCAATACGATGGGTTTCTTTGATAACAGCGATAGTGCCAACCCCACGTGTGTTGCCACTGCGGGCGATTGTAGCGGTAGTCAGTTTGGCGAGACGGATGGCAGTTCGAATACCTGTGTTACCAGCTGCACGAATCTGACGTATGGTGTCGATGATGATGAAATCTGTGTTATGCCCAGCAACCAAGATCAGTGTGGCAACGCCAATCGTTTCTTACAGGGCGGTATCTGTGTGGCTGCGTGTTCGGGGACGACCGACATTGTTGGCGGGGCATTGTCGGGCATGGATGCCACCTGTGTTGCTGTCACGGCGTGTATCGCTGGCAATTTGGGTGTTGAGAACGGCGAGTGTGCGACCGCGAATGCAGGGACGTGTCATGGTGCGGGCGAGAACACGTATTTCTATGATGGCTCGTCCATGTGTGTGTCCGATTGTGGCAACAACAATGTTGGCTTGATTGATAGAACCGCTATGCAGAACACCTGTGTGACCGAGACGAATTGCCGCGACACACGTAATGATGCGATTATCGATGGTGTCTGTGTGGCGGCGAGTGCTCTGACGTGCTTCCAAGATGGCGGTAGGGGCTTTGATGGGACGAGCAGCTGTGTAGATGCGGCGGCGGATACGTGTCTCAGCACGAGTAACCTGATGTTTATGAATGGTAGCTGTGTCTCGTCATGCACGGCGGGTCAAGGTTTCCGTGGTGGTAGCTGTGTGGCTTTGACGGGGTTGACGACAGGGCAACAGATTGAAGCGTGTTCGAATATTGGGCGTTTGTATGACCCTGTGGATGGCACACCGACGTGTGTGGCGGCTGGCGCGAATTGCAGTGGTGACTTGGTGCAAGGACGCCGTGAGATTAACGTGAATGGTGTTGTCTCGAATACGCAGTGCATTACGGCAATGGCGTGTGGCGATGCTACGTATGGTGTTGCGAGTAAAGTGTGTGTCGATGCGGCGGCGGATACGTGTCGTGCTGCGGGTGATTCCACGTATTACTTTGATACGGATGGTGGCTGTGTGACCATGTGTTCTACGGACGACCGTCTGTATACGTTGAATAGTGCGACGGCGGGTAACAGCTGTGCGACGGTGGCAGAGTGTCGTGCGGATACGGATACGGGCACTGCGTTGCGTGGGGCGTGCATGACAGCATCGGTAGAGAACTGCTTTATCGATGGGGGTAGAGGCTTTGATAGTGGTGAGTGTTTGACACCGACGCAGGCGAGTCATTGTGATTCGAATGCCAACTTAGTGTGGAATAATGCTGACAACTGCGTCAGCATGGAGCGGGTTAATGTTGCCGTCAGTGGTATTACGTCTCGCCAGCTGGCAGAGGAGATGTTTACCGGCGATGTCGATGATACCTCAGCTGACATTGTTATCAGGAGCATCCGCCAAGAGTATCAAAATCAGCCGTCACTGGATATTGTGGGTGCCGCGCAAGCGTATGTTAGCAAAGTGGCAGAAAGCAACGCGGATATTATGAACCTCAGCGAGCTGTCTTTGGGTAAGGATAGTGAGATTAGCGTGATTACCAATGCTCGTTTTGATCCGAATCACCCTGAGTTTGCCTCTTCCCGTGGCTCGACCTTCGATACGTTGACGCGGGTGAGTGGATTTCGAACTAGTGTCGGTCTTCAGTTATCCAATATTGTCAATGAATTCTTTGGTGGCGATATGACGGCTACTGGCAGGCGGGCTACTGCTTATACGTTTAGTATAACTGGTCAACGATTTTACTTTACCCTACCGATAGGGGAAATCGACAGCATGCCTTTTGAAAATCTCGCACGAGATGACGTGACAGCTTCTGGGACGGCTAGAGCAAACCAGATACGTGATATCTTGCGTCTGTTGACCGGGAATACAGAGGGCGAGTTTAGTGGTGACCTCAGTTTTAGCGATACGGGTTTCCCAACGGGGACGGCTAGTCGTTTTATTCAAATTTCTCGGATGGCAGCGGATGGGGTCAACCATGTCGGGCGTATTTATCAGAATAGTAACATTGGCTCGTATCAAATTGTTCTGGGCAGACAAAAAGTGCGTGAGGCAGACGATAAAGGCGAGTGCATCGGCAACAACAACTGTTATTCCTCATCCGGGGGTGTCCCGTCAGCGGCGAGCGATGCCCAGATGGGTGTGTTGGCTTTGATTAACGGCTTGTTGGATAGTCGCGGTGGGGCTGAAAACACGCATGGCATTGCTCCTGCGGCAACGTTGCATGTGTTCACCGCGCCTAAGGTGGGGGCGACAGGGCATAGCAGTGCTGATTTGATTTATCGCGCACGGAGCATCGACCCCGCCCGTGATTTAATGGATGGCACGAACACCATTATTGCCGATGACGACCGCAACATTGTTCTTATCCAGAACACCATTGCGGTTACGGCTCGCACGGAAGCGGCGACTGTTGCCAATGTCGGTGATGTTGTTGGCTTGGCAGGAGCACCGACCACGTTGGATAATGACTACAAGGGGATTTATGATGCGTTGCTCGTGGGTGTTGATGCGGATTCGGCAACGCAGGATGCTTATGTCTTTGCGGCGGCGGATGGGGCTAGAAGCGATGTTGGTTTGTTGGCGGCGTTGCCGATAGCGACCAACTCGAAGCTGGCTGAGTATTCTATTATTGTGGTTGCGGTTGAAGATGGCGAGACCACCTGTGGCAGTGTTGTTGCGGTGCAAAATATATGTATCGCGGCACCGGGTGCATATAACTATCGCACCCGTGAGAACGATGGGACGTATACGTCCACCACGTTGGCGACAGCAACGACCGCGAATGCCGCCGCGTCATTGGTTGCGGGTGGCTTGGCTCTGTTGGAGTCTATCTTCCCGACTGAGACGACTGCCAAATTGGTTGACCGACTCTTGTTGACGGCATCGCAGAACTATGACCTCGATAACGACCTGAATATTGACTGGACGGCAGAAAAGCACGGGCAGGGCTTGTTAGACTTGGCGTGTGCGGTGCGTCCTGCCTTGAACAGCGTATCGTCTCGCACCCGCACGGGTTGCACCGATAGGTTTGGGGTTTCGGGGGCGGCGGCTTGTTTGGCGAATGGTCAGGGCTGGGATGGCGCGAATTGCGTGACCTCAAGCATTACGGCGATGCAGTGCGTTGCGGCCGGCGGTGTCTTGCAGGGGACGATGTGTATCAGACGTGATGCCTGTTCGACCTTCTTTAATACTGACGATGATGAGTGTGTCACGTCTTGTGCTACTGGGGAAGGGGCTACGTCCAGCAGGATGTGCACGGCAACGGGTAGTGTGGGTAATTGTGCCAATGCCTCGCGCTTACTCGATATGGGAACGACCACGTGCGTTACCAGCACTGTTTGCACCAGTGACCGCAGTAGGATGAATAGTTTTATCAGCTCGGGTTCGTGTGTCTCGATGTGTGCCGCCAATCAGGGCGTGGATAGTAACTTTATGTGCACCTCAACCAGCATCGATGGCGATGCGTGCGGCAGGGCGGGGCGTTTGCTCGATTTTGGCACGAGCAACTGTATCAGCAATACGATGTGCACCGATAGAAGCAGTGGTAATCAGTATGTCAATGCGGGTGCGAAGACCTGTAGCACGGGGCGGGATTGTGCCGAGGGACAGGGTATTATCAATGATGCTTGTGCGGATGTTTCTACTTTGAGTGGCAATGCTCTGACGATGGCTTGTGAAAGGGCGGGTAGAATTGTCGAGAGTGGGGCGTGCGCGGTGGGTGCTGTCGATGAGAATGCGATTATCGAAGCCTTCCGTGGCACGGGTAACACTGCGGTGACCAGCGACCTTGCCAGCACCTCAGGCATTACCGATTCGAGTGACACCGATGCCAAACGCCGTTTGGAGTATGCCAATCAGCCGTCATTGGATATTGTTGGTGCGGCGTTTGCCTATGGTAAGGCGGGCGATGGTGCTGCTGGTATCGATGCCGCTATCGCCAAGGCTGGTGAGGGAAGCAATATCAGCGTCATTATGCCTCGACGCTTCGACACAACGCATCCTGAGTTCTCATCCTCTGCTACTGGTGTCACCTTCGAAACCTTGACGCGATTTCAGATTAGAGAATTAAACGACGGTAGTCGTATTATACCCACTCTTGTCTCGACTATCCCGACGTTCTTTACAGGTGATAGCGATGAGCAGGTGCTCGTTTATAATGACGGTTTTGCTGGTAATATTAGATTTCTGGCGGAGATACAGGTGCCGACCCTCGATGTGGGTGGCACCCCGACGGTGTTTGAAAGCTTTTCCCGCAATGATATCGACGGCAATAGCGATGCCCGTAACGCGTTGCTGACGTTCTTTAAGACCATCCTAGGCGGAACGGGAGTGCCTGATGTCGACGCGGTGATGCTTCAGGAGCGAAATAATGGGAAGTATCGCCTTGTGCTTGCACTGGCACAAAATGGTAGGCCTGCATATGTTATATCTTTTACTGATGATAATAATTCTCAATTTAATTTCAATCATGTCGGACGTGTTTATGGCAGTGGCAGTAACATTGGCTCACACCGAGTTGTTGCAGATGCTTTACGTAGTATTCGCAGTGATGCCGACAAGGGTGAATGTATAGATAAGGCTTGCTACGGTGGGGCACCTGTTTCGGCTAATGGTGCTGTGATGGGTGTGTTGGCTTTGATTAACGGCTTGATAGACCCGGATAAGGATGGGGTTGCCTACAACACGCACGGCATCGCCCCGGGGGCAACCTTGAATGTGTTCACCAGTAGTGACCGCGTTGGTGGAGAAGGTGGTTTAGACAATCCTGTTGACCTCGCTTATCAAGCCCGCAACATCGATGTGATACGGGATAGGGATAGTGGTGGCACCTTGGTTGCCGATAGCCAGCGTGACATTGTCGTCCTCCATAATTATTTAGTAGATGATACGAGCAGTGAGGCAACCAGCACTGGCTTCAGTAGTGAATTCACTGGTAACGTGTTGAGTTTCCGCACCGCTCTGGCTTTGGGTGCAGGTGATAGTGTGATGCAAGATGCCTTCATCTTCGCCGCCCGAGATAGTGATGGTGTATCGAACGAAGGTGGCACTCAGCGGCAAGGTGATTTGGGCGTTGGTTTTGAGGATGATAATGGGGTAGTCACTGATGTTGGGGCATTCTCGGCTCTGCCGGTGTCGGATACGGCTACCAAGACGGCTATCGGTGAATTCTCTATCATCGTTGTTGCTGTCGAGGACGGACAGACTCCATGCGGGAGCAACGCCGACGTGCAAGCAATTTGCATCGCCGCCCCGGGTGAGTTCCGGTATCGCAACCGTATGAGCGACGGCAACTACGCCACAACCCTATCCACAGCAACCAGTGCCAACGCCGCGGCGTCACTGGTGGCAGGTGGCTTGGCTCTGTTAGAGTCTATCTTCCCGACTGAGACCACCGCTCGTTTGATTGATAGGTTGTTGCTCACCGCCGCCAAGGTCTACGACTTGGATGAGGATGGTGTCAACGACTACGGCACAGATGCCACCAAGCACGGTGGATGAGGATGGTGTCAACGACTACGGCACAGATGCCACCAAGCACGGACAAGGGCTGATGGACTTGGCGTGTGCCATACGCCCGACCCTCGCCACGGGCGACTTGGTGCGCACCGGTTGCACAGACCGTCATCCTCTCGTTTCCCAGAACGCGCCGCCCTCACAATCCTCAGGACAAAACGCCCCGCCCGCAGCCCAAGAGGAACAAGAACACAGCGAGGATGGGGAACGCACCGAAGCGACCCCCGCTGAGGTTAACACCGTGGACTACTGCGATATTGACGGCTTGCGGATTATCTTGTCGGGTGACTTGTGCTCAGATGATTACCTGACCCTCGTAGACAAAGACGGCAACGTCAATGGCGCGCTGATTGGTAACTTGCGTTTTGGTATGGGCTTTGGCGACTCGTTGTTGCAGGGTATCGGTATCACCTTCTTCGATGCCTTCGATACCGCTTGGACGGTGGACAATCCCTATAACCCGTATGCGCATCTGTTGAACTTTGGCAATATTGTCATCGCCCCCGCCGAATCCCGCTTCGATGTTGAAGATAGGTTCTATGCTATGCGTTATGGCACGCGTCCGGGCACGCGCAAAACATGGAACAGCGATACGGCTCGTATCACTTTCGACTTTGCTACGCAAGGCATGGCGACCAAGCCTTATGCGGTCACCCGTGGGCAAATCCGCAACACCATTACGCACGACAACATTGGGGCTGACCCCTATGCCGATGTCCGCTTTATGCTCTCTGCTGAGGATTCGTTGGGTGTTGGGCTTGGACGCCTGAAAGTCATGACGTATTCGGGCATGGCGATGGGCTATGCGTTGGGCTTGCATGCACAGGGCGATGCCATGATGCCGAGTTACTTGCTGACGAATCGTGACTCGTTCCATGCCCCGTATCTGTCTCTGGCGAGCAGTGGCTTAGGTGGCGGTATGACCTATCGCTTCCGTGATGGCGGGCATATTGGTTTTGTGATGGGCGAAGGCACGAGCTTAAACGCTGATGGCACACTGCCGTATCAGCAACAGACGTCTCGTCCGCGGGCTTTCGCGGGTATGATGGAATATGCCCCGCACCGTAACTTGATGTTCCATGCGGGTGCGTTGCAAGAACAGAGCACGCTGTTGGCATCGCAAGGCTCAGGCTTGTTTGATATTCAGGGTGGCACAACCACCTTCGTTGGCGTGCAAGCCAAACAGCCGTTGACTGATAACTGGCAGGCGTTGGTCAGTGGCTATGGCGGACGCACGCAGCTTGCGGGGTCGGGCGGTATTGTGTCGGGCTTGGATGTGATGACGTCTTCGTTTGATGTGGGCTTGCTTGGCTCGCATGTCTTGGAGAAAGGCGACCATCTGTTGTTCCGTGCGGGACAACCGATGAAGGTCGAGTCGGGCTCGCTGGACTTGTCTTATGTGTCGTTCCGCCGTCAGGATAGGTCGGCAGTCAGTCATACGCAGAGCTTCGATGTTGCCCCGTCCATGCGGTCGGTGGAGTTCGGGGTGGGCTATGGTATGCCCATTGGCTTGAATGGCAGACAAGGCCACATGCGTTTTGCTATAGACTACGTGCTGAATCCGGGACACCGACGGGTGCGTGATGAGGTCTTTGGCATCATGTCATTCCGCCGCGAATTTTAGGGGAGGGCACCATGAACACATCAACAACACACACTGCAACAACGCAAACTGGGAGAAAAACAACCATGACACTGCTTACTGGCTTTTGTAACACCCTTCGTAACATAGGTATAGCCGTCTTTGTGCTTCTTGTTGGAGCCTGCGATTCAGGGACGGAATTCTCGCCGAGTCGAGAAGTCCCCTTCGCACGGTCAGGCGGTAGCGGCGGTGTCACGCCCACAGACCCGACAACGCCCACAGACCCGGGCACGACAGACCCGGGGACAGTAGACCCATCTCGGGGTGGTCTGGTTGCTGCGTCCATTTGTGCGACACCGTATGAGGGCTTGCCGCAGGGCATGACCGAAGCCTCGCAGTGTGTGCGTTTGAACGCGCCAAGCCTCGATGAGAACGGCAACATTGTGACCAATAGAGATGGCACAGAAGTGCCGCGTTACCGTGATGATGGCATTAGTAGGGAATCGCTGTGCTATCGTGCGGGGCGTAATGACGAACCGCTGGTGTATGATCACAGCACGGTATCGTGTGTGCGTGCTTTTCAGGGCTGTCCTGATGGGCAGGGAGTCATCCAAGCCCTTGGCAATAACGAGCAAAGTGGCTTGGGTCGCCGTTGTAGTGGACAAACGCCTGAGAACATTCAGACAATCAGCACGGTGGTTGTGGGTATTGCCAGTGGCGATGATGCGGATGCTCGTCAAGGCAAGATAGACGCTGCCATTACGGCGGAGCGCATGGCTAATCCTGATGTTGATTTGATTAATGTTGTTGAGGTTTTTTATGACAGCACCGATGATGGCACTGCGCAAGCGAACAAGCTGCAGGCTGTAACCAACAAAGTCAATGGTGCTCCTCTTGTAGATGGTGAGGCTCGTTTTATCTTCCGCACTGTTGCGGTGGGCATCGAGCCGACCGACACGCCAGCAGAGCGACTTGCGAAAGTCAAAGCGGCAATCACGGCAGAGCGTGCAACGTTGCCAAGCGGCGGCGGGGGTGAGACGGCTCTTAATGCCAATTCGATTATTAATGTCATTGAGGTCTTTTACGATGACGGTGACAGCGATGCCGAGAAAGAACGCAAAGTGGCTGAGGCTATGCGGGACGAGGCACAAGGCAATCGATTCGAGCACCAGCTTTTGTTTGTGACGGTTGCGGTGGGCATCGAGCCTGATGACACGCAGGCGATGCGTGAGGACAAAATCAGGGATGCGATTAATGCGCGCCGTGCCGAGGTGCCGAATGCTCTTGCGATTGTAGCGGTGCCGGTTTTCCACGAGGCGGACGACACCGATGACGAGAAAAATGCAGCTTTAGCTGCGGCTTTGGCGGAAGCGGTGCGGGGTGACAATCAAGAGGCGACTGCGTTGCGGAAAAAATATGGCTCGTATACGGCTGATATGTGTAGCGCGGGCGGGCGTTTGTTGACGGTGCGAGGCACGGGTGCGGATGCTTTGACGGGGACGGGTTGCACGAATTTGTGTGCGGACGGCACGTTTGTTGGTGATGGCGGCGGGTCGCGCAGTGCTGGTATTTGTTATAATGATGTTGCGTGCACCGCGAGTGGCGGCGGACGAGCCGAACGTGGCAGTGGTGCGTGCATCGCGGCATCGCCTGAATCCTGTTATGGAGTTAGTCGTGCGGGCAGTGAAGGTGTTGCCGCTGTATCGTATTTCTTTACGAATAGTCGGTGTATCCACAATGGCTGTATCGATGATATATCGTTGGTGCGGGCGACCAGTGCGACTCGTGGCACGAGTACGTGTACGACTGTGCGGGAATGTTATAATCAACATGGCAGAACGTTGACGGGTAATCGTTGTGTTGCGAGTTCTCGGTTGTGTTTGCGGCGCGGTGGGCGGGGCTTTGATGGCGATAGGTGTGTGGCAGCGAGCGAAGACTCCTGTGGCGGTGGCTTGGCGTTCTATTATGAGGGGCAGTGCCTCAGGGCGACATGTGGCGAGAGGAATGAAATCCCTGATGCCAGACGTTTCGATAAGTGCATCAGCGAGGCGAACTGCACAAGTGACCGCAGCGCGGCGTTGGCACAAAGCGGTGAAATCTGTGTCAGCAAGCAACAGGGCTGTCCGACAGGGCAGGGTGTCAATGGGGAGAGATGCACCGAGACGGTGAATGCGGCGACGTGTGCGGATGCTGGGCGATTCGTTGATGTGCGTGGCGGTGGTGGGGCGCGCTGTTTTAATACGTGTGCGGGACGTGAGGTTATTGCGGGGAACGTCTGTTTGGTGGATACGTGTGCCGCGGATGAGGTGTATAGCCCAACGAGTTTCCAGTGTGTCGATATTGATAGCGATGCTGATACCGCGGCGACGCAGTGTCAAGCGGTGGGGCTGGTGGCGAATGTCGCCAATAGCCGTTGTGTCGAGCGATGCTCGGGCAATACGAGAATCGCCACGACTGGCACGCCGCGCTGTGTGACGGATGTGACCCGCAGCAGTTGTCTGTCTAATAATCAGGCTTTTGATAGGGCGACGGGTGAATGTGTTACGGCAGACCTTGATACGTGTGCGGCGACGGGTGCGTTCTATGATGGCTCGGCTTGTGTTGAGTTTGGCAACAATGCGACGATGATAACCACGATACGTGGAACGGATGACGCTGCCGCGGATGGCGTCGATGGCAAGCAATCAGCGGCTTTGGCGGCGTTGCGGGAGGCGATTGCCGCGGTTGATGATGCCGATATTGGTAGCACACAGGACGTAACCACAACAGTGGATGATGATGACGACCCTAATACGCCTGAAGTCCCTATGGATTTCTTTGGCAATGGGGCGGATTTGTTGTTGTTGCAGGCTTCCGCCAGCGATACCCCAACCCGAACCATGCTGTTGAATCGTTTGCGAGTGGCGTATGCCAATCAGCCGTCCCTCGACCAAGTGGGTGCGGTGTTCGCGCACCATGTGGGTGACTCGGGGCGGACGTATGGCTTTGGCTCGACGGTGTCGTATTTTGCCCCGATTCCGACAAGCGACCGAGAGGGTAGCGACCAAGGCTTACTCGACCTGATTAGCGGCGGCGGTGATGTCTCGGATGCGGCGGTGACCCTAGGAGAAAACTTTAACTTTGGTGGCATCAAGACCCTGCGTCATTCTATCGCCCCAGAAGCAACCCTGAATGTTGTCAATACGGCAGGTATGGCATTACAACGGGATTCAAGTGGTCTCAGAGCTATTGTTAGCAGATCTGGGACGAGAACGACAGCAGGAAGTGAAAGTTCCTTGAGATCGCTTATAGACAGGGATGAGTTTGTGGTTCAGCTACAGGATACTAACGTGTATCGTCATATTACAGGTGCCGGGGCACCAGCATGGCAGACTCGCGGCAATGTCATTCTCTTCGATAACCGCATGGCTGCCGATAAAGATATACACACTGTCTTCGCGGCGCGGGCAGCCAACTATTTTGAAGGGTTGACGACCGATACCAATGCCGATGCCATCGACCCCATTGGTTTTAGGAATAGCGTCTGGCGTCTCGATGCTCGTGGTGGTGCTACTTTAGCGACTTCCAGCTTTACTCGTGACCTTGACGCCTACTTCTATGCACCGGGCACACAAAGCCCGGCTTTCGCCAATGTTAGATACGATAATCTTTATATCGATCAGCCTAGGGGGAATAATGAGGTTTACACATTGCCCGGCGGCTTTTTCACTAGGCCCCCGCCCCTCGGCGGCACGTTTCCTCATCGTCCGCAGGGAGAGCAGTTAAGGAATCTCGTCATCGAAGGGCTGTATGGCACTGGCACACGGCTTTATCCGACTACTCGTGGGCGAGAGACGAGGCTCAGATTAGTCGTTAATACCCTTAACGCCCGAACAGACACATACAAAATGGTGGACACATTTAGGCGTTTTGACAACAACGAGCTCAATGTGATTGATGCCATTATTGACCTGATGAGACAGCGGGCGGCGACTCCCGATGTTGAGATGGATGCTTTGATTTTTGCTGCTGATGATGAAGCCAGCGATATTGGTTTGTTTGCGGGTTTACCGATTTATATCGACCGTATCCGTGCGACTCGCGATAGTGGCATTGACTCGCCGTTGCCTTACTATCTGGCGGTGGTGGCTGCTGAGGAAGGTGCGTGTGGGTGGACGGCGCGGGACTTCTGCATTACGGCACCGGGTTCGTATACGTATGCCGCCAGTGGTGCAACCTCGCTATCGACGGCGACCAGTGCCAACGCCGCGGCGGCGTTGGTGGCGGGTGGCGTTGCCCTGTTGCAAGAGATCTTTGACGGGCAGTTGGGGACGGCAGAAATCATTGCTCGTTTGAAGGCGACGGCTTCGCAGAACTTCGATGTGGACGACGATGGCAGTAATGACTATGTCGGCAATGAGGATATTCCCGATGCCGATGATGTCCGTGCCGGGCAGCGTCGTTTTGGGCATGGCTTGTTGGATTTGGCGTGTGCGACTCGTGCCAGTTTAACGCAGAGGCGTTGTCGCACCATTACGGTGAACAACGTGCTGTCGGATGACGCGCAAGCGTGTCTGAGGGCGAGGCAGGGCTTTGATGGCTCGGCTTGTATTACGTCTCCGGTCAGCCAAGCGGATTGTGACCTTTTGAATGCAACATTTTCCAATGGTCAGTGCATGGCACCGAGAGCCCCTCGGGTTGTGCGTGGTAACCGTCAAACGTGTCTGTCGTCGGGGCGGGGCTTTGATGGCACGAACTGCATTGCTATCCCTGTCGTGCAGGAGCATTGTGACCCGCTGAATGCGATATTGGCTAGGGGTAATCGTTGTGTTGCGCCGGGTGGTGCTCCTGCGGTTATTCTTGGCAATCGCGACAGCGAAGCCGATGTTGTGGCTCTGTTCGAAACGTCCGCACCGTCCTTTAGTGCGGGGGTGACGAACGTACAGAGACTCGCACGGGAATATCAGAATCAGCCGAGTTTCCGCACCATTGGCGTTGCCGATGCTTATGCCCGCGGTTCCGAGCGCGTCACTTATGGTAGCAGAACCGACAGATTGATGTTGCATGATTTGAATCTGGGACAGGGGGCGCGGATAAGTTATATCACCAACTCGCGCTTTGACCCGAGTCATCCTGAGTTCACCCGGGATGCTTATGTCACCGCTGAGAACAACCACGTCAGAACTGTGCAGGTGATAGACCCTGTTACGATGATGCCTATGATGGAGACGGTGATAGACCCGGATACGATGACGGAAGTGACACGAGTCGTAACTCGAGACATCATCACCGAGCTGAGCAAGACGTATGGGGCAGAAAGCAACATTGCTCACCATGGGATTCATATCGAAACTGCCTTTTTGACACCGAGGGAAGGTGAGCCTGATATTAGCACGCTTATTGGTGGCATTGATGCGGCGGATATGGGTGTGATGGCGTTGATTAATGGGCTTGTCAATCCGTCGGGGAGCACCGATGCGGCGACTTATGCCAGCAATACCCATGGTGTTGCACCGGGGGCGCGCTTGGAGGTGTTTACGATACCGCACTTAGGCTTCTATTCGCATGGCGCCTTCCGTGTGAATGAACAGACGTTGGTGCGTAGGGCTCGTGGTGCTGATCCTTCGGGTAATAACAATAATTTCCGTAACATTGTTGTGTTTAGTAACGAGATGATTAGAGAGGAGGCTGAGATTCATCCAGTGACCATGAGGAATCTTATTGAGGTGGTGGACGATAGAACAGACGGCAGGTTCGGTTCGACCGGGCATATTCCTCTTACAAACCCAGAAGGCGGAGACCCAAGAGATACAGTCGTCGGCTACGATACGACATTTAGAACTTTGGTTGAGAACGTCCGTGCCCCGCATCGAACTCGCAGTGACATACGGCAAGCCCAAGATATATACGTGTTTGCGGCGTTGGATGGTCGTGGCGATACTCGTGATAGTTCGGGTATCAAGGCGGGTTTCAATGATGCCGGTTTATTTGCCTCGCTGGTAGCGGCATCGCGTCCTAACAATGACGATGGCACGTTGGGTCGGGCGGTTTTTGCCGATTATAGTCTGGTTGTGGTGGCGGCGGAGCGTTATCAGACCTACGATAGTGCCAGCTCGTGGGCGGAGAACTCGCCTTGTGGTGGTTTGGTGCAGACCCTCTGTATCGCTGCCCCGGGTGTGTATCGTTATCGCGACCGTGATGATGATGGCAACTATGAGACAAGCCTAAGCACGGGCTCTAGTGCGAATGCCGCGGCGGCACTGGTTGCGGGCGGTGTTGCCTTGCTCGAGAGCTTGTTTGGCGACCAGCTTACGTCGGATAGGTTGGTGGTGCGTTTGCTTGCGACAGCCAGCCAAGACTTTGACTTGAGCGGACAGGGTGGCAATACGCTAGACGGCAATAACGACTATGTGGATGAGACAAACGGCTTAACGAAGGAAGAGCGTTTTGGCGTTGGCTTGCTCGACCTCGAGTGTGCGACTCGTCCGATTGTATCGGGGGATACGCCTCGTTGTCGTGGTGGTGTGGCTCGTGGCACGCCTTCGTCTTGTTTGTCGGCGGGTCAGGGTTATCGTGATACGGGCGGAGGCTCGTGTGTATCGGGCGTGTCGTTGCGGGCTGAGGATTGCACGCGGGCGGGTGGTTTGTTTGATATCCGTCAATCCCCGCCGCGCTGTGTGACTCGAGTATCCTGTGGGGCGGACACGGACGAAATAACGGGTCGTTGTGTGATTCCTGAGCCCTCGCCGTTGGTGTGTGGCGCGCAGGGCGAATTCTACCACGCCAGCAGTGGCAGCTGTGTCACCAATTGTCGAGGCACCACCACGCCGCTGGTGAATGTGGCAGGCAATACGTGTGTGAATGCTTGTGTGGGCGGTGTCCGTGATAGGGTGACGAATACCTGTGTGGCGGCAACGATAGTGGATGTTGGGGTAACGGGTATCAGCACGCGGAATGCGGCTTTGAACTTGTTTGTAGGCGACCCGAGCGAATCGAGCGCGGCGCAACAGGTCAAGGATATTCGTAGCGAGTATCAGGCACAGCCGTCACTAGGGATGGTGGGTGCCGCGCAGGCGTATGTCAGTCAGTTGGGTGCAAGTGACTCTATCGCGAACTTGGGTGAACTGGCGTTGGGACGCGGCAGTAACATTCGAGTTATAACCAACGTGCGTTTTGACCCGAATCACCCTGAGTTTGCCTCGTCACTGCCGGGAGTGGACTTTAGAACGTTGACACGTTTTCTGGTGACACCCACCTCAGGCAATGAATTCACAGCCAACCGTCCGGATCTGGTTCGCTCCAGTGTCTTCCCTCGTGATAGTGGCAACACGGTCGAGTTCTATAGTGCTGGGGTGGGGACGGGCAATGCTCGCTTTACCATTGCTATAGACCTGACGGGTGGTAATCCCGGCTCAACAGCAACAAGCCCGTTTGAAGACCTGTCACTGACGGAAGCTGCTGCTTTAGCGGCGTCGAATGTCGACTTAGTCGCCCTACAGACACTCTTTAGGAGTCTCTTTGCTGCTTCCCCGACGGTGGTCGACTTGACAATTCAAGGGGCGGCGTCGGCTAACTTACGCCTTGAGACTTTGCCGGGTCGCTACGTGATTAACTTGAACTCGGATGCCACGATGGGATTCCAGCATATCGGGCGAGTCTATGAGGATGGCAGTAACATTGGCTCGTATCAAATTGTTATCGACCCAGCCACTGCGGTGCGGGATGCTGGTGATGAAGGCGAATGTGTCGTCAATGAAGATTGCTATGCTTCAGGGGTGCCGGCTATTGCGAGCGGGGCAGAGATGGGTGTGTTGGCTCTGATTAACGGCTTATTGGATGGTCAAGGGGGTGCGGGTAACACCCATGGTATCGCGCCGGCGGCAACGTTGAATGTGTATACCGGCGCGCAAGTGGGTGCGACTGGCGATAACTATTTGGACTTGGTCTATCGTGCTCGGGGTATCGATGTGGGACGGGATATCAACGCTGACGATGCCGTTGTAGGAGATGACGACCGCAACATTGTTATCATCCAGAGCGATATGTTGCGTAACTTGGCGAGCGGTGCCACCGTCCCTGATCCTTCTACGGGTATTACCAATCTCCGTAGCAATAATTCGGCAGTGGATAACTTCTACAAAGCCTTAGAGGTGGGTGCGGCGGATACCGCAACGCAGGATGCCTTTATCTTTGTTGCTGATGATGCCCACCGAGCCGATGACGACCCGAACAAAGGCTATGCTGGCTACGTTGAGACACTTGGTGTGATTAATAGTATGCAGACCCTCTACAACTATAGCCTTCTGGTGGTGGCTGCCGAAGACGGACAGGTTGGCTGTGCCGCACCTCGTCTTGGGTCTGCCTTAGACGACCTTAGGCGTGCCTGCATCGCTGCCCCGGGGACGTATCGCTACCGCACCCGTAACTCTACCGATGGGACGTATAACGATGCACTAGCAACCGCTATCAGTGGCGATGCCGCGGCATCGTTGGTTGCCGGTGGCTTGGCTCTGTTGGAGTCGATATTCCCGACCGAGAACACCTCTCGTTTGATTGATAGGTTGTTGATGACGGCATCGCAGAACTTCGATATCGATAATGACGACCTCAACGATTACGATGTTAACCAACACGGACAAGGGCTGATGGACTTAGAGTGTGCGGTGCGTCCCGCGCTTATGAGCGGCACGCTGGCTCGCACGGGTTGCACGGATAGGTTTGCGAGTGGTATTCCCGACCCGACTCCGCCGTCGCAGAATGCGCCGTTACCGCGCCCGCCTTCACAGAACGCTGAGCCTGTCGGTGAGTCGCAAGGGGAGCGCGCCGATACCGGCGGTGTCGAGTATTGTCATATTGATGGTTTGCGGATTATTTTGTCTGGTGATTTATGTTCGGACGATTATATATTGCTGGCGGACAGCGAGGGCGAGGTCAATCCTGATGCGATAGGTAACTTGCGGTTTGGCATGGGCTTTGGCGATGCTTTATCGGGCAGTGCTTTTGGTGGCATTACGTTCTTTGATGCTTTTGATACGGCGTGGACGATAGACAATCCGTATAATCCGTATGCGCAGCTGTTGGACTTTGGCAGTATTGTGATTGCGCCGATTGAGTCTCGTTTTGACATTGAGGATAGGTTCTATGCGATGCGTTATGGCACGCGTCCGGGCACGCGTAAGACGTGGAATAGTGATACGGCGAATATCACGATGGACTTTGCTACGCAGGGCATGGCGACCAAGCCTTATGCGGTCACTCGGGGTCAAATCCGCAACACGATAACCCATGATAATGTGGGTGCTGACCCGTATGCGGATGTGCGCTTTATGTTGTCGGCGGAGGACAACGTGGGCATTGGCAGGCTGAAGGTTATGGCGTATTCGGGCATGGCGATGGGGTATGCTTTGGGCTTGCATGCGCAGGGCGATGCGATGATGCCGAGTTATTTGCTGACGAACCGTGATTCCTTCCATGCGCCGTATTTGTCGTTGGCGAGCAGTGGCTTAGGTGGTGGTATGACGTATCGATTCCGTGATGGTGGTCATATTGGTTTTGTGATGGGTGAGGGCACGAGTTTGAATGCGGATGGCACTTTGCCGTATCAGCAGCAGACGCGTCGTCCTAGGGCTTTTGCTGGCATGATGGAGTATGCCCCGCATGGCAATTTGATGTTCCATGTGGGTGTTTTGCAGGAGCAGAGCACGTTGTTGGCATCGCAGGGTTCGGGTTTGTTTGCGTTGCAGGGTGGCACAACGGCGTTCTTTGGCATGCAAGCCAAGCAGCCGTTGGGTGACAACTGGCAGGCGTTGGTGAGTGGTTATGGGGGTCGCACGCAGATGGCTCGCACGAGTGGCATTGTGTCAGGCTTGGATGTGGTGACGTCATCCTTTGATGTGGGCTTGTTGGGCTCGCATGTGTTAGAGAAGGGCGACCATGTGTTGTTCCGTGCGGGACAGCCTATGCGGGTAGAGTCGGGCACGTTGGACTTGTCCTATGTATCGTTCCGCAACAAAGCGCGGGGCTCGGTGGGCAATGTGCAGAGCTTGGATGTTGCACCAAGCATGCGCTCGGTGGAATTCGGCGTGGGCTATGGCTTACCCATAGGCACAAACGGAAGCACGGGACACATGCGATTCGCTATCGACTATGTCCTCAACCCGGGACACCGCAACGTCCAAGACGAAGTCTTCGGTATCATGTCCTTCAGAAGAGAATTCTAGGGTGTGAAGGCTCAAGATTATGCCAGAGAAGGAGAAAATATAGCCGAAGGTATAAGCTCAATCATCGATTCAAACTTTAAGGATCAGGAGTGGAACAAGACGTTCGCTCGTGTCCTACAGGCACAACTCAAGCAAGCACGCAAAATAGGCGGAGAATTACGACTCCGCCTATACGGCTCGAACGAAAAAGAAAATAAAGAAGCACAATACGATATACAAAGTATGGCAAACCAGCTCATCCCTGCGGATTGGGTCAATAAAAGTAACGAGTGTGGAACGATACACACTCGTAGAATCAGGGGCAGACAATGGCACAGATTCATTAGACAAAACAGCACAATCAAAGTAGATGACTTGCAAAATCCTATCAACGTAACAGCTGGGGACTCGTTGATTTTTACCGCAGAAAATGAAATTTACGATACCATGCACGAATTCGTTCACAGACTACAAAACGTCTTCCCTGACATTCAAGAGATGTTTCAAAGTATCCACGACCAGCGAACTGCTCACGAAGACATAGATTATCTTTATCACGACGGGCATGAAGTTGGCAAAAAGGACGATTACATTAACGCATATTTTGGCAGAGTCTATCCACATGGGGGCGCGCTCGAACTTTGGCCTATGTGTTGCCAATCAATCATGGGGCATTTATTAGATGACTTGTATTGCCAACGCTTTTTCCTTGAAAAAGACCCCGAATTAGCTTACATAACCATAGGCGTTCTTTTTTGTTTCGAAGGGTAAAAAGAGATGGCACAACATCAATTCAAAATCCAAAGAAACGGGCACGACTGGTCTGTCGTATGGGACGACAAAACCCAACGATTCACGGGCGACCATCCCAAAATCGATACAATGAACCGCTTGCTCGATAATCCGCCAGGTGACTACTACGCGGGCGTCTTCCCGCCCATAGGGTGCTACCAACCAAAAACCGACAAAGCCGACCTCATGGGTCTGTTGTGCATCGCCCTCAACATTTACACAGAGAACCCCACAATCAATACACCGCCCGCCTTCAAAGACGTACGAACCCGCTACCCAAAAAGCTTCAAATTCAACCCCAACGTCGAATACTAAACGTTTGTAAAAGGGTTGCCATCGTTGCGATAATCAACCATATTACACGTAGGGGGCAACGTAACCTAGGGAGCTATCGACATGGCACTGACACCCCCCGCCGCTGACGCACACGACCGCATGATCGAAGAAAACTTCGATGCTCTGCAAAAAATGCTACCGACCCTGATGCAAAAAGAAGCAGGAAGGTATGCCCTTATGCGCGACTGCAAGCTTGTCGAGACGTTCACAGGTGCCACTGACGCGCAAAAATATGCCTCCGTGATATATGACGATGACAACTACAGCGTGCACAAAATTACAGATGCTCCCGTAGTTGTTCCTACTGTGTGGCGTGTGAGCAACAAGCCAAAAAAAGTAAGAATTGTTATCACCCCCCCAGTTGGTCCCGTCGTTATTACTCGTATGTTGGGTGTGTAGATGCCTCTGCTAAAACTTAAATTTGACCCAAAAGTTGGTGCCATCATACCTGTTGTTTTAGAGTATAAGGATGAAGGTGAAAAAAAATCTCACAAGACACGCGCTTTGATTGATACGGGGGCGAGTTCGACATGTGTAAGCGGTCGTCTTATAAAAACATTAGGGTTGTCGCCTGATGAGGAGACGGTACCTATAACAGGGACGACGGGAAAGATGGAGTCTAGAACATTTTCTGTTGATATTGTTCTTGCTATTGATATTGAAGAATTTAGTTTCGGGTGCCAACTTGTTGAGTATAACGAAACATCGCCCACATACGATATTTTGTTAGGGCGAGATATCCTACAGCACTTTCTACTCCAGACTCATGGAAGCGATGGGCTCATCGGCTATTAGGCTACCCCCCCCCACCTTACGCCTGCATACGGCGTATTGCCTCGCCGTCGCCCAATTCTGCTGCTCGTTTATAATCATCCAACGCCTTGTCCTCGTTGCCCAACGTCTCATAAGCCTTCGCACGTTGACGATACACCGCGCCCTGATACGAATCTAAGGCAATCGCCCGTGTATAATCCTCGATGGCTCTTGGCAAATCGCCCCTGCCCGCATAAGCAAAGCCTCGATTGGCATACAACAACGCATCCGAGCCATCGCTCAATTCTATTGCCTTGGTGTAATCCACAACCGCACGATGATGGTCGCCATGACGCACATAGGCATACGCCCGATTGTTATACGCCACCGCATAATACGGCTGTAAATCAATCGCCTGCGTAAAGTCCTCTATCGCCTCGGCAAAGTCACCGCGGCTATAATACGTGTTCGCCCGATTGTTATAGAAAACCGCCTGCTGCGGGTTTAATTCTATCGCCTTGGTATAATCACTAATCGCCTGCAACCTATCGCCCTTATCGCCCTTCTTGGCATAAGCATTGCCCCGACTATTATAATAGCCGGCATGCTTGGGTTTGAGTTCTATCGCCTGCGTGTAATCGCTAATGGCATCGTCCTTCTCGCCCAACAAGTGATAGGCATCGCCACGATTGCCATAATACAAGGCATCCTGCCCATTCAAAGCAATCGCCTGCGTATAATCCTTAATCGCCTCAGCCAAGTCGCCGCGGCTATAATACGTCATGCCACGATTGTTATAGTGAATAGCGTTGTCCGACTCCAGTTCGATGGCTCGAGTAAAATCCTTAATCGCCCGTAACCTGTCGCCTTGGTCGCCCTTATGAACATAAGCATTGCCCCGACGAGTATAAAAATCGGCCCGCTTGGGCTCCAAGTCAATCGCCTTGTTGAAATCGGCAAGAGCCCGCTCCTTGTCGCCATTCTGATGATAAATGTCGCCGCGGTTGTTATAGAAAACCGCCTGCTTAGGCTGCAAGGCGATGGCTTGCTCCATATCCGCCAAAGCCTCGTCATACGCCGCTGCCCGCTGATACAACAACGCCCGCTCGTTATGGACAATCGCCCGCTCAACAGGATCCTGTGCGGCTTGCAACGCCTTCGTTTTGTCCTCAATCAATGCGATAAGCTTGGCATCCATCGTCTGTGCTTGTGTCATGATTCGTCCCTTGATACTATGATACGGCACCCCCGCAATTCACCCCACCCTAGCACATAATCACAATGTTCTTCAAACGCTTGAACCAAGACCTCACCGCCTTCTGTAGCAGAGACCCCGCGGCAACATCGAAGTTGCACGTGCTTTTGCTTTATCCCGGGTTGCATGCGCTGCTGCTGCACCGCCTCGCGCACCGCCTCTGGCGGATGCACCTGCGATTCCCCGCGCTGTTCATCGCCTTTCTCAGCCGATTCCTCACCAACATCGAAATACACCCCGCCGCAACCATCCAAGAAGGACTCGTCATCGACCACGGCAGCGGACTCGTCATCGGCGAAACCACCATCATCGGCAAACACTGCACCCTTTACCAAAACGTAACCCTCGGCGGCATTGCGCCCTCCATCAACACCGCCTCACAAAAAAACCGCCAAAGACACCCGCACCTGCACGACTACGTCATCATCGGCGCCGGCGCACAAGTGCTAGGGGCTATCACCATCGGCACCGGTGCGCGCATCGGCGCCAACGCCGTCGTCACCAACAACGTCAAACCCCACACAACCGTTGTCGGCATACCGGCAAAACCCATCAAACACACGCCACAAAAAACCGCTCCCGATTTCCAACCCTACGCCCTCACCACCGATACACAAAAAGATGATAAAAAAGCTCGATAGCCTTTACCTCGATTGTAACGCCAGTGCGCCCTTGTTGCCCTGCGCCCGCCAAGCCCTCCTTCAGCACCTCGATACCTACGGCAATCCCTCGTCGAGCCACGCGCTCGGACAACAAGCCCGCGCCACCATCGATAGCGCCCGACAAACCATCCAAGCAACCCTCAACGCGCAACACGGACGATTCGTCTTCACCTCAGGAGCCAGCGAATCCAACGCCCTCGCCCTCACACAAGACTGGCAACACGTTCTGCTCGCCCCCACCGACCACGACTCGCTGGTCGTCCACGCCCAATACACGTATCCCCAAACGCTGACGTTGCTCCCTGTCACCAAGCACGGACTGCTCGATATCGATGCCCTAGACTCGCAGCTGCGCACCATACGGGCAACGTCACAAGGCACAATCCTGCTGTGCTTAACGTGGGCACACAACGAAATCGGCACATACTACGATGACGCTACGTTGCAAGCGATTGTCCGCCTCAGCCGTGTCTACGACGCTGCCCTGCACATAGACGCCGCGCAAGCCGTGGGCAAAATCCCCGTCAACATCGATGGGTTGGCTCCGCAGCACCCCGCTTTGTCGGTTGCTCTTTCCGCTCACAAAGTCGGGGGACCCAAGGGTATTGGCGGATTCTACACGACTCGACAAGAAACTCGACCCCTGACATACGGCGGCGGACAAGAATACGCCCTCAGACCCGGTAGCGAACACACGCCCGCCATCGCTGCTTTTGCCGCCGCTGTCGCCCACACCCACAACACCACAGCACAAAAACAATGGCAGAAGTGGCGCGATGCTTTCGAAGACAACCTGCAACAGAGCCTACCGCAAGCCGTCATCATCGCTCGGGACGCCCCGAGACTGCCGAATACCAGCTGTTTTGCTCTGCCGCCGGTGCTGGCGGAAACGATGCTGGTCGCTCTCGACCTCGATAACATCGCTATTGGTAAAGGCTCTGCCTGCGCCCAAGCCAAAAATGAACCGTCACGAACCCTGAAAGCCATCGGACACGACAGCCTACAAAGCTACACCATGCGAGCCAGCTGCGGTATGCACAACAACAAAGACGACTTCGACAGATTGCTGGCAGCCCTGCAAAAAAATGTCGAAAATATGAGCCATGCTCGTGATAGGGCTTGACAACGGGCACGAGAAAACCTATATGGATAGCATGAGTGCGAAACACGACCAGAAACCGATTTACCTCGATTATCAGGCAACGACGCCCACCGACCCGCGAGTGGTGGATGCGATGATGCCGTATTTTCACGAGCATTTTGGCAATCCTCATTCACGGAACCACCCGTATGGATGGGAAGCGGAAGAAGCCATCGAAAAAGCGAGGGAACAGGTCGCGCACATCATCAACGCTAACCCGAAAGAAATCATCTTCACCTCGGGGGCAACGGAATCGAACAACATCGCTATCAAAGGTGTCGCCAAGTTCTACCAAGAACGGAAAAACCACATCATCACGTGCGTCACGGAACACAAGTGTGTGCTGGAATCATGCCGTCACCTGTCTCAAGATGGCTTCGATATCACCTACCTGCCGGTGCAAGAAAACGGTTTGATTGACCTAGACGAGTTGCGTAAAGCCATTACCGATAAGACGGCTCTGATTTCTATCATGGGCGTTCACAACGAGATTGGCGTGATTCAGCCTTTGAAGGAAATCGGTGCGTTGGCGCGGGAACACAAAGTCTTCTTCCATAGCGATTGCGCGCAAGCGGTGGGCAAAATCCCCCTCGACGTCCAAGAGATGAATATTGACCTGATGAGTATCTCGGGTCACAAAATCTACGGGCCCAAAGGTGTGGGTGCCCTGTTTGTGCGCCGTAAGCCACGGGTGCGGCTCGCCCCCATGATGAGCGGCGGCGGACAAGAAAGAGGCATGCGCTCAGGCACACTGCCAACGCCCCTCTGTGTCGGACTCGGCGAAGCATGCGCTATCTGCGAAAAAGAAATGGCAAAAGAAAACGAACGGCTCCATAGCCTACACAACCAGTTCATCGCAGATATCAAAAGTGAGCTCTCCGATGTTTACATCAACGGCGACACCACACACCGAATCCCCGGCAACATCAATATTAGCTTCGCCTACGTCGAAGGCGAGTCGCTGATGATGGGCATTAAAGACTTGTCGCTGTCCTCAGGGTCGGCATGCACGTCCGCATCGTTGGAACCTTCTTATGTGTTGCGCGCTCTGGGCGTGGACGAGGAGTTGGCTCACACCAGCCTCAGAATCGGTTTGGGGCGATTCACAACCAAAGAGCAGCTGAAAAAAGCCGCTCAATCGATTGTCTCGAGCGTGCAAAAACTCAGGGAAATGAGCCCGCTATGGGAAATGGCTCAAGAAGGAATCGATATCAGCAAAATCGAGTGGGCCCATCACTAATCAACAGACGTTCAGCTTTCATTCATGGCACAACGTGATATACTAGGTGACAACGTGACAACCAACCAACACACACAGGAGCAGTCATGTCATACAGCGACCAACTCTTAGACCACTACGAAAAACCGCGCAATATCGGTTCTATGGACAAGCAAGACAAAAATGTCGGCACCGGCCTCGTCGGTGCACCCGCTTGCGGCGACGTTATGAAACTGCAAATCAAAGTCAATGAAAAAGGTGTCATCGAAGACGCCAAATTCAAGACTTTTGGATGCGGTTCGGCAATTGCTTCTAGTTCGCTCGTCACCGAATGGGTGAAAGGCAAAACCATCGATGAAGCCATGGCTATCAAGAACACACAGATAGCGGAACATCTTGCTTTGCCGCCGGTGAAGATCCACTGCTCGATTCTTGCGGAAGATGCGGTTAAGGCTGCTATCAAAGATTACCAAGATAAAAACGCCTAAGCAGGTGCGGGTGCGGCAAGGGGTGCGGGGCGGTCGTGGCAACGGGTGCGGTGAGCGGCGGTTGTGGCAAAGGGAGCAGGCGTGGCACGGGAGCGGGTGCCGCGATAGGCGGGGGTTGTGACGCGATAGGAGTGTAGTAAATGGCGACACCGATGATGAACATCACGCCCGCTGCGGCGAAAAGGGTCAAAGAGCTTATTCATGCGCGCCAGAAGCCGACTGCTGGGTTGCGCCTCGCTATCAGTAGTCGGGGATGCTCGGGGCTGTCTTACGTGCTCGAGTACGCCAATCAGCCCGAGCCTAACGACGAAAGCATACAAGCAGATGGTGTGACGATTTACATCGACCCGAAAGCCATCATGTTTCTTATTGGAACGGAAATGGATTACGTGGAAGAAGAGTTGGAATCGGGATTCGTCTTCCGCAACCCCAATGAAAAGGGACGTTGCGGTTGCGGTGAGTCCTTTCACGTCTAGTGTCTTGTCTGGTATATGCGTGCGCAACAACAAGAAGCATGGTGTGCGTGTTGGTCATGCCAGCACCCCATACAGAAAGACAGCATGGTGCTTAGGTGTCCTGTGTGTAACGCTTTACAGCCGTATTACGACGATGATCCTTTTACCGTTCTTGCGGTTGCTCCGAGTTACACGTTAGACTTTAAGCAAGTGGACGAGTCGTATATTCGTTTGCAAGCCGAAATGCACCCTGACCGGTTTCCTTTAGCGAGCGCTAAGGAGAAGCGCATTGCTGCGGCGAATACGGCGACTCTCAATGCGTGTTATGGGACGTTGCGGCATCCGTTGAAGCGGGCGGTTGCGTTGATGGCTCATGCGGGTCAACGGGCAAGCACCAGCAACGAGCAGACGACCATCGATGACCCTGACCTTCTTATGGACATGATGACGTTGCGGGAACAGCTGGCGGACAGCGATGTTGCTGAAGCGAAGCGATGCTACCTTGAGCATCTTGCTGCTTGTGAGGGTGCTATCGATGGCGCGCACCGCCAACAAGATTGGGACGCGATGGATAGGCATGTGACTCGTTTGCGTTATCTTTTGCGTCTTGGCGAAGACGTTGTAGGGGGTTGAGTGTTATGGCTCTTTTGCAGGTTCACGAGCCTGGTGCGACTCCGCATCCGCACCAAGAAGACGACAGCGATGCGGTTGCGGTTGGCATTGACTTGGGCACGACCCATTCTTTGGTGGCATATTATGGGGAGAGGGGTCATGGGGACAAAGGTGACGTGCAGGTCATAGCGGACGAGCAGGGGCGTTGCCTGTTGCCGTCAGCTCTTGCGATGCGGGGAGAAGAATGTGTTGCGGTGGGTTACGAAGCCCTTGCATGTGCGGCGCGGGACGTGCATGTTGTGACGTCTATCAAGCGTTTTATGGGACGAGGCATTGACGATGTGGCGGGGGAGGACACGTTGTATCCCATCGAGAGCGGCGAAGGGGGTATGGTGCGTTTGCGTTTGGGGGATGTGACTCATTCGCCGGTGGCGTTATCGGCTTTGTTGTTGCGTGCTTTGCGTGAGCGTGCGGAGCGTGCTTTGGGTTTTGCGGTTACAAAGGCGGTTATTACGGTGCCGGCTTATTTTGATGATAGTGCTCGTTTGGCAACGAAGGATGCGGCGCGTTTGGCGGGTTTACAGGTGCTGCGTCTTGTCAACGAGCCGACGGCTGCTGCTTTGGCTTATGGCTTGGATAGTGGCAATGAGGGTTTATACGCTGTTTATGACTTTGGCGGGGGTACGTTTGATATGTCGTTGTTGCGGCTACGTAAGGGTGTGTTTCAAGTGCTGGCGACGGGGGGTGATTGTGCTCTTGGGGGTGATGACTTCGACCGGGACGTGCGGGCTGCTCTGCACAAGGAGGGGTGGACAGGCAGTGGCGACAAGGCACAAGATTTACGTCTGGTGCGGCAGCTAAGGGAAACGTTGAGCAGTAAGGAAAGTGTGAGTCTTGATGATGGGGTTGTGTTGACACGGGAAGCGATGGAAGAGGCGGTTATGCCTCTTGTTGAGCGTAGTCTGCAGATTTGTGGCAACGTTATGGGTGATGCGGAGGGCATATCGGTTGATGATATACGGGGGGTTGTTTTGGCGGGTGGCTTGACTCGCACGCCGATTGTGCGTGAGCAGGTTGAGTCGTTTTTTCATCGTCCGCCGATTACGGGCATGGATCCTGACCAAGTTGTTGTTTGGGGTGCGGCACGGCAGGCGCGGGCTTTGACGACGGGGGCACAGACTCTTTTGCTTGATGTGTGTCCGTTGTCTTTGGGGCTAGAGACGATGGGGGGTCTTTTTGAGCGTATTATTGCGCGTAATTCGCCTATTCCGTCGCAGAAAACGCAGACGTTTACGACGTGGCAGGATGGGCAGGTGGCGATGTCTTTGCATGTGTTACAGGGCGAGCGAGAAATGGCGAGTGACAATCGTTCTTTGGCTCGTTTTGTGTTGGATGACATTCCGCCTATGACGGCTGGTGCGGCGCGCATTGATGTGAGTTTTACGATTGATGCGGATGGCTTGTTGACTGTGCAGGCACAGGAGCAATCGACGGGTCACCAGCAGCGTATTGAGGTCAAGCCGTCTTATGGCTTGTCGGAGCAAGAGATGATAGCGATGTTACGGCAAAGTGCGGAGCATGGTAGGGACGATATGGTGAAGCGTTTGTTGTTGCAGGCTCGTGTTGAGGGTAGGCGTTTGTTGTCTGCGGTTGATTCGGCTTTGGTTCAGGCGGGGCATTTGTGTTCGGTGTCGGAAAGAAAAAGCATCGATGAGGCAATAAGCATCTTGGCACGAGCGGTCCAACGCGATACAAAAGAGGACATAACGCGGGCGATGGATGCCTTGGAGAAGGCGACCGAGCCCTTCGCGCAGCGGCGCATGCAAGAAGCCATGCGTTCGGCTTTGAAGGGACGCTCAACGCAGGATGTCGAAAGCGCCATGCAAGACAACAAAAACAAACCATAGGAGAGCCAAGCCATGCCCAAAGTAACGTTCGTTGAACACAACGGAAAACGCCATGAAATCGAAGCGGAAGCGGGGCAATCTCTGCTGGAAATTGCTCACCATAACCACATCGCTTTGGAAGGTGCCTGCGAGGGCTCGTTGGCGTGCTCGACATGCCATGTTATTGTCGATGAGGCTTTTTATGATAAACTGGATGAAGCCTCCGAAAACGAAGAAGATATGTTGGACTTGGCGTGGGGACTGACGGAAACGTCACGGCTGGGCTGCCAGATTATCTTGACGGATGAACTGGACGGATTGGTGGTAACGTTGCCGGCGGCAACCCGCAACATGCAGGTGGATGGCTGATATGGGACTGCGCTGGAGTGACACCTACGATATTGCTATCGAACTGGAAGAACGCTATCCCAACGAGGATAACGTCAATCTGCGTTTTACGGACTTGCACAAGTGGGTCACGAGCCTGCCCGACTTCGAAGACGACCCGCAAGGGTCTAATGAATCTATCCTCGAAGCCATACAGATGGCTTGGATCGAAGAAAGAGAATGAAAGCGATCGAACGTATCAAAATCAGTAACGTTGCAGCTTTTGAGGAATTCGATTGCGCACTGTCCCCGGGCATCAACGCGTTTATTGGCGTTAATGGCACAGGAAAAACACGCCTGCTGAAACTGCTGTATATTTTTTGTCATTGGGTCGAAAGGAAGTATTTTGATACAGGCAATTTAAATATTGAATATTTGAATGAATATTTTTTACCTAGTGAAAATTCTATTGGCAGGTTAGTAAGAAAAGGGCAGCAGGACGCTGAAGTTAGGTTTTTTATAGATGGAAAGAGTAAATTTATGTCTTTTAGTAGAAACATGACGCAAGGCTTGATTTTTGGTGGAAACATCAAAATTGAAGCGACAATAAAAGGTGTCTACATTCCGTCAAAGGACATTCTTGCCAATGCACCAGGTTTTAGGTCTCTTTATGAAAAAAGGGAAATTCATTTTGAGAAAGTCTTTAAGGATATTCTTGACCATGCGTATCTTCCTTCTCTTAAAAACATTGATAGCAGAAAGGCGATGCTGGATATTTTGCAACGGGAGATGGGGGGACAGGTCGTCATCAAGGGCGAGGAGTTTTTTTTGGTGACGGACAAAGGGGAAGAATTCGAATTTACCCTACTGGCAGAGGGCATGCGTAAGTTAGGGTTGTTGTGGCTGTTGATTAAGAATGGTTCTTTGATAGCTGATGATGACAATACGTTGTCGGTTTTGTGTTGGGATGAGCCTGAGACGAATTTGAATCCGAGGATGTTTGAATCGGTGGTGGATGTTCTGTTAGCGTTGCAGCGTCAAGGAGTGCAAATATTCTTGGCGACTCACAGCTATCCTTTTTTGAAGTTCATCGACCTGAAACGTAATAAAGAAAGCGACAAGGTTTTGTTTCATGCTCTCGATGTTGATACGTCCCATGGTGTTACGTGCGAAAGCACGAAGCATTACGAAGACCTTGCCCCCAATGCGTTGGTTGAAGCCTATGATACGCTATATGACTATGAAATCAAACGTATGGTGGGGAGAAAAAGAACGTGACCTATCTTGAAGAAGGTAATTTGCGCATTGCCAAAGGTGGTGCTCTTCGTTGTTATAAGTTCGATGACGAGAGGCAAACTGCTCGTGGCATGAAAGCAGTGGACTTTATTTTTGAATTTGACGATTGCTATTGGTTTATTGAATTCAAAGATCCAGACGACCCTCGTGCGCGTAAAGAAAGTCGAGATAAATTTTTTGGAAAGGAAATTGACATTGAATTAGCAATAAAATTTAGGGATACTTTTTTGTACCGTTGGGCTGAAGGTGGAGACGAGGCTCAGGGTAAAAAAGCTATACGTTACCTCGTTTTGTTCACAGGGCTGGATAGTGGTCAACGCATAAGAAGGATGGAATCGTTAAGAAATAAATTGCGTGATAGTGATTGTTGTCCAAAGTCGTGGAAGAATATACTTCTCGATGAGTGTGCTATCTTTGATATGGAAGAATGGAATAAAAGATTTCCCGACAATCCTGTATCTCGGCTGAGCGAGTCCGTATGAAAGCATAAGAATATAAGTTTTTGTCTTTTATGCTTTTTAGGTTCTGTCATCGTTTCGGTGAGCGTGGGGTCGCCTTTACTGTGTCTTTTGTTTTGGTATATTGCTGGTGCAGGCTCTTATGTGTTTGGCGGATAGCCCGTGTTTCTTCCTGTAGGAAGGCTTTGACGGCTCGGTGCAACCCTTCGTGGTGCATCATGTGGCTACTATAGGTCAGGGTGGGCTCGTAGCCTCGTAGCAATTTGTGTCCGCCTTGTGCGCCAGCTTCGACGGCGTCTAATCCGTGCTCGATGGCATAGGCGATGGCTTGGTAATAGCACAACTCGAAGTGCACAAACGCGCAATGCCGCGCACAGCCCCAGTAACGCCCATACAGACGCTTGCCGTCGCGCACATGTAACGCTCCTGCTTGTAACACGCCTTTGTTATCTCGAGCCGTTGCCATAAGGATGCGCTCAGGCATCGTCTCCGCCAACAGCGGAAACAGCTGCGCCGTCAAATAAGCATAGCTGCCGTGGTCATCGATGGTTTTGCGGTAAAAGGCATAGAACCGCCGCCAATCCTCGTCCGTCAGGCTAGCAGGCGACTCCATAGCGATGCGCAGCCCGTGGTTGTGTGCTTTCTCTCGCTCTTTTTTAATCGCCTTGCGCTTGCGAGACGGCAACCGAGCAAGAAAGTCATCGAAACAGGTATCATCGCGCCGATACCAGTGAAACTGGATGCCAAGCCGAGTCAAATAACCGCTGTTTTCCGCCTCTCGGGCTTGCTCGGGCGGCAGAAACGTCAGATGCAAGGACGATACCCGCGACGCACTGAAGTCAGCAAGACAACGCAAGATAGGCGCAACCTCGTGGGGCTGGCATGCCTCCGCCAGTAACAGCCGATTGCCCGCTACCGGCGTAAAGGGCGAAGCAACAAGCCCCTTCGGGTAATAGGCAATGCCCGCCTGATGAGCAGCATGCGCCCAAGCATGGTCAAAAACAAATTCCCCTTGCGAATGAGCCTTCAGATAAAAAGGAACGCAAGCCTTGAGAACAGGGGGCGTGCCGTGATAAATAAGAAGAGGACGAGAACGCCAGCCACTCGTGTTGTCAAGGCAACCGCTCGCCTCCAGAGCACAAAGAAACCCATGACTCGTAAAAGGAGACAACTCACCACCGCACCGCCGCCACAACGCAGAAGGCACAGCACCCACACAAGAATAGTCACGGACAGTATACATGAGCACAAACACACAAACATGGTTCGAAGAACGCCTACACAGCAGCTTAACGCTGCGCGTGCGTATCGATACGTTACTCTATCAGGAAGAGACCCAGCACCAAAAGATAATCATCTTCGATAATCAGGATATGGGGCGAGTCCTGGGGCTCGATAACGTGGTGCAGACAACATCAAAAGACGAATACATGTATCACGAAATGTTGGTTCATCCCGCCCTTCTTGCCCGCACATGCTGGCAGCAGCAACAGAACAACACCGATACGCTGGACGTGCTGATTATCGGCGGCGGCGATGGCGGCTGTGCCCGAGAAGTCCTCAAACACCCCCGCGCCCGAGTCACCATGGTCGACATCGATAAACGAGTCATCGACCTGTGCGTCCGCTACCTGCCCGAGCACAGCAACGGCGCTTTCGATGACGAACGCCTAACCCTCATCATCGATGACGGCGCCCGCTACGTGCGCGCAAGCCCCCAACAATTCGATGCGGTCATCATCGACTCCACCGACCCCATAGGGCCCGGCAAACAGCTGTTCACACAAGAGTTCTTCGCCACATGTCAAAGCGTCCTCAAGCAAGGCGGCATCCTTATCAATCAAAATGGCGTGCCTTTTCTGCAGCCCACCATCGCCCAGAGTCACAAAAATTTCCAAGCTGTTTTTCGCTCCCATACGTTCTATTTTACGTCTGTGCCCACATACGTAGGCGGCGTCATGGCATTCGGCTGGGCATGCGATGACACCACCATGCACCAATGGAGCACCCAACACCTCGCCCAAGTCATGCGCACAAGCCAACTAACCACACGCTACTATACGCCAGATGTGGCACACGCCGCTTTCGTCATGCCACCAGATATCGCAGCAAGCCTAAAAGCTGTATAACACCCCACAAGGAGACCAACCATGACCACCAACACACCCCCAACAGTCGCCCCCATCGTTGGCGACAAAGCCCAAACCATCGAAGCCGCGGTTTTCCGCCACCTGCTTAAACACTTGGATAGCCGCAAAGACGTCCAGAACATCGACTTGATGAATTTGGCAGGATTCTGTCGTAATTGTCTGGCAAAATGGTATGTAGAAGCCGCACAACAACAAGGCATCGACATCACATACGAACAAGCACGCACACACATCTATGGCATGACGTATCAAGAATGGAAGCAAAACTATCAAAAATAACAACGTCCCACAGCGACGGCTTAAGCTTCGTCAAAATGCACGGACTCGGTAATGACTTCGTCATTATGGATGGACGTGTGGGCCCCGGGGCGGCTGCCAGCACTCGCGCCTTGTTGCCGTCATTCGTCCGAGCCGTCGCCAATAGACGCTGGGGAGTCGGCTGCGACCAACTCATCGTCCTCAGAGACGGACAACCGGGCCTCGCCGACATCTTCATGGAAATTTACAATGCCGATGGTGGCAACGCCAAAATGTGCGGTAATGCCGCCCGCTGTGTCGGTGCACTGCTGTTCCAGCAAGACGGCAAACACCACCACGTCATTGAAACCGACAGCGGTCTACTAGACACCGAATACTTAGAGGATGGACGCGTGCGAGTCGATATGGGACGCGCCCGCTTCGATTGGCGAGACATCCCCCTACGGGACGCACACGACACCAACGCCGTGCCCGTCGCCGTCAACGGTCTCGACCTACCCACAGGAGTCGCCGTCAGTATGGGTAACCCCCACCTCATCCTTTTCGTTGAAGACTGCCAGCTGCTCCCCCTCGATGTCATTGGTCGCAGCCTCGGTAGCAACCCCCTCTTTCCCGAAGGCATTAACATCGGCTTGGCACAATGCCTATCGAAGACGCACCTGCACCTACGCACATGGGAGCGCGGCAGCGGCGCAACCCTCGCATGCGGCACCAACGCCTGTGCCGCCGCCGTCGCCGCCTGCCGTAGAAACCTCACCGACCGCAACGTCCACGTCACCATGGACGGCGGCACCCTCGACATCGAGTGGCTCGCTGACGACCACGTCATGATGACCGGCAACACCGCTATCAGCTACAAAGGTATCATCCCACAAGACCAAGCCCGCGCCTGGCAAGCCCCCCCATCCCCGCCCCCATCATGACTCACCCGACCGACACCCCCCCCAACACCCCCGCTCCCCCCGTGGTTATTACGCTCGGTTGTCGCCTCAACTTTTACGAAAGCGCGCTCATCGACCAACACGCCCGCGACGCCAAGCTCACCGACCACGTCTTCGTCCATAGCTGTGCCGTGACCGCAGAAGCGGTGCGACAATCACGCCAAGCCGTCCGCCGAGCACGCAAACAATACCCGCACGCACGCCTGATTGTCACTGGCTGTGCCGCCCACATCCACAGCGAGACATTCGCCGCCATGGACGAAGTAGACGACGTTATCGACAACACCCTGAAACTCAACAAACAGGTCTATCAACGCCTCCAGCAACAACAAGAAACCTCCGCCTCAAAGCCCACACCCGCACACATCTGGCACGGCGACTCCCAAGAGCTAAGCACACCAGAGGATACGTCCCACCCTATATTGCGGGATTTCTTTGGCCGCACCCGCGGCTTCGTCTCGGTGCAGGAGGGATGCGACCACACCTGCACGTTTTGTATTATCCCGCAAGGGCGCGGCGCACACCGAAGCGTCAGCCCACAAGAAGTCGCAAGACGCTGTCAAGGACTCATCGCCCAAGGCTGCCAAGAAATTGTCTTGAGCGGCGTCGATATCGCCTCGTGGGGACAAGAGTGGCACGGCTCGCTGGGCGACCTCGTTGCCTTTTTGCTCCAGCACCTAAAAGACTTGCCCCTTCCCCGTCCCCTTCCTCGTCCCCTTCCTCGTCTACGTCTGTCGTCCCTCGATCCCGCCCGAGTCGATGACACCTTGCTCGATTGCTTCGCTGGCGATGAACGCATGATGCCCGTCATGCACCTCAGCGTGCAGTCGGGCGATGATCTGATTCTCAAACGCATGAAACGCCGCCACAGTCGCGGCGATGTGTTACGCCTCTGCCAGCGACTACGCTCGCGCCGCCCCAACATGATCTTCGGCGCCGATATGATAGCCGGCTTTCCCACCGAAGACGACCAGATGCACCGCAATTCCTGTCGCCTGCTAGAAGAAGCCGGGCTGGTTCTCAATCACATTTTTCCCTATTCGCCCCGCGAGGGCACGCCCGCAGCCCGTATGCCGATGGTGCCCCCTTCGACACGCAAAGCACGAGCCGCACGCCTACGCCGCTATAGCCAAGCCCTCCTGCACGACACCCTCGACTCCTTTATCAACAAACAAGTAGACGTTTTGGTCGAAGACGGACAAAAAGGTATCGGACGCAGCGAACACGCCTTGCCCGTCCACTTCCCGCCCAACCCACACTGGCACGGCAGACGACCCATGACCATCCTCAGCCACCAACAAGGTATACTCCAAGCGACAACACCATGATGAAACCCCATCCCCACTCTTTACACGAATCGCCCTTCGATACGCAGTCCACCGCCCACGACAGTGTGCGTGAAGACATCGTCTACGTCGATGCCACCACCACGACAGTATCCTGTGCTGGCGAAGGGGTGCGCAACGGCGGACACCCAAGAGTCTACTTGCCCCTAAAAAAAGACAAAGGCTACGTGATTTGCCCCTACTGCCACCGACGCTTCGTCCTGAAAGACTGATAGAGATTGACGGATGGATAAACTCATTCTCGTGGATGGCTCAGGCTACATTTTCAGAGCCTTCTATGCCCTGCCGATGATGAATCGCAGCGATGGCTTGCCCGTCAATGCCATTTATGGCTTCACCCGTATGCTCCTCAACATTGTCGAAAACGAGCAATCCCTCCCCGGCAACGAAAATATATCAGTGGGCATCGGCATCATCTTCGATTGCAAACGACAAAACTTCCGCAACGACATCTATGCCGACTATAAAGCCAACCGACAAGAACCACCAAAAGAACTGATACCGCAGTTCGACTGGATCAAAAAAGTGCCACAAGCCTTCAACCTTGTCGCTATGGAAAAAGAAGGATTCGAAGCGGACGACATCATCGCAACCTACGCTCGCCTCGCCCGCAAACAAAACGTCCCCGTTACAGTCTACTCCTCCGATAAAGACCTCATGCAACTGGTGGGCGATGGACTCGTGCTGTTCGACCCCGTCAAAAACCAAGAAGTCGGCGTGCAAGGAGTCATCAATAAATTTGGCGTTGTGCCAGAAAAAGTCCTCGATGTGATGGCGCTCGCCGGCGATAGCTCGGATAACATCCCGGGCGTGCCAGGTATCGGCGTCAAAACCGCCGCCCAACTCATCGATACCTTTGGAGACCTCGATACGCTGCTGGCTCAGGCAGGTGACGCCATCAAACAACCCAAACGGCGAGAAGCCCTCGTTGACTATGCCGACCAAGCCCGCCTATCACGAGAACTGGCACGCCTGAAAGACGACGTGAAACTCGATAACGACCTGTCCACCTTCGCCTTTAAGCCCCTCGATGTGACACGCCTGCTCACATTCTTGCAGACCCTAGAATTCTCTCGCATCATCACCGAAGTGAAAGAACGCTTTCATAGCCCCCTAACGCAAGACAGTATCTTTCAGCAAGGACAACTGGACTTCCCCGCAGACACAGGCGAATCCGCCAACCCCAGCGACTCCTCCACCTTTAAGGTGGAAACCCTAGACGCCGACGCACCCGCACAAGCCCTACAGACGTGGGTCACACAAGCCCAAGCCCGCGGACTATGCAGCTTGTTATGGGTCGAAGAGAACGATACCACACCAGCATCGCTGTTGTTGGGCTTGCCGCCCGCAGTAAACAACGGACAAGCAACATGTGTCCTTATGACCATACCAGCCGATAAGCCCCCCCATAATCTTAAATGGTGGTCGGCATTGCAGGCTTTATGGGTCGATAACACCGTGCGTAAAGTCGTCCACGATATCAAAGCATGGCATAAAAGGCTCAACCTTAAAGTTGACGAGGAGGGAGGGCTTGGGGGGCTGGTTGCCTGTGAGGATATCATGTTGCTCGCCTATAGTGCTGAGGGCGGGCATTTACAGCATGATTGGCTGTCTATATGGCGGCGGATGCACTTGTCCTTAGGGTTGGGCGATGTGTCTACGTCGGAAGAGCCTACGTATCAGGCGATGGCGTTGCTGAAGATTTACCAACATCTCTGTAGCCTAGCCATAGAGCGCGGCGTGTATGCCTTATACCGCACCGTCGAGCGTCCTCTTGTCGAAGTATTGGCGCGCATGGAACGCACCGGCATGGCGATTGACCGAGCCTACTTAGGCAAACTCAGCGATGATTTTGCCGAGCGTCAGCAGACAATCGAATCGTCCATTTTTGAAGATGTCGGTCACGAGTTTGCCATAGGGTCATCGCAACAGTTAGCACGAGTATTGTTCGAAGAGCTCAACCTTCCCGCTGGCAAGCGCGGCAAAAGTGGCGCGTATTCCACCGATTCCAGTGTCCTCGATGATTTATCGGCACAAGGGCATCTGTTGGCAGATAAAGTATTGGGGTGGCGGCGACTGGCGAAACTACGCAACACGTATACGGAGGCTTTGCCGCGCTACGTGGATGACGAAGGGCGGGTGCATAGCCATTTTGCTCAAACAGTGGCGAACACCGGGCGTTTGTCGTCAGCAGAACCCAACGTGCAGAACATTCCCATACGCAGAGAAGAAGGGCAAGCCATCCGCCGCGCCTTTACGGCAGACAAAGGATGGTGTGTGCTCAGTGCCGATTATTCCCAGATAGAGCTGCGGTTGTTGGCTCATATTGCCGATGTGACGGCACTGAAACAGGCGTTTGCCGATGGCGTGGACATTCACCGCCGCACTGCTGCTGACATTTTCGCTATGAAAGAAGCGGACGTGGACAAAGACAAAAGACGGCGGGCAAAAGCCATTAACTTTGGTATCATCTATGGCATCAGTGCTTTTGGCTTGGCGCGCCAGCTGAAAATCGACCAGAGCGACGCACAAGTCGCCATCGATGCCTTCTTTCGAGTCTACCCGCAAGTCAAAACCTATATGCACGACACCATCGAGCAGTGTCGCCAGAACGGCTACGTGCAAACGCTTTTTGGTCGCCGTTGCTTTATGCCGTCCATCAAAGACCCGAATGCGGCGCGCCGCCACTTTGCCGAAAGAGCCGCCATCAACGCCCCCATCCAAGGCAGTGCCGCTGACCTGATGAAGCGCGCCATGATACGCATCGATGACAAACTACGCACGCCACAGACAGACTGCCGTATGCTCTTGCAGGTGCATGATGAACTCGTCTTCGAAGTCAAACGCGCCGCCGTAGACGAATGGGCAAAGACCATCGCCACAATCATGGAACAAGCCCACTTGCCCGCCAAACCGATGGATGTCGCTTTGGTGGTCGATACCGGTTGGGGCGACAACTGGGCGGAAGCACACTGAAGCCCACTGAACCCACGAAAAAAGGGACACACGTGGACGCGTTACGGGCATTGCTTTTATGGACGTTTGTTCTTAAATTAGAGGCGGGGCAATCTAGGGAGTTTAATGTGATGAAAAAGCTATTCTGTTTGGCAGCCGTGTTTGCTGTGTTGCTGGGGGCGACTCCAGCTGCCGCGGCTGAGTCGATTTCTGTTGTGGAGCTGTTCACCTCGCAAGGCTGTAGCTCGTGTCCGCCCGCTGATAAGGTGTTACGGCAGCTGAGCAAACGCCGCGATGTGATTGCTCTTGCCCACCACGTGGATTACTGGAACTACATTGGCTGGGAGGATCCCTTTTCGTCGAAAGAAGCCAGTGCCAGACAGAGACGCTATGCCCGTATCCTCTCCAACTGGAGCCCCTATACGCCACAAGTGGTGGTGGATGGGCGACACGATGTCGCGGGCTTCAAGCGTTCCGCCATTCTACAGCGTATCAGCAACTCGTTGCAGGAAGGGGACGTGCAGGTGCTGAAAGTGGAACACAGCAGCGATGGCTCGGAGTCCCGTGTGATGTTGCCCCCCCTCAGGGACGGCTACGTGATGTGGCGGATAGATTACGACCGCCGCCACGAAACCGAAGTGGAGCGGGGCGAAAATGCCGGCAGAAGCCTCATTAACGCCAACGTGGTGCGAGACATGGCACAAATCAGCGACAGCGACCGAGCCCTAGGCGAAGTCATCATCGATAAAGACTCGCTACAAGCACAAGGACGCGGCGGCGCGGTGGTGCTCGTCCAGCAAGGACGCGTCGGCCCCATCATTGCCGCCGGCCACGTGCGAGTCACGCCGTAAATATACGGGAATATACGGGGGATGTGGTGCCCAGGGGAGGAATCGAACCACCGACACGACGCTCTTCAGGCGACTGCTCTACCGACTGAGCTACCTGGGCACAAAGACATCTCGTATATAACGGATACAAAGCCTCTTGTCTATCGTCTACGTTGTTTGTTGGGGGGGTGCGGGGTCAATAGCTCTTGCGGATCCACGCCGGCGGATATCAGCAGTTCCCTGGTATGCCAAAGGGGCAAGCCAAGAGCACTCGACCACGAGCCATTCATGGCACGGACAAAGACTCCTGCTGCCCCCGCCAAGTCCAGCCCCGCAGCCCTTTTCTGCCACGCATTGCTGGCAATATAGGCGGCACGTGCCTCCTCACCCAGTCGACCAAACTTCAGCCACGTGGTCTGGTGCGTTACCGACACCCTGTCGGGCATGATAAGGCACAATGCCGTTGTGATGGTGAATCGCCGTCCGTCAAAGCAGGCAAGCATCGAGGCTGCCTGTTCGGCAGTCTCAGGAGTCGTGAAGAGCTGTCTTTGCCGCGCCACAACCGTATCCGCCGCCAAAATAAACGCCCCCTTGCTGTCTTTCAGGCTAGCCACCGCATCCGCCTTACGCCGCGCCCACAAGCGCGCCACCTTCGACGCCGTGCCCACCTCAGGATACGACTCAACAACAGAAGGCACCACCACACGGAAATGCGGAATCACCTGCCTCAGCAGAGATGCCCGAGACGATGACGATGAAGCAAGAATAAAGTTACGCACAGCAAATAACGCAGATAAAACCCTAGACACAAAAACTATAAACACACACCAGCACAAAAGCCACCCCCCCCATCCCCCCCACCGATACAAACCGATACAAATGTTTCTCGTGAAACATTGCTTTTTTTTCTATCCTCTTATTTTTTTCTTTTCTGTTAAAAATCATCGTGTTATAGCGTTTTACCCTGTTTCTTCCTCCCGCGATGTTTCACGTGAAACAATTCTTTTTTTTTGCATCGACTTGTTTTTTTCTTTTCTGTTGAAAATCATAGCGTTATAGCGTTTTACCCCGTTACCCTCGCGATGTTTCACGTGAAACAATTCCTTTTTTTTGCATCGACTTATTTTTTCTCTTTTTGTTAAAAAATCATAGCGTTATAGCGTTTTGCCCCGTTACCCTCGCGATGTTTCACGTGAAACAATTCCTATCCTGTCGATGTTTCTCGTGAAACAATTCCTTTTTTTATCGCAGGTATACTATGCTATCTCTTTGTTTTATCTCTCTATATTGGTGTTTATTTATGCCGAAAGATGATTCGTCCTTTGGTTAAGTCGTAGGGGGTCATTTCTACTGTGACTCTATCGCCGGCGAAGACGCGGATGTGGTGTTTGCGCATTTTGCCAGCGGTGTGGGCGAGAATCTCGTGGCCATTGTCCAGTTTGACTTTGAACATGGCGTTGGGCAGTGTATCGAGAACGATACCAGAAAATTCTATCAGTTCTTCTTTCGGCACGTCAGTTTCACCTATGGTTTGTTGTGGTTGATGCGGACGCTGAGGGAACGTGCGTGGGCATCGAGTCCTTCGGCTTGGGCTAAGGTTATCGCATCGTCAGCCAATTGACGCAACTGCTTTTCGTTGCACTGCATATAGGTGTTGCGCACGAGGAAATCGTATACGCTCAAGCCTGAGGAAAAGCGGGCTGCTCGTGAGGTCGGCAACACGTGATTAGGGCCTCCGATGTAATCGCCGATGGCTTCGGGCGTGTGATGGCCTAAAAAGATAGCCCCGGCGTAGCGTATTGTCTTCATAAAGGCTTCAGGCTTATTCATAGCGAGTTCAAGGTGTTCGGGGGCGAGCGCGTCCACGATAGGCGGGGCTTGTTTGTAGAGGTCATCCACGACAATGAGCGCGCCGTGGTTCTTCCAGCTGGCGGCGGCGATGTCTGCCCGCGGTAGACTCTTTAAGTATTCAGCCACCGCGACACTGACTTCAGCTGCTAGTTGCTCGTTATCGGTGATAAGGATACTTTGTGCGTCGGTGTCGTGTTCCGCTTGTGCCAGTAAATCGATGGCGAGCCAATCCGCCCGCGCGCTGGCATCGGCGACAATCAGCACTTCGCTGGGGCCCGCTATCATATCGATGCCACAGCTGCCGAAGACGTGTTTTTTGGCGGCGGTCACGTAGGCGTTACCGGGGCCGACGATTTTGTCCACTTTGGCGATGGTGTTGGTGCCGTAGGCGAGGGCAGCGATAGCTTGTGCACCGCCCACTTGGTAGATTTCTTCGATGCCCAATAGGGCGGCGGTGGCAAGCACCAGCGGATTGATGGTGCCGTCAGGGGCGGGCACCACCATGACCAGTCGTTGCACGCCGGCCACTTGTGCGGGGACGGCATTCATAATAACCGAGCTGGGGTAGGCGGCGGTGCCGCCGGGCACGTATAAGCCAACGGAGTCGATGGCTTGCCAGCGCATCCCTAGCGTGATGCCGTGTTCGTCATGGTCGTGTTGGTCGTTGGGGCGTTGTTTCTCGTGGAAGGCACGCACTCGCTTCGCCGCGTGTTTCAGCGCGCCACGTTGTGATTCTGTGAGGGACTGCCATGCTTGCTGGCATGCTTCTTGTGGCACGGCTAGGGATTCGAGGGTTAAAGATACGTCATCCCATTTGTGCGTATAGTGCAGGAGGGCTTCGTCACCTTGGGCGCGCACCGCGGCGATGACGTCTTGCACGACACCATCGACGTTGTGTTGTTGCTCGCGCCGCTCGGTCACGAGGGCGTGGACGGAATCGGCAAAGTTGGGGTCGTGGTGGTGCAGACGCTTCGTCATGGTTTGGCTGCGGTGGTGGCTTTTTCGAACTGCGAGATAAGCGGGGCTATGGCTTGCGGCATCGTCTTCCAAGCGGCGCGGTTAATAATCAGGCGTGAGCTGACATCGGCAATTTTTTCGACTTCGGTCAGCCCGTTGTTTTTCAGGGTGCGTCCGGTGGATACGAGGTCAACGATACGCTCGCATAAGCCAAGAGATGTTGCCAGTTCCACCGCGCCGTTGAGCTTGATGCACTCGACTTGCACGCCCCGTTGGACGAAGTGACGTTGGGTGAGACGGGGGTATTTTGTTGCGACTCGCACGTGACTCCAGTGAATCGGGTCATCGCTACGGGCGACGGTGTGGGGTTCAGCGACAACGATACGGCATCGTCCCACGTTCAGGTCGAGGGGCACGTAAATTTCGGGGTAGTCGAATTCCATCAGCACGTCCAAGCCGACAATGCCCAAGTGGGCAACGCCAAAGGCAACAAAAGTCGCCACATCGAAGGCGCGCACACGGATAATATCCACGTCTGGCATGTTGGTGGTGAAACGCAACTGACGAGAATTTTCGTCATAGAAGGCGTCCTCGGGATGAATGTTGGCTCGGGGGAGGAGCGACGTGATATCCTCTAAGATACGCCCTTTCGGCAGGGCAAGAATCATTTTTTTCGATAAGGAAGGCACAGGCAGAGAAAAAACGTAAAGAATTAAAGATGGAAAAAGGAGCCTTACTTGGCAGGAGCGGGGCTCTTGTGGTGGACGGGGGGCACTTTCGTTTCGGTCTTGTGCGAGTCACGTTGCTCGAGGGGAACAAAGGGGCGTTCTTTTTCGCCCAGATAGAGCTGACGGGGGCGATTAATTTTGTTGCTGGTATCTTCGGTCATTTCTTTCCATTGGGCAATCCAGCCGACGGTGCGGGCAACGGCAAAAAACACAGTGAACATGGCGGTGGGAAAGCCTAAGGCACGCAGGAGAATACCGGAATAGAAATCAACGTTGGGGAAGAGGTGACGCTCGATGAAGTAGCTGTCTTTGAGGGCGCGGGCTTCCAGTTCTTGCGCGAGCTCGAGGAGGGGGTCGGGTCGACCGCGGTTGCGTTCTTTTAGGACGTCCATGCAGATGTTACGGAGCACTTCGGCTCTGGGGTCGCGGTTTTTGTAGACTCGGTGACCGAAGCCCATGAGGCGGAAGGGGTCGTCTTTGTCTCGGGCTTTGGCGAGGAAGGTATCGATGTGTTCTTTGTTGCCGATTTCTTCTAGCATGGTGAGCACCGCTTCGTTGGCACCGCCGTGGGCTTTGCCCCACAGGGACGCTATGCCAGAGGCAATACAGGCAAAGGGATGTGCACCAGACGAACCCGCCAGACGCACTGTCGAGGTGGAGGCATTTTGCTCGTGGTCGGCATGCAGAATCAGCAGCTGATCCATGGCACGCACTTGGTTGTCGGATATTTTCCATGGCTCACAGGGAGTCGAGAACATCATATAGAGAAAATTCTCGGCATAGCTGAGGTCGTTGCGGGGGTAGATGAAGGGTTGTCCGATGGCGTATTTGTATGCCATGGCGGCGATGGTGGGCATTTTAGCGAGCATACGGCTGACTGCGACCCAGCGTCCGTCATCGGAGGAAAAGTCGTATTCTTTGTCGGTATAAAACGAGGCGATAGCACCGACAACACCGACCAAAATAGCCATAGGGTGGGCGTCTCGGCGGAAGCCGCGGAAGAAGGAAATGACTTGCTCGTGCACCATGGTGTGATAGGTCAGGGCGCGTAGAAAGCGTTCTTTCTGGCGTTTGTTGGGTAATTCGCCAAACCACAGCAAGTAGCAGACTTCGGGGTAGTCGCTGTGGCGCGCCAGTTCCTCGATGCGGTAGCCGCGGTGCATCAGCAAGCCTTCATCGCCATCGATGAAGGTGAGGGCAGAGTGGCAGCTGGCGGTCGAGATATAGCCGGGGTCGTAGGTGAAGTAACCGCTATTCTTGTAGAGGTCGCCAATGTCGATGACGGGGGGGCCCTGTGTGCCGCGTAGCACGGGCAGAGACCATTCCTTGCCGCTGGTGTCGTCTCGGAGGGTCACGGAGGACGTGGCGTCCCGGGACGGACGCAAATGGGGCGGAAGGTGCAGCTGCTCGTTCGAATACGGCTCCGCACGGCGCATCGTGGAGAAAAGCTTGTGGCGTGTCTTGTAATCAGTCATGTCTCGGCTACTTTAGCAGGTCGGTTTCAGGTTTTCAATGCTGTCGTCCATCGCTTGCGACAGGTGGACGCTCCAAGAAGAGCCATCATCTCGAACAGGGGCGGCGAAACAACATCACCGCTCAGGGCTGCCCGCAAAGGCTGAGCCAGCTGCTTCATCGGGATGTTGTTGTCCTCGGCATAGTGCCGTAGGCTCTGTTCCAGAGAGACTCTGTCCCATTCTTGTGCGTTGGTTATGATATAGGTAATCTTTTGGCGGATATCATCCCCTGTTTTTTGCAGAACGTCCCGCGCTTGCGGGCTCAGGGTGGTGCGGTCTCTGTAACATTTGGCGTTATCGGCTAGCTCGCTGAGGGTGCGGGCTCGTTTTTTCAGCGAATCGAGGCCAGCGATGATACGTTCTTTTTCGTGGTTGCGCGGCGGCGTGGCAAAAAACGGGCATACCGCATCATAAAGAGCAACAGGCGGTAAGGAACGCATAAAGTGCGCGTTGATATAATCCAGCTTGGCTTTGTCAAAGCGGGCGGCGGCTTTTCCGACATCTTTCACATCGAACAAGAGGCAGGCTTGCTCGCGAGGGATGATTTCGTCATCCTTATGGGACCAGCCTAGACGGACAAGATAACTCAGCATGGCTTCGGCAAGGTAGCCTTGCTGGTGCCACTCGCCCACGCTCAGCGCGCCGTGGCGTTTCGATAACTTTTTGCCGTCACTCCCGTGCAGAAGGGGCATGTGCGCGTAGTGCGGTGTTTGCCAACCCAGAGCCTCATACAGCTGGTATTGACGAAAACTATTGGTGAGGTGATCATCGCCGCGAATAATATGGGTAACACCCATGTGGCGGTCATCGGCAACCACCGAGAGCATATAGGTGGGCGTGCCATCGCTACGGAGCAGAATCATGTCATCCAGTTGCTCGTTGTGTACTGTGACTTTGCCTTGAATCAGGTCGTGCAACGTGGTTGTGCCGGTTTGCGGGGCTTTGAGGCGTATTGTCGGCTTGATGTTGGCGGGTGCGTCTTTTGGGTCTTTGTCGCGCCACAGCCCGTTGTAGCGGGCGGGTTTGCCTTGTTTGCGGGCTTGCTCACGCATGGCGGCAAGCTCTTGCGGGCTGGCATAACACAGGTAGGCGCACCCTTTGTCTACCAGCAGGTGGGCGAGGGCTACGTGTTCTTTCTGGCGAGACGATTGCAACAGCGGCGGCTCATCGCCTTCAATACCCAGCCAAGACAAGCCCTCCTTGATGGTCGAGATGGCATCAGCAGTCGAACGCTCGGTGTCCGTATCCTCAATGCGCACAAGATAACGACCGCCAAAACGGCGAGCATAAAGCCAATTAAAATATGCCGTCCGAGCTGAACCAATATGGAGAGAACCCGTCGGCGATGGAGCAAAGCGTGTAATGACAGTCATGGTAAGCTCATGTATACTCGTAAATGCCCTCTTCATACAAGTGCCCACACAGGTTTATGCCTTTATGCAGGAACGTGTTGTCCGCAAGATTCTTTTTCGTTATCGACATTATCGCTACGTCTATGGCATCAGGCGTGTGGTTGTGCTACGACGCCTGGAAGGCTTTTTCGCCGAACAGGTGAATCGCTTGCCCTTGTGGTTCGTTGCCGCATGGGTCATGGGTGCCGCCTTCTATTTTACGCTGTCGGTCGAGCCTGCGGGGGCGCGCTTGGGTTTGGGGGTCGTTGTCGGCAGCACCATTATCGCTGCTTGTTGGTATGGTGCACCCACGTTACGCTCGCTGTGGACGTTTGTCGGCACACTCTGGCTGGGTGCCAGTATCGGCGTGCTTCTCGCCAGCGTGCATGTTTCTATACACCAACAGACCCGTGGTTTTGTTCTTACGGAAGAAAGCGGTGTCGTCAATTTTCAGGCACAGGTGGTCTCGGTGAACGCCCACCGCGGCGGGTGGCGGTTTCTCCTAAAAGATGTCGTTGTGTGGCAGAAGAACAAAGAGCCTATGCCTTTGATTGACACGGCGATGAGCGGGGGTGACTCGTTATTATCTGTGCCTTCTCCTTACGTCCGCTTGTCGATGCGTGGGTTGATGGATACGTCTGTCTATCAGCCCGGGCAGAAGATTACGGGTCGGGGACGTTTTTATCCGCCATCGCCGCCAGTGTATCCGGGCGGTTATGATTTTTCTCGCCGTGCGTGGTTTCATGGCATTTCGGCTTTTGGCTATAGCTTAGGGGCGGTCAATGTATCCGCACAAGACGATGAGGTAGATGCGGGGGCTTGGTTGGTGCGGTTACGGCAGGGGATAGAAAGAAACATTGCCACCCATATTTCTGGCGAAGAAGGGCGCGTGGCAACCGCTTTGTTGGTGGGACAGCGCGGACGCTTGAGCGACAACGTCTGGCGTATCATGCGCACCTCGGGGTTGGCTCATTTGCTGGCTTTGTCGGGGTTACACATGGGTTTGGTCGCGGGATTCATGTTCTTTTTATTTTGGCGGTTGTTGTCTTTATCGCGGATGGCTCTCGATTACAACATCCGCAAAGCTGCTGCTTTGGCGGCTATGTTGGCGAGCCTGTTTTATCTTTTGTTGACGGGCGGAAGTCTACCGACAGTGCGAGCTTTCGTTATGGTGGCGTTTGTGTTGTTGGCGATTATTCTCGACCGCCGTCCGTTTTCTTTGTTTGTTGTCGCGTGGGCGGCAGCGGGCATTGTCTTGTTTGATCCTTATGCGGTGGTCGATGTCAGCTTTCAGATGTCTTTTGCTGCGGTGGTGGCTCTGGCGGCTTTTTATGAGCATGTCTCGACCAACCGTGCCCTCGATGAGCCAACAAAAAACACAGGCTATACAACGTCTCTGTGGCAGACGAAAACAAAAAAAGTCGGGCTGTACATGGGCGGAGTCGCCATGACAACCCTTGTTGCCAGTATGGCGACAATGCCTTTTATCAGCTATCACTTTCAGCAGGTTGCGCCGTATGGCTTGCTTGCTAATATGGTGGCGGTGCCGCTAACGGCATTGTGGATTATGCCGAGCGGTATCTTGGCGATGGTGGCGTCCGCCGTTGGGTTGGAGGGCATCTTCTTCGAGGGCATGGCGATAGGGATTGCTTTGTTGTTGGATTGGGCGTCTTTTATTGCCGCGTTGCCTTCTGCTTATCGGTCACATTCGGCTTATCCGACCGGGGCTTTGGCATGCTTTGTTATGGCAGGATTGTGGCTGTGCTTGTGGCAACGAGGACGAATCGCCGTCGCTGCCGTGCTCTGTGGGGTGGCGGTGGTTATCATCGAGAGCACACCGCAACCAGATATTTTCATTCATCGAGACGGCTCGATGGTGGCAGTGCGGGACGCCAGTCAACCCGAGCGGTGGTTGTTTTCCTCTCAGCATGACCGATGGTATTCTCGCCAGTGGCTCCAATCGGTTGGCGGTGTTAAGCAATCCTCGTGGGACGAAGCAACAGCGACTTCAGGGCTTACGTGTGATGGCGTGGCGTGCTTATATGATAGACGTGGGTTGCGGGTCTCTTTTGTCTTCGAGCCGTCAGCTTTTGTCGAGGATTGTTCTTATGCTGATTTGGTTGTAGTTATGGGGGCGTGGGTTGTGCCGCCTTTCTGTGCGGCGCGGGTGATTAGTCGAGAAGAGTTGAGGAAACAAGGGGCTGCCAGCGTGTCATTAGCGGGTGGGGAAGATGGGTTGGTTATTCATTATGTTGCTGACTTTGTCGGGTCTCGGCCGTGGTCGTCTTTTTGAGCTTTGGGTTCCCTTTAAGCCAGCTCGGTATGCCGGCGGTAACGTAGATAACGTTATGGGCGATGGCGGCGATGTGTTGGTGGAGTGTGCCGCTGGCATAGACAAAATGGCGGGCAACGGCGTTGGTGGGGATGATGCCGCTACTGACGTCGTGGCTGACGATGAGGGTGCGTCCTTGTTGCTGTTGGAGGGCTGTGATGAGCTCGGTGCTGAGGGTGTGGGGGTCGTTGCCGCGCTCGAGGCTGTTCGCGAGCCACAGGGTTAGGCTGTCGATGAGGATACAGGGGGCTTTTGTGGCGATGGTGTGTAGGTATTGCGGAAGGTGGTAGGGTTCCGTGTGGGTGTGCCAGTGGGCGGGGCGTCTTTTTCGGTGCGCTTCGATGCGGGCTTGCATCTCGGAATCGAGGTGCAGGCGAGACGGGTCGGTTGTCGCAATGTAGAGGACGCTTTTTTCTTGGGCGATGAGGGATTCGGCAAAGTGACTTTTACCGCTCCCTGCCCCGCCTAAGATGAGACTGAGGTTGCGTCTCACAGGCTAGGATAGGCTATGAAACAGCGTGGACGTGATGATGAGAACGCCGACTTCGTTGATTTGCTGGCAGGCGCCGCACAGGTCGCCGTTGTAGCCGCGGTAGGTTTTTGTGGCGAAACGAATCATCAGGAAGGTGAGAACGGCACTGGTGGCAAGGACGGTCAAGGCGGTATCGAGGCGGGCTAAAAACAGCAGAACCAGAAGAGCAGCCAGCGTTGTGGGCACAATCAGCTGGGCGGGCGAGAGCTGCCCGAGTTGTTGGCTGAGGCTTTGACGGGGATGGGTGCTTTCTATGGGGATGGGGGCGAGGAAGCAAGGCAGGGCGACCATGGCTGCTCGTGACGCACAGGCTGAGGCTATGAGCATCTGGGCGGCGTAGGCGCTGTTGCCGACTTCATACAGCGCGGCAAACTTGGCGAGAAGAGCCAACATAAGAGCCAGCGTGCCGTACGTGCCGATACGGCTATCTTTCATGATGGCGTGGCGTTCTTCCGGGGTGGTGCCGCCGAGGGAATCGGCAACGTCACACAAGCCGTCCTCGTGCAGAGCGCCGGTGGCGATAATCATCAAAGTAAGAGCCAGAACACAGGCAACGCCGTAGGGCAGAGCAACATATGCTGAACCGATGAGGGTCGCGGCACCGATGCCGCCGACAACGATACCGGTGAAGGGAAAACTGCGGGTTGCTCGTTGCAGACGTTTTTGGATGGCTTTGTCGTCTTTGATGGCTTCGTTGTCTTCCGCGAGGGGCAGGCGAGTCAATAGACGTAGCGAGGCTAAAAAGTCGAGATACCACGGCAGAACGTGGCTCTTGAGCTCGTGCATATCGATGTCGCGCTTGCGGGTGCTTGGGCTTGCCGTGCTACTGGCAGAAGATGACGTTTTGTCTGAGGAAGAGGGCGGTTGTGTTGTCATTGGTGGTTGTTGTTCTCCGAGAAACAGCGTATGAATGGTTGTAACGTATTTTTTTGTGTTTGAGAATAGCATTTTGTGATGAAAGATTTGGCGTTTTCTTCTTTGCAGGCGTGGGTCGATGGCTTGTCTTTTGGGGGCATGGACGAGTCGTGCTATCGTGCTGCTCGTGCTCGTCAGCATGTTTTAACCAAGCCGCGGGGGTCGCTGGGGCGTTTGGAGGACATCGCTTGCTGGCTGGCAGGTTGGCAGGGGCGGGCGCGTCCCAGTGCCGAGACAGTGGGCGTGCATCTCTATGCCGGCAATCATGGCATCGCTAGCAAGGGCGTGTCGGCTTATCCGCCAGAGGTAACCGCACAGATGGTCGAGAACTTTGTTGCGGGAGGGGCGGCGGTCAATCAACTCTGTGGGCTGTATGGCTATGACTTGCAGGTGCATGTGGCGGACTTGGATAAGCCAACCCGTGATTTCAGTCAGCAGACGGCAATGGACGAAGAGACGTGCTTGCAAGCGGTCATGAGCGGCTACGAGTCGGTGGTGCATGGCACTGAGGACATCATCGTTCTTGGCGAGATGGGTATCGGCAACAGCACGGCGGCGGCGGCTTTGTGTCATGCTTGTTTTGGGGGCAACATCGATACGTGGGTCGGCAGAGGCAGCGGTGTCGATGAGCAAGGATTCGCCCGTAAGAGAAGCGTGCTGCGGGATGCTGTCGCTTATCATGCCAAGGCGCAAACGCTCGTGCCGTCCAACCCGTGGGTGTGCTTACAGGCTTTTGGTGGCTACGAAATAGCCGCTTGTTTGGGGGCGGTGTTGGCGGCGCGCACGCGCTCGGTGGCGGTGATTCTCGATGGCTTCATTTGTTGTAGCGCGGCGGCGGTGCTGTACGGGTATAAGCAAGAGCTGCTCGACCATTGCTTGTTCGGGCACATATCGGCAGAGGCAGGGCATGCCTTGCTGTTACAGAAGATGGATAAAAAGCCCCTTTTGTCGCTGGATATGCGGCTCGGCGAAGGCAGCGGCGGCGTTCTGGCTGCCAGCCTCGTGCAAGCAGCGGTCATGTGTCATAACGGTATGGCATCCTTCGATGAGGCAGGTGTCAGCGACAAAGAATCATGAAACGATGGCTATGGATAACGTGTCTCTTGTTGACGTGTATGTTGGAGGCAGGAGTGGCACAGGCGGCGGATTTGCGTATCCTGGTAGAAGGGCTCGTTAATCAACGGGGAGTCGTGCGTATCGCCCTGTTCACGCAACCCGACCAATTTCCCAGCGGTGATGCCGTGCGGCGAATCAATGTGGAAACGCCGATTGCCGCCAAAAAAGGAATTATTGTCACTAATTTACCCCGAGGCACGTATGCTATCGCTGTCTTCCATGATGCCGATGGCGATGATGTTTTTGCTCGTAACTTTTTAGGCATACCCATTGAGTCTTATGGGTTTAGTCGCAACGCTGAGCCGGGCTGGTTCTCGGCACCAGAATTTGACGATGCTGCCTTTCGGCTATCAGAGAACGCCCGCAGAAAAATGACCATACGGATGCAGACGTGGTAAAATAATTCAGTGCTATTTATCAAAGAAGTGTGTATAGTAGCCTAAGGAGGCATAACATCATCGAGCCGTAGCATGCAAAAATTCTGGCAGGAACATAAAAGCCTTATCCGTACTTTTATTGCTGGGCTACCCATCATTGTTGGTTTATGCCTGCTCATCATATACCTTTTCCCCGAAATGAACGAAGGCGTTGCGCGGCTCATAGCGAGTGCCATTTTTGGTTGGGGCGCGCTCTTTGGTATTATCGTTGCAGCAGAACGCAATCGAGTGTTGGGGCAACAGGTGGACAATGAACGCCTAACGCAAGCCCTCGATTTACTGGCAAAGACGAATGACAAGGGACATCCCCTTATCGAAGCTCGGGTCGGCGCGCTGTATAGTCTGGAAGCTTTAGCCAACACGCACCCTATGAATTATGGTGCACAGGTGATAAAAACTATCGCCGCCTATATTTACGAGAACGCCCAAAAAACCGCCCGTGATAAACCGGGCGAGCCAGATACACGCGCGTATCCCTCACCTTTAGGCAAAGACGTCCAGACCGCTTTTGCCGTGCTGAAAAGCTTGTATGATACATACGCCAAGAAGCTTATAAGCCAGAATAAATTGAAACGCCTTGACTATAAAGCACCTGAACTACTCGATGATATCGATTTCTCTAAAGCCGATTTTCGCATGCTCGATTTTCAAGGCGTCGAGTGGGTAGAGCTGCCGACCCTCGAAGAAGCCCAACTGCAAGGTGCCAATCTGTCAGGAGCTCGACTACAAGGAGCTCATCTTCAGGGAGCTAATTTACTGGAGGCTAATTTATCAAAAATAAAGGCACAAGGTGTCATGTTGAGGGAAGCCAATTTACAGGGCACAAATTTACAACTTGCTGAACTAGAAGGAGCAATCTTACAATTCGCTCGTCTAAAAGGAGCAGATTTACTGAAAGCACACCTCAATTGCAGCGATTGGCGCAACGTTAAAATAAAAATTAATGAAAAAGAGCTAGAAAAAGAAGAATTAAAGAAGTCCTTACAAAAGGAAGGATTGAGTAAAAGTAAGATAGAAAAAATCATCGATGTCGGTGAGCACGGTTTATGGCAACCGACATCGGCAAAGATTCTCTGTGATGATACATTTCTCCCTGTCGAAGACAACTATACAAACACAACAAGGCTTGACCCGCATGATGCCCAACATAATTGGAAAGAGATGTGGCACGACGCTTTGCACAATGTTCCTAAGCCTATTTATCGCACTGTCGTTGAACACCTCATCATACACCATACCGAACAAGGTGACTCCCCTAGTATCAAAGGATTACGTCAATTGCTCGAAAACAAGTGACTCTGAAACAGATATCCTGCCTTGAAATCAACTGGCAGATATGATAAGAGTCTAGAGTGAATATCCTGCCTTGAAATCAACTGGCAGATATCATAGGTAACACTCGATAGAGTCACCTGCCAACACCTCGAGGGATAGAAGAGCCATGAGACGTAAAACACCTACTTTCAATTATGACCTTAAAAATGGAAGCAAGGTCATTTATCAAGGGATTACACAAGATCCTACAGTCCGCGAAAAACAGCACCGACAGGCAGGTCAAAAGTTTACTCACATGGTTGTATACCCCCTTCCAGACACGTCTGACAGGGCTAAGGTCGATAACCGCAGACACAAAAACGCTTCTCGTGGCTAATTATCTTCAGGGCGGATAAACATCCTTTTTGTCCCTTTTTGTTATTCTTTCATCTTTTATTCATACTCACGGCGTATAATCTGCTCATATCCATCGGGGCTGCCCTCAGGTACCCTCGGAGGATTGTTACGAGAAGGGCATAGTGTTTATTCATTATGCTTTTCGATGTTCTATAACACTTTAGTGAAAACAGAGGTGTGCTATGGCCTGGACAACCCCTAAGGTCGCGGAAGTCAGCGTTGGTCTCGAAATCAACAGCTATGCTTGCGCTGAAGTCTAAGTCTTGAGAGACAAAGATGCCGAAGTCCCGCTCAACCCCCGAGCGGGACTTTGTGCGTCACAGGGTGCTTCACAGTTGAGCTACAACCGATGAGCCCGTTCGAATTCCTCGAGGTCTCGTTTGACTTCGGGGGCGAGAACCGCAAGCCCAATGACGTTGGGGATGACCATCAAAAAGACCATGGCTTCCGAGATATGGATAATCTCTCGTAGGTCAGCCGCCGCCCCCACAATAATGAACAGGCAGAAAATAATCTTAAAGGTGTTCTTAATCCACAGAGCCTGTCCGAACAAGTACGTCCAGCACTTCAAGCCGTAATACGACCACGTAATCATACTCGAGAAGGCAAACAACGCGATGGCGATTGTCAAAACGGACGGGAACCAGCCAACGACAGTGCCGAAGGCTTGCGAGGTGAGTTGCACCCCTTGCACGCCGTCGACGTTGGTGTGGACTCCTGTGACGACGATGACGAGGGCGGTCATGACGCAGACAATGGCGGTATCGATGAAGGGCTCGAGCAGCGAGACCATACCCGTCGAGATGGGATGTGTGGTGCGCACCGCCGCATAAGCTGTCGGCGATGAGCCCATGCCCGCTTCATTAGAAAAGACGGCTCTTTTGATGCCCCAAATCATCGCACCGAGGAAGCCACCATATTGTGCTTGCGGCGTAAAGGCTTCCTGCACAATCTGCACCAGAGCAGCCCCGATTTGATCGTAGTTGACGATGAGGATGGTCAGACACGCACCGATATAGACGACACCCATTGCGGGGACGAGTTTTTCCGTAACATGGACGATACGTTGTATGCCGCTGATGATGACCATGCCGACAAGCACAGCCATGACTAAGCCGACGAGCCACCCTAAGCCAGCAAAGATACTCTGCTCGCCGCCGGTGCTGGCAAGAATCTGTTGATAGGTTTGATTGGCTTGGAACATGTTGCCTGCGCCGATGCTTCCGCCGATACAGAAGATAGCAAACAAGGTGCTCAAGAAAATGCCCAAATGCGCCATGCCCGCGCCCTTATTGCTGAATCCGCGGGACAAGTAATACATCGCCCCGCCAGAAATGGTGTTGTCAGGATGAATGACTCGATACTTATTGCCCAGCGAACACTCGGTGAATTTTGTTGCCCCAAGAATGAGAGCCACCACCACCATCCAGAACGCCGCCCCCGGCCCACCTGCCGTTATGGCAACCGCAACACCAGCGATGTTACCCAAACCAACAGTCCCCGACAATGCCGCCGAAAGAGCCTGAAAGTGACTAATCTTACCTTCGCCTTGAGCTGAATCATCTTCGGGCTCAAAACGCCCAAGGGCTGCCCGATAGCCATAGCCCATACCCCGCACATTGATGAACTTCAAGTAAACACTCAAGAAAAGACTAACAATCACAAGCAAAAGAACAACCAGAGGCAGTGACGCCGAACCTAAACCCAAACCCATAAAATCAAGAGAAGCACCCATAAACACAACATTCTGTAAATTATGGGCAATCGGGCATAAAGCTTGATTGATTGTCGCATCAATAGAGGCATCGACAGCACCAGCACAACGCGCAGGGTCGTGCATGCTCGCTTGCGTAATAAGTAAAAATAAACCGACAACAAAAAGAATCGCAATAACGCGATAGGGCGTTGATACAGACATAAAATTATCCTTTGGTGATGAAAACAGATACTCTTTTTTAGCGTTACTCCTTTGAGGTTGGCAATTTTTTATTTGCCTGCCTTAAGTCACGCAGAATGTTTTCTCTGTCGCCATCCAGTTCAGGCACTGTCATAGGTGGGGGCATAGGTGGGGGGGTGGCGAATCTGCGGGTCAGCGAGAACATCGGTAATCGTGTTAATCGGTGCCACGGGCAGCTGGTCGGCAATCATCTTTTTCAGCCAATACGCGCGTGGATGGCGTTTCAATCTGTCTTCGATGGCTTGTTTCAGACTCTCGTGATTGTCTGTGCGGTGCTCGTTGGTATTAAAGCGTTGGTCAGTGAGCCAGTCGGGTTGCTCGAGGGTGCGTGCCAGCTGCTCGAACAAGGCGTCATTGCCCGCAGCGATAGCAATCGGCTTGTCTTGTGTCTCGAACACATCGAAGGGCGTGATGTTAGGGTGACGTGAGCCTGTCGGCGGCGGCTCTTGTTGACTGGCATCGTAGCGGGCGACCGCCCCTTCGAGGATAGCCACTTGGCAATCGAGCATCGAGATATCGACCCGCTTTTTGGCATCGTCTTTGTTGTGCAGGGTCGCGAGAATACCAATGACCGCATATAAGCCGGCGGTAATATCGCCGATAGAGACGCCGACTCGTGTTGGTTTGCCGTCTTGTTGTCTGTTCAAGTGCATGACTCCGCCCATGGCTTGTGCAATCAAGTCATAAGACGGACGCTGGCTGTAGGGCCCATCCTGTCCGAAGCCGCTGATGCTGGCATAAACAAGATGGGGCCAACGTTGATGAAGGGTTGCGTCATCGTAGCCGTGCCTGGCAAGCATGCCCGGACGGGCATTTTCCACAAGAACATCGCCCATAGACAACAGCGACTCGAAAATGCCTCGATGGGCGGGCTGTTTGAGGTCGAGAGCGATGCTTTCCTTGCCTCGATTCAAAGAAGCAAAATAAGCCGATGTGCCGCCAATAAAGGGCCCAATGCGGCGGGAATCATCGCCAAAAGGAGGCTTTTCGACTTTAATGACTCGGGCACCGAGGTTACGCAGAATCATCGTGCAGTAGGGCCCCGCCAGCACACGAGTCATATCGATAACTGTGTAGCCGTCTAGAGGACGTTTCATCTCGACAACAGACGGGCAGCATCGAGAGCCCCATACGTGATAATCACATCCGCCCCCGCACGGCGAAAGCTGAGCAAGGTCTCGAGCAACACGTCCTCGTAGATAAGACAGCCTTTTTCCGCCGCCGCCCGCAACATGGCATATTCGCCGCTGACATGGTAAGCCGCAAGAGGTGCCAACGTGTGCGTCCGCAAGGCATGGATAACATCCAAATACAGCGTGCCGGGCTTAACCATCAGCATATCAGCCCCTTCATCGATATCTTGTAGGGCTTCTCGTAGGGCTTCTCGTAGGTTGGCGGTATCCATCTGGTAGGTCGTTTTTGCCCCTTTCAGGGTCTTGTGGCTACCGATAGCGTGTCGGAACGGATGATACAGGTGAGAAGCATACTTCGCGCTATAGGCGAGAATCAACACGTGCTGAAAGCCATTCTCATCGAGGGTTTTGCGTAGCACGCCGACGCGTCCGTCCATCATGTCAGAGGGGGCAACCACATCGCAGCCTGCTTTGGCTTGCACGAGGGCTTGTTGTGCCAACAGAGCCACAGTGGCATCGTTATCGACGTCATCATCTTTGAGGATGCCGTCATGGCCATGGGACGTATAAGGATCAAGTGCCACATCACAGATAATACCCATAGAGGGCACACTTTGGCGCAGAGCTTGAATGGCTCGACACAGCAGATTGTCGGGGTTGAGGGCTTCGCTGCCTTTTTCGTCTTTGGCATCAGGGGGAACCACTGGAAAAAGCATCAGGCTATGAATACCCACGTCATAAGCCGATTGAGCCGTTGCCACCAGCGACTCAAGGCACAGACGCTTGACAGACGGCATAAGAGGAATGTCTTCGTCGTGCTTCCCCTCGTGGACGAACACAGGCAAAATCAGATTGTCCGTGTGTAAGTGGTGCTCGCGCATCCAGTTACGCGACCAGAAGAGACGCCGCATGCGGCGAAGACGGGTGTGAGGAAAACGGCCTGAACCGCTGGCGTGAAAGAAACGGGGCATGATGGCTTTTTATAGAAAATAGTGACGGAATTTGTCAAAGTTTGCCTTTATGGTGCTGCGATGAAGTCTGATTATCGTCATCTTTATGCTGATCACCTTGCTCGCTTGCGTGAGCAAGGGCTCTATCGTGCGTTACAGCCACGTGGGCAAGTCATCAATTTTGCGAGCAACGATTACCTGTCGTTGTCTACGGACGATGCCTTGCGGCAGGCTACTCAACGTATCACCGCGGCGGGCAGTGGCGCGTCTCGTTTGTTGCTGGGGAATCACGAAGCCCACGAAGCTTGTGAGCAGGTCGAGGCGACCCTTGCTCAGTATAAGGGCAGCGAAACAGCCTTGCTGGTCGCTTCAGGCTGGCAGACCAACGTAGCGGTTGTTGCCAGCTTGTTACGGCGGTCTTTGTTCGTTGGCAAAGGGGACGTTGCCGTGTTTAGTGACCGCCTCAATCACCAGAGCCTTCACCAAGGTTGCCAGCTGGCGGGCGTGCGACAGCAACGTTATCGCCACCTCGATATGATGCACTTGGAGAGCTTGTTAAAAAAAAGCCGTGCGCGTTATCGCTATATTCTGTCTGAGACACTTTTCAGTATGGATGGCGATACTGTGGATGTGGCGATGCTGGTTGCTCTTGCTCGCCGTTATGGGGCTTTTCTCTATCTTGATGATGCGCATGCGATGGCGGTCATGGGTCAAAAAGGCTTCGGACTCGCCGCGCATATCGAGGGAGTCGATATGGTGATGTCCTCCTTCGGTAAGGGCATGGGATGTTTTGGTGCGGCGGTGACCTGTAGCCAAGAACTCAAAGCGTATCTGGTGAATAGCTGTGGGGGGTTTATCTATAGCACCGCACTACCCCCTGTGTTGCTGGCGATGATGCACGCCAGCATGAAAAGAGTAGATGAACTGGATGCGCGGCGAGAGCAACTGTTGGCACAAGCCGAGCGGGCGCGCACGCTTTTGCGACAGGAAGGCTATGATTGTTTGCAGTCGTCATCGCAGATTATCCCGATAATGGTCAGCGATGAAAAGGTGGAGTCGGTGTCTCGTGGTCTTTTAGCTGCGGGCTTTTATGTGCCGTCTATTCGTGTGCCGACGGTGCCACGTGGTGGGTCTCGTCTGCGTCTGTCCTTGACCTCTGCGGTGGACGAGGCTAGCATGGAGTCATTCGTTGCTACCCTTAAAACTGTTGACCCTCGGAAGGCATAAAGCATGGCACCGCCTATAGCCTGTGTTTTTGCCCACGGCTGGGCTTTCATGCCGACTATCTGGCAGCAAACGTGGGCTATGCTCAAAAAAGAAGCTATCGACTGCTGGGTCTACCATGGCGGTAACTATTTTGGCACAGACTCTGATACTTTTAAGGGCATGATGTCGGGTGTGTGGCACAAACAAGAGCAAACACAGGGAAGATGTTTGATTGGTATCGGTCATTCCTTTGGCTTGTGTCGTTTGTTGCAAGAAGACACAGCGATTTGGGATGGACTGGTGAGCGTCTCGGGCGTTCTTTGTCTTGTTAAAAAGCCAGACAATCGCCATGGTGTCGATGGCTGTCGTCTTCGAGCGATGGCGGATTCTCTTGATAGCCAGCCTGAGCGGATGCTGAGGGTCTTTTATGCTCGTTGTGGCGTTAGCTATGAGCCAGCGTGGGAGCAGATGAACGTCAAAGTTCTTAAGGATGATTTGGCGACCCTCAGCACTGTTGATTGCCGTCAGCGTTGGCGGGCGTGTCTTGCGTCTGGTGTGCCGCTTTTAGCCTGTGCGTCTGTTGATGATGCTATTGTGCCGTTGTCTTTGGCACAGGCGCATTTTGATGGAGCAGGGGTCGATTTTCGGTGTTGGCAGAAAGGTGGCCATGTGTTGCCCCTTGTTGACGTTGAGGGTTTTGTGGATGGGGTGCTTGAGTTTGTGCGTCGGGTGCAAGGGAAACGTGAGGAGCCATGAGTCTGTTTTCTGTCCCTGCTCGAGCGCGTCTGCGCCGCCGTTTCGACAAAGCCAGTGGCACGTATGACGGCGCGGCACACCTACAGGAGCGGGTTGCCGAGCGTTTGGTGAGTCTTGCTGGCGCGCAGCTGGAGTCTCGCCAGTCTTTGTTGGAGGTCGGCAGCGGGAGCGGACAAATTCATCGGGCTTTGGCTCGTCATCGGCTGCTGCCACGTTTGTGTCTCTTCAGCGATATCAGCTATGGTATGCTTGCTCGTGGGCGCAAATGGGCCCGAGAGGCTCGAGACAATCAGCAGGGGACGGATGCTCACGGCTATTGTGTCTGTGATGGTGCGTGCTTGCCGTTGAGGGAGCAATTCGATGTGGTCGTGGCATCGATGAGTCTGCACTGGTTTGACGACCCCAGCGTTGCTTTGCAGTCTTTCATGGGTGCTATGGTGACGGGGGGTGTGTTGTTGTTGGCTTTTCCGGGGGTCGGCAGCTTGGAGTCGTTGCATCGTCTATGTGGACGTGAGACGTTTACGTTCCCGCACAGTGCGTCCATTCGTGCCCAGTTGTTGGCGGCGGGCTTGCGGGTTGACCAGCACGATGATACGTTTGAGGAAACTTATGAGACCATGCAGGCTTTCTTGCAGACGATGCGTTCTTGGGGCGTTATGACGCCGCATCAGCCGCTGGGGTGGACGGCAAGACGTAACATGCTAGAAAGTCGACATAAGCCCATCAAGATAGGGTGGCGTATACACTATATGGTAGCAACATGAGAGGATTTTTTGTGACGGGCACGGGCACCTCTGTGGGCAAGACGTTGTTTTGTGCTTATCTGGTGCGTGTTCTGGATGGCTTTTACTGGAAGCCTATTCAGTGCGGTGAGCCGAGTGATGTCTCGCGAGTCAGGGCTTTAAGCGGCTTGGATGGGTCTCGTTGTTGTGCGAGTGCTTACAGCTTTGTTGCGGCGCGCTCGCCCCATGAGGCGGCGGCGATGGAGGGCGAGACGATTCATCTTGAGCATCTGCGTTGTCCGAAGAAGACGCCTTTAGTGGTAGAAGGGGCGGGGGGCGTGCTTGTGCCGATAAATGACACCAAGCTTATGGTGGATATGATGGCACAGCTGGGTTTGTCGGTCGTTGTTGTGGCTTCCAGTCGTCTGGGCACGATTAACCATACGCTTTTGACTCTCGAGGCGTTGCGGCGCCGTAACCTTGAGGTTTACGGAGTCGTTCTGTGTGGGCCTCGGGACGATGCCAATGCGCAAGCCATACAGACTTATGGGCGGGTCAAGGTGGTGTGCACGCTGGTGATAGAGGGCTGGGTCGAGTCGCTGGAGGATGACGGGCTGACGATTATCGATAAGGGACGTTGGGAGGTATGATGGGACGCAGTGAAGATAAGGATGCGATTTGGTATCCGTATAGTTCGGCAGAGAATTTGGCAGGTGGGGATGATGTGTTGCCGCAGATTGTGCGTGCGCAAGGTATTTGGCTATGGGACGCACAGGATAGGGGCTATATGGATTTGATAGCGTCGTGGTGGGTTAATTTGCATGGGCATGGTCATCCGCGCTTGCTTGCGGCTCTGCAGGAGCAGTCACAGCGGTTGGGGCATATTGCTTTGGCGGGTGCGACTCACGAGGGGGCGCGCCGCTTAGCCGCGAGACTTATTGATGCTCTGGGGGGGGATTTCAGCCGAGTCTTTTTCTCTGATAATGGCTCAACGGCGGTGGAGGTCGCCTTAAAGCTGGCGTGGCAATACTGGCGGCAACGCGGCAAAAAAAGAAAACGCTTCATTGCTTTTAAGGGCAACTACCACGGTGATACGCTGGCGGCGATGTCGGTGGGCTTTTCCTGTGGCTTCTACGAGCCTTTTGCCGACATGGTTTTGCCGACGGACTTTGTGCCGTTTGCAGCTACGTGGCATGGCGACAATCAGGATGCTGATAAGCAGGCTCGTGCGTTGCGGGCTTTGGATGAGCAACTGGAGCGGGGCGGCGATGATATTGCTGCTGTTATCATTGAGCCGCTGGTGCAAGGAGCGGGGGGCATGCGGATGAGTTCCGTGGCGTTTTTACAGGCGGTCATGGAACGCTTGCGCGAGCATGGGACGCTCGTCATTTTCGATGAGGTGCTGACCGGTTTTTATCGCACGGGCAAGCTCTTTGCTTGTGATTATGTGACTCACAAGCCGGACATGGTGTGTTTGGCGAAGGGCTTGACCGGTGGCATGATGCCTTTGGCGGCAACTGTCGTGGGTGCTAAGGTAACGCAGGCTTTTGACGGAAGGAGCGGTGCGGAGCGTTTTATGCACGGGCATACGTATACGGCTCATCCGTTGGGGTGTGCTGTTGCGCATGCTTCGCTGGATTTACTGCAAGAGCCGACGACGCAGGCACGCATCACAAGCATCGAGGCTCTGCATGCAACGTGGTTGCGGCGGTTGGCACATCATCCTCGTGTGCATCGCTGTCGTCAGCGTGGTGTTATCGCGGCTTTCGACTATGGTGCTGATAAAAGCTACCACGAGGGTATTGTTGATGGTATGCGTCGGCGGTGTATCGATGCGGGCTTGTGGCTGAGGCCTTTGGGCTCGACAATGTATATGCTCCCGCCGTATTGTATCAGCGATGACGAACTGAATGAGGCGTGGCTTCGTCTACAGAACGTCCTCGAGGAGTTTGCGTAACGCAATAATAATGAACAGAAATGCCTGTGTTGTAACGTAAGGATAAGGTGGAGCTGTAAGGGGGGCTTCTAAAGACGAGGAGGTTTTATGGCGACAGTGAAAATGGTTATGATGACGTTGATGGTATGGATTAGCCACCATAGTGGTTATGAGGTGCCGACTCACATGCCTCGTGTTTTTTTTATAGACCAAAAGCAGATAAGCGAAGAGTTGTGCGGGGGACCCTGTCCTGTGCGCGCGTTTTATCGCCGCGGCGAAGGCATTTTTTTGGAAAAGGGTTTTTCTCGTGAGATGGGTCTGTGTGAGGTGTCTATCCTGTTACATGAGCTTGTGCATGTTATGCAGGATGTGCGTCAACCGCCGCGCTATATGAGCGGCGAGGGCATACGAGAATGGGTGCACCGAGAGGAGGAGGCTCATCGCCTACAACAGATGTATTTGCGTCAGTATACTCGACGCTATCGCCCGGAGATTGTTTCTTATGCGTATGATTTGAAGAAACGCAACGTAAGAGATAGGATTCTGGTCGAGAGTGGCGATTTGCCGCGTCATTTTTTCGCGCAAGGGTGTTTATCTAAACCCTCGTCTAAGGTTAAGTCTCGCTGGTAGGAAAGCATAGGGGACATTTTGGGTTTTTGCGTGCCTCGATGACGCACAAGCGTTGGTGTAGACCATCATAGAGCAAAATACCGCTTGAGCTGGGGGGGCTGGGGGTTATGCCGACAATTTGTTTGATGATTTCGAGGGCTTGCATTGAGCCCATGATGCCGGCAATGGGCCCCAGAATACCGGCGCGTGCGCAGGTGTCTTGGCTGTCGGCGGGGTTGTCATGGTCTTTGGGGAAGAGGCATTGGTAGCAGGGTGCTTGGGCGTTGAGCCAAGGCTGAAAGGTTGCGAGATGGCCCTCGAAGCCTTGACAGGCTGCCGAGACGAGGGTTTTTTTCAGGGCGTGGCAGGTTGCGTTGACGAGATAGCGGGTAGCAAAGTTATCGCTACCATCGGCAACAATATCGTAGTCGGCAACGGTGGCGCGGGCATTTTTTGTGGTTAAGCGCTGCGGGTAGGCGGTGATACGGGTTGTTGGGTTGAGGCGGGCGATGGCGCGTTCGGCAGCAACGGTCTTTTTTTGTCCGAGCGCGCCTTCATCGAAGAGGGTTTGGCGGTGCAGATTGGAGCGTTCAACGCAATCATCATCGATAATGCCGATGGTGGCAACGCCGGCAGCGGCGAGATAGGCAAGCATGGGGTTGCCGAGACCGCCGATGCCGACAATAAGTACCCGCGCCTGTGCAAGTTTCTTCTGCCCGCTGGTGCCAATCTCGGGCATAACGAGATGACGAGCATAGCGTTCTAGATCCTCGTCATGCCAATTCTGTAAGTCGTCCCATGTCATGATGGGGCATGGTTATATCCCTCTGGCACGCAGATATCTGGGGTGTAGATATTCAGAAGGCAGGTAGAGATTTTCGACACTCGTATCTGGGGTTGCGTTGTATAAGGGCAGTTTGCCGTTCTCTTTTTTGTAGTCTGCCAGACGTTTTTCTGCCTCGCGCTTGGCGTTCTCGTAGGTTTGCGGTTCCTCGTCTACGGTCATGTGGGTAAAACCGACACCGTGATACTGGAAAACGGCTTCTTTCATTTTTGGATATTTCGAAATACCGATATAAACAACGACAGGACCGATGTTGAGGCGATAGTTATAGGTGTCGCGCTTAAGCAGCTTTCTGAGCATCTTTTTCAGCATCGCTTTCTCCCAATATTACGGCTTGGTACCGAGCTTGACCCCCTTGACTCAATGTATGCTATCCACAACAAAAATGCAAGGCAAGCAGGGTATGTGTCGATAGGTGTCGTTTTAAGCGATTTTCTCATTCTACCATTTTTGGCCACCATTTTTGGAAGCTTTTATAGCGTTTTCCTTTTAAGGCTTTCTGGTCTTCTAGGGCTTTTATGGCGATGTAGAGTTCTTGCAAACTGTGATTCTCTTCTCCTTTTTTGTAGTCTGTCGTAAAGATAAGATAGTTTGCCACTTCATGGCGAATAGAGGGAGGAATTGCCTGTAACACTGCTGTCCATCCTTTCTGCCAGTCGTGCTGGGTATCGTTCGGGTCGAGTTGTTTTGTAGCCGTGTTCCCGTATGTTAAGGGGGTAAAGCCGTCATCGCAGAAAATCTGTGCCGATTGGGGGTGCCATAACGTTTTGTCTTCCAATTCTATTTTGGCTCCATGCCAGGAGCTATAATCTAAATAGGCTTGTGTTAAATCTGTTTCGTGCAGTTGGGTTTTTCGTAAATTGGCTCCTTGCAGGTAAGAATCTTGCAAGTTTGTTTTTTTAGATTTGCTCCTTCTAAGTCAGCCCCCTGCAATTGAGTTAACCTTAAGTCTGCATGCTGTAGCTGTGTCTTCCATAAACATGCTCCTTTCAGCTGTGCGAGGGTTAAGAACGCGCCTTGGAAGTTTGCCCCTTTCAGCATGGGGCGGTCTATCCATTCCACTTCTATGAAATTCAGTTTGCGAAAATCAGCTACAGAAAAGTCTATATCATCAATAATCCACATTAGAGGAATGTGCGTGAGAGGCATATACGTGAAGCGTCTGAGTTTGCCTTGCTGTATAAGCGTATGGGCATACGTGTCGTAGAGTTTTTTCAGCACGGCAAAAGCTGTCTGCACATCTTTGCCTAAGGGCGATGGTTTTTTGCGTTTGTCGGGTTCATTGGGTTGGTCGCGGGCGGTTTTCTGGGCGTTTTCGCAGATGTAGGCGGCGATGGTTTTCATGACTTGCGCGCCGTAATCTTTGGGGTGTGTATGGGTTAAGGCTTCCAAATTATACAGCGCACCGATACGAGCTTCTATGGAGGGCGTTCCTTTGATGCCGTCTCGTGCCAAGAGTTTGACGGCTTCTATCAGTTGCTCGCTTGCCTGTTGTTTTTCGCTGGCGATGGCTTGCTGTAGGGCAGCGGTTGCCTGTCGGTTGAGCTCGCTGTTGCGCCATGCTGCAATGCCAATACCAAAAAGCGCACCCCAGCCGACAAGGATACTGGCGAGCAAGTCGATTTTATCTTTTATCTTTACACCCTCGTCATAGCCGAGCCATGATGGAACAGACGTGTGATAAGAGAAGACAAGCCCCAGCCCGGCGAAGAAGAACGTAGGAACAATCCAGAAAAGATGGCGTTTGATGATGTCTTTCATTGTGTTACTCACGTCAAAAACAGGTCGGTTGACAGGTAGCGTTCGGCAAAGGAGGGAATAATGGTGACGATTCGTTTGCCGCGCATGCCTTTTTGTTTGCCGAGTTCTATTGCGGCGGCAAGGGCTGCCCCTGAGGATATACCGACGGGCAAGCCTTCGCAACGTGCGACTTGCCGTGCCATATTCAGCGCGTTTTCGTTGTTGATGGTCATAACCGAGTCGATGACGGTGCGGTCAAGAATTTTGGGGATAAAGCCAGCACCGATGCCTTGAATTTTATGGGGCCCCGGCAAGCCCCCGGACAGCACGGGCGAATTTTCTGGCTCCACCGCGACCATGTGTATGTCAGCACGATACTGCTTGAGTTTTCTGCCGACACCGGTAATCGTGCCGCCGGTGCCGACTCCGCAGACCACGTAGTCGAGTTTGCCGCCACAATCCTGCCAGATTTCTTCGGCGGTGGTGTTCTCGTGGATATCGGGGTTGGCGGTGTTGTCGAATTGTTGCAACATGACCGCATGGGGGTTGTCTCGCAAGATGGCATGGGCTCTTTCGATGGCACCATTCATGCCGCGTTCTTGTGGTGTCAATTCCAGTTGTGCACCCAGCAAAGCTAGCATCTTGCGTCTTTCCTGTGACATGCTTTCGGGCATGGTTAAGATTAAGGGGATGTTGCGACAGGCACAGACAAAAGCCAGAGCAATGCCGGTGTTGCCTGAGGTGGGCTCGACGAGGACTGTGTCTTTTTTGATAGTGCCGTCTTGTCGGGCACGCTCGATCATGGCTGTGCCGATGCGGTCTTTGACGCTGGCGAGGGGATTAAAGAACTCTAGTTTTGCCAAGCACTCGGCAAGGCACCCATGCTTCGCCGCGAGAGCCGACAGACGCACCATGGGTGTTGCACCAACGGTGTCTACAAGCGAGTCATAAATCCTACCACGAAAAGAAGCCATGCCCCACTCTAGAGGCTTAATACGCCCGATGTAAAGAGACGAGAAACGACACAGGCTCACGTCTACCATGAGCAAGAACAGCCGTGGCACGAAAAGACGGCGCCAAAGAAAAGTCGTGCTTAATACGCAGAGCAAAAGGACGCCTGTGATGTGCTACGTCCATACGCGCAGACCCCCGCTGTGTCGACCGCCCTGACGTCAACGTAAAAGTTGCCCGCTCCGTATAGCGCGGCTGATTGAACTCAACAGATGTCTCGGCATCCCTATGCTTATGACGAAAACGAACGCCCAGCTGGAAGGCTGACGACACCATCTTGGCATCCGCAAAAGAAGTATCCACCATATCAAGAGACGTTTGCGCGACGGAAGCCGATAAAGCAAGGGCTACATTCCGCACTAGACCGAAACGTCCGTGTGCCGTGACAAAAGATGTCGTGCTCCTTTTGACGACTGACGTGCGAGTCACACCGAAGACAGAAGCCTTTTCCCGTAACCGACCCGCTTGTAAGGTAACGTTGTGGGATAGCACATACGCCAAACCCATAAAGCGCGGTGGCGGGTAACGCACAGACTCGGGGCGTGCCGCCCGATGCAAATAGGTTGACGTCCACCCTATATGCGAATCGCCATCGATGTGATAGGTGAGCTGACTCGTCGGCACAGCAAGGAAAGATGATAGATAAGACGTATCGATGCTACCCCGAAGAGCCAACGACCAATTCTCGTTGATGGCATGACGCTGATGAGCAGACAGCGACAGAGCAAGAGCCGAAAGCCTATCGCTCAGAGACGGCACCTCGGAATCAAGAGACGCAACAAAAGAACCAAAAGAAGACGACAAAGCCGACAACCTGTCGGCAGGACTTTCTGCCTTAAAGGTGATACAGTGGACATCCTCTGGAAGAATCATATCTTGGTCAAGAACGCCCAACAACCCATAGTCACACTGTGTTCTTTCTTTTGTTAAGGCATAGCTCAAGCCACGTAGATACTCGGCAACTGTGTCTACGTAGTTTATAACCAAACGGCTACCTTCGACTCGAAACGAATCTTCCTCGGTCAAATCCGTGGGAAAGACAACATCGAGACGGCTGTCTCCTTCTTTGTAGCTATGGAAGCCTTGAAAGAAATCGACACTCTTTACGGGTTCGGGGTGTAGGCGCGCTGAGGTGTGCACGAGAGGATCGAACGTCATGCAAGGCTTATGAGCAAGAAAGACTCGCTTTGTCCCTTTGGGAAAGCGATACATGGACAGCAAGCTATCACAAGGATGAGCATCAGAAAAGCGACTGCCTTCTGTGGGCGTAAACCGAAAGTCATAGTCGTTCTCTAGAGTCACTTGGGTAAAGTCGCCTGTCTGAATACGGGGATTATGGGCTGGCAGATACGTGGCATCGCGTTTGTCGCGTAATGTCCCATATAAGCGATGATTTTTTTGGTCGTACATGCCAACGAGGGTTTGTAACGATGGCGGTGGTGGCAATGGTATCGGTGGTGGTTTCGGTGTCGGTGGTGTTGGTGGTGTCGGCGATGGTGCCGATGATGAGTCCGATGAGGATAGCAACGGTGAGGTTTGTGTCGCGGTGTTTGCGGGTGCGTCTGGGCGAGAAGCCAAACATGCGCTGAGTGTGGCACTCAAGAGGACAAACAGGACAAAGATACGTGCGTGATAGAGCATGGGATGATAGAACATGAGAGTTAGTAACTTAAAGTGTTATAACAATGTTAAACACTGATTAAGTTGGTATTAAACCATGCGTGTGCTTGTGGGCAACGCCTTATTGGGCGTGTTGTTTTAGTCTTATGATTATGAAGGGAAACTCGTTGTGGATAATTTTTGCTGCGATAAAACGTGGTTGCGGTGATTTTTTTGTGCTATATGTGTGGGAGAGACCTTTTTTTTGTTGAGGCGGCGGGATGTTTCGGGGTTTTTTATTTTTTGTTTGTTTTTTTTGGTCGTTTTCGTTGCATGCGGGCGGTTTGATTCGTGATGCCGAGATAGAGGGTGCGTTGCGTGAGTGGGTCAATCCATTGATTGAGGCTGCTCGTTTGAATCCGCATCAGGTCAAGATTTATTTGATTCACGACAAGTCTTTGAATGCTTTTGTGACGGGTGGTCAGAACATTTACTTGCATACGGGTGTGATAGCGGAGGCTTCGGATGCTGAGCATGTTTTGGCGGTTTTTGCCCATGAGTTAGGTCATATTGCTGGAGGTCATCTTGCTCGTATGGATGAGGATTTGGATTCGGCGATAGCGACTCAGTTGATTGGTTTTTTGGTGGGCATAGGCACCATAGCGGCGGGGCAGGTGCAGGCGGGTGCGGCTACGTTGTCGGCATCGCAGCAGATTGCCGAGCGTGGCTTTTTGAGCTCGATTCGCAAGCGGGAGGCTGCCGCCGACGAGGCTGCCGTGCGCTACTTGGAGCACGTAGGCAAGTCACCGCAGGGCATGGTGGAATTCATGACGTTGTTGCAGAAACGTAGTCGGCTTTATGTGGGTAACATTGACCCGTATGCGGTGACTCACCCGTTGACGGAGGAGCGTATTAAGACGATGCGTCATCATTTGTTGACGTCGCCGCATCAGGATGCGGAATCGTCGCCTGCTGTTAGGGAGCGTTATCGTCGTTTGCGTGCGAAGGTTATAGGTTTTCTTTATAAGCCGCAGGAGGTTTATGCGCGTTATAGCGAGTCGTCAGCTGAGATTGATTCTCGTTATGCTCGGGCGATAGCGTATTTTCGGGATCATCGGGAGGCGGATAGTTTTTCTTTGATTGATGGTTTGATAGCGCAAGAGCCGAACAACCCGTATTTTTATGAGTTGAAGGGTCAGTTTTCTTTTGAGTTGGGTCGTGCGGACGAGGCGGTGCATTATTACGAGCAAGCTTTGGCTCGTGAGCCTGCTTTTAAGCCTTTGTTGCGTATTGCTTTGGCGCAAGCTCTTATCGAGAAGGGCGGTCGAGAGCCCTTAGGTCGTGCCATTGACGAGTTGCGTGGGGCGTTATCTGAGGAGACGGACAATTCGCTTGGCTGGCAGCTGTTGAGCGTTGCCCAGGGCAGATTGGGGCGTTATGGTTTGTCGGCGTTGGCACAGGCGGAGAAATATATTCTTTTGCGGAGCTATCCGCAGGCGATAGCGCAATCGAAGCGTGCTCAGGATCTTTTGTCTGATTCGGAGATACAGGCACGCAGGCGTGCGCAAGATATTTTATCTTTAGCGTTGAGCTTGAATCAGCCGCCGTTTTAATATACACCTTGCGCCAGTTATATGTGTTAACGGAGGTTTTTTATTTTGTCGAAGAATGGTGAATTACGGTCGCGCCCGGTTAAACAGGGGCGCAAGCAGGAGCGTTTGCATATTCCGTATCCGAAGGGTCGGCAAGCCGATGGCGAGTCTGTGCGTGCGTTGCGTTCTCTTTTGCTCGAGTGGGTTAAGGAGGCGCAAGAGGACGGGACGCGCTCTCTCGACAAGGAGCATTTGATAGAGATTCTGCATGTCGTGCAGGATACGTACAAGCATATATCGGCTCGTCATATCACGGCGTTGTCGGAGCTCATGGGTCTTCCTTTGGCGCATATTTACGAGGTAGCGACATTTTATGCGCATTTTGACGTTGTTTTGGATGACGAGTCGCCGCCGCCGCCTTTGACGATTCGTGTGTGTGATAGTTTGTCGTGTGCGCTTGCGGGTGCGGAGGCTTTGTTGGCGGCTCTGCGAGCGGGCGTCGATGAAAAAGACGTGCGTGTGGTATCAGCACCTTGTATGGGGCGGTGTGACGAGGCACCGGTGGTGCAGGTGGGACAGTATCATCAGGGGCATGCCAGCACTGATAATGTGCTGGCTTGTGTGCGTGATAAGAAAGTTGCCTGTGAGATGCCTGCTTATCAGGACTTGTCGTATTATCAGGGGCAGGGGGGGTATCGTGTTTTACAGCGGTGTTTGGCTGGGGAGTTATCCTTTGATGAGGTGGTCAAGGTTCTCGAGGACAGTGCGTTGAAGGGTATGGGCGGTGCGGGTTTTCCTGCGGGTAACAAGTGGCGTTTTGTCCGCCGTGAGCCGGGCCCTCGTCTTATGACGGTCAATGCCGATGAGGGCGAGCCGGGGACGTTCAAGGATAGGTATTATATGGAATCGACGCCGCATCGTTTTTTGGAGGGTATGTTGATAGCGGCGTGGGCGGTGGAGGCAACGGATGTTTATATTTATTTGCGAGACGAGTATCCCAGTTTGCGCCACGTTCTGAGCACGGAGCTGATTGCTTTGAAGAAGGCGGGTTTGTTGGGGTCGGTGCGTGTGCATTTACGGCGGGGTGCGGGGGCGTATATTTGTGGTGAGGAATCGGCGATGTTGTCGAGCATCGAGGGACGGCGTGGTTTTCCTTGGCACAAGCCGCCTTATATATCGTCGGTGGGTTTATTTGGTCGTCCGACGTTGAATCAGAATGTTGAGACGTTGCATTGGGTGTCTTTGGCTTTGGAGCATGGCAGTCGTTGGTTTTTGCACCATGGGGCTTCTCGTCATGTTGGCACGGATATGCCGCCGCGGGGTCCGCATAGTTTTTCGGTATCGGGTCGTGTCAAAAAGCCGGGGGTCAAGTTGGTTGCGGCGGGCATTACCATGAACACGTTGCTGAATGATCATTGTGGGGGCATGCTGGACGGGCATACGTTCAAGGGCTATTTGCCGGGCGGGGCTTCGGGGGGGATTTTGCCGGCATCGATGGCGAACATTCCTCTTGATTTTGGCCAGTTGGAGAAATACGGCTGTTTTCTTGGCTCGGCGGCGGTGATTGTCTTGTCGGATAAGGATAGTATCAAGGATGTGGTTGTGAATTTGCTCAAGTTCTTTGAGGACGAGAGCTGTGGTCAGTGCACGCCGTGTCGGGTTGGCACAGAAAAAGCCGTGCAGCTGGTGCAGCAGGACACGTGGGACGAGGGTTTACTGAACGAGCTGATAGGCGTTATGGGTGATGCGTCTATTTGTGGGCTGGGGCAGGCGGCGGGCAATCCGATACGTTGTGCCTTGCAATATTTTCGCGAAGAGTTATATTAGCTGTGGATAAAGGGGAGTTTTAAGCTTATGTTACGTGGTGACAATGACCTTTAGGGTGTGTGAATAGCTATGTCTGTTTCTGGTTCGAAGAAGGTGCGTTTTACGTTGGACGGCAAGTCGGTTGAGGCTGATGCGGGTCTGTCGATATGGCAGGTTGCGCAGGCTCAGGGTTTGTTGTTGCCGCATTTGTGTTATGCGGACAAGAAGTCGTATCGTGCGGATGGCAATTGTCGGGCGTGCATGGTCGAGATAGAAGGCGAGCGCGTTCTTGCGGCGTCCTGTATTCGCAAGCCGACCGAGGGCATGGTTGTGCGGACGCAATCGAAGCGTGCTGAGACGTCACGGCGTGGCGTTATGGAGTTATTGCTGGCGGACCAACCGCCGCAGGCTCGTGCTCATGACGATGAGTCGCATTTCTGGCAGATGGCACAGCATGTGGGCATTGAGTCGAGTCGTTTTCCTCAGCGAGCGGTGAATGGGGCGCGATTGACGGATACGAGTCATGGGGCGATGGCGGTTAATCTCGATGCGTGTATTCATTGTAATTTGTGTGTGCAGGCGTGTCGCGATGTGCAGGTCAATGATGTTATAGGCATGGCAGGGCGGGGGCACCATTCTAAGGTTGTTTTTGATATCGATGACCCGATGGGCGATAGCACGTGTGTGGCTTGCGGTGAGTGCGTGCAGGCGTGTCCGACGGGGGCTCTTATGGAGACAAGCTTATTGGATGAGAAGGGCGTGCGGGCTGTTAAAGCAGAAAAAAGTGTCGATAGTCTGTGTCCTTATTGTGGTGTTGGCTGTCAGTTGACGTTTCATGTGAAGGATGATGCGATTGTTTCTGTGGATGGTCGTGAGGGGCCGGCGAATGAGGGTCGTTTGTGTGTGAAGGGTCGTTTTGGTTTTGATTATGTCCGTCATCCGCATCGGTTGACGAAGCCGTTGATACGTAAGGAGGGTGTTGCGAAGATTGCGGACGAGAAGTTAGACCCGTCTAATCCGTTGAGTCATTTCCGTGAGGCATCGTGGGAGGAGGCGTTGGCTTATGCCAGTGGTGGTTTGCGGTCGATTCGTGATGAGCATGGAGCGGGGGCTTTGGCTGGTTTTGGCTGTGCCAAGGGTTCGAATGAGGAGGCTTATTTATTCCAGAAGATGGTGCGCACGGGTTTTGGCAGTAACAATGTTGATCATTGCACGCGTTTGTGTCATGCGTCGTCGGTTGCGGCATTGATGGAGGGTATTGGCTCGGGTGCGGTGACGGCACCGGTGTCGGAGATTAAGAATGCGGATGTTGCGATTATTGTTGGTGCTCGTCCGTGTCAGAATCATCCGGTTGCGGCTTCGTTTATTAAGAATGCGGCAAGGCGGGGCACGCAGTTGATTGTGTTAGACCCGCGGGGTAACGAGCTGGAGCGTTATGCGCGCCATGCGGTGCAGTTCCGTCCGGGCACGGATGTGGCTTTGTTGAATGCGATGTTGCATGTGATTATCAGCGAGGGTTTGGTTGACCGTCAGTATATTGAGAAGCACACAAAGGGCTATAAGGAGCTGAGTGCGCATATTACGAGTTTTACGCCTGAGGCGATGGCGCCGTTGTGTGGCGTTGATGCCGAGACGATACGTGCGATTGCTCGTTTGTATGCGTCTGCCAAGCGAGCGATGATTTTCTGGGGCATGGGTATTTCGCAGCATGTGCATGGCACGGATAATGCGCGTTGTTTGATAGCGTTGGCTTTGATAACGGGCAATGTTGGTCGTGCGGGGACGGGCTTGCATCCGTTGCGAGGGCAGAACAATGTGCAGGGTGCGTCGGATGCGGGCTTGATACCGATGGTGTTCCCGGATTATCAGCGAGTCGATGAGGAGAATCGTCGGTTGTTCTTTGAGAAGCTGTGGGGGACGCAGTTGGATGGCAAGCCGGGTTTGACGGTGGTTGAGATTATGCAGCATATCGATAAGGGTGCTATCAAGGGTTTGTATATTATGGGTGAGAATCCGGCGATGTCGGATCCTGATGTTGCGCATGCTCGTGCGTGTTTGGCTCGTTTGGAGCATTTGGTTGTTCAGGATTTATTTTTGACGGAGACGGCATTTCTTGCGGATGTTGTATTGCCGGCGTCGGCATTTGCGGAGAAGAGCGGGACGTTTACGAATACGGACAGGATGGTTCAGTTGGCGCGTCCGGCTTTGGAACCGCCGGGGGAAGCGAAGCAGGATTGGTGGATTATTCAGGAGATGGCGCGGGGCATGGGTTTGAATTGGTCGTATGGGGATGTGGGCGAAGTTTACGAGGAGATGCGTTCGGCAATGCCTTCGTTGAAGGGGATTAGCTGGAAGCGTTTGCAGGCGGAGGGTTCGGTTGTGTATCCGTGCGAGACGGAAGAGCAGGCAGGTGAGGAGGTATTGTTTGCGGATGGTTTCCCGACAAAGGATGGGCGGGGTCATATTGTTGCGGCGGATGTTGTTGCGCCGGATGAGCAGACGGACGATGAGTATCCGATGGTGTTGACGACGGGTCGTTTGTTGGAGCATTGGCATACGGGGTCGATGACGAGGCGTGCGGGCATTCTCCATTCTTTGGAGCCTGTGCCGCACATTCATTTGGCTTGGGAGGATATGCGTGTGTATGGTTTGGCGGCGGGGGATAGGGTGCGTTTGACGACGAGGCGTGGGTCTTTGCAGGCACAGGTGCGTGGGGATAAGCAGATACCGACGGGGGTTGTGTTTATGCCGTTTTGCTATGAGGAGGCGCCGATTAATTTGTTGACGAATGATGCTTTAGATCCGCATGGCAAGATTCCTGAGGTGAAGTATTGTGCGGTGAAGTTGGAAAAGGCAGAGCAGGGCTTTGCTGTTAAGTAGGGGCGGGTATACAGGAGTACGTGTTATGAAAAGATACGTGATGATGGGGGTTGTTGTGGCTGTTGGTTTTATGGGTGGGGGCGTTGTGTGGGCTGAGGAGCGTTTTGGGACGTTGAAGGATGTGACGTATGCCAATCAGCTGTGGAATGTATTGATAGAGGAGCGTTTGGTGGGCAGGCAGTCTTTTCAGACGGTGCCGTATGAGGGTGCGGAGCCGCATGGTTTTGTGTTGCAGACTCTCGATGGCGAAGTGCGGGTGGGGCGTGATAAGGGGCGTGTTATTGTTAAGCGTAATTATGGCCCTGAGGGTATTGATGTCGAGGCGGTTGCGAATGATCCTGTGACGTATTTGAAGGCGGTTACGGTGATGTTTCAGCGTGAGGGCTATGATGCTGATAATAAGGATTGGTTTTGGGTCAAGTATGCGCCGAATGGGACGATTTTGACGAATCCGATGGGTGAGAAGTTGGCGGGTCGTGTGGCGAAGGGTCGTGATAAGGGATGTATTGCTTGTCACCAGAATGCGCCGGGGGGCGATTATATTTTTAACAATGATCGTAGATAAGGTGAGCGGGCGATGGGGGTCGAACCCACGACACTCGGCATGGGAAGCCGATGCTCTACCACTGAGCTACGCCCGCTTTGTTGGGGGCTATTATGTTGGGTTGGGGGTGTTCCGTCAAGGTGTGAGGCTTTAAGGCGATGAATCAGGATGAGTCGTATACGTTTGATGAGGGTTTGCTGGATATTTTGGTGTGTCCTTTGACGAAGACGCGCCTGCGTTATGATGAGGGGGCACAAGAGCTGATTAGCGATGAGGCGGGCTTGGCTTTTCCTATCCGTGAGGGTATCCCGGTGATGTTGGTGGACGAGGCACGTAAATTGGATGAGGAAAAGGGGGATAAATAACAACGTGTTGCCTAGAACCTGAGAGTGAACCGATATGTCTACGCTTTTAGATAGTGATTTTATGGAGCGTGCGTCACCTGAGGCTATAAAAAAGCTGATTGCTGAGGGAGAGGACGTAAACGCACAGGATGAGGATGGTAGGTTGCCTCTGCATGAGGCGGCGACATTAAATGGCAAGCCTGAAGTGATTAGGGTATTGGTTGAGGCGGGGGCAAATTTGCATGCACGGGATAAGGATGGCGATTCGCCTCTGCATGTGGCGGCGGGGAATAAAAATTCTGTGGTGATTAAGATATTGGTTGAGGCGGGTGCTGATGTCAATGCACAAGATAATAAAGGCTTGTCGCCCCTACATTTTTCGGCGAGGTTTAATAAAAACCGCGCAGTGACTGAGGCGTTACTGGATGCCGGAGCCGACATAAAAATAAAAGATGAAAACAGCAAGACACCTTGGGATTTAGCAATTCATGCTAAGAATTATTGGGTAGCTAAGACATTAAAGAATGCACAGTGGTCGGAAGTACTGGATAGCTTTTCGGCATGGTTGCATAAATGGTGGGAGTTATTGTTAGGAGTTTTTGCTATTTTAGCGACAGGTTTGACTACTATTTTTAAGGAGGAAATTCGAGAAATAGCACTTAGGAAATTTCCTTGGATAAAAAAAGATAAGAATAACAATAGTTGAGAATGGCTAGACACTGCCACAAATTGTTTCTCGTGAAACAATTCCTATGCACGAGCATCAATCTTTCGCGTTAGAGTAGCTGCGTTTTTGTTGTTCGTGTTTTTCTTGCGCTTCGATGCACAGGGTGGCGATGGGGCGGGCTTCTAGGCGGGATAAGCTAATCGGTTTACCAGTGTCTTGGCAGTAGCCGTATTCGTTTTTATCGATGCGTTGGATGGCTTGGTCGATTTTGTCGATGAGTTTCAGGGCTCGTTCTTCTGAGGCGATATCGATATCGTGTTCTTCTTCGATGCTCGCCAAGTCTAGGATATCGGCGCTGGGTTGGCTGTCGTCTTGGATGTGTTCCAGCGTCTTATTGATGCCGTTATTGATGTGTTTCTTCCAGCGCAGGAGTTTCTGTCGAAAATACTCCCGTTGCTGTGGGTTCATAAAGGCTTCGTCCTCGGAGGGCTTGTATCCTTGCGGTAGTTTGATGGTGGTATCGGTCATAACGGCGGGTGGTTGTTGCATTGTGCCGTAACAAGCACATACGTATTGCAATTTCAAGCGGGGATTTTTGACGTTATTTCTGGCATTGCGGGCAGAAAAACGTGCTACGTCCCTGTTGTCTGTGTTTGGTGATGGGTGTCTGGCATGTGGGGCAGGGCTGTTTGTCTTTGCCGTAGACGCAAAAGTGGTACTGAAAGTAGCCGAGTTTACCGTTGGTTTGTTTGTGGTCGCGCAGTGAGGAGCCGCCGCACTCGATGGCTTGGGTGAGGACGCGGCGGACGTGGGTGAGTAGACGGCGGGTTGTGCGGGCGTCCAGTTGGTTGCTGGGTGTGAAGGGATGGAGGCGTGCGTGGTAGAGGGCTTCGCAGACGTAGATGTTGCCGAGTCCGCTGATAAGGTTTTGGTTCATGAGGGCGGTTTTGATGGGGGTTGTTGTTTGCTTGAGGCGAGCATGGACGTGTTGGGGAGAAAAGAGCGGATCTAGGGGGTCAGGGGCGAGGTTGGGTAGGGGTGGCGAGGATGAATCGGGGTGGACGAGTTGAATACTGCCGAAGCGTCTGGGGTCGTTAAAGGTAATGGTGTGGTGGTCGGTTTCGATGATGAGATGGTCGTGAGGCTGGCGGGGCTGTGGGGGCTTGGGTGTGTTGGGGGGTGTGGGTGTGATAGTGAGGGAGCCGGACATACCGAAGTGCATGATGAGGGTGTGTTGGTTTTTGAGGTGTATGAGGAGGTATTTTCCTCTGCGGGATAGTTTGGTTATGGTGTTGTTGGTGAGGACTTGGGCGAGGTCTTTTGGTAGGGGTGTGCGTAGTTTGTGGGTATAGATGTGGACGTGGTTGCATGTTTGGTTGAGGACGGTGTTTTGTAAGCCTCGTTTGATGGTTTCGACTTCGGGGAGTTCGGGCATGGCTCTGTTGACTTTTGTGGTGGGGGCTAGTAGGGATAGGGGGGTTAAGGGGGTGTGAGGGATTATTTTGTGTGAGGTTGATTATGGCGAATATTCGTTCGGCGGCAAAGCGTATTTTGGTGAGTCGGCGTCAGGCTGAGGTGAATCGCCGTAGGCGTTCTCGTGTTCGCACGTTGATAAAGAAGGCGCATGTTGCGGTGGGTGGCGGTGACAAGAGTGCGGTGGAGCAGGTGCGTGTTGCGCAGAATGAGTTGCAGCGTGCGGTTCGTAAGGGCTTGTTGCATAAGAACACGGCTGCACGTAGGCAATCGTCGCTGGCGCGTCTGCTGAAAGGCTCGGGACTGAAAAAGAAATAAAAAATTGTTTCACGAGAAACAATTCCCATTTTTGTGTCTTGTTTTGTGGGGGGCAGAGTCTTAAATTGTCATAGAGTCAATTGGTATCCTAAAGTAGGAGTGTGTTATGACGAGTGCCGTAAGTGACATGAGTGCTGAGCAAAGGCTTGATGCTGAGATTGCCTATGCTGACGAGCATAGTGCGGAGCTGCTGAGGAAATATGAGGGCAGGGTCGTTGTCGTTAAGGATTGCAAAGTGGTTAAGGCGTGTGGTTCTTTTCATGATGCGGCGATTTTTGCGATGGAGCAATTTGGCGATGATGTCTATTTGATTCGTGAGATAACGCGGGTGCCGACGATGCTCCCGACAATTTTTATGCTTAGAGATTTTGCTAGATGCTCCTACCCACAATGCTAGTTGTGTAGAAGTGTGGGTGCTTAGTGGATGAGCAAATTGTTTCACATGAAACAATTCCTATTTTTGTGATGTGTGTCTTGTTTTGTTCTTTTTTGTAGCTTATATTGTTCGTGGGGTTTGGTTTTAAGCGGAGAGGATAGAGCGATGCAGTTGTTGGATAAGGAATTCATGACTCGGGCGACTCCTGAGGATATACAAGCCGAGCTTGATGCGGGTGCTGATGTCAATCAGCGGGATAAGTATGGGGCGACGTCTTTGCATTATGCTGTCCTGTTTAATAAAAAACATGCGGTGATTAATATGTTGATTGAAGCGGGTGCGGACATCAGCATAGGTTGTAGTGCTGATATCAGGGGTGGCTTTCCTGTGAAGCAAATGCTTGCGATACAGAGGAAATATGAGCGTAAATGGTGGCAGCGGTGGTTCTGACTTATCGTCCATCCATTGGGCGGTTGTTGATAATGACATTCCAATGGTAAGGAGATTCGTTGAGTTAGGGGAGAATATTAACAAGCGGACGAAGAGCAATGGTTACTCGCCTTTGCATTTGGCGGCGAAGTGGAATAATGACCTTGCGATGATGAAGGCATTGCTCGAGTTGGGTGCGGACGTACACGTAAGGGATAGCGGTGGGTGGACGCCTTTGCACTGGGCGGCAAAGGAAAGTCTCAATCCTGCTATTGTGGAGGCATTGCTGGAGGCTGGTGCGGATCATCGTGCCGAAACAAAAAGCGGTCGAACGGCTCTTGACTTGATAGAGGAAAACGATGCCCTGAAAAACACGGAAGCCCGTTGGAAGCTAAATGACTTGTCCTACAAAAAATAGCCTGTCGCAGTAGGGGCAAATTGTTTCACGTGAAACAATTTTTATTTTTGCGGTTGGGTGTCGGTGTGTATTGGTGTCTTGCGTTGTGTTTGTGCTGATATTTTTATACTCTTATGTGAAGGGGGCGTTTTTCGGTAGCGTGCGCGATGGTTGTTCGGTTCATTGTTGTTGTTTTGTTTGTTGTTGTTGTGGTGGGCATGTCTGCGTGTTTTTTTGATGCGTGTGGCGATTTGTGCGATAGAGACTTTATGGAGGGTGCGACAGATGCGGGTGTCCGTGCGGTTCTTGCGGATAGAGAGGACATGAATGTGCGGGGTTGGTTTGGTGAGTCTCCTTTGCATGTGGCGGCGGCTTATAGTAGCAATCCTGGTGTTTTGAGGGTATTGGTTGATGCGGGGGTAGATATAGATGTGCGGGATGATGATGGCAGGTCGCCTTTACATTGGGCGGCGGCGAACAATGATGATTCTGTGGTGATAGAGTCATTGGTTGCGTTGGGTGCGGATGTGCATGCGCGGGATAAGCATGGCTTGTCGCCTTTGCATCGTGCGGCGGAAGCGAATGGCAATCCTGCGGTGGTGAAGGCATTGGTTGCGGTGGGTGCGGATGTGCATGCAAGCAATGAAGATATCGGCTCGCCTTTGCATTTGGCGGCGGATAGGAATAGTCCTGATGTGGTAAGGGCATTGGTTGAAGCGGGTGCGGATGTGAATGCGAGGAATCAAGCTTCGCTTTGGAAGGATGACAGGCCTTTGCACGTGGCGGTAGGGTGGGGTGGGAAACCTGAGGTGGTTAAGACGTTGCTTGCTTTGGGTGCGGATGTGCATGCACGGGGTTGGCATGGCAGATCGCCTCTGCATCGGGCGGGGGGGAACGAAAATCTTGCGATGGTAAAGTTATTGCTTGCGGCGGGTGCGGATGTGCATGCGCGGGATAAGAATGGCGGTTCGCCTCTGCATGATGCGGCGGAAGTGAATGAAAATCTTGCGGTGATAGAGGCATTAATTGAAGCGGGAGCAGACGTGAATGTCCGGAAGGAGGATGGCTTTTCTATGGGGGAAACGCCTTTGCATCGGGCGGCGTATGGGAATAAAAATCCTGCGGTGGTGCTTGCCTTGTTGGATGCGGGTGCGGATGTGCACGTTCTATCGGAAAGGGGTGCGATGGCTATTGACCTGATGAGGAGAAACGTAGCCTTTCGCAATACGCCAATCTACGAGAAGCTGCGGGATTTATCCTACATGCCCGGGGGTGCCAGCCGGGTATGTCGCACGTTGTGCTATAGGGTTTTTGTGGTGAATGCAAGAGCATCGGATGTCCGTGCTGTGATTGCTTTGGGGGTGGATGTAAACGCACGGGGCAAGGAGGGTAACTCGCCGTTGCATCGGGCGGCGAGGTGGAGTTACAATCCTGAATTGATAAAAATATTGGTTGAAGCGGGTGCGGATGTGAATGCACGCAATGAGGATGGCAGATCGCCTCTGCATGAGGCGGTGATGGTGAGTAGCAATCCTGCGGTGGTGATTGCCTTGTTGGATGCGGGGGCAGACCATCTCGCCGAAACCAATGACGGCGACATAGCCCTCGACTTTGTCAAGAGAAATAATGCCATGAAAGGCACAAGGGCTCATCAAAAGCTCTACGACCTATTCTACAAAAAATAGCCTGTGGCGGTATCACAAATTGTTTCACGTGAAACAATTTTTATTTTTGCGGTTGGGTGTCTTGTTTAATTTTTTTGATTTATTATCTATTAGGATGTGATAGGCTTTATGGTGGTGAAGTGGATAAAATTCTTCTTTGTTCCACTAATTCTGTGTGTGTTTTTTTCTTTGTTGTGCCTATGGAGGTTATCTTGTTATGAAAAAGGATGTTAAGGATATGACTCTTGAGGAGCTTATCGAATACCGCAGGGATTACAAAATGACCGAAGAGGAATGGGAAGAGCAGACCCTTGCGATTGCGGCTGCAGAGTTACGTCATTCGGGTGATAAGTCGGTTACGGTAGAAACGATGCGCGCCGCTGTTCTTATCGCTAAGAGTTGCGAGAAGCAACAGATGAATAAAAAGCAATCCTAGACAATCATGCCTGATGAGAAAACACCTGAGGCACTGCTTCGTCGTCATTTAAATGTCCATGAAGCTGTTGGCTGGATAGGTGAATTTGCTTTGAAACATGCAAGACAGGATGGGGGATTCACCGTAACAGAGGAGCATATAAAAAAGATACACTTTATATGTATGTCTGGTTTGCTTGATGATGCGGAAACTGGATGTTACAGACAGGCGCAGTTGCGTCCTCTTGGCAAGCATCGTCCGCCACGTTGGGAAGATGTGGTGAAGCATATGCAGGGTTTTGTCAAAGAGCTGAACAAGAAGTGGTATCTTTACAATCCTATTCAAATTGGTGCTTATGCGATATGGCGGCTCAATTGGATTCATCCGTTTATAAATGGGAATGGGAGAACGTCGCGGTTATTTGGCTATTTGTTGATGAATATGCGTGCGGGATATAAATTCCCTGGTAAAAGGGGTTATTTGGTGCCTGAGCAGCTTGGTGGTAAAAAACATGCCCAATATGTTAAAGCATTAAGACATGCCGATAAGCAGGCTGACGATAGCTACTTAAAGCCAATGGAAGAGGTGTTATCAGAGACCCTTAGGGTTCAACTCACAGAACTATAACGTTGTAATGGGTGTTCATCGTCTTGCGTTGCGTTTGTGCTGATAATTTTATATGATTATGTGAAGGGTGTGTTTTTTGGTCATGTGCGCGATGGTTGTTCGGTTGGTTTTTATTGTTTTGTTTGCTGGTCTGGTGTCTCTGCCGGCGGTTGCGGGCGCGACATGTGGCAAGCTGTGCGATAAGGAATTTATGAAGGGGGCAACAGTGGCGGAGATACGTGCGACTATCGCACAGGGGGCAGATGTAAACGCACGGAACAAGAATGGCAAGTCGCCTCTACATGGGGCGGCACGGGACAATGAAAATCCTGAGGTGGTGAAGGCATTGATTGGTGCGGGTGCAGATGTAAACGCACAAGATAATTGGCGCTTGTCGCCTCTACATGGGGCGGCACAGGACAATGAAAATCCTGCGGTGATGAAGGCATTGGTTGCCGCGGGGGCAGATGTGAATGCACGGACTAAAGAAGGCTCGTCTCCTCTATATGGGGCGGCGCGGTGGAATAAAAATCCTGCGGTAGCGAAGACATTGATTGGTGCGGGGGCAGACGTG